>NZ_CP014282.1:2597500-3292500 GCF_001595725.1 Bacillus thuringiensis
ACAATCTAAACTAACATATAATAAGTTTATTACTTTTATCCAGTTAACATAATATATATTATAGGAAGTTATAGAAACAAATCGATTACAGGTATCAAAAACCAAGTAAACTATACTTAATGAGACGTAACAGAGATTTTTAGTGAGATTCACATGAAATCTTATCTAAACAAATTTCTTCAGTTTTTATCGTTTTTATTTGTTATAAATTCATCACAGCAAATCTTAATCAATAATCGCTTGAGATTTAACGAATCCAAATCATTTTTGATCGGCAAGAAATTTTTATACAGAAAAATTATTTCTATACAAAATATAAATTAGTGATTTTATTTTATGTTTTACTTAATGAATTGATTGCTATTTGCACACATTTTACAACTTTACATTATTTGTTGTTATTTCTGTTATTTAGGCTTGACTTTCATTACACTCATTGTTTTTTATTCTAGTTAACATAACGTTTATTTTTAATATAAAAAAATCTTCCCTTACCTTCAGGAAGATTTTTTGTTTGCTATTATTTTATTTATATCTTCTAGTAACAATCCCAATTGTAAATGACATTGGAAAAATCTAGATTTAACAGCTCTTCCTTACGTATAAAGAAATTAGCAACACCAGAATCTCCCCACATAATATTTAATGAATCGTCTGTATCGATTTGCAGCAATAATATGTCATGCTGTTGGTATTTTTCTTCCCATTCTCTCGGATCTGTCTGTGTGAAAAATGGATATCCGCCAATTTTATGTCCTTGATCTTTACATAAATCATCATACAGTTCGCCTAATTCTATATTATTTTCTTCATCAACAATTTCTTCCCAATCAATGTTATCACTAAAAATCATTTCAAATCGATAATCTCTTGGTGTTACTGGTTGATATGCCAACTCAAACTTTAGTTTTGCTGCTTCGGGTACGATAAAATTCTCTAAATCTAAAGTGTTTAAATAACTAAAATCAGTAATCACCTTAGTTAAATCCGCTGTGATTGTAGAATGATAAACAATTCGAAAGTCTTTTTGGCTTGTGGGATGATCAAAATCTGCTCCAAAAAGATCTTCTTCAGCACTTATGAAAAACTGTAACATTCCATGTTGAGGCATATGTTCAATGTTTGGTATTTCTTCAAGGTTTAACTGCGCAAGTAGCATCATAGGTTGTCCGTTTGAGTCTTTAGGATGCTCTTGATCTATAGGTAAATACGGATAACCACCAAACTTACTTTCAAAAAGGGTTGTCTCTGCTAATGTTCCAGACACTTTAACATACGGTTTCACACTTTCTTCTAAAATACTACGATACTGTTCTAGTTCTTTCGGAATTTGAAGTTGATACGTATTCTTCACTACATTTGCCTCCCTTTAGTAATGAATTGAAAATGCCTAACTTAATTATATAGCAAGCGATAGCTTAATTGAAAATCGTTAAAAATCCATTTTCACCCTCATTTTTTGCGCGCTTGGCGGACAAAGTAAATTATGCTCTAAAACCTTTTTATTGATAGTTCGAATTAATTCCGCTGCTTCTGCCGTATTTGTATTTTCTTTTAGCTTTTCTTTTAAATCATCAATTTCCTTTGAAAGCTCAATCCACCTAGGTAATACATGATTATTTTTCAAAGTTCTATACAGTTGCTTTTCAGGATTGTACGAAAGATCTTTATCTAGATTTAGAGGTTTCTCCTTACCAGGTAAATTATCAAAAGACCCTTTCTTTTTTGCTTCTTTTACGATAGAACTAATATGGTCCTCATACGTAAATGTCCAAACTTTCTCATCTTTTACTAAAATCTCTTGCTTTTTTAGTTTTTTATCTAGTTCTTCTTGATTCATAGAATCTCTCCTCTTTACATTTTATAGTAGCGTTTTTGTACGTTTCAATGCTTTCAATCCATCAAATAACTTTTCTCGCCACCAAATACCGTCATATCCGCCTTGAAACTCTTCATAAGTAATCTGGATACTCTTTTTCTTTTAAAGCTTTATACAGGCGTCTATTAGCCGTTAAAAGAGGTTTGTTTTCGAGTTCTCCTGCTGCAATATAAAAATGAGGTTGAGTCGCATTTAAATCTATAGATGAAATTTGATTTTCATAACCATCCTTTTTCCAATGCACGGATCCAGACATTGACAACACGTTTCCGAAAACATGTGGATTTTAAAGCGCTGCATAAAAAGCTGCTAGGCCACCAAGACTGAAACCAGCAATTGTTGTATGATTCCTTTCTTGATAAACGTGATACTTAGATTGAATCCACGGAAGTAATTCCTTTGTTAAAAATGTATTCATTTTATCGTTATAAGTTAGCTCTTCTAATCGATCAACAGGATCTATAGCAACAGCAATGCAAGATGGGATTTCTTTTTCGTAAATTAAATAATTAAGTGTTTTTTCAATTGAAAGGCTCTGAATGAATGAATTCCCATCAAATACAATGAGAAGTTCTTGAAGATGTGAAGTGTGAGAATAATCATGAGGCGTATAAATATGAATTTTGCGTGTGTTATTTAAAATCGAACTATAAAAAGAATATGTTTCAATCTTTCCGGATGGATAATCCTTTGAAGGAAAACGACTGCTATATTGCACCTCCATTCCTATGTTTAACACAGACGCTTTATTGGTACCTTCTCCAAATGTATTTCGATTAAATTGGTCTATTTCGTACTGTTCACTACGCTTTATCCAATCATTTTCGAAAACATCGTTTACTGAAAAATAGTACGTTGAAATAAAACTCTTATCCGTCCTAAACGTTACATACCAAATATCTGTCTGTAACAATCGTTGTAATTGATTTACAGACAAATCCCAACCAGGAAAACTACCGAATACATAAACGTTTTCAGTGTTTTGATCCCCTAACCATATATACGTTATAAGCTTATACTGATTATCTGCAGGGCATTGTTCTATTAGTGGCGTGTGATTTGACTTTATTTCATGCAAAAAAGTATAAAGAGCTTTTTCGTTTCCATTCTTTAATTGATTTTTAAGCTTCTCTAACTTAGGACTGATTATTGTAGTCACCTCTCTTCCTCCTTTGTAGTATTCTATATGTAGTTTTTTTCATTAGAATCCCTATATAAAAGTAGTCGTAAGTTATTTGTTTAGCGAAGTTATTTATTAGAAAAATAATCAATTGCCTGAATAGAAAGTTCCAACGATTTTATTCTTCTTTCTAAAAGCGTTCTTTGAGGACTACCAAGCTTTGACTTAACGTAAATCTTTTCAATTGATGGAAGCAAACCAATCAGAACATTACGAGCTTCTGCTAAATCTTCCTGAGTATAATTATGAGTTTCTTGCTTCCAAACACTTTCTAACATAGCTAAGCCGATACTAGCTGCTTTGAGTCTTTTTTTCACTAAAGTAGTATTTAATCCTTTTTGAGTCATCTGTGATAAGGCATTTTCAAGTTTACTAATTGTTGACTGTAAAGATTTTATTGATTCTACTTTATCTATATTTGATACGTTTTTCATGTTAATGTTATCCCTTCTACGTTGCTAACTTGTTTTGTTTAATGTTCAATGAAATCCTTAAAAGCTTGATTTCACTCGAAATATTTTAACATAAATAACTAACTGTATTCGAGTTGGACAATAACTTAAAGCAAAACAGCTATTCCTCTCTCCTCCCCTGCATCATTCTATTATGTGTACTTCTTTCTTCTCGTTAGAATTCCTATATAAACTAGTTGTTAATATTGAATGTTTTATGAACAAAAAAACGTACAAGTAATGTAACCTGTACGTTTTCGCTTTTATTCAGTAAGGTAATAAAGTAATAGCTTCCTGGTCTTCTCATAACTTATGAAATCTCTATACAAAATGGGATAATTCACAATTTCTGTTTCTAGAAAACGATATTGCGGAAACCACTCAAAAAACGATTTTCTTAACCACTTTATTTGTTGAAACGTAATGTTCTGTTCGTTTCCATTTAGTATAGAATTTAAAGTAGCTGCTGTATGCATCCAATAATGATTAAAATCAGCGTTTATACAATCATCTTCGGTAAATTTACTTTTTAGGTCTCGTTGCAATTTTGCTGTAGCACGATAAGAAAACGGTTTATTCAGTAGACTATGCATTTTCTGCAATTCTTTAAAAATAATTCGTTTTCCTAACTTCAACTTTCTCCTCCTTTATTTCTCTATCCAATTTAATAAGTTTTCATAATGGTATTTAGCATCTGTATAGCCAAGATTATATAAATTAATGAGTTTTTCTTTATTTCTTTCTATTCCGCTTATTGGAAGTTGTTCGCTAGGCTGAATGATATAAAAGTTATCTTTTTGTCCTATTTGATTCATATAAGATATTGTCTCATTATAAAAACGATAATGGTCTACTAAATTCTCTGCGATTTTTGGATATTTTCTATATAGAATTTTAACTAGTCCAGAAAATTTATTTCGCTGCTTCTCATATCCTTCTGGCTTTGTCATAATTACAACGTTCTTTTCATAACCATCAGTTTGAGCTTTTAAAACCGGTATAGGATCTATAATTCCTCCATCTAGCAATTTTCGATTATCATACTCTACAGCAGGCGCTATAAACGGCACTGAGCTGGATGCACGGATGATTTTTAAAATTTCATTTCCATGTTCTTTTTTATTATAATAAACAGCTTGTCCTGATTCGCAATCAGTCGTCCCTATAACAAATTGTTCATTACAGTTTAAGAAAGTTTGAAAATCAAATGGAACAATTTTATTAGGTACTTCATCAAATAAAAAGTCCATCCCAAATAATTCACGTTTTCGAATTAAGTTTCGGTAAGATATATACCTGTAATCTGATACTAGCTCTGTATTTACTTTCTTATTTCTCCCTTTTTGACGCGCCAAATAGGTTGCTCCCATACAGGCGCCAGCTGATACGCCGACTACATACGGAAAGAATAAGTTCTTTTCCATGAAATATTCGAGTACACCTGCAGTATATAAACCTTTCATTCCTCCGCCCTCTAATACTAAACCGGTATTCTTCATGCTATATCCCTCTGCTTCTTTTTTCTTAATTCCATATTAGCATAAGATTTTAAGATGAGGTTATATAAACTAATTACAACAATAACCAGAAACTACTAAAGTAAAGTCATAATATCTTTGAGAGTAACATGTTACAATATAAGTAATTCATTCCACATATATTAAAGGAGGAATTTAATATGGGGTTATTTAGCGGTATTTTAGGAAATGCATCAAATACGAGTTCTGAAAGTGTAGAACGTGATTTAGAGAAGATTATGCTAGACGATGAAAAAGTAGAGCATGCTTATAAATTAATTCGTGATCTAATCGTATTTACAAATCGTCGTCTTATTTTAGTAGATAAACAAGGAGTAACTGGCAAAAAAACAGAATACCATTCTATTCCTTATAAAAGTATTACACAATATAGCATCGAAACGGCTGGGCATTTTGATTTAGATGCAGAACTTAAAATTTGGGTGTCTAGTATGGAGGATCCAATTACGAAAGAATTTAAAGGTGACGATAGTATTTTAAGCATTCAAAAAGCGTTAGTAACCTTTACGACAAAGTAGTGGTTTTTGTATTTTTATTCATTTCAAAAATTACTAACCCGAGTATTTTGGAAGAATATACATTATTTTTGTATATTTAATCTTAAATAATGTAGAAAGGTAAAGCGTATTTTGTATGCTTTACCTTTCTTTTTTTTAATAAACAAGTGTAGTTTTATCATTTAATTTCTTTTTAGCTTCTGTTCTTTTATACTCCATCTTTTCATACAAAAAACAATTTTTCACTTCTTCTAAAATAGTAGCAAGTTTCCAGCTCGTTGCTTCAGGAAACATTTCCTCAATTAATGTAAGTACCTTTTGGGCAATTCCTTTTCCTTGATAACTCGGGTGAATAAACATTGGACTGATCCAAAATTTAGAGGGTGTTTCTTTTTGTGAAATGCATATCGCTCCAACAAGATTCATAGCCACTATTATTTTATAGAAGCCACCGTCTACATGATTTATTCTACAAATAGTTTTTTCGATAGTTTCATTTGCTGGATTTGTTTCATAGTCTTTATATTTATGTAATAAAGAGCTAAATGAGTCTATTTGCATTTGAAATATAACTTCTGCATCAGTTTCTGTCGCCTTCTCTAATATAATCTCCATGTTACCAATTTAGACGCTTTCTTAAAGAAGTAATATGAGCGGTATGGTGACGACCATGCCATGCGTATAGTCCTATTGCAACAGCAAGTTTTGTTTCACCAGTTTCAGGATGGTTAAATGTCTTTTCTAAATCTTCAATTTTTAGAGAATATAACAGGTTAACCCATCTTTTATGTAATGAATCTAGCATTACTAGTGAAACATCTACCGGTAATTTTGAATCGGGTAACTCTGCCCACTTCTCTTCTTTATACGGCTTAATAGTTGGATTCTTTTCTGTCAGTGCTAATTTAAAGCGTATGTAGCTATTCATATGGCTATCAACGACGTGATGAACTACTTGACGTACAGTCCAACCTCCAACGCGATATGGTGTATCTAACTGCTTCTGATCTAAATCTTTAATTGCCTTTGTTAGTTCATTAGGTAAATCTTCAATTTCTTGAATCCATGTATCAATCATTTCTGCAGTTATAGGACGTTTGTATGTAAATTGGCCAATTGGATAACGTAAATCATTCATGAATAAGTCCTCCTTATTATAAGCGCGAAGTATTTCTCCAAATATAGTGTACAAACTTCACATGTTCTCCATGTAATTCTACAGATGTTACATCTGATTCGTTTTGATAAGAAGAAAATCCGCTTTTTTCTAGTACAATTTGTGATGCGAGATTATTAGTCGTTGTTTTAGCATGAACTTCAGTAATTTCATTATTTTTCGCTACATCTAAAATTAATTTTACGGCTGCTGTTGCAACTCCTTTTTTAGTAAATTTTTCTCCGACCCGATACCCTAGCGAACTAATTCGAGTTTCTGTATCTATATCTACTAAATTGATTCGTCCTACAATTTCTTTTTCTTCATTACGAATTAAATAAAAATAAGAATTTCCATCCACCTGTTCTATTAATAAATCGTCTAGTAGTTTTTGGAAATATTCAAATTCAAAATATTTTGAGCCACGATTTGGTACCATTGTTTCAAAAAAAGATTTATTCGTAAGTTCAAACGTATATAAATCCTTAGCATCTTGTTTCTTTAGTTGCTCTATGTATATTTCCATCCCGTATTCTCCTTCTTGATTTACTAAATGTTATACATTCTTTTTTAATCAATTATATTCCTGCTATTTCTTTCGATTAAGTAATACAGCTAGTAGCACTTTCGGATGAAAAAGATGAAATGGACTACGAATTAAATTCATCACTCGTACTAACCGAATATAAACATCAGAATTACTTGCAGATAGTCGATATATTTGTTTCGTATACCATAGCTGAAATTTTTGTTTTGTAGTTAATTCTCTCTTTAGTTGCGGGTGACGTGAAATTTCTGTTGTTGTCATATCCCAAGCGGTTTCTATTATAGTAGCTGCCTTTTTATAAAATTGTTGTGTAAATGTTTTATCAAGTTGTTTTCTATCTTGCAAAAGTAATTGCAATTGGTGAGCCTCCATAGCAGCAACTGAAATACCTTGGCCGAAAACGGGATCAAAACGACATTGCGCATCTCCAACAACTAATAATCCTTCTGGTACATTATTCACTAAATCAAATCGCCGGCGTACTTGATAAGGAATTTTGTATGTCTTTATATCAGTAATTCCCTCAGCCTTATTTAGGAAATCTGTAACATTAGAAATTGATAGGTTTTCAGCAAAATCATAAAACTCATCATCTGTTTGTGGTGCTTTCTCATTTGCGTATCCACTAAAAGTAACAAAATAACGATTATCTTCTATCGTTTGAATAAGAACACCATAAGGGTTATCAGGGAAACTCGGAGACATTAGCATGTTACAACAGTCTAACTCCTCATTTTCTTTAAGTTTGAACATTTTCGTTGCGTAAAATAAATCAATACGAACTTTCTCTTCTTTTACTTCAATTTCGTATTCTCGTAGCCACTCTATACTTTTCGAGCCAAATCCACTCGCATCAACTACAAGATCCGCATGAACTTCTTCTTGTGTGTCTGTCTCTAAATATTTAACTTTTACTCCACACACTTTGTTAAGCTTTGCATCTACCAATAACCCTTTAACCAATGTTCCATATTTAATAGTAATATTTGAAATTTGATGTATTCGTTTTTGAATATGCCATTCTAGCAAAGGACGACTTTGTTGAATCATATGTATTTCCCCTATGAACGGTTGTTTCCATAGACCGAATTGATTCCATTTCAAATCACGCGTAAAGTTGTTTATAATACTACCCGCTTCTATTAATTCATTCGTAATATTAGGAAACAATTCCTCAATTGCGATTTCTCCACCTTTTAATAACACATGAGGATGATTACTTTGTGGAACTCTTTTTATCGAAGACTTTCCATCCCATCTTTCACCAGCTTCTATAATGATTACTTCTTTAAAAGAAGTTGATAATGCTTTTGCTGCAAACTTTCCTGCCATGCTTCCACCAATAACGATAGCCTTATTAAACATATTTTCCCCCTTAATAAAAAGAGATCCTGCCTTGTATGAATGAAACAGGATCTTAAACTAATTAACTTCTTTATCATTATACTTAAAATACATCAGTAAATTGCAACATTAAAATTAAAATACCTAATCCCCATACGTAATACGCGAATACTTTTAAGGAGTGACGTTTTAAATATTGAATCATCCATGAAACAGCTATATATCCAAAAAACGCTGCTGATAACGTTCCGACAATTAAAGATGTACTAGAAATAGATTCTGCTTTCCCTTGAAAAACGTCTACAAATTGCAAAATGATAGCTCCGACAATCGCTGGCGTTGATAATAAGAAAGAAAAGTAAGCAGCAGTTTCGCGGTCCAACTTCCTCCATAATGCAGCGACGATTGTCATTCCAGAACGAGAAATTGCCGGAAAAATAGCAGCCGCTTGAAATGAACCGATAATAAATGCATCTTTATATGTAATGTCGTCCATTTTTTTACGACCATTCTTTTGTTTATCCGCCAAGTAGAGAAAGAATCCTGTCACTAAAAACTCCCAACCAATTGTAATACCTGTTTTTGAAATATCCTCAAAAAAATCTTTAAACAACAATCCGATTACAACTGCGGGTATCGTTCCGACAATAAGTAGCAGCATTAATTTTGAAAATGGATTTTTAATTAAATATATAAATTCTTTTTTGTAATAAATAAACACCGCAAGTAAAGTCCCAATATGCAGCATCGTATCTAAAAATAAGCCAGCCTCATCTAATCGGAACAAATGCCTTCCTAAATAAAGATGTCCGGTACTACTGATTGGTAAAAATTCTGTTAAACCTTGAATTATACCTAGTATGAAAGCTTCTAACCAATTCATGATGTTCTCCTTTCTCTTTTGCTTGTACCAATATATGAGGGTTAAATTTTCGATATGAAAAAAACTATATTTCTCTATGAATTTACTTTTCATTTATGGATATATATGTAAAGAGGATTAAGGAGGGTTATTATGTGGAAGCACAAAAAATTCGGTAATGTATTACTTTGGGTGGGCCCTATCCTTGTATTTTTAGGATTATGTATGACAAATGTTATTTCAGATATTCCTTTCTTTGAGGGAAAACATAAAACGGTTGGTATTGTACTTATATTTATAGGTGTAATCTGTTTTGTTGCTGCTAATCATTTGAAAAAAGGAGAAAGATATGAAGAATAAATCTAAATAAAAAACAATCCTGGCATATTAACTAGGATTGCTTTTTATTAATGTTGATTATTTGTAGAATACTTTATCAACGTTATATTTCGCTTTGTATTCATTAATGATATATGTTTCGTAAATTTCTCTTTCTGTTGGATCTTCTACGATACATGCATCAATGCGGTATACTTCATCACGGTGGTTTTTAATTGGTGAAACATTATCTTCAAAATGCTTCTTAATACGTTGTCTAATTTTACGAGCTTTACCTACGAAAAGAAGTTCGTCATTAATATTGTAAAACATAAAAATGCCGCCTTTATCTCTAGGGAACAAGTGGAAATCGATAAATCCATTAATTGGAGTAATGATTGGCTCGTCTCCTTTAATAACTTGTTTACGTTCAGTAATTGAAACATCAGCTTCAGGAATATTAATTTTAATCAAGTTCATTCACGTCCTCTTTTATTATAAAGATAAATAATAGCATACATAAGTAAGAAAAGCTATGCTCAAAGGCATATTTCATTTTATAATTCAAATATTATAGGTGTATCATGTAAACTTTTCTTCCAAATCATATGATCACTGGATTCTCCCCAGTAATCTTTCAATACATAGCTAGGTTTTCCAAACTTTTTTATCCATATACTTTGCGCATTTTTATATCCACTATCTAAACAATATTCTGTTATCCCTCTGCTAAGTAATGTAAGAAACATTGTATGTAGTAATAAACTCCCTATTCCCTTTCTTTGATACTCCGGAAGTATGAATACAGTTCCTATTTCATACAAATTTTTAAGTACACCACCTGTACAACTATTAATCAATGTACTTGCTGGACCGATTTCGATTGTTCCAATGATTTTATCGTTACTTGTATCAATTGCTAATAAAAAGTAACGACTTTCTCCGTTACTATCAAAATCACTTTTCAAATACTGCTTTTTTGAGTTAATTTCATTTTCTATGTCATCCAATAATTGTGACAATCCTTCATTTTTGTATGTATTCGTAATAACTATACGGAAAAATAAATATAGTTCATCTACATCATTCAAATTCGGTCTTCTAACTGCAACGTTAGTCATAAATTCAATCTCCAATCCTCATTATGCCATTATCAATACAACACTTTATATAATCTATTCATCATTATTCTGCAAAAACCTGCATAAATCCAACAGTATAGAAAGCTCATTATAAATATTGATAAAATAATTTTTATATCCATAGTTGTATGAACAGCAGGACCAAGTACCGGAAAGTGGAAAACATCGAGAACGATCATAATACCTATAAGTAGACAAGTTGCTGAAAAAGAAACAATCCAAATTCTCCTCTTTAATTTTAAAAAGGATACTCCTAAGGATAGACCTAATAAGCCTGTAGTAAAAGGAAAGACAATTAGTTCACTGGGCTCAATAATAAATAATAGAAAAATAGTAAGAACATAAGAAAGTATTCCCTCACGAATAGAATAGAAAATAGCAAAAAAAATCGGTAATGTCGAAAATGGGCTAATGAGCAAACCTATACCAGGAACTAAGTTCCCAGCTGCTTGAAACATGGTGGCCAATGCACTCATCAAAGCTGTAAGTACTAACTTATTCGCAAGGGACAATTTTCTTTTATGAACAAAGCTCGTATCATGTTCTATCATCAGTTGATACCAATAACGTACAAACCAATCCATTAAAATACCCCCTAAAGATACCACATTCATTACTTTCTATATTATTCATACACTTATGGTTTATGAGTTGCTTTCTACTAGTTATAAATCACTATATAATAGATACTTATAGATTGAAGATTTTTAGGGGGACAAGTCAAGTTGTGCGTTTTGGAAGCAGAATAAACTCTTTATGTTTTTAAACTGAGAATTTATATCGTATCAAGGAATAATTTCAAAAATGGTACCTTTGTTAAAATCAGTTACTTTCATAGAACTGTAAACTCCTAAATATAATTTAGTTTGATCCGAATTTGTTCCTAAACTCATATAATAAGCTGGTTGCGTACCAAAATCATAATTGGTTTCAATAGCATGAAAGTCAGCATGTTTACCATCTGTACCTGCTCTAGTATAAGCTAAAACACCCTTAACTGGTGGTCGAAAATCTTCTTTCTTAGCAAGGTCAGTAAAAACAACGCTACCTGTTAAATTTGGAATTGCATTTCCCATATATGGCTGAACTCCTGTAAGTGAAGTTCCTCCAAACTTATCTGTTCTAGAATCTTTATGAAAATAACTAAGTAGAGGCAGAATACGCTTCACTGAAGTTTGTATTGTTTCATCATAATAAACCATTGTTCTCTCATCCAAAGCCTGATTTTCGGAACAATGTCGTATAAAAGAAGTAGGTAAATCCCCTTCCCATCCTCGCCACCCAAAATTGATAAAACCATCTTGATTGGGAGTTAACCTCATAAAATGCATTTGAACAAGTTCTGTAACTGGTATAGGTTTATATTGAACAAATGAAAAAACAGACTCTACAATATCCTGTCCGACATTTCCGGCGTATTTGATATATTGATTATAAAACCTTTGAAATGAAATGCCGGTTATATTACGTACTCCTTTTGCAACTACTGTAAGTGTTTCTTGTATAGATAAAGGAAGTTCATTAAAACGTGTAACTACAGGAGGGTTATTTATAAATGTATTTTTATTTACATCGATTTCAATTATTTTTCCTGCTATTTCCAAATCATCTTGACTTAAATTAAATGGATCATAACCTGATCCGCCATCTCCATTTGTAAAAACAAGTTTTCCAGTCTCAGGTGAAAAGTTTAAGCTATTGACTCCGTTATGATTAAAAAACGGGCGTTTTATATTAAGTAATGTTCTACGTTTTTGAGGTTGACCGTTTGATTGAAAAATCCATTCTTCAATTGTATCAATATGATCATATTGAGTATCTCTATTTACCCACTTTAAATTTAAAGTTTTAGGGTCACAAGGATTCGGTTTAAATTGTTTAGAAAGTGCACCTGGACCTTGAGTTCCAGCTACTGAATAATGAAGATAAAATAACCCATTTTGAAAAAAGTGTGGATGGAACGCAAGTCCAAGCAATCCGCGTTCATCATAACCGCTACTAGAAACACCTTCTTCAAATGTACCTAATTTAATAATTAGGTGACGAATATCTAAAAATGTCTTTATAACTCCGTCCCCTATGTAAAAAATCTCTCCTAATTGAGTTGCGATAAATAGTCTTTCGGTCGATTCACCTGGAAGTATCGTTGTTTTCAATACAGTTGGTAAATTTACGTTATGAACAATGGGTCGTAAACTAACTTTAACTTTTGTCAATTAACTGTACACCCCTTTTTACTCTTTTTTATAGAAGAATATGATTAGAGTAGTTCTGTTAGTATCAAATAAGTCGCATTCCTTTTTATTACAATTTTGTATATAATATAATTATCGATATATTAGGGGGATTAATTATGACACTCTTATTACAAATCATCGTACCACTTATATGTGCATTATACTTATTTACCCTCCATCATAACGGGAAGTATGGATCAGCTTCATTCATTTTAGCAGTCATGATAGGAATTTTCGGCTTAGAGAATTTCTTTCAATATGCTAGTCTAACAGATCATGCTATTTATCCATATTGGGGCAGTTTGAAGGCCGTTGTTATCGTTTTATCAGTCGTATTTCTATTTAAAAAAGGTGGTTTAACAGGAAAATATTGATTTTTAATGCGGTACCTATTTTCTTGTTAAATTGCTTTTATTTTATAAAAGAAGAAATATTTATGTAAAAACAAGAAGGGATGTGTTACATATGTCTATAAATATTATTTCAATAGTCTCTATCATAATATGGATTGTGTTAATTACAGAACTTATAAAACCTTCAAAAGAACAGAATGGACGAAAGATAGTAACTTTAGTAACTGCTGGTTCCGCATCAACACTTATTTTGACGGTTTCATTTATTCAAAATGTCCCATTTTGGAATTGATAGTGATATAACTAACAAAAATATGTATAAATAAAAAGATTAGGATTCATTCCTAATCTTTTTATATTTTGAGGTAGCACCATATCCCTAGCAAGCTAAGGTCTTGAAGTATCCCCTAAACAAAATTTAAAGTTTTTCTAAAGTTATTTATGTGAATTCAAATCGTTTTCAGGAACATATGTGGTTCTTTTATAATTTAAATTTCTTTTTAAACTTCTTATATTTTCTGTACGAACGTCTAACAATGTTTAACATAAAATACGGTATTTTAACAGTGAAAGGCAATTTATAAATGAAAGGAAAATAAAAAGTGAAATATGCCTTTTCTAGATCCCTCCACTTACTATCTTCTTTTGTTTTTAAGAAATCAGATACATCTACTACATATCCCCTTCCTTTTTCCATCATCACATTTTTCCCGTGAACATCACAAGGAGTTAATCCTTGTTCCCTCGCATACTCTAAAGCCTCATTGATATCAAGTATTACCTGCTTAGGAATTTTAATCCCCTTATGAATAGCATCGTATAAGGTAATTTCTTTTAAACGTTTCAATACTATGAAATTTTCTCCTTTATATATAAGCTTTGAATAAGAAGGATGATCTCCAATTCTTCGGTATACTTCTGACTCTTTTTCAATTCCTTCTCCTTCTCGCACGTAAACTTTCACTACCCAATCTTTGTATTCTCTGTGCATGAATACTGCGGCATAATTACCTGTTCCTAAACACTTCCAAAGTCTAGGAATATCTTTAACTACTACAGGCTCGAATTCATCCACACTTCTTATTCTTACCTCTTTTAATAATTCGTCCTTTATCAATCCCACAAAACTATTTATACTCATCATTCCCACTCCGGTTTTGCTAAAAGGGGCCCACCCACATTTTAACGAAAATATTACACTAAGCGAATTTTAGCATAAAACGAGTCATCTTTCTTCTTAAAATAAAAAGCTGAATCGTTCTATTTGAACTGTTGAATACTTAATATTTATTCTGTTATTCATAGCCAAAAACCGTACGACATAAAAATGTTTTTAACTATTTTCATTTTATCAAAGTCAACTGTATAGGTTTTTTCTTAGTGCAAGTTCTCTTAGTTCATTAACCATGCCAAATCTATATTACTCTATTTTATAATCTAAAACATTGTTTAGAAGTGTAGCAAGGTTTTTTTAATTGTTCAATTCTTGTTCCACTAATATCTTTGTTAGCAAAAACTTTTATTGTTTTAATAGTCTTTTGTTTAATTCCCACAATGCTGTTTTGTTGCTATCCCATTTCAAAAGCGTTACTGCTTCCTCGAAGCATAACCATTTATAATTGAAGTGTTCTTTAGATAATGATATGTTTTTTGTAGGGACTTTAACTGCAAAAGAAAATTCTTTTATTACATAAACCTCTTCGCCCCAAAGGAATCCTCCAACTACATCCTCTACTGGTAGTGAAGACACAGAATCTAATTGTATATATGGACATTCTCTTGTAATACCAGCCTCTTCAAACGCTTCCCGTTTTGCTGATTCAATAGGAATCTCACCGTCTTCTCCGCCACCAGCTATTCCTTGCCAATAACCATAATCACTTCGTTTGAAAATAGCATATTGAATGGAATCGGCAGTTTTTATATAAGGAAATATCAATACTTGATATGGTGCTCTCATTGCTTAAGCTCCTCTCGAAAATAAGTTTTAAATAAATATAAATAAAGAGCCGACATCACAATTCTACATTATTAATGCAGGTTTATAATGTCAGCCCTCTATTTTTAAAGAATTTTATTTTTCATAAACAGGCTTACTCTTAACAGAGGAAAAACTGCTTATTCCCTGTCGAATATGTTTGGCATGGTTTTTTCTAAATGTTAGCAGTACCCTATATTATTCAATTGCGCCAGCAACATCATAATCATTTAAATCTAATTCAATCGTTTGTCCGAGCGCTAGTTTAGCAAGTTCCGCTCCTAGGTATGGACCAGCTGTTAAACCCGAAGCGCCTAATCCATTCGCAACGAGAATTCCTTCAAAGTTAGGTAGTGGTCCGATAACAGGTAAGAATCCTGGTGTGAATGGTCTGAATCCAACTCTCGTTTCAAGCATTGTAGCATTTTCTAAGCCAGGTGCAACTGCTAATGCCTTATGGAATACTTCATGTAAACCACCTGCTGTTACACGATGATCGAAACCAGTATCATTCTCATGTGTTGCACCAATTACGACATGCCCATTGTCAAACGTTAAAATATATTGATCGTTCGGTGGCATAACAACTGGCATATTTTCTGTTGCTGTATTTTCGATTTGCAGATGAACAATTTGTCCTTTTTGGAATGTAACTAAGAAATTAATTCCTAATGGGTTCAAGATTTCGTTCGCCCATGCGCCTGCAGTTACAATCACCTTTTCTGCTAAAAGTGTTTCATCGTTTACTGTAACTCCAGTAATATGATTTCCTTCACGGACTAATACTGCATCGCCTTTTATAAAAGTTGCACCATGTTTTTTCGCAGCACTTATTAATGCATTGCGTAATAATCTTCCATTTACTCGTGCAGCACCACTAATATGAACAGAACTATATTCTTCTGATAATGCCGGGAATAATTTTTTTGTTTCTTCAGCTGATAAGCGAGTGATTTCACCAATCTCTGGGGCATCTTCACGTCGTTTATAAGCTCGCTCTTCCATTTGATCTAACTTTTTCTCGTCAGTATGTAAACTAATTGCACCTACACGATTATATCCTGTGTCAGTTTCACCGTCTTCTTCTAATTGCTGAATTAACGAAGAATAGTAACGTGCACCGCCTTTAACAATTTTATACCATGCTTTATTACGACGCTGTGATAGCCATGGACATACAATACCTGCTCCTGCATCAGTTGCTTGCCCTAATTGTTGGCGATCCACGATAGTAACATTCGCACCTGCCTTAGCAAGATGATAAGCAGTAGACGCTCCTAAAATTCCAGATCCAACTACAATATACGATTTCATTTCAAACACCTTTTCTCTTTTTGCTAATTATATAAATATAAGAACATTCCTTAGTATAATGGAAGGAATACTTTTTTCAATGTACTCATCACAATTAATTGTTGCAGCATTGTGACTTTCTTAGTCATTATTTTTTCTTTTTACGGAATAATTCAATTGTTTTATAGCCTTGTGAAAGGATTTCTATCATTTTCTCTAGACGTTTTTCACGTGTTTTTTCTTGTTTCACAGAAAAAAGATTACGTGCCCAATCTTTTTGGTATCCAGGCGTTAAACTTTGATAAAACTTAAGTTCATTCGGATGATTAGCTAATAATGCTTCAACATCTTTAATTCGATCTGCATAATCGGCAACACATTGACTCATAGCAGATGTTTTCGTTGTTTTTTTCTTCTCGCGTTTTAAACCTACAACAGTAAAGACTTCATCCATACTTACCATTCGTGCAAATTTAATATCGCTTTCTCCCACATAACCATCTTCTCCAACGTTTAATGCCGGAAACATCTCATCACGGTGAATAAACGTACTATAACGAGCATTACCTTTTTTCGGATATGCGAAGAACACGTAACCTTTTTCAATTAGTAATTCTTCATTACTAATAATAAAATTCGTTTGTTTCACCATTTCATCAAGCGTTTCTACAAATATAAAGATAGCATCGTGTTTTTTTGAGAATGCAGTTTCTTTACCTGTAAAAATGTCATAATTACTTGGTTCGTTAATAACGACCATATTTGTATACTTATTAAGTTTCAATTTATCAATAACTGACATATTAATCTTCCTTTACATTCAAAATTCATTGTACATACTTTTTCGTACTGTTCTAGTGTATTATATGTATTAAGAAAATCAAACTTTAAATCATATTATCCTGCTGCAAAAAAGCCAGTTTTTCATACATATGAAGAAGCTACGGAAATATTAAAAACATTAACTATACCGCAGTTTCCGAAACATATTAGACGAAAACCATTTACACCAAAAATAATAAAGATAGCCACTTCTGAATAAGTACCGGCTATCTTTATTATTCATAACTTAATAGCAAATAAAGTATATAAAAACTCTCTATATTGATCTTCTGTAATTTCACGCTTAGTTTTTTCCCCATGAATCATTTCAGTTAAACTTGTATTCGTTAATGAAATATGGCCGGAGTTCGTCAACTTAACTGCAATTGGTCCTTTATTAAAAATAGACTTCTCATCTTCTATCACTCTTCTTTGAACATCGTTTACTACTATCTCATCAATAATATGTTTATAAAAAGCATGACAAACTTTCCATTCTCCATCAGTATCTATTCTTTCTAAAACATAATTTCCTTTACTCGTATCTTTCCGTCTCACCCGGTACGAACCATTTTTTGAAGAAACAGACTCGCCAGTAAAAGGTACAGGAACTAGAGGTACTAACGAAGCTATACCTACATCAATTAAATACTGTACATTTTCATAAGTTAAAATAATTGTTATATGGCCATCCTCAAGTGCCCATGCACTTATATCATTTTTATAAACCGTACCCAATGCCAGTTGTACATCATAGCCACAGTCTTTTAAGAAATAGTAAAAAAGAGTATTTAATTCGTAGCAAAGTCCACCACGGGAACTAGTTAAAATTTTCTCCCGTAAGTTTTCCAGAGAGATTTGATTCGTATTTCGTGCTATAACATCTAAATTCTCAAATGGTATAGTGTGCGCAAACGAAAAGAGTATAGTAGGTAATTCTTCAAACTTTACTTCATTACGTTTTTTTAGATTTAATCTTGTGAAAATCTGATCTTGTAAACTTGTCATAATTAGCACCCCTTAAAAATTTATAAGTTTAAATAATATATGCTGATTGTAAATTTTAAGGGGCACTGTAACAATGTACATTTCATTTAACTGTACCGGTACAAAAATTACGATTCACGAGTTAAATTAATAGAAGGCGTCATTACAAATATCTTTTCTGTAATTACTTCTTTTCGGGGCAAACCAAAAGCTACGAATATAAATTTAATAGTTTATCTATAGGCAATTTATTACTATCACTTAAATCAACAAAATATTGACGTTGCCACGTTTGGCTCTTTTTAGCTTGATTGCTAACGGTGGTATCCCAAACAGGATAAATTCTCATTGCCATTTTCCCTGTTTGATTTTGTGTTCTCAATATTTTTTCTTTAAGAAGAATCTCTTTAGGAAAAATAAATTGTCCTACTTTATTATCAGCAATACAAGTGATTACTAATAAATCAGGAGCAGCTTCATAAGAGAAAGCTCTATTTCGCATATTTTCATCTTTCTCCCAAAAAGAAACAAATTGCCCAATTTTATTAGGAGTCAATTTTGATTTTCTAAAACGAATGGTTTTGTTATTTAAGTGGAATAAACATCCTGCATATTCTGCGTTTTGCTTTTCTTCTTTTAGATTCGTAATCATTAAATTGTTAGGTTTGTAAACTATATTGTTTAAATTTCGGATCGTATCATTAAAATTGTTCAAAAAAACTCCCCCTTTATTCATCTCTTAGTTTACCACAAACATCAGTTCTTCTATATTGTATATAATCATTAACTAAGTGAAATGGGGGAATTTAGCAGGATATAATTATTACTTTAATGTACTTAGTTTTTCAATTGCTTGTTGTTCAGTTGCTAAGTAAAAAATGTCATTCCCTTTATTACATTCATAAATAAAATCCTTTAAGCTTTTACTAGTATATATAGAGAAATCTCCAACAATAGCAATCTTTACCTTGTAGTTTATAAACTGTTGAAGGATATCGCCCGCAAGCCGTGTTTTTAGATCAAAGAAATCTTCACTTATTAAAGATTTATGGATAATAATATGTTTCGCATCTACCTCATATTGAACTGTTGCCATAGTATCTAATGCAGACTGAACATTCGATATTAATACCAATAACCGCAATATTGATTCCATCGATTACTACTTTCTTTATTTCCATAGTCTCACCCCTTTATAATTTACACAGTATGAGTAAAATTGTTTTACAAAACTTCGTATTAATCATAGATTAAATTAGCCTCAGCTATTAAAATGGCCTCTATTTTTTGTTGTAAATATATATTTTTTTATTACTAATACGGTCAATGAAATTAATGATAGTTCCTTTTTTTTTATATTTTTGAATATATATATGGAATTACTTTTACTTGTTATAAAAATATTGTGGAGTAACATAACTTAACAAACTATCCAAAGTGTTAATCTCGGCATATGGTTGTATTTTCGTAGTATTCTTGATTTTCTGAGGGTTAAACCACACACCTTTTATATTTGCATTTTGAGGACCAGCAATATCCTTTTCTAAGTCATCTCCAACAAATAAAGTATTTTCCGGTTGTAAATTTAGCTTATTTAATGCTAGTTCGAATATACGTTTATCAGGTTTACTAAATCCCACTTCTTCAGAAATAATGATTGTTTCAAAATACCTATTTAAATTCGTGTTAAATATTTTAGCTTTTTGCCTCTGAGTTGAGCCATTTGTTATAATTCCAACTTTAAAGTGCTTCTTTATTTGATTTAAGAAATGAACAGTATTTTGGTCTATTGAAAAACATCTAGGGAAATTATTATTCCAAAAATCTTGGATGTAATTGCGTGGCAATCTATACTTCGGCGGGAATTCATCAAACAACGATTCTAAAACTATTGTTTTATCACACATGCCGTATTCCCTTTTATCGTATTCTTTGAAATTCTGTAACATGTTGCTTTTAGCCGCACCATCTACATTTTCATAACACTTTTCTAAAACAATTAAAAATAATGCCTCTACTGCTTTATCCCTATCAAGTAATGTATCATCTAAATCAAACAGCATCGCTTTATAACCCATCAAATAATTTCACAACCTTTCTCGCATGATTTAAATAATCCTTAGTTCACACCTTAAGCGTTTACTAAATTAGCAAAAAAACTCTAAAGTTTGTGACGTACACTCTATAATTTCGCTAACTTTTTTTATATTGAAATTCATTTCCGTTTCCCCTTCTAGTAAGTAGCGAAAGTATATGTTCACACAGTTTAAGAAATCACATACAGTTCCCAATATTATACATTAGTTTTTTAGAAATATAAATCGTTCAGCTTTTCATACGATAAGTTTTTTCAAGCATACAATTATTTTTTCATAAAAAGGAATATGGCTAATAATATTTTTTTGGAGAATACACATTCTTGAAAATGAAGCTAATACGTTAAACGTCCTATGAGGTTCCTATTGTATCTCCACATAAAATCCAGATAGTGCGGCTATAATGACTACCAGAGGTGATATTATGAAAAACTATCATATTCTCGTGGTAGAGGACGATCAAGAAATTCAGGAATTAATTAAACAATTTTTAATGACACAGCATTATACAGTGGTAGTCGCTTCAGATGGACTAGAGGGTATGACACAATTTAATAAGCAATCGTTTGATTTAATTCTTCTAGATGTCATGATGCCCAATCTTAATGGGTTTGAAGTTTCTAAAATGATTCGAAGTCAGTCAAACGTACCAATTATTATGCTAACTGCGTTGGAAGAAGAGGAAGATCAAATGAAAGGATTCGACCTTGGGATCGATGATTATATTACAAAGCCCTTTTCATTTCATGTTTTGATTAGACGAGTCGAAGCGGTACTTAGAAGAAGTTATGATAAAAATGTAAATAATCATTTGATATTTAAAGAAGTGCGTATTGATGTGGATGCATATAGAGTATATGTAAATGACGTTGAAATTATATTAACGACAAAAGAGTTTGAAATTCTACAACTACTATTTCAAAATGAGAGAAAAGTACTCACAAGAGAAAATATCGTTGAAAAGGTTTGGGGTTACGATTATTTTGGAGAAACACGAATAATTGATACACATATTAAAAACCTACGCAAAAAATTAGCTATCCCTTATATTAAAACAATAAAGGGTATTGGATATAAAATTGATGAATAGTATTGTGAAACTCATGAAAATGAAGCAAATTACTTATAAACTCTTTATGACTACATCTCTCATTTTATTATCCTTTGCAGTATTGATTTATTTAACTTTATACTTCTTTCTCCCTACATTTTATGAGCAATATAAAACAGATCAACTTCAAACAGGGATAAACGAAATCATTGATAAGTCTAAAAATCTTACGTTTCAAGATGCGATACCACTTTTTGATGAATACGCCAAAAAAAATAATGCGATGCTTTATCTTCAAAATAAAGAAGGAGTAATTATTTACTCTCCTTCATTTTCTTTTATTCAAAGTGGTACGCAAAAAACAGTAGTTACTAAAGCAACACGATTCGAGAATACAAGTACCCTTAGCAATTCATATAACGTTACGAAACCAATTCAATTCCAAGATGGTAGTTTAACGCTTATAGTCTTTGCTACATTTCAACCGATTGATGAAGCTTCACAAGTTTTAGTACGCTTTCTCCCCTATATTAGTATCATTGTGCTCGTTATTGGTATAGGAAGTGCTTATTTTTATTCCAGGTTTATTACAAAGCCACTTATTTATATTAATGAAGGTGCACAAAAGATGGCAAATTTAGATTTCTCCGAAAAAATTGAGGTTCGCTCTACAGATGAGTTAGGAGAATTATCTAATAGTTTGAATGACATGTCTATTAACTTGCAACAAGCTATGTTTGATTTAAAAAAAGCAAATGAACAATTAAAAAATGATATTGAAAAAGAAAGAGAAATAGAAACAAAACGAAGAGAGTTTTTTGCGATTGTAGCACATGAATTAAAGTCTCCTCTTACTGTAATGAAAGGATACTTAGAAGGAATGATATACAATATTGGCCCTTATCAAAATCGCGATCAATATTTAAAGAAAAATCATCAAATTATTGAAAGTATGGAACAATTAGTTCGTGAAATTTTAAGCGTATCGAAATTAGAACAACACACCTTCAAACTAAAAGTAGAGGAAGTTAATCCTTCAAAGTTAATAGGTACAATCACAAAAGATCTCGAATTTTTTGCTTCTCAAAAAAGCATCGAAATAATAAAAGAAATTGATTCTGACCTTTCTATTTATACCGATTGTGCTCTTTTAGAAAAAGCATGTAAAAATATTATTCACAATGCGGTTATGTATTCACCACATAATGAAAAAGTCTATATAAAGTTAATTGAGGATTCTAAACAAGGTCAAATCGAAATGAAAATTATAAATACAGGTGTCAATATTAAAGATGAAGAGATACAACAAATTTTCAAACCATTTTATCGAATTGAAAAATCAAGGAATCGAAATACTGGAGGAAATGGTTTAGGGCTATATATTGTTAAACAAATTCTTGAAACGCTAGATATAAAGTATTCAATAAAAAATATGGAACATAGTGTACAATTTTGCATGAGTATTCCATTATCTAAACATAAAAACAAACAAACTCTCCTTTAAATAGGACGAGTTTGTTTGTTTTTGTAGTAAGTATAAATTTATTAACAGGTTTTTCACGTAATGGACAAATGCTGCTTCTTAAATGGCGATTATCATAAGTAGTGACAAACCGTATTCAATTTACATATTTGTCTTCTACTATAGCAGCAAAAAAACGACATTCCGCTTAGCAGCAAATTAGATTCTCTTATTTGAGATGCATTTCATCTATGAAACTGAAAAGGAAGATGAAAAATGTATATTTGCCTCCATTTTTCAGATTAATTTGGAATTCTTTTATGGTAAGCTATATGTAAAGATTAAATATAAAACATAAAGGATGATTCGTATGCAAATAAGACCACAAGTAAGTGAATATAACTCCTATTATGCAACGTATACCAACTTGGTATCAGACGGAAATATCATACATATTCTAGAACAACAAATGAAGGAAACGAATCTTTTATTAAAGGGAATTTCTGATAGTGAGGGACTTTTCCGGTATGCTCCTACTAAATGGAGTATAAAAGAAGTAATGGGTCATATAGCAGATACAGAACGGATTATGGCGTATCGATTACTATCAATCGCTCGAGGCGAGACAGCAGAACTTCCAGGCTATAATGATGATATGTATGTTCTTAGAGCTGCTTTTGATAAGCAATCTATGCAAGATCTTCTTGAGAATTTAATAGTTGTTCGCCAATCTACCCTGCATTTACTTAGAAGCTTAGATAAAGAAGCTTGGTCACAAAGAGGAAATGCGAATAATTCTGAAGTTACAGTTCGTGCATTAGCATACATCATTGCTGGTCATGAGCTTCATCATCTTCAAATTATAAAAGAACGTTACCTTGGTTCTAATTTATATCCAGCAACTTAATATTTGAAGAAAAAGAGTCCTATTTATGTAGGGCTCTTTTTCAGTATTTATAACGGATTAGCGCTTAGAACCATGGCAATTAAATGTCTTTATTTATAAAATTCACCACATAATATTTATGCTATCCCCTCTTATTCTGTACATAATTTTCTTTAGGCTGATATACTATAAACACAATAGTTCTGGAAAGGTGATGATATTATGTATGAACAACAAAATAATAGAGATAGAGATCAAAAAATGATGTTTTCTATGCAAGGAGTTCCCACAAATAAAATTAACATGCATCAATTACCTAAATGGATTAGAATTTTTGGCTATTGTGCGTTTGGTTGGATGATAGTATTTAGTTTAATTATGATTGTAGGTTTAATTCTGCAATAACTATACAGAGTAGGTAAACGGGACGATATTTAGGTCATACATCTAGGTAATGTCCCGTTTTTTATGTGTGATTATCCCATGATATAGGTAACCAATTATAATAAAAAGAACCTGTAGAATATCCTACAAGTTCTTTTTATTATATTATTAAAACGGGAACAACAAACTATTTTAACATTCAGTACAGGGAGACCATTTTGATTATGGCTTGATTTTATTATAAATCAAATATAAGCTTTTGAAAGGTCTGAATCTTGAAAATTATGTCAATTAAAAAGCTACGATGTTTATATTAGATTTCATTTACGACCAACTTCTTCTTCCTTAAATACACTGCACGATCTGATTTTTTAGCAACCTCCTGTGAGTGCGTCACAACAATAATGCATTTATTCTCTTTATGTGCAAGTTCTTGAAATAGTTCTATTATATCCATTGCGGTTTCCTCGTCGAGGTTTCCTGTCGGCTCATCTGCAATCAGTAAATCAACATTACAAGATAGTGCTCGAGCAATTGCTACACGCTGTTGTTGACCACCACTTAGTTGCAGGACGTTTCGTTTCGCTTCAACTTCTGTGAGTCCTACCCTCTCTAATAATTGTAATGCTCTTGCTGTTTTATTTTGCACTTTAACACCTGTAATTTCCATTGCTGTTAAGACATTTTGAAGAGCTGTCATATAGGTTATCAAATTATAAGATTGGAAAATTACAGATACATTTTGATTACGGTATCGATCCAAACCAATTTTTCTAATATCTTTGCCATTATACAGTACATAACCATTTTTAGGGACATCCAGTCCACAACCTAAGCTCAGGGTTGTGGTTTTGCCAGATCCGGATGGTCCTAAAATCGTGTAGAAATGACCTTTTTGAAAAGAAAAGTTAACATTATCTAGTATCGCTACATTTTTTCCATTACTTTCATAATAATAATCCAAATTTTTAAACTGTAAAATCGTCTCCATATCGAGCCTCCTCATTCATCTTTTAAAAGAATTTGTTTTGGGTTTAAACGTAGAATAGATAATGCTGGAAGAAGTGTTGCTATTATAGCAATAGCTAGTCCAATTCCACCCATTTTCCCTACATCTTCTCCTGTTACACTTACATCAATTTTATCAATTGGATCTTCTTTTTGATTTTGTAGAGTACCACCAGGTCCAGCCATCATTACAGTACCATTTTGCGAGGTATTTGTTTCTTCGCCTGCAGTAGCAATTTCATTCGACAGTAAATTATCCCCGATATATTGAGAAACTTTAGCTCCTGTTGTTATGGATAATCCAAATGCTAAAATAGCGACACACACTACTTCTACTACGAATTGCGCCATTAGTTTCCACTTTTTCTCTCCAATAGACAATAGAATTCCCATTTCTTTACGACGTCCTTTAATTGATAGCATAATGATTAATCCTAAAATAATTGCACCTGCAATCGATACAATATAAATAATCATTTGAGAAGTCGAAGAGATATTTTCGATAGGACCAATCATTTGCTTGTACAATGAATCATGCGCATCTAATTTATAATAATTAAAATCAATATTAGATTTTTTTGCTTCTTTTTTAAATGCATCAATATATTGTGGATCATTCAAGAAATACACGACTTGAACACTACTTATACCTGGGTCTACTTCTAATTTTTTCATAGTTGAATGCGGCATATATAGTTTATTAGCTGGATCCATAATAGGAGGAGCCTGTTGCCCCATTGCTTGCTCATTTGTTTCGTAAATACCGATAATTTCAACCTCAAGGGTTTCCTTCTTATCCCCTGATTGCACTTTAACTTTGTCTCCTGCTTTCAAATTGTTTAATTCCGCTAATCGTTTTTCCATTAAAGCTACATTCTGATCCTTCATTTGCTCTGTAATTGGTTTTCCATCAATGATTTTACTTTTTCCGTTTTTAAAGCTTTCTTGTAATGCAGTCTTGCGAACTCCCTCAATCATAAAAGAAGCATTCATATCTATTTCTGTACCAGAGCTTGAACCGCCTCGCGCAGCCGCCATTCCCACTTTACCTTTTCCTTCTTCTTCTCCTTCTGAAGCTCCTACTAGTTTAAGCCCATCAGAAATACCGAAAGTGTTAGCTATGTAATTATAATCTTTTACATACTTGGACTTCGCTAATTGATCTGTTTCTTTTGCATCGAGCTGCGGCGGATTTGGCATTTCTCCAGTTTCCTTAGCTTTTTGACCTAATTTGTCGAAATCAAGACCTAAAGTAACATCTACACCAAGTTTTTTTCTTGCAGCATCCGCTGCTTTTTTTGATGCATTTTGAATTGTGAAACCTGAAAGAACCAAATTTGTAACAATTAGAAAAACTGCCATCAAAATTAATGATGTTCCTATCCTTTTTTTCATACTGAGAATTGCTCGTTTCATAAAATTCATTTTTTCTTACCTCCTTGATATCTTGTATTCTACATAGGTTATCTAGAGTTTATATGGAGCTAATCGGTAGTTTAACGAGAGATATAAGGAGTTTATGTGTAGTTATTCATTTACCTGTTCAAGAAAAACTAGAACACAAATTCAAAAACGCAGTCGTTGTTGAACATTGGTAAGAAGTAGTCAATTTAAGAGAATTATAGAAAAAGAGGCTAAGGCTTGATTTAATGTATGTAACATGAAAGATATATTTATTATATAATTTCTATACAATAAATATATAGAAGCTGATTGTGAATATCTATATGGGAATTGTAAGGTTCCTCATAGAAATTACATCTTTTAATAAGAAAAGAAGCAAGTAAACATTCTTTTATATGGATAAGAATATTAACTTGCTTCTTACATTTTAGTATAAATTATCTATTGTAAGCTTTATAATATAATATACAAATTCATCACCTATTTTTATAATTCAAGCACCTACTAGTAGGAAAAGAAAATATTTCCTACTTAATTTAAAACATAAATTTTGTTTATGTTTTAAACAATATGTATTTTGGAGGAGGTTAATTTGATTTTTTCAAAACTCATTGATCGGTACGCCTTATATGATTTACACAAAAAAAGAAGTGTAGCATTTCAGTTTACTTCCCTTTCTAACACTTCATTAAATATAAAGAACATAGAATCTTTTTATAAAGTAAAACCATCACATTTTCATTTTGACATTAAGCATTCAAAGCAGGAAAATGAATACATGGTTGGGCAATTCAACTATAAAAGTTCGGTTCAATCCGGTGATTCACGCAACGACTCTGTAACTGGGGAATTATTCTTACATAAAAATGAAAATGCACCTCATGTTATCTTTGTTCACGGTTGGAGAATGGATTCTAACGAACGTGTGAAAAACATATTCCACGATCATATGACCAGCCTGAAGTGGAATATGTATTATTTCACTCTACCCTATCATTTTGAAAGAAAACCCGATCAATCCTTATTCAGTGGAGAGTATATGGTAAGTGCAAATATTGAACGAACAGTACAAGCAACTAGACAAGCGGTAGCTGATTTACGAGCTTTGATTAAATGGATTAAAGCAAATAAAAAGGGGCCCCTGATTCTAATAGGAATTAGTTTAGGCGGATTTATTACTAACTTAACCTCTCTTGTTGAAGAAGAAATTGATATGTTAGCATCCATTTTCTATGCAAATCGACTTTCTTATTCTATTTGGAATACAACTCCAGGTAAATTTATTAGAGAAGACTTGGAACATCATGGTGTTACGTATGATGATTTAATAGATTATTGGAAAATCACTGAACCGAGTCAAGCATTGCCAAAAGTAAAAAAAGAAAATATTTTATTAATTTCAGGTAAGCATGATCTATATGTGCATTCTGAGGATACAGACTACTTGTGGGAATCTTGGGAAAGACCTCCACGATATATTTATAAATGTGGGCATGCCGGGATCGTTCTTAAACGTAAAAAAATTGCAACTGATACTATTGATTTTATTCAAAATCGATTGAACTCCCCGCCCTTATCCAATGTCATGCCTTAAATCGCGAGATTACTAAGTACAAAATCTTATACTTATATTGTTATATTTTTTACTAGTCACCTTTGTAAATCTTCGTCCCCTAGCCTTACACGATTGAAAATGAAATAAAATAAATAACTAAGGAACTAATTTACCATATAGAAAAACAATGCTCAGCATTTTCACCAGTGATCGCTGTATATGCAATATTACATACAAAAATCTTTATTTGTTACGTTATTAATTTAAAAATAAATTATTCATCCATTAATCTATACCCTCCGTATTTACAGTTATGGATACCCTAATTACATATGAAAAGAGAGAAGAAACATTGGTTAGTTCTTCTCTCTTTGTTTATTTTTAAGATAACTATCTATAAAATTTTTCTAATGTACATAATTACAACGACATTAAAACACTTTGCTCTTAAATCCACTACTTGTATTACTGATTGCATGAAACTCCTTCTTGAGAAAGGTTTTAATTTCTGAATGTTCTGTTGACTGTTATAACATATCCAATTTACAATTTAATTGTGGTGTTCTTTCACAATTAAACTACTTAGAATACACTTCATTTATTTGAAAACAATTACAAATAGAGGTGCTAAAATGAAAACTAGAGTAAATCCAGAATTATTACAAGGGTTAGAGATGTTTCCGGATCTCGATTTACGCCCAGAAAATTTGCAATCAATCAGAGAAGGAATAGCTCAAATGAGACCACCTACCGTTGTTGATGACTCTCTTTCTTTAACAGATAAAGTCATTGTTGGGCCTGATGATAATCCGTTACCATTACGAATTTATCGTCCAAAATCAAATCATGAATCTTTACCTGCCTTATTATGGATACATGGTGGAGGTTATATCTTAGGGTCTATAGATGATAACGATGATACTTGTATGAGGTTTGCAAAAGAAGCTAGCTGTGTGGTCGTGTCTGTAGACTACCGCTTAGCGCCTGAATACCCTTACCCAGCACCAATTGAGGATTGTTATTCAGCTTTAAAATGGATTGCTGATAATGCAAAGTCATTAAACATTGATTCGAATCGAATTGGGGTTGCAGGAGTAAGCGCTGGCGGTGGACTAACAGCAGCATTATCATTATTAGCCCGAGATCGAAAATATCCTTCAATTTGTTTACAAATGCCACTATATCCAATGATTGATGACAGAAATGATACACCTTCAGCGAATGAAATTAAAGAGGGATTTGTTTGGAACCAAAAGGCAAATGAAGCTGGCTGGAAAATGTATTTAGGAGAAATGTATGGAACGGATCAAATCCCTGCCTATGCAGCACCTTCTCGAGCTGAGGATTATAGTGACTTACCGTATACTTACACATTTGTTGGTCAATTAGATCCATTCCGCAGCGAAACATTAACCTATGTAAGCAAACTAGCACAAGCTGGTGTTGATGTGGAGTTTCATTTATATCCAAATGCCTATCACTGGTTTGAAGGGTTAAATCCAAATGCCGATGTATCTATTTATGCTGTGAACGAAATAGTACAAGCAATAAAAACTGGTTTCAAACGAGTATCCAAGGTTGAGGCTTAATCCCATTACAAGAGAAACACTTATAAATAGTATATATGTATTTATCATTTAAATATAATAGCCGATTCTAAATAAGAATCGGCTATTATATTTAAAATCCGCCTAATATATCAAGGTTGAGAAACAGATATAAGATGTTTAGGCGATGTGTTTATTTCCTCTGCTAATGCTTTTATGTTCATCATGATTTGAAGTATTTCTTCTTTTGTTGTCCTTGGGTTGATAGAGCAAAGTCGAATTACTACTTTTTCTTTTAATTTAGTCGTACTTAGCATAGCAAATCCTCTTTGATTAATTTCTTCCACCAATTTTTTGTTTATTTCATGAATTGTATCTGTAGATGTTAGCTCACATGGAATATAACGAAAAGTAACAATTCCTAATTGGGCAGGTGTTACTACTTCCCAATCTTTTTCTTTCCTTAAAAACTCTTCAACTTGTTCAGCTAGCATAATGCCATGATCAATTGCCTCACGAAAAGCTGTAACTCCGAATGCTTTAAAAGAAAGCCATACCTTTAATGCTCTAAATCTACGGGAAAGTTCAATTCCACGCTCTCCAAAATTCACTTTTTCTTCTATATTAGTTTCCGTATCCCTAATATACTCTGGGATCATACGAAACGTTTCGCTTAAATATTGACTATTTCGAATGAGTACACAACCAACATCATAAGGCTGAAAAAGCCATTTGTGCGGGTCTAACGTTAAAGAATCAGCACGATGAATTCCACTTAATAACTCCCTTCCTTTTTCACTGAGAATTGCTGCAGCCCCATAAGCCCCATCCACGTGTAGCCATATATCTTCATCACCACATAGATCAGCCAATTCATCGAGGGAGTCCACCGCTCCGCAATTCGTTGTCCCTGCATTAGCAATAACACAGAATGGTTTTTTCCCTTTTAATCGATCTTCTTTTATTTGTTTTCTTAAAGTACTAACTGAAATTTTTAAATCTTCATCTGTCTCAATTCGGCAAATTTGGTGCTGTTTAAAACCTAATACTTTAAGTGCTCGATCTACAGAAAAATGAGTTTGGTTAGAAAAATAAACAATCGCATTTTCTATGTCATTATTCAGCTTGACCTGTCTCGCTACAGTAAGTGCAGTCAAATTAGCCATGGAACCGCCACTGACAAATAGTCCTTCAGCTGAATCAGGGAATCCTAGCATTGATTTTAACCAGTTAATTGTCGTTAATTCAATTTGTTCGGCACCTGCACCTACTATCCAAGCTGTAGGAAATACATTAAACCCACTTGCTAAAAAATCTGCTAATACACCAACATAATTATTAGGACCTGGCACAAAAGCCATAAAATGAGGATGATCCACATGAGTAATTTGATTAAACACATTGTTATTAAGAAAATGAAGTAATTCTTTTGGATTAGATCCGTTTTCCGGAATCGTTTCAATTAGCTTGTCTCTAAAAATATTACTATCAATCGTTTCTGAAACTGGTTTACTTTTTAAATGATTCATATGATCAACAATCAAGTCAACCGCTTGATATCCTAACTGACGCATCTCTTCGGCTGATAACTGCAAGTTTTTTGTCATTTGGTTTACTCCTATTCTATTTAAAAAGGCGAGTTCTTGCTCGCCTTTTCATTTTTTATAATTTGTAATCACCAATTGCTTGTATTGGATTTTGAAGAATCATGTTGATTAATCCATGGATGTGATTTAATATTCCCTGTATTTTCTCTGCTTCATATACGGTTTGATCAAATCCAAACTTTATTGTAAGCTTTTCTTCAGGGAAGCACATAATTCCATACTTTACATGTGGCTCATCAACAACTTCGTAATCCGTGATAGCAAAATTTCTGTTTTCATTTGAAGAAAAGATTGCTGGATTAGTTGGATAGTTTTCAAAAACCCAAAGATGGTCAGTCAACTCAGTTTTTAATTCACTTTGCTTTTGTATATCAACAAATGAATAGTATGCATACTCATTACATTTCAATGTCTCTAGTTGTACCTTTTGCAGGAAGTCCACAAAAGATTGCGTTTCTGTCCATGCTAATCGGATAGGCAAAACATTTGTGAACAGACCGAACATATTTTCAATTCCTTCTACTTCGGGAGGTCTGACTGATACTAGATTAGGCAATACTACTTCTCTCGTTCCGTTGAATTTGCCAAGCAATATTCCCCATACAGCTAGTAATGCCGTATTCATAGTTATATTATTTTTAGTTACAAATGTCTGTAACTGATCAGTCAAATCCTTGTCTAATGTTAAATCCATAAAAGTGAAGTTTAACCCTTCACTTTTAGATGGGACTTTCTTTTTAGGAATACTAATTTTCTGATTGTATCCTGATAAATAATCTTGCCAAAAATGACGTGCTTTCTCATGATCTTGTGCCAAAGTCCAGTCTATGAATGTTTCAAAAGGTTTTACCATAGGTAACTCCGCCATAGTTCCCGCATTTGTAGTTTCGTAGAGCTGGAATAATTCGTCTATCAAAATGCTGACGCTCCACCCATCACATAATAGATGATGGGAACTCCAAATTACCTTATGCTCATTATTACCTAGTTGGAATATACAGAGACGTGTCATAGGTTCATCATTTTTGAATCCTCGACTTAAATTTTCATTCATCCACTGTTTTAGGAATTCTTGCTGTTCTTGTTTCGTCATCTCAATCAAGTTTTTTATTTCTGAATTTATTTGAACATCATATAGAACAGCTTGCCAAGGTTTTGCTTGTTCATCTTGCACAATTATTGTTCTTAAAGAATCATGACGATCAACTAATTGTTTGAAACACTGAATAAAGAGTTTAATATCCAACTCCCCCTCAAGTGCCCAAATTGTTTGTTCAAAATATGCATTTGTATCAGGTTCATTCGTAGCATGTTCATAAATAACTTCTTGGAAAGGTGCTAACGGGTAAATACGTTCTATTTTTATATCCGGCATTTTTTCTTGTATTTTGGTAAGTGTTTGTTGATTAAGTTGTTTATCTTTAATATTTAGTAATGTAGCTTTATTATCGTTCATTATGTTTACATCATTTGTTTGTGAACTTGAAAAATGGTCTAGCTTTTTAACAAATTGAACCATGTCCCTTAATATAGGAAATGAAAATAGATTTTTTGGTTCAAGCTCAAATCCTTGTCGATACAGTCTGACGGACACTTGAATCGCTTTTATCGAATCTCCACCTAAGGCGAAGAAATGATCATTTACTCCAACTTGATCTATTTTGAGTACTTCTTGCCAAATACTAGTTAATATTTTTTCCATTTCAGTTTTTGGAGCAATAAATACTTCATTTGTTTGTTTCTCGGGAGCAGGGAGCGCTTTCCTATCTAATTTACCGTTTGGAGTCAAGGGTAATTGGTCCAAATAAACAAAATAAGAAGGAATCATGTAATCTGGCAAGTGATCTCGCAAATGCTTTCGTAGTTCTGTTGTACTAATATTTTGCTCAGTTACCACATATGCAACTAAAAATTTTATTCCGTTCTCATCTGTTTGATCAATTACGACAGCATGTTCGACTTGTTTATAAGTTAGAAGACAATGAGCGATTTCTTCTAACTCTACTCGATACCCTTGAATTTTTACTTGGTAATCTTGGCGGCCTAAAAATTCAATATATCCCTCAGAATGCATTTTTCCACAATCTCCTGTTTTGTATATAAGACCAAAATCAGGATGTGACACAAACGCTTCATTTGTTTTCTTTTCATCATTTAAATATCCTTTAGCAAGGCCCACTCCCCCGATATATAAATCTCCAATTACACCAACAGGGCACATTTTCTTTTCATAGTTCAACACATAATACGTTTGGTTTGCCAAGGGCATCCCGTATGGAATACTATTCCAATGTGATTCCACCTGTTTGACCGGATAATAAATTGACCAAATCGATGCTTCTGTTGCCCCTCCTAGTGAAACTACTTCTGCAATCGGAAAATGTCGTTTTATTTTTTCTGGTAAAGAAAGCGGAATCCAATCTCCACTATGTAAAACTAAACGTAAAGAAGAATGTTCAAAATGAGAACCTACTTGATCCAATGCCAAATCCATGATTGCAGGCACTGTATTCCAAATTGTAATCCCTCTACGTTCGACAGTGCGGATTAATTCTTGCATGTCTCTCGGATCACGAATCATTACTAATATTGCACCTGTGCTTAAAGCTCCGAAAATATCGTATACAGATAGGTCAAAACACATGGAAGAGATACCAATAATACGATCATCTTCATTTACCTCATATTTTTGATTTATGTCTTGAATAGTATTTGTAACCGCTTGGTGAGTAATAATTACTCCTTTTGGTTTTCCTGTACTTCCTGAAGTGTATATAATATAGGCAATATCTTCTGGACCAGCAATAGAGGGCATATCTTCTGTTGTATAAAATGACAAATCATTTTCTTCATAAAGACTAGGTTCTAATAAAAGCTTGCATGAGCTATTTTTTAAAATATATGTTTGGCGATCTAAAGGATGATCGGGATCAATCGGAACATAAGCAGCACCTGCTTTTAAAATACCTAGCATATTAACAATTGTGTCAACTCGTCTTTTGGCTAAAAGACCCACTTTGTCACCAAGACCAATGCCCTGCTCTTTTAAGAAGTGGGCAATTTGATTGGAGCGTTTATGAAGTTCCGAGTATGTTAACCATTTTTGCTCAAATACCACCGCTACTTCATTCGGTGTACGTTTTACTTGGTCTGTAAATAATTGATACAGAGTAGTTGAAGGTATTTTTTCTGTTGTTTCATTGTATTGTTCAATTAAAGTTTGATCCGATTCTTTCATCTGCAAAGATGTTATCTCGCTTTGTTTCACCAATTGTTCCAATAAGTTAACAAATTGGGAAAACATTGCTTCTATCACATCAATATCAAACAACTCTTCAACATAATTCCAGCTAATTAATAACTCTCCATTTTTTTCAATTACTACATTATCCAAATACACTTGTGGAGTCCGAGCATGAATATAGCGAAGAGAACCAAGTTGTTCCCAAGAGAAAGCACCTGCACCTGCTAACATCGAGGTGAAAACGATTGGCATAACTGCTTTTGGCGTCATTTGATGATATCGAGTAAAATCTCGAATAAAGTTAACTCCATCGTAATGACGATGTTCAAGGCCATCTAATAAAGTAGCTTGCGTTTCTTTTACTCTAGTAAAGAAAGTTTGCTCTGGTTTTACATCAACATCCAACAAAATAAGCGATGTGAAATCTCCTACAATCTGTTCTACTTCATCATGAACAGGATAACGGTTAAATACAGTCAAATTAATTGCTAATCGACGTTGATTACTCCAATATGCCAACACATCACCATATATTGTACAAAGTAGAGCGGAAGGCGTTACCTCTTTCTCTTGTGCTAACTTTCGTAGCTTTGTCCATTTTTCATTGTCCAGGATTTTTGTAAGTGATTGGAATTTAGGAGTAGCAATCTCTGCTGGATCCTTTTTTAACAGCAAAGAAGGTGCAAACGGAAAGTCAGGCAGCTTACTTGTCCAATAATCTTTTGCTGTTTTATATTCTTCGCTTTGTTCCATTTCATCATAGATAAACATATAATCTTGAAAATCAAAAGATAAAGATTCTAATTTTTGATTTGGTTTATAATAATAATGCAACAAATCCTGTCCAACAATGTTCATGCTTGCTCCGTCCATTAATAAAGCATCGTATCGAAAACATAATAAATACGTGTCTTCTTTTAAAAGAAAAGCTTTCAATTCAAACAAAGGCCATTTTCCCAAAGGGAATACATGGTTAGTCATTCGAGAACGCTCTTCTTGCAAGCGAGCATTTTGATTCCTATCATCTAAATCTATGAGACTCACTATTTCAATCTCGTAATCAGGAACGCTTTGTAATATTTGCTGTTTTCCCTCTGGTAAAATTACAGCTCGCAACATTGGATGACGATGGATTACCTTTTGAAAACTTTTTGAAAGACGATTGATATCCAATGTTGTTTCATATTCAAAATATGTTTGAGGTGAAATACCACTTAATTCAAACTGTGAATTCCTTCCTAACATATACGCTGTCTGAACTTCTGTTAAGGAAAATGGATTAGATAAATCTTTAACATGAGTTGGTCTACTTTCAAAGTTTTCCTCTTTATGCTCTAACTTTACACAAGAACTCAGTTGAGCGATTGTGGGGTGTTTAAAAAAATCTGTTGTACTTATTTTTAAGCAGTCTTTTCTTAGTAAATTAATTACTTGAAGTGCTTTAATAGATTCTCCTTTTAATGCAAAAAAATTATCATGAATACCGATTCCCTCAATCTCCATAACTTTTTCCCATGCACACACTAATTTTTGTTCAATTTCATTGCGCGGGGCAACGTATGGGATTGATACATAATCCGTTTGTGTTATATCCAATAACCTTTTTCTATCCACTTTTCCATTTGGATTCAATGGAATCTCTTCTACCTGAATCATTTTTTCCGGAATCATAAACTCAGGTAGTTTATCACTTAAATATTTTCTGATTTCACCAAAAGACACCTTGTTATCCGATACATAGTAGGCAGCTAATAATTTCCTATTTCCATACACTTGATCAACAACGATAGCCTGGTTTATTTCTGGATATTCCCTTAATTGAGTTTCGATTTCTCTTAATTCAATTCGATACCCCCGAATTTTCACTTGATGATCCATTCGACCTAAATACTCAAGTTCTCCATTAGGCAACCAACGAACGAGATCACCTGTATGATACATCATTTCTCCTGCCGTAAAAGGACTCGGTACAAATTTTTCATCTGTCAGTTTACTTTTACCAAGATACCCTCGTGCTACCGCTACGCCAGCAATGCAGAGTTCACCAGGAATTCCAAATGGTTTTAATTGGCCATACTTATTCAATATATAGGAATGATAATTCGGATTTGGTTTGCCAATCGTAACTTCTTTGGAAGTGCTCAAGTCTTTTACTGTTGCGCAAATGGTTGTTTCTGTGGGACCATAGATATTTAAAATTGTTGCTTCACTGATACAACGAATTTTTTCAACCAAATCAATGGAAAATGATTCTCCTGCTAATAAAATAGATTTTAAATCTTTTAGAAAATTTGCCCCTTCTGGATCACTCAAAATCACTTCCATTCGCGATGGCGTTGATTCCCATAAATCCACTTTATGTTTTTTGACCAAATGAGCCAATTCTTTTGTTGCAAACTGGTCCTCTGTAGCAATTACTACTTTTGAACCTTGCGTTAAAGGAAGACATATTTCTAACAAGGAAATATCAAAAGATACACTAGCAAGAAACAAGAATGATTGATTAGCTTTTACTTTTTCTCTCATTACATTTAAAAAATGAACTAGCGATTTTTGTTCTATCATTACCCCTTTTGGATTTCCTGTCGATCCTGATGTGTAAATAACATAAGCTAAATCATTAGGATTATGTTCTCGTACTAAATTACTTTCTTCACCTTGAAAAAGATATTCTTTATCAAGATACAGTACTTCACCTGCAAATTGTGGCAATACTTCCTCTGTTCGCTTACTAAGTAAATATTTTGCTTGACTATCTTGTAACATATATTCAATTCGTTCAGTTGGGTAGTTAGGGTCGATTGGTAAATACGCTGCTCCTGCTTTTAAAATCCCCATCATACCAATAATCATTTCTAATGACCGATCTACCATAACGCCAATAATACTTTCTTTTGAAACACCTTTACTTTGAAGAATAGAAGCCAATTGATTCGCTTTCTTATTCAATTCTCTATATGTCAAAGATTGATCATTACAAACAACAGCAATTTGATCTGGAGTTTTTAATACTTGCGCTTCAAACAAATCTTGAAATGATTGAAACAAGTCTATGCCTGTTTGAAAAGTATTCAATCCTTCTAACAACTCTTTTTCTCCTTCTGCAATAATACAAATATCTTTCAATGCCAAATTCGGATTTTGTGAAACTTGCTTTAAAACATAACAATACGAATTGGCAAACTGTTGCAAAGAAGAGAATGAACGGGACTTGCAAGAAATTTGAAATTCAAATTCATTATGTATTTCATTCCATTTTCTTCGTATCCATAGGACTAAATTATTCTCTGCGTATTCTTCTAGTGAATTTTCATTATGTAATCCTTCCATCCCGATTACAATTTGAAAAGGAGTTAAATTGTGTTTAACTAATAATTCAGAGAGCGGATACTCCTGATTTTCATACCCGAATAAAGTCGTTTGTTCAATCTCATTTACTAACTGTTTAAAGGTGTGATGCGGATGGATTTCACTTCCTAAAGGAATCAACTTATTAAGATTCTCACTTTGTTCAAGATTCTTTTCAATTATAGGAATACCAATAGTAATTCTTTCTTGATCTGTATAATGTGCCAAACAAACTCTTAAAGCGGCTTGAAACCAGCTAAATAATAATAAATCTTGAGACTTACTTATTTTTTGTATATTTTTACTAATTTCTACATTCACTATGACTTGAACGTACTCACAAGGTGTTTCTTTATTTAGTTGGTAATCGCTATTAAATACAGAAAAATCGAGAATCTCGGAAGATAATTGCTCCTTCCAAAACGCTTCTACTTCTTTATTTTCATGAATCGAACTTCGATCTTTAATGTGCATTTTTATCTTTATCCCCCTAATATTCATTTCTTCTACTCGTTAATTTTCAAGCCAACTTCAAGCCCATGGAGAAACACTTGATGGTTATCCAAACATAAAAATTGCTGAATCTCTTCAAATTTCATATGACCAACTGAACAAACCCCTAAATTTAATGTCTCAGCAACCATATTTAAGGTAGCAGTGATAATGCCTGACTCAATACAAGCAAATAAATATCCATCTGAACCGTATTTCGGAATGGAAGCGTTCGCATTATAAACCAAATAAACTGAGAATGCAGATTGAGTAAATAAATCTTGATTAATTAACTCATGATCACTTTTGATCACTTGATCAATGTTGTTTACAATCACAAGACTATTTTTTGATGGGTTATAATAATAAAATCCAGCTTTCATACCCTCTATACGTTTTGGTTTTATATAAACAAAGATATCAATGGGATAGAGCCCGCCTGCACTTGCGTAATGATAGTATATTTTTTCTTCCTTAACCTGTTTTAGAGTTGATAAGAATTGGGAAAATTCCGAAAAACCGATGTGTTTTTCCATTTCAAATTGACGACAAGACCTACGTTCCTTGATTATAGTGGGTAGCTCATCTGTTGTTTCAAGTTGAATTTCGGTTGACCGTGCAGCAACGTGCGTGCGATTTAATTGTTCACTCATATACTTATCTAACTCTTCTTTAGAAAAGCGAATCTGGTTGCTATATGGATTTGGAAAAATCTTTTCTTGTGAAGAAAATACTTCTCTTGGGTGTAATATGTTACTTACTAACACACGATTTTTTATCATGAGTTCTATGTTTTTTTGTGTCTCTTCTACATTCCCTAACGAAAAGCGCTCTACTAGTTCACTAATTTTCACACCTTTTTGAGCCATAAAATAAAAATCAGGAAACCACTCAGACAGAATACCTGTAAATCTCATTTCCCCTATCAAAACTTCATTATGCAACTTCTCCCAATGCTTAATCGGAGACCAGTAATAAATTTGTTCGCTCATATACTCCTCCATAAATGTTTAACTTATTTTTACAATGCACTTTTCCAAGCTACAAAAAATCATCATTTCTCTCATGAAGGTTATAACACGTAATTCAAGAGAATTTTGGGATAATAAAATAACATTTTTCTCATTATTTTTTTTTATTTCATCACAAAAAATGATTTTTTATTAGACATTTCACATCCTTTCCCATAGTAATCCAATAAGGTATAAACCATTTATAACATTGAGAATATTCATTTATTTTCAATGTGAAATTATTGTAATGGATTGGAGAGCAGTTGAATATAGTTATTAAATCAAATAATGTTGAGAAAGTTTTATTTATTATATCGATAAAATTTTATGATTCATTTTATTACAAATAGATTAAGAAAAGAGCTTTAAATTTTTCTTAAAAAGTTAGTGTAAAAATACAACATATTATTACATACAAAGAAGTTACTTACATATCATCTTCAAAATAGAGAAAAGACACCCTTCAAGGTGTCTTTTCTCTATTTTGATTCCATATACTTTTGGCGCCTTCGTTATTTTTAAACGGTTTATAGGAATTAATACAATTCGAACATCTAGCTCGTTATATGTTCGAGTATGTAATAAAAATTATATAAATTACGAATGGATTTCAGATAATTTTATCGATAAACGCAAAGATATATTCTACTCCTACGGTTACAATAGCAATAACCTATTGCTTATTTTTTATTAAATTGTAATATAATTACAGTATGTGAAATTATATTACATTAACTTTAAAAGCGAAGTGAGAATAATCTTCACTTCGCTTTTAAAGTTTGCAATCCTTATTAAATTTGCTCAATTCAGTATTTATTTCCACACTCTTCGCTTTTATTTAATCGGTTTTTCTGATTTTAAAACAATGGAACTTAGTGCAGGAATTTTAATTTTATTGTCATGTACAACATAAAGTGGTTTACTTCCCGCCTGCTTCCCGTCTACTAGTACTTTCCAAGGACCTTTAAATGGAAGTGTTATTTCAACAGCTTCTCTATTTGCATTGTGAGCCACTGTAAAGTATTCATGTTTATTCCCCTCTATTGTATAAGTTACAGTATTTTTCGGAGCATCAATAAATGATACGTGTGTTTTTATTTGATCTGCAGATGTCATTCGAAAAGCTGAGTACTTTTTGCGTAATTCTATTAAACCCTTCATATAATCTACTTCATTATTAAACGTTGCACGGCGCAACCAATCCATCTGGTTAATTGAATCTGGAGATTTGTAACTATTATGATCACCGTATTTCGTCCGCATAAACTCTTGCCCTGCATGTAAGAATGGAATTCCTTGTGATGTTAATAAAATCGAAGAAGACAATTTGTGCATTTGTTTTCGCACTTCATCGCTATCATCTGAATTAGTTAACTCAAGTTTATCCCATAATGTATGATTGTCATGTGCTTCCACATAAGTTAATACCTGTTCCGAATCTTGATAGGTAGATGAATTTTTATCGTAGTCAATACCTGCCGTAATCCCTTTTTTAATACGATCTTCCATGTTTTCCTTCCCATTTATAAAACCATTTTCCTTCTCCTCAAATACACTACCCTTCAATCCATCACGTATATTATCATTAAAATGAGCAATCCCTTTCATTTTCCCTGCATTTTTTTGATTTGCTTTCAGCTCAGCTGCAAGAGGTGTATTTAAATCCCATCCTTCTCCATGTAGTATAATAGAAGGGTCAATTTGATTAACAGCTTTACGTATTTCATTCATCGTTTCATAATCATGAATACCCATTAAATCAAAACGGAATCCATCTAAATTGTATTCTTTTGCCCAATATGTGACGGAATCTATCATAAATTTCCTCATCATTTTTCTTTCTGAAGCAGTATCATTTCCTACTCCAGTTCCATTTGCAAATGTTCCATCTTCATTGTAACGATAATAATAACCTGGAACTAACTTATGAAAATTAGATTCAGCAGCGTTATACATATGGTTATATACGACATCCATCACTACTCGAAGATTATTATCATGTAGTGTTTGAACCATTTGCTTTAATTCAGTTATTCGAACAATTGGCTCATAAGGATTTGTAGAATAGGAGCCTTCTGGAACGTTGAAATTTTTAGGATCATATCCCCAGTTATATTGCGGTTCATTTAAAGTCTCTTCATTTACAGAAGCATAATCAAATATCGGTAAAAACTGAACGTGAGTAACACCAAGATCCTTTATATGATCAAGTCCTGTTTTTACACCTTCTGGCCCTTTTGTTCCTTTTTCTGTTACACCTAAATACTTCCCTTTCTGTTTAATACCACTTTCAGGTTGAATGGAAAGATCGCGTACATGTAACTCATAAATAATAGCATCTTCCGGATTTTTAAATTTTGGCTTTTTGTTTGCTTTCCATTTTTTCGGATTTGTTTCTTCTAAATCAACAACTGCACCTTTATCTCCATTTACAGAAGCAGCACGTGCATATGGATCAACTGCTTCAGTCCACTTATCACCAATTTTGACTTTATACGTATAAAAGAGCCCTTTTTGATTCCCCTTTAGTTCTGCAGTCCAAGTTCCTTTTTCACCTTTTTGCATGTTTATTTCAGTACCTATTTTATCACTCCATTTTTTATATGTAACCAACTTCGCTTCACTTGCAGTAGGAGCCCATACACGGAACTTTGTATATTGCGGAGTATATATATTTCCCAAATCATTACCACCATAATAAAATAAATTGTCGAATTCCTCGCTACGAATGACTTTACCGATTTCAGTATTTGTATCATCTAAGTTTTCAATTTTAACTTTGTATGTTTGTTTTAAATCAATTTTCTGTTCCGTAATTATTTTAACCTTATTAGTAACATCTCCACTGTTTATATCATAAGGAGTAATATTCTTAATTTTAATGCCTTCAATTTCAATTTTCTTTTCCTTAATATTAAACGGGACATTAGTCGTTACAGTAATTTCATGGAAACTATCAATAGTTGCTTTTTGAATTGAGAGATCCGATGAAGGCTTAGAGTTATATACTTTTTCATCACCCGAAAGAATCCATACTTCAGCACGACCGTCCTTTATATTTTCAATCCAACGATCTCCACCATCTTTTTCCCATTCATTTGTTCGAACTATAAATCCTACACGATTATAGTCACCTTCTATTTTTATCTTAGCGTATTTTCCAAATTCATCTTCACCAGTAAATTCATAAGATGTACCATTCGCATTTTCTCCCCATAACCAAAGATTCCAGTCTTTTGTATTTCCAAGCTTTTCTTTGTAATGAATGATAATTTCAGTTGTTTTTGAATTTGAAATTGCCTTCACACTCTGAAAGGAGAAAACAGATGATAACATAACGATTAAAGTAAGTAATAAAACTGTTTTGTTAATTAATCTTTTTATAATTTGCACCACATACACCCTTTCTTCAAATATTACTCTCGATTTAATATGTTTACACTACATAACACTGCTTAAATTAATCTAGAAATCTCTTTTACTTCACCTCCATATTGGCTATTTTCACGTATGTATTTCAATGACCTTTTAATACGAAAGCGTTTGCATTAATGGTTAAAAAAATAGATTTGTTTATACCTTCATATATTTGTAAATACTAAAAGATCAGGGAAATCATTTTAAAGCAATCGTTTGTTATCGCTTTCATTTTATAGACTTTCTATCAAGAGGTCAATATATTATTAATTTTCTGTTTTTATACACTTTAAACCTTATTTATATGTCGCTACTTCTTAAAGGTAAAGCGCCTCATTATTGCTTAGTCAGTTTATTTTCAACAATACATTGCTACGTAAAAAACAGCTAATATCCTTAAAATGATATTAGCTGTTTTTCATAATGTTTTAATATACGAATGAGAACTATATTTCTAAATTACTTAATTTTTGCTGCATCAAATGCTTTTTGAACTGCTTGAACTTCAGCTGTATTTGCACCATATTTATTAGTTGCCACTCGAATACATGCTGATCTCAATTCTTTGAAATTAGAAGTCATGTTTAACTCATCTGTATTTGCATAATAGAAAATATCAAACATTTTATCTTCACCAATTCCTTTAACAGTTACTCCGTTATGAGTTCCGCCTTTTGCAATGAGATACGCAACTTTATTAATAATACTTGAATTAAAATGAACACCGCCTTGATCCCATCCATTAAAATCGTTAAATTCACTGTAATCATCTGGATAAGGTACTCCTAGTGAAGATGGAACAGAAGCTGGGTTTTCCATATCACGGAAAATAGATCCCGTTTGTTCTCCCATTGTCCAGTTAAAGTTTCCATTATTTACGTATTTCTCAATAGATGTTCCCATAATATCAGATAGCGCCTCATTAATCGCACCAGATTCCCCGAAATATTCAAGATTAGATTCGCTAGAAGTAACAGCATGTGTAAATTCATGTCCAGCTACGTCATATGCTTTAACAATAGGATCGCCATATACAAGCATACTTCCATTATTAGCACTTAATGCATTCTGCCAATTCTTCGGATCATTCGTCTCTTCAGAATCCCAAGCGTGTACAACTGAAACTACTTTTTGTCCTTTATTATCAAAGCTATTACGCTTGTATTTATCTTTATAAAAATCAAATACTTTTGTTGCTAAGTAATGAGCACTTACTGCTTTTGGATCGTTAAATGTTGCCGAAGTACTAGTCGCTAATGTACCAGGATAATAGCTTTCTTCTTTAGTAATATCTCTGTAATTCACATCATATGTTTCAATGCCTTGCCCTCTTGTATAATCAGCAAGAGCATATTTGCCATTACTTTGTTTAGAGATACCAAATGAACGAGAAATACCTAAATCATCTTTTCCTGTTCCAGTTAATGATGTAAGACTGCTTTGTTTACTTTTCTTTAAAGCGCCAACTAGTTTATCACTGGCTTTTAAGTTAGATTCTTGTACCATATTTTTTAACATATCACCATTTTGTGCATTTACTAAATAAGTACCAGAAATATAGTTTGGTGTTGCAGCTTCAAACGTAACTTGGTATGCATTTTTAGCTTGTCCATTATTTTCATCAACAAAAATAACCTCTTTAACTTCTGGCTCAGAAATAAACTTGATATCGTTCCCGTACTTCGTATAAATAAATTGTTTTGCTTCATCTTTTGATAGATTAATAGGTTTTTTCAATTCTTCTTGTTTTAGATTTTGCGCGCTATCACCTGAAACACTTTTAATAACACCCTTATTATCTACGTGCGCAGTTAATTGATGGCCATATACTTCTTTTCCTTCGTATGTTTGCTGCATACGCACAAGTGTAGTTCCATCATACGAACCACGTTTTTGAAGGACTTTATAATCTACTCCAGTTTCTCCATTGACTTGTTTTTGGGACAGAGCTTGTTCTGTTTTCTCCTTAAGTGCATCCTTTACTACATTTTCTGGTGCCTTTTGTGACGGCTGTGTAAGTTCACCCGAACGGAACGATTCCTCCTGAATTTGAACTTGTAGTTGATCTGTTTCCTCTGCATGACCTACCCCATATGGTGCCACAGCTGTTAAAGCCAATCCTGTTGTTAATGCTACCTTAGTTAATGTCTTTTTGTTTTTCATTATTTCACCTCGTATAATTTTTGAAATAGAAAGCTTGTACAAAGTATACTGTCTATTTCTGTCGGAAAAAAGAGAAAATACACAATTTATGTAACATTATGCAAAATTACATAAATTGTGGTCAATATTATAAATAATGAATGGAACACATATGAACATTAATTTGAATAAAAGAGAGTCCTTATAGGCGCTCATCCAATTGGTTAGTTATTAATTATCTATATTCATTCTAATAAAAGTATACTTAAATCTAAATAACAACATAAAAACCCACTCTTTACTACTGTAAGAGTGGGTTTCATGCTATTAAAATAACAATTACTATAAGAAACCTTTTAATTTATATTTTTTTAGTAATCCTACTAAGTTTTTTGTAAAATTCACCTTTTGTCTTTGCATGAATAAACTCATTTGGACTAATATTTACTTTTTGTGAGAGTGCTACAATCTCTTCTTTTGAAATTGAGTCTTTCGTATTTATAGATGCTATATTTGTGTATTTTCCGTCTTCTGTTTTTGGAATTTCTAAAATCCCTTTATTCACGAGATCAACTACAGCCTTATGCTCTGAAGAATGTAAATCTACACCAGTAATTTTCCAATTACGCATAACTTCTGGCGTGTATACACCATTCTTTACCTCTTTTAAATATGTAATAGCAAGGTTACGAATGGTTCCACCTGTTTCTCCAAATGCATTCTCTTGTTTAGATGACCAAATTTGTTCAAACTTACGCCCCTCTAAAGCTCCTCCTTTTGCCTGAAGAGCCTCCATTCTATATGCATTCATTCCCAGCGTCATAACATCGCTCATTTTGATTGGTTTGTTTGTACGAATAGAGCGTAAATTTGTAATTCTGCTTCCGTATGGTTTTGTTAAGTCAATTTCGTATTTTACTCCTCCAAAGAAATCGTTCGTACTGTATTTAGATGCACGGCGGGTTTTATCAAAACTAACGGTTACATCTCCGACACGAGATGAGTTAAAATATCCTGCTGCCCATTCCATATAGTCTTTTAAATCTTTTCCAGAAATCTTATATACTGTAATTTCTCCCAAGGCATATTGGTAATTGTACGCAATATCCTTTTTCTTAATAGGACCTGTATCTAAACGGGCATAATCATTATCAATTTGATGGGCTACTACATCTGCTTTACTGTAGTAGAGCATGACTTCATGAAAGAAATCTGATAAAGGTGTTTCTTGAATCTGAACACTTGGAATACCCTTTATTTCATTTTCAGGAACAAGATTTCTACCCTTTAATTGAGCGACTACAACATTTGCATCTCCTCTCGCATATTCGTGAAAAGGTGTTAATGTTTCTTCAAGTGTAGGATCAGATAATATCGTTGTTCCATCAGCATTTTTTACAGGTATAGCGGTAGCGGTTTTATCTTTTAAAACCAATTTCCCATCTTGCTTTGTAAAAGTAAGGTCAATACGTGAAATATGTGTTCCATATTTATCTGGTTCCGTAATAATTACGCCATTTACAACTTCTTTTTTTACAAGTTTATGCATATGAGCTGCAAAAATGGCGCTTAATTCCGGACAAGCATTTGCAATATCTTGAACACCAGTACCAGGGATACCATTCTCATTTTCTAATCCCATATGCATAACTCCTACTATTACATCTACTTTACCTTCTAATTCCTTAATTGCCTTTTTCGTCTCTTCTACCGGATTTTTCACCACTAAACCATCTAAGTGATCTGTCCCTTTTTCAAAATCACTAATCATTGGTGTATTCATACCAATAATCCCAACTTTAATTCCACCTTTTTCTACAATTGTATATGCAGGAAGAAAGCGCTCTCCATTTTCCTTATAAATATTTCCCGCTAACGTTTTTCCCTTATATTGCTCACTAACTTTTTTCAATGTATCTAATCCAAAATTGAATTCATGATTTCCAAATGCCCAGGCGTCATATCCCATTGTATTCATCGCTACCATCATTGGCGATTGTGGTTTATCGTTGAATAATTCTACTGAGTTTCCTTGAATTGTATCCCCAGCATCTACTAATATGGTATTTGGATTTTCTTGACGGACCTTCTTTATAACCGTATAAAGCTGCGTCAAACTTCCACTCATATTTGCTCCATCAAGCGCATAATCCCAAGGCATAAATCTACCATGAATATCTGCAGTACCTAACAATGTAATATTAACTTCAGATTCCTCAGCCTTAGAGATAGGTGGTTTGACTATTACTGCTGTTCCAAGCAGTAATAGAATTACAAAGTAACATACATAGTTCTTCCATTTCATTTTTTGCATAATAATAATATTTCTCCCCTTTTTGTACTTTCATAAAGTTGCTTGAACTTTAAAAATGTAACTTATTATTCAGGAAACTTCAACTACAAAAGATAATTTTGAAGGGGGTTCTGTTGCAAAAATAAAGAGAATAAATTGCATACATCCCCTGACAGAATTGTATTTTATCGTTTCCTGACAGAATACCCTTCCTTAAGCGTGTGAAGAGTACTTTCAAAATAAGGACATATCATTCATCATCATAAAATCATTATTTCAATTTACTAAAATTCGCATATAAAATATGTTATGATGATTATTTTTTGAATTTCATTGTCGAAGTATTTCCTTCTCAATGAAAATACTTCCAAAAAAATAACCCCGCTCTTCATTTAAGACAGGGTTACACTTATACAGAAAATCGGATAGTTTCATATTTTCTTAAGCTTATTGGTTACTTTCAACTAATTTCATTCTATTTTTGTTTTCTTCTGAATCAATATGAATCAACCGTTTTCCCTGTTTATAATACGCATCAATAAATAGGGAATGATTTTTACTTTTCAATTTCACAAAGCAATTTTATCTCTTTTATTTGTGAAATATGACGCTGTTCATGTAAATAAATCAGTTCTATCCACTGATCAAGGGATAATTCTCCAAGAGCTGGATGCATCACTGCTTTTTTTGCTAATATAGACTCATCTTCTATTGTACTCAGGAAACGCATCAATTCTTTTCTCGATTCGTTTAGCATATTGAGCATTTGCTCCACTTCAAATGGTTCTATACTTGGTTCAATCATTTCTGGAGCTATAAACTTTTTCGTTCTATCTAATAAAATAGTGTGAATTTCTTTACGCTCATTTTGGGTACTATCTAACTTTTTTAATCCTGATGAAATAACTGTTATAACTCTCTCATCTAATAAAACTAAATGATGACAAACTTGTGCAATACTCCATTTATCCTTATCTGGTTTCCTATTAAATTGAGCATCACTCAACAAATTAATTTCCTCAACTAATTGATCTCTCGTTTCATAAAACTTGTCATTTACAAATGTATCCATGTGGATTCTCCTTCATTGCAACCTACATACTTAAATTCCTACGCTAGAAATATTATCTTCAAAAAAAGTTTTTCTTTCACTACTATTCCAATTTCATTTTAAAGCTACAAATGAAATTATTTGTTTTTTATATCTTTTTAATTGGCACATATAAATTAACCTTTAACTTTCCGTCTAGATCTTCAGCAACATTATTTAAGCAAAACTCTAAATTATCTCTATCATAATCTGCATCATACTCACTATTTGGTAGCCACTCTGCATACATGTATTGATACGCTTCACTTAATTTATGAGGTTCATCATAGAACTGGTATAGACCATATGTACCTCCATCTAATCTTTTAAATTGCACATCATGATGCTTTTCTTTATCGAAGTTTTCAGGAATCGTAACACATGCATCATGCCGGCACTTATGACTTGCAACAAGTTCAGGATTATCCAATGATATTCCGATAAATGATTGCTCTGGTGGATACAGTTTATTTTCAATTGACCAATTCAGTAACTTTCCCCAGTGATCTTGCGGTTCAAAGTAGCTACCAGTTCGTCTTATATACGCTACTTCTAATGGTGGTAATTTTTTTATAACAACTTTCATTTATATCTTCTCCCCTATAAATATGTACACTGTTTAATTAGCTTTCTTTAACATTTATTCCTTCTTAAATAAAAAGAATTCTCTAATCATATAAAGTGAAACTTTAATCAGCGGGAGATGAATTTGAATTGAAATATAATTGATTACTATTACTACTAAAGTAGTATGTACTTTCATACTTTTATTTGATTTTACATTCTTTTTAAATCGATATATTAATTGTAAGAAAATAAAAAGGTGGAGGATTTTAATTGATTAAAGGAATATACGAAGCGCATTTACCAGTATAATGTCCTATCAATTTATCATTAAATAAATGTAAAAAATGACCCTATTTATTCATTTTTAATGCGTATGTATGTACATTTGTTAATTTATTCGATATATTATGGGTATTGAATGATTACGTGAAGTGTATAGGTCGCTTATATAACACCTTATATTTTTATATCCGTGAAAACTACAAAGTGTATGAAAATCCATTTGTCAAATGAATTTAGTGCGGAAGGAGGTTTGTGGTTACTTCATAGGGTATAATAATCAGTTTTTTACTGATAAAAATATAGGAGGCGACATAATGTTTCGTACGATTTCAAATTTCATGAGAGTAGCTGAGATAAGAAGGAAAATCCTTTTTACACTAGCGATGTTAATCGTTTTTCGAATTGGCACGTTTATTCCAGTTCCTCATACTAACGCAGAGGTATTAAAAGTACAAGATCAAGCTAACGTTCTAGGTATGTTAAACGTATTTGGCGGAGGAGCATTGCAACACTTCTCAATCTTTGCTGTAGGTATTACACCATATATTACAGCTTCCATCATAGTACAGTTACTACAAATGGATGTTATACCTAAATTTTCGGAATGGGCAAAGCAAGGAGAAATGGGCCGTAAGAAATCAGCTCAATTCACTCGATACTTTACAATCATTCTCGCATTCATACAGGCCATCGGAATGTCTTATGGCTTTAATAATATAGCAGGTGGACAATTAATAACAGATCAAAGCTGGACTACATACTTATTTATTGCGACAGTTTTAACTGCAGGTACTGCATTTTTACTTTGGTTAGGCGAACAAATTACCGCTAACGGAGTTGGTAATGGTATTTCGATGATTATCTTCGCAGGTCTCGTTGCCGCCATTCCAAATGTTGCAAATCAAATTTATTTACAACAATTCCAAAATGCTGGCGATCAGCTATTTATGCACATAATAAAAATTGTTTTAATTGGACTCGTAATTTTAGCGATAGTTGTTGGTGTTATTTACATTCAACAAGCTGTACGTAAAATACCGATCCAATATGCAAAAGCTGTTTCAGGAAACAATCAATATCAAGGAGCAAAAAACACTCATTTACCGCTTAAAGTAAATAGTGCTGGTGTTATACCAGTTATCTTTGCTTCTGCATTTTTAATGACGCCGCGTACAATTGCGCAGCTCTTCCCTGATTCAAGCGTATCAAAATGGTTAGTTGCAAATCTTGATTTCGCACATCCAATTGGAATGACACTTTATGTCGGTCTTATTGTTGCTTTCACATACTTCTACGCATTTATTCAAGTAAATCCTGAACAAATGGCTGAGAATTTGAAAAAGCAAAATGGATATGTTCCTGGTATTCGTCCTGGTAAAGCAACTGAACAATATGTAACTAAAATTCTATACCGTTTAACATTTATCGGTGCAATTTTCTTAGGTGCTATTTCTATATTACCGCTCGTATTTACGAAAATTGCTACGTTACCACCTTCTGCTCAAATTGGTGGTACAAGCTTACTTATCATTGTCGGTGTAGCACTAGAAACTATGAAGACGTTAGAAAGCCAGCTTGTAAAACGTCATTATAAAGGCTTTATTAAAAAAGTGAATTAATTATAAAAAACACAGTTGGTTATTTTTCCAACTGTGTTTTTTATTTTATCAGTTCTGTAATTAATATACAGGGCTGTTGCTTTATTAAACTACATCTCCTTCTCTAATAACCGCCCTTTTTTGAAATAAGTCCGTAGTGTTGAACGATTGGCCAAAAATACACCAATCAATATAAGACAAGCCCCCATTCCCATTGTAGGATTTAAAGGTTCTCCTAAAATGATATATCCCACAATTATTGCAATCAATGGTGATACATATAACCACGTCGATGGAAATACTGGATTTGTTTTTGATAAGAGCCAGTAATATAATCCGTGGCCACCAATCGATCCGATAAATATGAGATATAAAATAGGCCATTGCACACTCCATGAAGTTAATACGGTTACATTGGGTTGTTCTACAATAATAGATGCGATTAGTAGTAAAATCCCTCCATAAAACATTTGAATACCGTTAATAAGAAATGGTGATACATTTGATAAATCTGAAAGTATTTCTTTCGAACGAATAGAGCCTATTCCGTAAAATAACTCCCCTATAACTAAAACAATACAAGCAATACTCCATATGAAACTTACTTGTTGATGCATTCCTGGTAAAGAAACAAATATAACACCTATTAGTGCAATAACTAAAGCAACGAGTTGTTCCTTTTGTAGCTTCTCCCTATTCCTCTTTGCTTGTATTAACAAGATCATCATTGGTCCCGTAGCAGAAAGAACAGCAGCTAATCCTGAAGAAATATACTGTTCTGACCAATATAAACTTGCGAATGTCATGAATGTTAAACAAAATCCAGCATACATAATGCGTTTTGAAAATATATGTGGCATAATTTCTTTTCGCTTGAATTTAAAAATAATCATAAGGATTATGCCTGCTAAAAAGAAGCGAATTCCTGCTGAAAACAACGGTGGCGCCCCTGCTTCAATTCCAATTTTTATCGTTAAAAATGTTGTCCCGAAAATAATACATACTAAAATGTAATTAAAAATGACCATTTTGCTTCCTCCTTTTTACTCTTAAAATGAGTATAGAGGGTATGGTGTATAACAGTGTATCGGTACATATAACAGTTACTTCAAGTTGTAGTTGATTCCCTATATATTTTTCGCTTTAATTAAGTTAAAAAGAAAAATAGGTGAACCTATGAAAATTGTATTGCGTAAAGAAACAAACATACCGTATTACAAGCAAATATATATGCAAATTGTTGACAGAATACAAAGTGGTATGCTTTCACATGGTGAATCTCTTCCTTCTTTACGTTGTATGGCCACAGATTTACAAATCAATGTATTAACAGTTCGCAAAGCGTATAAACAATTAGAAACCAAAGGGTATATACGCATCGAACAAGGAAAAGGTGCTTACATATATAAACGGGTAAAGAAAGATTTCAAACCAATTCCGTATAAATGGCAACAAACGAAAACGATTAATGTTATGCGTTCTCAATATGCAATGAATAAACACCGTAAATATTATGATTTTTCACAAGCAATTCTGTATCCTCGTCTATTACCAAATCCATTTTTGGCAGACGAAATGCATAAATTGCTGGATAAAAATCCAATGTTGTTAGCAACTTACGGGCCAGTTCAAGGCGATTATGAACTGCGAGTTGAAATAGCAAATTACTTACATGAACACCAGAAATTAGTGACAGACCCATCCCAATTATTAATTACAAGCGGAGCACAACAAGGAATTGATTTAATTGCTCAAACATTATTAAAACCTGGAGATATTGTATTAGTAGAAAGTCCGTGTTACAGTGCTGCGCTTGATGTTTTCATCAATAAAAGTGTTCAAATCATTCCCGTTTCTCTTGATAATCATGGAGTTCGCGCCGACTTAATTGATGATATTTGTCAAAGTAAAAATCCCGTTTTATTGTATACGAATCCAACCTTCCAAAACCCGACAGGTACAGTAATGAGTAAAGAACGAAGAGTGGAACTTATTGAACTAGCGGAGTTATATCAATTTTTTATCATTGAAGATGATTCTTTCGGGGAAATATATTTTGAGGATGCTATAGTCCCGCCTCCAATCAAAAGTTTTGATAAAGATGGCCACGTAATATATATAAAAGGATTTAGTAAAACGTTAGCACCAGGACTGCGTATCGCAGCACTTATTGCCGATGGTCCTATTTTTGAATGGCTATATGCAGTGAAAGGTTCAATGGATATCGGTAGTCCCTTATTAACACAAAAGGCACTTCTGCCGTTTTTACGTGCGGAACGTATGAAAAACCATTTAGAAAAATTACGTACAGCTTTACAAATGAGACGTGATTTAACAATTAATATATTATCGCCATTAAAAGAACTAAACTTTGAAATACCAAATGGAGGTTTTAATTTATGGGTGACACTGCCTGATTCGATAGATCCCTTTACCTTATTACAAAAAGCAAATGAAGTAGATGTCTCTTTTTTACCAGGAACAGCTTGTCTATTAAATTACGAAACAAATGATAACCAATTAAGAATTAGCTATTCAATGTTAAACGAGAAAGATATGGAAATTGGATTAGAGAAATTACATGATACAATACGAAAAAGTATTTGTTAGAAGCAATCTCACATTAGCCAACAATAAATAATACCCGAAAATGAAATTGTATAGTATGGGATATTATTTATTGTTGAGCTTTTTCGTTATTCTTAACAATCGGTTTTAAAACTTGTCTTTCTTTTAATTCTTCAACACTGCCATATTGATCAATAACAATTGCTTTCATTTCCTCTCCTCTCCTCCTTGCTGTTTATTTTAATAACATACAATTATTTCTCAAAATTTTTTGTCTTGAATTAACATATAATTATTTTTGGGGGTAATTATGTAAGAAGCATTATAAAGTGAAACTTTAATCAACCCTCGTCAATCGGTCTTTTTCAGGAAGTTGGTCCCCTCCCAACTTCTTTACTTTCCCTGAATTTTGAGATGAGACTCTTACCGCCCGGCAAATGGCAAATAGCGGGATGAATTACAATACGAATCTTACACACATCTTAGAATCATCCAAAACTGTTTTATTAATTAAATTCAAAAGAAATGGGGCTAACTATATGAGTGAAAAGATATTTAAAATAAATGGAATTGATATATGTACAGAAAGCTTTGGAAACCCTAAGAACCCTGCTATTTTATTAATTATGGGCGCTACATGTTCCATGGTTTATTGGGACGAAGAGTTTTGTGAGCTGTTGGCTAGTACGGGGAAGTTTGTTATTCGCTTTGATAACCGTGATGTTGGACGCTCTGTTGCCTATGAACCTAGAACTTCCAATTATACAGTAACAGATATGGCTGAAGATGCAATTGGAGTACTAGATGCTTATCATATTGATAAAGCTCACCTATTTGGTATGTCATTAGGTGGTATGATTGCTCAAATTGCCGCTGTAAAACATCCCGAAAGAATTTTGACGCTAACTTTACTAGCGACTAGTGTAATAGGATCTGATGACAATACTCGCGATTTACCTCCAATGGATGAAAGAATTTTAACACATCATGTAAATGGCACAAGTATAGATTGGGCAAATAAAAATGATGTGGCAGAGTATTTAGTTTCAGGATCTCGTCTATTATGTGGATCAGAACGAATATTTGATGAAAATAGAGTTTATAAACAAGTAAAACAAGAAATAGAACGCGCAAACAATTTATTAAGTATGTTTAATCACGCTTTACTTCAAGGTGATGATGCATATGAAGGTGTACTTCAATCCATACAAGCACCTACATTAGTTATTCACGGAACAGACGATACAGCACTCCCATTTGAACATGGCCTCGCACTAATTGGTGAAATTCCAAACTCAGTACTATTAACTCTTAAAGGAGCAGGCCATGAAAACCATCCAGATGACTGGGAAAGCATAATTAATGCTGTTTCTAAACATACATCTAAAATTTAGATAAATAACTAATGGAAGGGACACAAATTGTATTGTGCCTCCTTCTAGTTACAAACAAAAACCCATCACTGTATTCGTATGTATAGTGATGGGGACTTTTTATACTTTTCTATGTTTAAAAAAATGGACAATCTAATTGATCAACAGATTCCCATAATTTTTTTTTTGCATTTTCGGTGGATGTATTTGTGTCTAGTGTCATGTTTTTAAAAGGGTTTACTTCGACTTTTAATAAGGATGAAGGCTCCACATATAATGAGAAAACATGGCTGCTTGGTAAAGCTTTTGAAACGTCAATATCTCCTACTTGTTTAAATAGTTGCTGTGCAGCAAAAAAGAAGAAATTAGTTGGATTTGATTGTTTATTCAGCCACGCAAGCATTTCAGGTGATACCGATTTATGAATATTGATTTTTACTCGATCACCACGTTTATATCGCCTAGATCGCATACTTCCACCAACTAACTTATCGTTAAGTTTGTAAATCCTAACTCTTTTTGCTTATGCTCTCTATATTTTGGTGAACAAGTATATACTAATAATCCTCGTGCATTTGTAAATAACGGATTATCTACAAAGATTACATTTTTGAGTCGTCCTTTTTGCTTTAAAATCATTTTTAAACTGTTTTTAATAATTACTGCACCCCCGCCATAAATAAACACGTATGGATCGTCTTTCATATCATCAATTTTGTTTATAATATCCGTTGCAACGCGCGCTGCTAAACCTAATAATGCTGGTTGTGATTCCTCAACTAATAATGCATTTCTAGGGTGTTTATCATTTAAATAAATTTGATTGAACTCTGTAATACTATCAATTGTCTTTGTTGGATACTTCCGGTTCCATCTCGTAATAATTTGTAGTAACGTTTCTTTCACACCATACGATAAACCCTTACTTAGTTGTGGTCTAAAGTTTACGCCTAGTGATACTACTTCTTCTGTCGTCCCTGCGCCAATATCAAAAGATAATAGTGTTTTATCAACAAAATCAATTTCTGACACTTTATTTTGTTCACATTCTATTTTATGTTTCACAACATTTCCTTCTTCATCGTATACAATGCCCCACGTCCCAGAAGCACCCTCAGGCAGGCATTTACAATACTCAATTGAAACATTAATTGTCACATCACGTCCGTTCGGATAATGGAAAATAACCTTATGATTTCCCATATAACGTTTTGCATTTTCAGCAGCTATTTCTTGTGTAATAAGCTGCATAGGAAGAGCGACAGATAAATCATAACGAATATTAATATGACTAGAAGTTGGACTTTGACGCATAGCGCTTACAGCTAAACCTGATAGAATTGTAATAACCATTAACTCATCAGTCGACTTATTCGATTTCTTCTCAACCTCAGTACCTTTTAATTGATCTTGGATGACTTTTTCTCCAACGATGTATCGTACATTATTTAACATTAACGATGGCGAACTTATAGTCACATCAATGTGGTTTTCTAATTCAGATAATGAGACATCTACCTCATCTAAGAGTCCTGTAGGCTCACCTATATATAAAGAATAAATACTCGGAATAAAAATAGGGTCTTGCCCTTTCACCATTAACTTCAAACCGTTGTTTCCTGCATCTGCACCAGCCTTTAAAAGTATAGACATAACTACCCCCTAAATTAATCTGACATCCCTTCCAAATATATGCGAGCCCATTCTTTTACATTCAAATGTATTGTAATTTTTTACTCATTACAAAAACAAGATATTACATAATTACGCATTGCGTGTAAAAAACATTTGACACAAAACTCCCCAAATTTTATACTATAGTTGTAAATAGTTTTTTACAATAGTGGAGGTGTTGTTCTAATATGAATCGTAATAAATTCATTTTAATAACAATCGTTTTATCATTAGTCGCAGTCCTTATACATGGTACCTATAAATACATCAATGAAGGTGTAATTTTAGGTGGAACCATTTTCTCAAGCGCTTTAATACTTAGCTACCTCCTTAATCATATTACATGGGGAGATCCCCGCGGTGTGTCAGAAGAAAGTCAAGATGAGATGGGACAACAAATTACATATAAAAGCTTTAAAATCGCATATTTTGTGCTTGTAGTTGTAATGTTCCTTTTATTAATCTTCTCCGAAGGATTTTCTATGGGAGCTAATTTAGATGGAGTAAAAAACCTCCCTCTGTTCATCGCAATTTGCTCTTCATTCTTTATTTATCCTATTGTCGAACTCATAGTTGCAAAACAATATAAGTAAAAAGATGAGGTTTTCTACATGTAGAAAACCTCATCTTTTTATATTTACATACTCTCTACAATTGCTTTTAATTTATTCACAGTCCGCCAATTCCTAACTGTAGCTGGTGTATGTAACTTCTGAAACTGGTTCATTAATTTAGAATTTCGAATGCTATTTTTGAAAAATAAATAAACGACCTTCTCATCTATATAGCAATCTTCAAGTTCACTTTTAAATGTAAGCAATTGACTACTCTCTTCTTCAGAAAGTACATTAGCTAAAAAAGCAATATGAACACTTTCTCCTTCTAACAATGAATGAACTTCATATGGACATTGTTTAATAATATTTATAAATTCATCATGTGTTCTTAGCATGACTGGAACATCGAAATCAAATTCTTTTTTTATTTCAGATTGTATTCGGTCCTTTAGAAAGTTTATACCTTCCTCAGATTCGAACACAATATTACCACTTTGTATATATGTTTTCACTTGTTTTAACCCTATTGATTCAAACACTCGTTTTAAATCAGCCATTTTGATTACTTTATGGCCACCGACATTGATTCCTCTTAGTAATGCAATATAAAGTGTCATATTATCCCCCCCACAGTAAAATGAACTTATCAATTGAATCGGTTTTCCCACTCATATTTCTCGGATATTTGTTTTAATTCTTCTAACATATCATGAATAGATAATACCTCAAATAAAATAATAGATTCACTTGAAAAATGGTGATGATAATGATTTGGTTTATAATCTTTTAAATCATTTTTATAACTCCAAGTTGGGATGTTAAAAAAATCACAAACTAACACTGTAAGAAAAACTGCAATCCCAGTTTTAATCACTCTTCCCCCAACAATATACCATTTTCTATCTTGATTCATTTTTTATATCCTTCATTTCTGTTTCATTTTATATACATATATTATATATTGTTAAAATAAAAAAACCTACTACATGAATATTCAAGAGTAAGTTTTCTATCTCGTTATTCCATTATAGGTAAATGCATTATTATTTGTTGGCCAATTGGCCCCATTCTCCTAAAACCTTTATCTTGGAAGCCGACTTTTGCATATAAATTTTGTGCAGGAATATTTCTTTCATTCACAGCAAGTACAACTTCATTTTTTATTGGAAAATAACGTTTTACAAACTCTTCTAATAATAACAATGAATTTTTAGCGTATCCTTTTCTTTGTCTATTGTGATTAATAGAAAATGATGTTAAAAGTAAAGCATCCTCATTATCAGTGAACTTCTTTACTCTATCTCCTGTTTGCAATGCGAAAAGACCAACAGGTAACCCGTTGTAATCTAAAATAACAATCACGTTTTTTGTACGATCACTTTTTGCTTTCTCCAGTAATGCGCTTGGATCTGATGTAAACTGGACTTGTTCACTTGGTAAAGTAAATGTTTGTATAACTTCTTTATATTTCTCCTTATACGGAACTAATTGAATTTCCCCTGTGTGTATGTTCATGCTAAACTCTCCCATTTTTTAGCTTATTAACTTATACCTTGCTGTGCTTTTGAATGCACTCTTCCATCTAAAAAGGTAATTTCAACAAATGAATTTGGATCGTTCCCTTTCCAAGCAAAAATTTGTTTAATTTGTGTAGAATGCTCTACCCCTTCTTCTATAAGTAAATCTCCTTCAAAACCAATTAAATCTTTCACTTCTGTATAAGTCATTCCTTCATTTATACTCGAGAAATGATTTATATTGATAGACTCTTTCTGTTGCCTTTCCATCACAGTAGAAGAAGTTGCTGTTTGATTTTTCACTTCTTTTCTCTGTTCACACGCTGTCATACTGAAACCTAAGCATAAACTAAACAATATACATGCGCTTTTTTTCATCATAACAGTTGTCCCTCCCATCATAATTAAACCATATATTCCCTTAAAAATAAACTGAATATTTAATATTATATTTAAAAACCTCGTACAATTAAGTACGAGGTTAATTTCATTTATTCAAATGATTATTTGATTGATCATCCTGTTCTTTTCTTAACTCTTGTTCTTCATCTTTTGGTAATTGTTTATCATTATCTTTAATTGGATTCGTTTCTCTATTTTCTATCATATCATTTGGAACTTGTGGCATTACTCGGCCCACAATAGCGGCTAATTCATCTAGTATACCTTCACCTGTTTTTCCTTTTTTAATTTGCTTTCCGATTTGTTTGAGGCGTTCATACGTATCAACATCTGCTACAACGACTGCATTAGCACCGTCAGGGTCATTTTTTAAACTTTCTGCAACAGAGTATTTAATTGATTCAACACGAGTTCGATCAAGTTTTGCTTTTACGTCTATACCTACAATAGCATATTTTCCAAAAACGACCGCTGTTGCATCATTCACACCTGGCAAACTTGCTGCTAAAGATGCTAAATGATCTGCTGCTTTTTCATTTGGCTTATTTGATTTATTCGTATAATTAACATTTTTCATTGAAACATTTTTTTGTTCCGACTTTTCGTTTGGATTGTCTTTTTTTCCAATACTGCATCCAGTTATAACGAAGCAAAGCATCAATATATATATTAGAGTTTTCATTATTTTCACCACTTCACTATTAAGGTTTAATCATAAATTTTTTCAACAGCTTGCATTTTCTTTACCTTTTCCTCGGCCCCGCTATTAGCATTAATGAATATTTGATACGTATCTTTTCCTAAAGTACCTATAAATTCATAGCAAAGTACTTCATTATGCAAATCATTGACTACTAAAGCTTTACGTTCTTCCATAACTTTTACATCCGGATTGATTTTCTTTCTTGCTTCTGCTGCAGTTAGCTTTGCCGATGGAACTGTTCGCTTTTGATGTGACGCTAAGTATTCTTTTGCGGAGAACCCAACGATAGAACCATCATCTAAAGCAATTTTCATTTGGATTGCTTCTGGATAAATTCGTACTCCATTTTCATTTACTACATACGTAAATACACCAACATTATCATATTGAGAGCTATCATAAAGCTCCATATTATTAAACTTATGGTCCTTTAAAAATTTCAAACCTTTACTACCTGCATCGTTTAAACTAACTTTCTGTTCTTTAATTTCGCGGTTATTCATAACCCAAATTGGATATCCGCCTTTTCCGGTAATATCCATATAGAACTCATTGTTCGTTGCTTCATCTTTAATTTTCACACTATAGAAGGATTCTTTCGCACCTTTTCCGCTTTTCTCAACATCTACTTTTTCATTTCCTTTTAAATTCAAAAACGATTTGGCAATTTTCGCCGCTTCATCTTTAGAAATTGCCTTTCCTTCCGCTTCAAATCCACCTTTTTTATTTTTTTGCGCACTTGTAAAGGTCGGTCCGAAGTTTGTAGAAGAATATGATGTTACGTTTTTCTCTACAGTTTTCAATCCATCAATAATTGTGTTATCTGCTGGATCGCGATTTGATGCAAGTGCCATTTCTACATCCATCCAGCGTAAATTATTTTTCAAAACAAGATGTTGTACTTTTCTTAGTTCATCTTGTATATTTCCTGCATTTGAATATAAAGTTTGCAACGTTTTATATTCTTGCTCATTTAACGGTTCTTTTTCTAAATCACGAATGGCTGCACGGTAACTAAAATCACCGATATTCGCTAAAAATTCTTCCGTTTTATTAAATGGCATTAATGTTAAAGGAAGTTGCCCTACATCCGAGCGAGCTTCAGATGTTAAACGCCATACATCCGCTAGTGCAGGTGATAAAGATGATCGTGAATTCATCGCAAGTGTTGTACCAATTTTATCGTGCAATAAATCGACTTCGTATGCTAAATCATGGAATGCACGTTGATAACTATTTTCCGCTCGAATTAAAACCGCATTTTTCTCTTGGTGCTCTTTATAGCCCCAGTATCCTGTTCCTACTACACCGACTGTTAATAATACAATGATAATACCTCTTAACATTGTCCCACCTCCACTCTATTTACAGAAAATATGTTTACCGATTTTTTTAATTTGTGGACGAGTCCAAATCCATTTACTAGTCGCAGTATCTGGATTGAAATAATATAAAGCATTTCCTGTTGGATCCCATCCGTTAATCGCATCTAAAACTGCTTTTTTTGCTGTTTCATTTGGCGTTAAATATATTTGTCCATCGGCTACCGCTGTAAATGCTCTAGGCTCAAAGATTACACCTGAAACAGTATTTGGGAACGACGCACTTGTAACACGATTTAAAATAACAGCAGCTACTGCAACTTGTCCTAAATACGGTTCACCACGTGATTCCCCGTATACTGCGTTTGCCATAAGCTGAATATCATTTTGAGAATAACCGTTCGGAACATTTGTCCCTTTATTTTGAGGTGGTTTATTCTCCTGTGCAGTGCCACCACTATTTCCTTTATTCGTTGTCGTCCCTTTATTAGCAGTTGACTTGTCATACTTCGTTGCCTTCACGAGCATTTGCTTCGTTTTAGCTCCAGCTAAACCATCAACGGGTAATCCGAATTTCTCTTGAAAATTCCGAAGTGCCCAGTATGTACCCCATCCGAAAACACCATCCACTTTTCCCGTATAAAATCCGTTATATTTCAAACGAGATTGCAGTTCAATGACATCTTCGCCAGATGCCCCTCTTTGAATGACTTGATTAGAAAAAGCTTCTACATTCTTTAGTTGTATACTACTGACCATTAAAGACAGCCCTATGAACGCAAGTAAAACTGCTATTTTAAAAATAGCCTTTTGGCGCATAATTTTTCCTCCTTAATTACGGAAATGATTTCTTGGTTATGTTTTGTAAAAGCCTCGCTTTTATGTAAAGAAGACAAAAAAATCCAAACTAATATCGTTGAAAAAATATGTAAACAATATACAAAAAAGATAAAAGGAGTTCATCATGAAGAAATTGTTAAAGCGTGTCGCACTTGTCATTCTGTTCCTAACAACATGTTCAAATATATATACAGGCTCATCAATTGTTCATGCGCAGCCGCCGTATGCCAAATGGGGTAAGCTAGCCGTAGAAAAGACGAAAGAACAATACCCAAAAGCAGAAATTATTGACTATCTTCATATAGGTAGAAAACCCAAAACAGTTCAAATAACTGTTGAAAAATTTAAATTGTGGTTACGTGAAGATGGAAAAGAATATGGTGTTTTTGTTGATGTAGAATTTGAAACAAAGACGGAGAAATTTATAAAGATGTCGTTTCAGAAGACGAGTAGATAAAGTGAAACCCCCACTGTTAAAAACAGACACAGTGGGGGTTCTTGCATTTCTAAAATTCTTTTCTAAAGTTTCGATTCCCTAAAAATCTTACCAATATACAAATAGCGCCAATTACAACTGCTATCCCTATACTGTATAAAAGTACTTTACCATACCCACCTATTCTTGGATCTAAAAACGGATATGGATACCAATTCACGATTGGACCACGTACTAAGCTATATACCACATAAAAAAACGGGAATAAGAGCCAACTTGCAGATTGTTTCCAAGTGATTTTCTTAATAGGTGGATTTAAAATCCAATCTAAAAGCATTGTAATCGGCATGATATAATGTAGCACAGTATTTACCCATGGTATTGCCGTTTGAAGTGATTCTTCTAACCCTCTTAATAATAAAAAATAAATGAGTCCAGTCGTAAGTATGTATACCGTTGCTGCACCACGAAGTATACCAAACTGCTCTGAGCGACCAAATGTAGCTGTTACGATACTACTTAAAAGGAGAATACATGCAACTAAAATGTTACTTTCGATAGTGAAGAAACTAAAAAAGTTAACTGGATTAAACGGCTTCACTTGTGCCCTAATTATGAATTGCGTAATAATGGCGCTACATACTAGAAGACTTAAACAGAATCTAAATAAAGATAAAGTTTTTTCATCCCTCATACATTCCCTCCTTTTCTTATATATAATTGGAGTTTCCCTGTACATGCTCAATAAATAGTTTTAATGGAACGAGCCCACGTTTTGGCATATGACTACTTATAATAGCTACTACTTCTAACTGAGGAATGATAACAATGTATTGTCCGCCATATCCCATAGCAAAATATATACAATACGGTATGTGAAATCTTTCGTTATGTAATACCCACCAGTGATAGCCATATGCGCCGACATGTTCATATGTTTCAAATTGCGCCCTGCTTGACTCTTCTAACCATTGCGGTGATACAATTTCTTTCCCATTCCAATATCCATTTTGTAAACATAATTTTCCTAATTTTAATAAATCGGTAGATTTCATTTTCATACCGAAGCCACCTACATATATACCCTGCGGATCTTGTTGCCACTCGTATTCGTTAATTTCTAATGAATTAAATAAATATTTCTTTGCAAACCGCTCTGTCGACATTCCAGTAGCTTCTTGAATAATATAGCTCAGTAAATGAGAAGAACCTGAATTATAATTCATTTTTGTAGCAGGTTCTTCAATTATTGGCTTTTCTAATATGTACTGTACCCAGTTCTCTGATTCTACAAAGTCATTTGGGAATACTACTCCATTCCCAAACTCTTTCCAGTCCTCACCAGTAGTCATTGTTAATAAGTGATATAGCGTTAAATCATGTTTTTCCCCAGGTACATTTTCAATCCACTCTGTAATTGATGTATGTATATCATTTATATAGCCCTTATCAATTGCAATACCAATTAATAAAGATACGATACTTTTTGTAATCGAATTTATTTTATATAAGTTATTTGCACATTCGGGTGTTTTATAATACTCAGTTGTTAATTCCCCTTTTTGATAAACAAGAAATGTATTCACTTTTTTCTTTTCGAATTTATTTTCTAGTTGCTTGAAATCCAAAAACTTTACCTCCATTTAAATAGTTACTCCATTTATTATATCTTGTTCCTTCATTTTAAACATAATTGTGCTCAAATAAAAATAAACCTGTCAGCCATAATGAACTGACAGGTTTATTTTTATAATTTCGTACGAACATTCCAAAGCTCTGGGAAGAATTGTTGATCAAGTACTCGCTTTAAATAAGAAACACCGGAGGATCCACCTGTACCCATTTTATGTCCAATAATTCTTTCTACTGTTTTCATATGACGGAAACGCCATTGTTGTAGCCAGTCTTCAATATCAATCAATTTTTCAGCAAGCTGATATAAATTCCAATATTTTTTCACATCCGCATACACTTCCAACCATGCTGCTTCTACTGTTGCATCTTCTTCATAAGGCTGCGTAATATCACGGTTTAACACATCTTTATGAATAGGGAATCCTTCTTTTACTAATGCTTGAATCGCGACATCATATAGACTTGGTGCATGTAGCGCTTTATGAAGTCGTGCATGTAATTCTGGATCCTTTTCATAAATTTTTAATGCGTGTGGCGTTTTATAGCCAAGTGCATACTCAATCATACGATATTGATACGATTGAAAACCTGAAGCTTGACCGAGTGAATCACGAAACTCAATATATTCTGATGGTGTTAATGTCGCAAGAATATCCCAAGATTGAATAATTTGAGACTGAATTTTTGATACACGTGCTAACATTTTAAAAGCTGGTTGTAATTTATCTTGTTTAATAGATTCAACCGCCGCATTTAGCTCATGTAAAATGAGCTTCATCCAAAGCTCACTTGCTTGGTGAATAACGATAAATAACATTTCATCATGATGGTCCGATAATCTTTTTTGAGAAGATAGTAAACTATCTAATTGTAAATACTCCCCATACGTCATATTCTCTTTAAAATCCGTATGAATCCCTTTTTCCATAATTACTTTTTCATTTTCTTTCATATTAGCCAAACGCCCCTTTTATATAATTCTACTTATATTGGTCTAATAACGGCTCGAACTGGACTTCCATCTGCATCAGTTAATGCAAGTGGTAATGCAATAAGTTCATAATCACCGTCTGCTACATGATCTAGTACGACATTTTCTAAAATATGAATTCCATGTTTAAATAATTGATGATGCGCTGCTAATTCTTTATCATCTAGCGGATCAACTGATGGTACATCTACTCCGATTAAACGAATACCTTTCTCTGAAAGAAACGACGCTATGTCTGCACGTAAATGAGGGATCACCTCTGGAAATTCTTCAGCTTTTCCATGTGAAGATGTACGTAATAATAATCGTTCTACACCTTCTAAATGAAAGCTTTCTAATTCCTTTTTCCCGATGCTTTCAAGATTAGAAACGTCAATAATCCGTGCTGGGCCAACATAAACTTGAACATCTAAATCCAATACTTTCTTTCCATCATTATCAAAATGAAATGGTGCATCAATATGAGTGCCTGTATGAATACTCATCGTTAACTTTCCGACATTTACTGAGCCACTTTCTTCTTTTGACCATGAAACTTCATACGAGAACGGTGTGTCTCCTGGCCACGTTGCAATATTATTATTTAGCGGTTGTGAAATATCAATCCACTCTGATGTTTTCATATTTATGCCACAACCTCTCGCTTATTTTCAAACTGCTTATACTCTTCATTTTTCATAATTTTCTTTAATATTTGTACAGATTTCCACACTTCTTCGTATGTGTTATATAAAGCGACCGGCGCAAGTCTCACCCCATTTGGCGCTCTAAAATCTGGAATTACTCCATTTGCTTTTAGTGCTTTACATATACGTGCTGCTTCTGCATGCTCTAAATAAATGTGCCCGCCTCGTTTTTCATCCTCTAATGGATTTCCAATTGTAAATTCGAAATCTTTTAATTCATGTCCAATTAAATTCAGCATGTATCTCGTAATATGTAAAGATTTCTCACGTAAACGTTCAATACCAGCATCTTTGAAAATTTCAAGTGAACCAATTAATGGTGCTGTACTTAATACGTGCGGTGTACCAATTTGATAAGCACCTGCATGATCAGCAGCTGTTAATGTATGCTCCATATCAAACTGTTTATCTTTTCTAGAACTAAACCATCCAGACAATCCTGGCAGTCTATTAAAATGTTTACTATTTACATAAAGGCCTGCAACACTACCCGGTCCTGCATTTAAATATTTATAATTGCACCAAACAGCAAAATCGACATCCCAATCTTTGAAATGATGCGGAATAGATCCTATTGAATGGCATAAATCAAATCCAATGTGAATGCCGCATTTATGAGCTTCCGTTGTTAAACGTTTCATATCAAGAATTTGACCACTTCTATATAAAACAGAAGGTAATAAAATTAAAGCGATATCATCTTCCATCGCATGGATAATATCTTCTTCAGAAAGTGTTCTACCATCTCTGCTTTTCACTCTTACTAAATGCTCATCTGGATCTAATCCTTTTAAACGAATTTGACTTTGAAGTGCATATATATCTGATGGGAATGTTAATTCATCCGCAAGAATTTTTGTACGTATTCCTTTCGGCTCATAAAATGTGGCAATCACTTGGTGTATATTCGTCGTCGTGGAACCGGTTACAATGGTTTCTTCTGGTAAAGCTCCAATAAGAGGTGCAGTCAACTCACCTAATTTCTCCGAGAGAAAAAACCACGGATGCTCACCCTCTGTCCAGCCGTCAATGCCATACTCTTTCCATGAATCTAGCAAAATAAGTAACGATTTCTCTGCTCTTTTTGAAAGTAGTCCTAATGAGTTTCCATCTAAATATATCGTTCCTTCTTTTTTATAGAATTCAGTTTGAAAATCTTTCAGTTCATCATGTTTATCACATTCAAGCGCATATTCATAATTCGGTTGAAATAGTTCTTTATACATGGTGTCACCTTCTCTTAATTTTCTTTTTATTCTAACTAATTGAAATATATCACCTCAATTGATACGACGTCAATGATATTATGTCAGTTGACTTTATATATGAATTTCTTTTACAATACAGTTATATTTTCAGATATTTCAGTATAAAGAGGTGATTCTTTGAAAAACAGTACCCTTTCATCAAGAAAACACCGCTCCTTAGAAACGAAGAAGAAACTATTACACTCTGGTTACACTATTTTTATACGTAACGGATTTCAAAAAACGACAATTACACAAATTATTAAACATGCAGAAACCGGATATGGTACAGCATATGTATACTTCAAAAACAAAGATGATTTCCTAATTAGTTTAATGGAAGATGTTATGAATCGTTTTTATAATATCGCTGAACGCTCTTTTTCTCCACAAACAAAAGAAGAAGCACGTATAATGATCCAAAATCAAGTTAGAGCATTCCTGCAATTAGCAAATGAAGAACGCGCTATTTTGCAAGTTGTAGAGGAAGCGATAGGATTATCAAGAGAAATACGGCAAAAATGGGATGAGATTCGGGAACGTTTTATAAAAAGCATTAAACAGGATATTACATACTCTCAAGAAAGTGGATTGGCACAACCTAATTTAAATAAAGAGATTGTAGCACGCGGTTGGTTCGCGATGAATGAATCGTTTCTTTGGACTATTATGCAAAACGACAAAAAGATTAACTTAGAGGAAATTGTGTATTCGTTGACGGAGATGTATACGACGGGGTTATATAAATAGCACACCTGCAATAAATACGGTGTGCTATTTTACAACTATAAAAATATTTTATCTGGGTAAGGCAATGCTAAAAGGGGCTTTTCAGATAAAGAGAAATATTTTAGTTTTAACGATTCACCATCTATCGATTTCAACTCGCCACTAGTAACTTCACACTCAAACACAACAACAATATATTCTACTTCATCACCATTCGGATATATATGGCGGTACTTTTCTCCTCCAAATACTCCTTTTTGTTTTTTTACTTGTACTTCCAATCCTGTTTCTTCCCAAACTTCCCGAATTACTGCTTCTTCTGGAGTTTCCCCAAGTTCAATTGCTCCAGCTGGCAAACTCCAGTATTCTCCGCCAGGATATTGAAATAAGATTTCTCCCTGCTCGTTTTTAATAACTGCAGCTACACTTGGCATGAATATTAGTTCATGTCCTAATTGCTCCCGGATTTTTTTATAATATAGCGACATCGACATATAATTCTCTCCTAATCTATTAATAACTATATTTTCTGATATTTATTGCATAATATTCTTAATACAAACTTCTATATAGAAAGGATAAGAACATGTCGCAAGAAAAACTTGCAAACAAATTTCTATCATTTTTAAATACTATAAAACAACCGCTTAGCTTACATTTTTCAAATAAACTTATTAAAGCTCATCAAGAAAGAATAAAGTGGGAGACTTTAACTAAAATTATTGACTGGGAAAATGGAACATATCCTTAGCCCTTCTGAACTTACTTATTGGATAACAAAAAAATTTTGTATTGATAAAGAAATATATGAAAGAGCTATTGAGATTTCCACTAAAAAATCTTCAAATACTGAAAGTGGTACTCAATAGATTGAGTACCACTTTTACTTTACATGTTTTTAATTAGCGCACTTTTTCTTCAGCCATCCTACTCACAATTCCAACAATAAATTTATATTCAACCCTTCTCTTCTTATCTTTCTTAAAACCCTCTTTCGTATCAAAAATAAAACAAGTTTTCCGAAACCAAATACGTACGTATAAAGACTCAAAATAAATAGGTTTTATAATACCTCGTTCTTCAAATTCAGTCCCATCTTTATTTTCAGTTTCCGTTCGAACAAACCACCTATTCCCGATGCCAATTTCAATATACTTCACATAAGTCCCCCTTCCGGAAATTAATTTCTAACAATTCTATTATTTCCCCGGTAAGCGCACATTCCGACAGAACATGAGCCCACAAAGAAAAAGTAGATTGCAAAAATCTACTTTATAACTTATATTTTTGCATTCGTTTATAAAATGTACTACGAGGTACATTTAATAGTTTTGCAGCTAACGAAACATTTCCATTTGTCTTTTGTAATGCTTCAATCATGCTATCACGCTGTATTTTTTCGCGAAAATGTAATGTCTGTTCTGTTTTAGTTTCAACTTGTAACTCAAGTTGTTGTTGATTTCCCATCATTGTTTGCAGCAAAAAAGCGACTTGCTTTTCGCATATTTCCCGTCCTTGCGACAAAATGTAAATACGTTCTAATACATTTACTAGTTCCCGAATATTTCCGGGCCATGTATGTTGTAAAAATTGATTGTATATACTCTTTGGAAATACAACATTCCAATTCTTCTGTTCGCAAAAGTGTTGTATAAAATATGGGATATCCTCTTTTCTTTCTATTAACGATGGAACATATAACGGATAAACGTGCAAACGATAATATAAATCTTGACGGAATTTCCCTTCTTCTACTAACCGTAGTAAATCTTTATGTGTGGCAGTAATAATACGAATATTTACTGGTACCAATTTTGAACTCCCAATTGGAGTTATTGTGCGTTCTTGTAAAACACGCAATAATGCTACTTGCATCTCTGGTGGTACTTCACCAATTTCATCTAAAAATAATGTTCCTCCGTTTGCTTGTTCAAATTTCCCTTTATATCCTTGACGTCGCGCACCTGTAAATGCACCTTCAGCATAACCGAACAATTCACTTTCCATTAATTCTTTAGGCAAAGAACCGCAGTTTACAGCTATAAAGGGCCCGTCTTTTCTTGGACTATTTTCATGAATCGCTCTCGCGACATATTCCTTTCCTACTCCTGTCTCACCACATACATACACACTAGCATCAGTCGGTGAAACAAGCTTAATTTCTTCTAGTGTGTGTTGAAATGCTTTACTTGTCCCGGTAACTCCTGGAAAAGTAATTCCTTTTATAAATGTGAAAGTAGAATATGTATTCATTTGTTTGTTTTCCTTTAAATACATACATTTCCCGATCATTCTTTCATTACTATATACCGGTATCTCTAATTTAGTTTCCAATCCATGGTGCACTAACTCTTCAAGTTTCATTCTTGACCAATTAGTTACTCGTTCCCGAACGCTCTTACTCGCAGAAACGATAACATCACGATGATTACAAATAACTACTTGTTCATCACTATCAATGACATCTAAAAAACGATGGATTAAGTGTAATTCATTTTGATGAACTCTTATGCTACATTCACGCTCTATCGCATGTGCAATTGAAGTTACCATACCGAGCATATATGGATGCGAAAATTCAATTGGACAGGAGAAATCTAGAACACCAATTAATTTCCCGTCATCATTATGAATGGGAGCAGCCGCACAACTCCAGCTATGAGATACCACGGAGTAATGTTCAGTACCACTTATCATAATAGCTTCTTCAATTTCTAGCGCTGTTCCTATTGCGTTTGTCCCCACAGCTGCTTCCGTCCATTTTACACCTTCAATAAAATTAATATGTTTCGCTCGCTTTAACGTTTGTTTATTTCCACTTAACGATAGAACATAACCATCTGGATCGATTAATAATGCCATCATTTGTAGTTCATCAATGGTTTTTCTCATATTTTGTATTTGAGGTAATGCTATATCAAGGAAAATTTCACTCTTTTTCTTTTGATCTTGAAAAATATTAGAAGACAAAATTTTCTGACCTTTATTCATGTGAGGATTCACATTTGCTTGTTTACATCGGTACCATGATTCTGAAATTCTTTCGTTTATACGGTTCGAATCAAGGACTCCTTCATTAATAAACTTTTTCCATGTATGTAAGTAAAACGGTGAAGCTAACATTGTATCATCTCCCTTTTAATTGTTTTGGAGATTTATAAAACATACTTTTATTATAAAACTGAATAAAAGCGTTTTCAATAAAACTAGCAAGACGACACAAATATGTTAATAATTTGAATATCCTAATACACTTCTTTATTCTTTTTTAGTAGTACTATATTTTGTATAATGGCCGCAAAGAAAATACATAACCAAAACCACTTTTGTGGATTACCATTTATAAAGAAAACAATCACGGCTATCACAAATAAAATAGTGGATGCTAAACTAAAATATAATTTTGTTCTAATTTCTATTATCCCTCACCCTCTGTTACTTTACAGTACATACTAACTCTTCATTTTTCATCTCTACTATGTACTCCTGTAAAACATATTCTTTCCCGCCATGGTTTTCATACCATTCATGTATTCTTTTAATATGCCTCTCGTCACTTCTAATTTTCGATTCTATTTCATTATACTGTTCATAACTATCATATTCCCATATGGCAAATATTTCTGTTGTACCATCATTATTATCTTTCATCCAGCGTCCTATTAGCCTAGAACCATGCTTTAATTGATTAGGTACGTTCGTATTATTGAAATGATCATTAAATACTTCTATGAATTCATTTTTCACTACATAGTACTTCCTTCTGTAAAACATACCTCTTCCCCTCTTTTATGAAAAGTATTAGTAAATCTTCCCATCACTACCGTATTATAATACTTTCCATCCGATAGTCTTTTGTCATTTTTCAAAATGCCTTCTACTTCAAAACCTAATTTTTTATAAAGATGAATAGCTTTTTCGTTTGTCTCTAATACTTGTAAAGATATTTTATTTACTGCATTTTCGTCAGCCCATTTAATAGATTGTTGTAATAGTTTCTTACCCATTTTATATCCCCAAAACTCTTTTAAAATGCAAACACCAAACTCCACTTTATGAGATAATCTCTTAAAATTTGATCCTTCACATCTTGAAAATCCAACAATTCGATTGTGCACTTCTACAACTAAAAAGAGATTCTTCGTTTCTTCACTATCTGTTTTTATTATTTTTTGAAACCCTAGGTCATCTATAAATCCCTCTCCAGCATCTCTATCCATATTTTCAGTTTCTCCATCAATCTGAACCCTAATTTTCGATAACTGCTCAGCATCTTTTTCAGCTGCAGAACGAATTGTATAAGTTAATCCATTTATATGATACTCTTGCTCTTTTACAATCATGTCAAACTCCTTTCAAATGAATATAATGGCGCTATTACAACTTGTTTACCTTGTTTCTCAAAGTCCTGAACAATTTCTTTACTCGCCTGTTCGTCAGTTATAATAATGTCAATTTCTTTTAAAGAATCTCCTCTTATAAAACAATCTATTCCAAGTTTATTATGCGGAGCTAAACAAATATTTCTTCTAGCAATTTCACTTACTCTTTTACTAAAATAAGCAACTTCAGGTGTTGCAATACTAATACCTTGTAATGAAATGCCTCCACCTGTAGAGAAATAAAGATCAATAGAAAATCTACTTATCAATTCAGAGGCAAGTGTATCAGTAATATTCCCTGAAGGTTTTACTTTTCCGCCAATTAAATACGTATCAATATTCTTATATTCTCGTAGATAACCAGCTATTTCTATAGAATTCGTAATAACCGTAAATGATACTTCCGGTAAATATTTCAGCATCGCATTATGAGTGGAAGCCCCGCCAATAAAAATTGAATCACCTTCTTGTATATAAGATACCGCAACTCTTGCAATTGTGTCCTCATATATTGAGCTATCACTATAACGTTTAGCTGGTTCCGCAGCTAAATTTCTCACTCGCGTAAGTTCAATTGCACCTCCGTGCGTTCTTTTTAATAAACCATCCTTTTCCATAATAGACAAATCTCTTCTTATAGAATCAATAGACATATCAAATCTTTCCGCAAGATCCTTTGCGATTACTCTTCCATCTGTATTAAGTAGTTCTAAAATTTTCTCTCGACGCTCTTCAGTAAACATGTTATCACCACCGTTATTGAAGATTCAGAAACTTAAACTTTATTTTAATTATATGCATGCCTCTTCTGTTTTACAATATTTTCAATTCTTATTTATTCCGTTTTATACAGTCTTCTCCCTCTTTCTATCCTGTTAACTTGACAACCAAATAAATGTATATCTGTATATTACGCAAAAATACTTCCATTCACCTTCCTATTGATGTAAAATTATTCCTAAGTTTTACTTTTTAACACAGAAAGGGATTACTATGAAATCATTAATCAAAACGACATGTACAGCATTATTATTTACTGGAATATTGACAGGATGTAATAGCAATACTACATCAAAACAAGAAAAGAGCGCTCTCGAAAAGAATGCAATGCACTATGGAGAAATAGTTAAAAACGAATACTATAGAGCGACAGTTGAAAATGCAAAGTTTGAAAAAATAGACAAAGAGCGGCGCCTTACTACTCGTGTTATGATTAATAATGTTCGGGACGATGGACAAACTATTGATCTTTCGGAAATAAAATATTTCATACAAGATGAAAAAACTGGTCAGAAATATGAAGGGGAAGCTCATCCGATAGGTGAGGAGCACTATAAAAATGTTCCACACGAATTCTCCTTAACTACTGACGTTGTATTTGAACTGAAAACTTCACCAAAAGATTTAAATAATATGTATTTATACATAGATAGCAAAGCTGCACCGTTAACGAATACATATTGGAAACTTGATAATTTAGTATCTAAATAGAAAGACCAGTCTTAAATGACTGGTCTTTTTACATTCATACATTTACCTTTCATTAATGCTTATATTAATTTTCTAATAACAACTTGAATAACATCAGCTAAACCAGTGTGCCCTTTCCCTTCAACTCGCTCTTGTTCTCCATTAAAGAAATGAATTACCTTATGTTCTTCACACCAAGTAAGAATATCAATTGGATCATACAGCATATCAACATCTTTTGGTCCACCAGTACTATAGTTTATTTGTTTTTTTGAGTAAACCTCAAACATAATTAAACCACCAGGCTTTATCGTTTGTATCATTTTACCTAATATCATTTTTTTATAATCATCATGAAAATGTCCAAATACCATAATTGCTGCATCATATTCATTTTCTGGCAAACTATCAGCTAATAAATCTACTTTTTTTGTATGCACGTTTACATTATGCTTCTCTGCCAATTTTTTTGTCTTCTCTAATCCATCTTCCGAATAATCAATAGCTGTTACTTCGTTCCCTTGTCTTGCTAGAAATACAGCATTTCTACCTTCTCCCTCCGCGAAAGCTATTACTTTATTGTGATTTGCTAAACGAAATGCTTGTTCTTTAATAAATGTATTAGGTTCTTCCCCGTAAAAATATTCATCTGATTTATATCGATCATTCCAAAATTTAGTCATCATCTTCTCTCCTTCTTCATATCATTTTCTAACTACAATTAAAGATATCAAAGAGTCTTTTTATCCTTAATTAATTTAAAAATAAAAGCAGATTAAAAATCCACTTTTATTTTTTTCGCAAGATCTACGATTTTTTGATTTCGTAACTCTTCTTCCATTTTCTCTTCTGCTGCAAGCATTACTTCATTAATTAAACATCCAGGTTTGTCATGTAAACAACATTCAAACAATGATGTTTTACCTTCAATTGCATGTATAATATCTAAAAATGAAATATCTTCCCAATTCTTACTAAGCGAGTAACCGCCCTTTGGACCAGATGATGAATGTATCATCCCTTCCTTCGTCAACTTAGTTAGTATTTTAGACAAGTACGTTGGTGAAACATTTTGCATTTCTGCTAATTGGTGAACACTAACTAACTTATTTGGTGTAGCCTTTGCCAGAAAAAGCATTGTATGAAGAGCATAATTTGTAGCTTTAGAATATTTCATAATACAGCTCCTATTGTAGACTTCATGTATCTACAATAACTTTATTTTTTTATTATGTCAAACGTTTGTAATACTCCATACAACATTATTTCTTCACAAGTAATACATCTGCCGCGCAAATCGTCACTTCTCTAAATGGAGAGTCAAATAAAACACCTAGTTCAAAACCATCTTCAGTAAGAGCTATTTCATGATATAACCACCAAGCATTTTCAAAGTTTTTCGGCATAGAACACTTTGTTACTCCTATAAAGTGAAACTTTAATCAGTGGGGGTTTTGTTCATCTCCCACTGATTATTAGCTCTAACCAATCGGGCTTTTACGGGCAGTTAATTCCCACCTAACTTCTTTGCTTTCGCTGCATTTTGAGGTGGGTGTCTTACTGCCCGTTAATGCGGGATAAAAGTTATTTCAAGTTTATCAAATTCACTAAAAGTACCAATGCAATCTAATACGATAGACAAAATATCTTCTGACTTTCTTTTTACTACTTTAATTACACTATCTTGTAGTGATGTCTTGTGTAACTGAGCAACATTTGACGGAAGTTTTTTCTCAATGGAATTAAAATATTCTACGTATGATTGATCTAATTGTTCCACTCTTTTCTCATAATCTGTTGACCACTCTCGCATACGTTTTTTCAATTCACCTGATGGGTACTCTGAATTAATTGTGATGTTTTGTATAATTGAGTATATCGATTCAGGAAGGAATTTTAATAAATCTATTTTCCTTTCCTCTATTTCTTCCTTTAAACTTTGTATATCCATTTCCGACCATTCTTTTATAGACTCTATAAAACTTAAAAATTCTAAAAATTTTTTATACCAATCTCTTGTAAAATATTTCAATGACACCTCTCCTAAAACATCTTTACATCCAGTAAAAACAATATATCCACTTATTATATCATTCCAATAACTATTTTTTCTAAAGAAAAAATGTAAAACTGTAAATATTTCGCCTATTATTTCTAAAACTTCAGAATATTTACAAAAGTATAAAATTATAATACATTTTAGCTGTACAAGATTCACCTGTACAAAAATCCAAACAAAAAGGGATGGTTATATGTTGAAGAAATTAGTAGCAGGTACATTAGTAGCGGGATTTGCATTAACTGGAGGACTAGGAGTAGCAAGTGCTGAAGAAAAAAGTAACACAATTAAGTCTTTTGATTATTTAAAAGTGGATGAACAGAACGTTAATTCACTTACAAAATTAAGTGATCAAGATAAGAAAGACATCCAAATTACTATGGTATTACCAGAGCAAAATGAAAATGGAGATTGGTTAGCTTACGGTTTTACTAGTAGAGAAACATTGGATGCTTATATTGAAAAGGATAAAAAAGCACTTAAAAATAAAATTAATCCTTTAGGTAGCGGCGCTGGTAGTACTGATTTTTATGAACATATAAATAAAGGTGGACAATACATTTACTGGAGCAGTGGCTTTAAAAACTTACCTTCTAGCTGGAACGACAGAATTTCTTCTGTAAGTACGGCTTCACCTTCTGCAAGTTATTCAACGACACTTTGGGAGCATACTTCTACACAAGGATATGGAAAAGGTGTTGTATTTAAACACGCTGATTGGTATGGTAAAACTGCTAATTTAGCTCCTGAATGGAACGATAAAACTTCAGCTATTGACGTAAAAAAATAATAGGATATTCAATTTCTTCCGTAAAAATTCAAACCACTATTCTCTTATTCATTTAGAGAATAGTGGTTTATTATAATTCCATTTAAGCATGTACAGCATGCCCTACTGCTTGCGATAGCGCTTCATGAATCGCTTCAGATAAAGTCGGATGCGCTGCAATATAATCTCTCATAATATCGGCAGTAACTTCCGTATGAATCATTACAGTTCCTTGACCAATTAGTTCGGTTGCACGTGGACCGATAATAGAAATCCCAACAATTTCTTGATATTTAGGTTCCACAATAACTTTTACTTTCCCCGTTTGTTCTCCAATAATAAGCGCTTTTCCGTTCGCTGTAAAAGGAAATTCTCCAATTTGTATGTCACCGTACTGCTCTTTTGCATCTTTTTCTGTTAGACCAACGCTAGCAATTTCTGGAGCGGTATACATACAACGAGGTACAGCATGATAGTTAACTTTTACATCTTCTCCGCTCGCGTGTAATGCTGCCGTCGTTCCTTCATGGAAGGCAACGTGAGCAAGCTGGATGCCACCAATTACATCACCAGCTGCGTAAATATGTGATACATTGGTTTGCATATGTTCATTTACAGAAATTCCTTTATTTGAATATTGAATGCCGGCTTTTTCTAAATCTAATTGTTGTATACGTGGTTTTCGGCCGACTGAAACGAGAACAAATTCTGGATTAACTTCTTGGATACTTCCTTCATATTCAAATAAAGCCTGCTTCTTATAACTATTTAATCCTTTTAAAGCTGCCCCTGTACATATTTTTACGCCATCAGTTTCTAGTTTTCCTCTTAAAATATGTGCGATATCTTCATCTTCACCAGGTAATAATTGTGGTGCCATTTCAATAATTGTAACTTTTGTTCCAAGACGACTATAAATACTTGCAAACTCGCACCCTATTACACCACCGCCAACGATTAATAATGATTTCGGTATATGATCTATGGACATTGCATGGCTACTATTTAAAATCCACTTTCCATCAAATGGAGCAAAGGGTAATTCAGTCGGTTCTGAACCTGCCGCTATAATGAACTGTTCTCCATCTACTACATCTTCTTTATTTCCTTGTACAACTCGCACACGATGATCCGTTTCGAATTTCGCTTTTCCTTTTACAACTTTAATTTTATTTTTCTTCATTAAATATTGTATTCCTTGGACGAGTTGCATTACGATTTGTGATTTTCTCGCCTGTATTTGATCCCAATCAATTGATATACTTCCTGTATTAAGCGTAACTCCATAATGATTCGCTTTTCTCACAATGTCATGTACTTCTGCACTTTCTAACAATGATTTTGTAGGCATGCACCCCACATTTAAACAAGTCCCGCCAAGATTTGCTTCATCAATAAGGGTGACACCTTTGCCATTTTGAGCCGCGGTAATTGCCGCTACATATCCAGCTGGTCCGCCTCCAATTACAACTAGTTTACTCATTCTCTCACCTTCTCTTTATAAAAGAATTGTTATAGGTTCTTCTAAATAACGTTTAATTGCACGTAAAAATGCAGCTGCTGGTGCACCGTCTAGTACACGATGATCGAATGTTAAACTTAAAGGTAACATACTTCCTTTTCTTAATTTTTTTCCTTTATATACAGGAACATGTTCAATTGCACCTACACCTAAAATACCAGTTTCTGGTGCATTTAATACTGGTGTAAAATATTCAATACCGAAGCTTCCTAAATTACTAATTGTAAATGTTGTTCCTTGCATATCATCACTATATAAATTGCCTGCTCGTGCCTTTTGTGCCACATTCTTAATCTCTTTAGATAACTCTACTAATGAGAGATAATTTGCGAAGCGAATAGCTGGAACGACTAATCCTTTTTCTAATGCGACTGCCATACCTAAATGAACATGTTCAAATTGATGAATTGCATCATCTATATAAGCGCTGTTCATTTCTTTATGCTCTCCAAGTGCTAATACAACAGCACGCGAGACGAAATCCGTAATGGTTAATTTGTTATCGTATCGTTTTTGTACAACTTCCGCTATTTCTTTATGTAAAGCAACTAAATCTGTAACATCTACTTTCATCGTTAAGGTTAATTGCGCACTATTTTGTAAGCTTGCTTGCATACGGTTTGCGATTGCTTTCCGCATACCAGTAACAGGAATTACTTTACTTTCTTCTTGTTCAAGTACTTCTGGGATTGCTACTCTTTCTTCAAGCGCCTTTAATACATCTACCTTTGTAATTCTTCCGCCGGGGCCTGTACCAACTAATGCCTTGAAATCCAGATTTTCAGACTTTGCAATTTTCTTCGCTACAGGTGAAATTTTAATTCTTTGCTTCGATACTTCTTTCCCATTTGGTTCTTGATTTTGTACATTTTGTACTTCTATATTAGATGTTTTTTCTTCTACAACATGTGTGCTTTCCTGCATTTCTACTTTTTCATTCGGTTTACCGATGTAGCAAATTACAGTACCAGGCGGCACTCCTTCATCTTCACTTACAGCTATATCAAGTACCGTACCATCAACTGGCGCTTCAATTTCCGTTTCAATTTTTTCTGAATTAATACTAGCAATCAGTTCTCCTTTTGCTACATTATCGCCTGCTTTAATATTCCAGCTCGTAATAATACCTTCTTTCATCGCCATACCTAACTTCGGCATTACAACTTCTACAGCCATGTTTCTCTCTCCCTTCACATCGTTTTATTACACATGTAATAAAGATTGGTCTCCAATCATTTCTGATACAGTTTCAATTACTTTTTCTGGCGTTGGCAAATACAATTTTTCAAGTGGTGGTGAAAACGGAACCGGCGTATGTGGTGCTGTAATTCGTTTAATAGGTGCATCTAACAAATCAAAACCTTTATCCGCTACAATTGCCGCAATATCTGTTGCCATACTACATCTTGGATTCGCTTCGTCAATGACGATAAGACGATTTGTTTTTTCAACAGATGATAAAATCGTATCTTCATCAAGCGGTGATAAAGATCGTGGATCGATTACTTCTACTTCAAGCCCCTTTTTCGATAATTGCTTTGCAGCTGCAAGCGCTGTATGAACTTGCTTTCCGATTGCGACAATTGTTACATCAGAACCTTCCCGTTTAATATCTGCTTTTCCTAATGGAATTGTATAGTATCCTTCTGGCACTTCACCTTTCATATTGTAAAGTGTTTTATCCTCAAAGAAGATTACTGGATCATCATCTTCAATTGCTGCTAATAATAAGCCTTTTGCATCATACGGTGTGGAAGGAACAACAACTTTAATACCTGGTATGCTCGTAAATAATGCGTACAAACTTTGTGAATGCTGAGCTGCTGCACTAAAACCAGCGCCATGCATCGTACGTACTGTAACGGGTACTTTTGCTTTACCTCCAAACATATAACGGAATTTCGCACCTTGGTTTAATACTTGATCAAGACAACTACCAATAAAATCATTAAACATTAACTCAGCTATCGGACGTAATCCAGTTGCAGCAGCGGCCATCGCAGCTCCCATATAACCCGCTTCAGAAATTGGTGTATCCAATATACGATTTCGACCAAACTCTTGTACAAGTCCTTTCGTAACACCAAGAACACCACCCCAAGCTTCATCATCTTGCAGATGATCAACTTGTGCACCGCCTGCAACATCTTCACCTATTAAAATTACATTTTCATCACGACGCATTGAGATTTTCATCGCTTCATTAATTGCAGTTGACATACTTACTGTTCTAGTCATAATTTTTCACCCTCCTCTTATTTGTAAGAAACGTATACATCTTTTAATAATTCTTCATCGTCTGGGTATGGACTATTTTCACTAAATTCAATCGATTTTTGCACCGCTTCATCTACTGCCTTTTCCATATCTACAAGCTCAGATTCAGTTAATAAAGCTTCATGAATTAAATGCTTACGGAAATTCACAATTGCATCTTTTTCATTTAAATGTTCTTCTTTTTCTTCTGAAGTTTTATACGTTTGTGCTTCACCCTCGAAATGACCGTAATTACGATATGTCATACATTCAATTATTGTTGGACCACCGCCTTTACGCGCACGTTCTACTGCTTCTTCAGCAGCTTTATATACAGCTAGAAGATTTTTTCCATCCACTTGAACACCTGGAATGTTATAAGCTTTTGCACGATCCGCAATAGAATCACAACTTGAAGCATATTCAAATGTCGTTGCTTCACCGTAACCGTTATTTTCTGCGATAAAAATAACTGGTAACTTCCAAATCGCCGCTAAATTAACCCCTTCATGAAATGTACCTTCATTATTTGCTCCATCACCAAAGAAACAAACACTTACATCTTTTGTTCCTTTATATTTAGCTGTTAATGCTGAGCCACAAGCAAGCGGGAAACCACCGCCTACAATGCCATTTGCACCAAGCATTCCTTTATCTAAATCAGCAATATGCATGGAACCGCCTTTACCTTTACATAATCCTGTTGCTTTCCCGAAAAGTTCAGCCATCATACCATTTAAATCACAACCTTTTGCGATACAATGTCCATGACCTCTATGTGTACTTGTAATACTGTCACTATCCGTTAAGTGGGCACATACACCAACTGCTACCGCTTCTTCACCTGCGTATAAATGGACGAAACCTGGCAGCACGCCTTGCGCGAACAATTCATGTACCTTATCTTCAAACTTACGAATCTCTAACATTTTTTTATACATCCAACGAGCTTGTTCTTTCGTAATTTCATTCCCTTTACTTTCAGTTGTTTTTAACATGTCCAGCCCTCCTATTTTCTTGTTCGTCTGTTATATTGCAAGTACCGTGCCAAATTCTAATCCTTGATTTAATAGGTTTTCTCTTTTCTTTTATAATAAAAAAGTGGACAAAACGAGACATCTGTCTCGTTTTGTCCACTTTTGTTCACCTAATTTGAGAACTATTATCTTATTCATTATCAAAGCTCTGCTGTAATTTTCGGATGTAAATAATTTGCCCAATATGATATGCATTATGAGTTGTTACATTCGCTAACACTTCCCACCACTTTGCAGAAACAGGAAGTTCTACTACATCACTTTCAACCTTTTCTTCATTTATAAGATTTTGCCATTGTAACAGTTTTTCTAGTAGTTTTTCCCGTAATTCATCGAAAGTTTGATTATTTGAAAGCATAAAACTTTTGTTATTATCACCAATAGCGGGCACAGCATTCACATTCGATTCTTTATATCTAGTTTGCCACGTAGAATTCCAATACAATAAATGTTGTACAATTTCAGCTATACTGTTACTCTCTTCATTCGGTTTCCAGAAAGCTTCCCTCTCAGATAAATCTTTCACTGCATCTGAAAATGGGATATACCAACTAGGATCGTTTGCATTCGCCAACAATTGATCTGCTAATACATCCTTCACATGGACCATTTTTCTTCCCTCATTTCATTATCATATTAATATACACTACTCTATATACGCTCATTCCCTATAATCCCCTTTTTTACATACAAATTGATTTCATACTGAATGTAAGAATAATAGATTTTCTTATCATAACTCGTTATGATAAAAGAAAAAGAAAGCTGGCGGAAAATGAATAAAAAAATCGCAATAATTACAGGAGCCTCAAGTGGATTTGGACTATTAACTACACTCGAACTCGCAAAAAAAGATTATTTAGTTATCGCTACAATGCGGAACCTTGAAAAACAAGTGAACTTACTATCTCAAGCTACTCAACTCAACTTACAACAAAACATAAAAATTCAACAATTAGATGTAACCGATCAAAACTCTATACATAACTTCCAATTATTTTTAAAAGAAATACAAAAAGTAGACCTTCTTGTTAATAATGCAGGATATGCAAATGGCGGCTTTGTAGAAGAAATTCCAGTAGAGGAATACCGTAAACAATTTGAAACGAACCTATTTGGAGCTATATCAATTACCCAGCTTGTCTTACCGTATATGAGAAAACAAAGAAGTGGAAAAATCATTAATATAAGCAGCATTAGCGGCCAAGTTGGATTCCCTGGTTTATCTCCTTATGTATCTTCAAAATATGCATTAGAAGGCTGGAGTGAATCGCTTCGCTTAGAAGTAAAACCTTTCGGAATAGATGTGACTTTAATTGAACCAGGTTCTTATAACACAAACATATGGGAGGTTGGGAAACAACTAGCTGAAAATCAATCTGATACAACATCTCCTTACAAAGAGTATATGGATAAAATACAAAAACATATTAATAGCGGCAGTGATACATTTGGTAATCCGATAGATGTTGCTAATAAAATTGTAGAAATTGCTGAATCTAAGCGTACAAATTTACGATATCCAATCGGTAAAGGTGTGAAATTTATGATCTTTGCGAAGAAGATTCTTCCTTGGAGATTGTGGGAATATCTTGTTTTGAGGAGTTTTAGGAAGTTGTAAATAAAAAGAGTAACTATCAAGATAAATAATGGTAGCTACTCTTTTTAAATATTCATCATAAAAAAACAAAACGATATTAATATGTAGAAAGAGGATCAAAATAAAGTAACATTGAAACCATAAAAACAAATGCAAAGAATCCAATTATAGAAAGAATATATTCCTTTGTTTCTCTGTTATACTTCCATTCCATCCATACGCGTAATAAGGAAATTGCTCCAAAATAAGTAAGTACAGCAATTCCTATATTAGCATTTTCTACTTTGAACAGATAAATAAAACTTACTATAAGATATATGATAAAAAGACCTATTTCTAATTTTACATGTAAACCATTTACATGTTTATATATCCAAACATTTCCCTTTGTCATATTTAATTTTTTCCTTAAAAACTTTTCTAAAAAATATCCTCCAATTATCATACTAATAACTATAATCCAAATAGTAGAGTTGCCCATTGCATTCCCTCCTATTAAATTAATTATGTTTTCGTAACAAAGTGGACTATATAATTTTTTTAATGTTTCGATAATATCTTCATTTTCTTTATGCTTACTTCTTTAGTAGTAGTTTTATCAAGACATGTTTTATGTATTGTACAACAACAATCTATTTCCCATCCTTTTCTTCGGGATGTATAACCTTTTTCTTGCTATTTTTTCAAAATGAATGTAGATAGTACTCATAAAATTAATAGAGTTATTTTTCTAATTGACAAAAAAACCTATCCTTTTATTTTCTTACTTTCATTTTCTCCGGCTGATCACTCGGATACGTAACATTCTCTTTATTTTCAACGTCCCAACTAATTATAGTCGCACTATCACGTCCCAACTGATGATGCACGTGTTCTAAAACATTGTGAATATTTTCTTTAAGTGTTTTATCATTTCTGTTAATAGTATTATACAAATTTACAGGTATTTCATATCGGCGTTCCCCGCATTCTAATACTCCATCTGTCACCATTACAATTCGGTTCTTTCCAGTACGTAATTCACGAATACCTGATGAATAGCAAGGAACAGGTAAATCAAATGTGTTTACATTTCCAATCCATTCGTAAAAATGACGTTGATTTAATGCATATTGTCCTAACTTATGTAACTCTTCATGAAATACATACACTAAACAATCACCGATAGAAAGCCACCATATATAATTTTCTTTCCTTACACATAGTAAGCAAGCTGTTTCACCTTTAATTTTTTTGCACTTTTCCTTAAATGAAGATGCCTGAAAAATTGTCAGTATATGATTTTCAACAGATTGAAACACTGTATTAATTGGTTCATTCAAAATTACTTTTATATTTTCATATTCTTTTTCGATTGTATTTACTACTAAATCAACACTTTCCGCACTATTATGTCCATCTAATATAGCTGCAAATTCCCAATCACCATTTGACCAAACTAACGCGCCATCTTCGTTCTTTTTTGCTCCGGCGCTTATATTCCCGCCGTATTTACCAAGTACAATATCACCATATTGCTTAACTGAAATTTCTCCTAAGCACATTTCTGTATTTCCAACCCATGAATATTGTCTATTATTTGTTATATGCATATTCACTCACCATATACTTTCGTATTCTTTCGCATAGTTTTTGGATTTTCTCTGCGTCACCATATGGCGCACCATTCCATTTCGCTACTTCAGTCGGTGACCAAAACTCTTTGGGTGTATTTGGATAACGCGGTATGATGTGCATATGCATATGTGGTACACCATTCCCTGAAACAAAAGCATAAATATGTTCTGCTCCCTCACTTTCTTTTAACGCTTTACTTACCCTACTTGTTATAAGTCCGAACGCTTTTGCTTCTTCATCCGTTAATTCAGCAAGGCCAAGTACATGTCTTTTTATATCTATCATGACATAACCAAGGTATGTTTCTTCATTATCCCAATGGACATGTCCAACATAAACGAGTTCATCTTCGTAAATAGCTCCACCTGGAACTATAATATTTCCTTTATGTTTTTTGCAAATGAAGCAGTTTTGTTCTACTTGATTATTTGTTGACATATCCATCACCTTCCTTTTCATATATAATATCACAAAAAAAGGAAAAACAGGTTTCGCATTCCGAATTTTCATTCTTTTTATACAATAATTTTTGAAATGAATTTACATCTCATTATTTCTTCAAAAACGCAATCCCAATTATAATCCCAATCACAATTCCGATTACTAAATTATTTGTAAAGTGCCCTTGAAATACACCAATTACAACCCCTATACCGACACCTATTGCCAAAGCATCATTTCTTTTTTTATTTTTAGCCAAAATTACATCTCCTCCCATCATTTCTCCCTAAATAACATACATTTACTTGAATGTATTAATATACGCACTATCTCGCTTAAATATTTCCCAAAAATGTACTGTAACTTCACATATAATTTTTTCCATTTTCTGTACATATTCCTTTTATATTGGAAAATTTTCAAGTAACTATTAATTATACATAGGCATTTACTATAAGAAAGCTTCGTAATTTATTGAAGGAGGAACGATTCAAATGTATCCTCATTGGAATCCAAATATAAATCAACAGTATGTTTATTCCCCTCATCCCGCAAGGAATACATTGCATCATGATTCACAATATATGATGCAGCGTATTGCAAGTCTTGAAAATCAATTAACTAAATTAATCTCATTAATCGAGGAAAATAATCAATTAATTAAATCAATGGAACAACAAAAAAACCAAGTTTGTGCACCAGCTGGAGGTTCTGTTATCGTTCGTATGTGATCTGGATGCAATAAAAAACACACTTTGTATTATAAAAGTGTGTTTTTTATTCATTATTTTCTTTTCGTATGGAACCCTTGTGTAATTCGATCTAATATAATTGCGATTACTACGATAGCTAATCCAGCTTCAAATCCCATTCCGATATTAACTTGTGTTACAGAGCGATATACATCAACTCCAAGTCCTGGAGCTCCTACAAGTGATGCTGTTACAACCATCGATAACGAAAGCATAATGCTTTGGTTCACACCAGCCATAATCGTTCCGGTTGCAAGTGGTAATTGTACTTTAAATAGTTTTTGTGATGCCGTGGATCCAAACGCATTCGCTGCTTCAATTAAATCTTCTGGAACTTGTCTAATTCCTAAGTCAGTAAAACGAATTGTCGGTGGCATTGCAAAGATTACTGATGCAATAATTCCAGGTACTACACCTACTCCGAAAAATGTAATCGCTGGAATAAGGTATACGAATGCAGGCATTGTTTGCATAAAATCTAATGTTGGTTTTAAAAATTTTGAGAAACGTTCATTTTGAGATGCTAATATACCAATTGGAATTCCGACAATAATTGAAATAATAACAGACGTAAGTACGAGTGCTAATGTTTGCATCGTCTGTGCCCAGTAGTTAATATTTAAAATAAATAATAAACCGATCAGTGTAAAAATAATTAAAGATACCTTTCTCGTTGTGTACCAAATGAGGAAACAAAGGATGATAATCATCAATATGGCCGGTATTATTGTTAAAAAATTAGTGAGTAAATCAACGAATCCGCCGATAATATAAGAGAATCCTCGGAATAAGCCTTCAAGGTGCTCATATAAACTTGCAACAAATGAGTCGACCCATTCCCCTAATGGAATCCGCGGTATACTATTCATCGTCTTTCACCTCTTCCTCAATGTTTCCTGCAAGAGCTTGAATGACACTTTCACGTTTAATAATTCCTCTTAGCCTTTTCTTCTCATCGATTACTGGTAACGGATATTTCATCTCTGCCATTTTTGCATATGTCTCTTCCAGTAAAGTATCCAAATACACATGCGGAATATCATTAAGTAATAAATCAGCAATCGGCCACTGTTTTTGTACTGCTTTACTCGCATCATCCGCAGTTAATATACCTAAAAACTCATACTTTTTGTTTACAACATATACAGTTGAGACACCTGCATTCCTCATAATTTGAAGGGCTACACGAGGTCCACGATCAATTAATAAAGTTTCTGGTCGTTTTAAAATAGACTCAGCCGTAATTACTTTTCCTAAATTCACGTCCGCAACAAACTTTTCTACAAATTCATTAGCGGGGCTCATCATAATTTCTTCTGGTGTTCCAATTTGGACAATTTCTCCATCTTTCATTAATGCGATACGATCTCCAATTCGAAGCGCTTCATCTAAATCATGCGTAATAAATATAATCGTTTTTTCCATTTTATCTTGTAACTCTAACAATTCATCTTGCATTTCTTTTCGAATCAGTGGATCTAATGCACTAAATGACTCATCCATAAGTAAAACATCCGGATCATTCGTAAGCGCTCTCGCAATGCCGACACGCTGCTGCATACCACCACTAAGTTGACTTGGGTAATTATCTTTATGATGATCGAGTCCTACTAACTGTAGCGATTCTAACGCTTTTTTCTCTCGCTCTTCAATTGGAACTCCTTGTATTTCTAAACCATATGCAACATTTTGTATAACTGTACGATGCGGAAATAGAGCGAATTTCTGAAATACCATACTCATTTTCGTTCTTCTTACTCTCCGTAACTGTTCTTTTCCCATCGTTGCGATGTCTTCACCATCTATGTATATATGACCTGCAGTTGGTTTAATCAATTGATTTAACATACGAACTAGCGTAGATTTCCCGCTACCAGACAAACCCATAATAACGAAAATTTCTCCAGAGTATACTTCAAACGTTGCTTTTTTCACCCCAACGTTCATTCCTGTCTCTTTCAAAATTTCCGATTTGCTTTTTCCTTCTTTTAATAAGGTAAGCGCTCTTTGCGGGTGTTTCCCAAATACTTTTGTTACGTTTTCAACACGCACCTTTGTATTATCCATGTCACTACTCCTTTTCTACCCATCTATTCACATAGTGTTGCGATTTTGCAAAGAAATATTACATAAAAATGACATTCATAAGATTTCTTTAAAATTCTCGTTTCCGTTCATAATAAGAATGCTTACTTATACATTTATTTTATAAGGCAAACGTTACTTAGGAGGTTTTCGATGCGAAAGAAAATTTGGTTTATATGCCTTGCATTATTTATTACTATGATTTTCACTTCATGTAATGCAACAAATGCAAATTCGAAAGGAAAAATTAAACTTGGTGTAACAAGTTGGAAAGAAAATATTGCAACCGCAAACATGTGGAAAGTTTTATTAGAAGAAAAAGGCTACAAAGTTGAACTTATGTATTTAGAAAAAGCCGCAATTTGGACTGGTGTCGCTCGCGGTGATGTTGATGCTAATTTAGAAGTGTGGCTACCCGTTACGGATAAACCGCTAAACGATCGTTATAAAGATGATATTGTTTTAAAATCAAAATGGTATGAAGGTACTGGTCTTGGCCTAGTCGTCCCTTCTTATATGAAAAACATTAACAGTATCGAAGATTTAAATGCACATAAAGGTGAGCTAGATAACAAAATTGTCGGAATCGAACCCGGTAGTAGTCTTATGAATTTAACGAACAAAGCAATGAAGGAATATGATATTAAACTAAAACTTGTCCAATCTTCTGAGGCTGCGATGATGAGTGAATTAAAGAAAGCATATACGAAAAAGAAACCAATCGCTGTTACGCTTTGGAATCCACATTGGGGCTTTTCGGAATTTGACTTGAAATATTTAAAAGACCCTAAGAAAGTATATGGTGAAAAAGATGACATTTATTACTCTGTTCGTAAAGGTTTCGAAAAAGACCATCCGGATATCATAAAATGCTTTGACAAATGGAAGATGAACGATGAACAGCTTGGTACGTTAATGGTCGAGTTAAATAAAACGAAAGATCCCGAAGAAGCGGCGCGAAAATGGATTAAGAAGAATCAAGCGCTAGTTGATGAATGGGTAAAAGATTAATAAAAATAGGCTAGAGGGTTAGCATATCCTCTAGCCTGTTTTTAACTTATTTTTTCGTAACAACGTCATCTACAATCCCATATGCCTTCGCTTCTTCTGCAGTCATAAAATAATCTCTTTCTGTATCATGTGCTACTCTTTCAATCGGTTGGCCTGTTTTTTCTGCAATCATTTTATTAATATCATGCTTTAACTTTAATATTCTTTTTGCTGTGATTTCAATTTCTGTTGCCTGACCTTGTGCACCACCAAGCGGTTGATGAATCATAATTTCACTGTTAGGGAGTGCAAACCGTTTTCCTTTTGCACCTGATAATAATAACAATGCACCAAATGATGCTGCAAATCCCATGCATAACGTTTGCACATCTGGTTTAATGAGATTCATCGTATCTAATATGGCAAAACCTGCTGTCGTTGAGCCGCCTGGGCTATTGATGTATAAAAATATATCTTTCTCGGCATCTTCCGCTTCTAAAAATAATAATTGCGCTACGACACTACTCGCTACTTGATCATTTATTTCTGAACCGATAATAATAATGCGGTCTTTCAATAACCTTGAATATATATCATAAGAACGTTCTCCTAATTTCGTTTGTTCCACTACATATGGAATTGCATTCATTTTATATCCCTCCAATAATTATTATGCTGCGTAAAGCATATAACTGTAGGAAGAAGGTTTTTTCACATTAAATAATAAGACTGGCTGTTTAGATGGTAACTTAGTAAAATCTATTGTCGGAAGAAGCTTCGTTAATAATTCCGGTCTTTCCTCACGAATAGATGTTACAACAACTTCAATATCCTCTGTGAATTCGACTATCTCAATCCCTTCTTCACTTACAGTTTTCAGCCTATTTCTACTCCGAAATAAAGAAGCTTTCACTGCACCTTCTGATACAGAACACACTTTAGCAATATCAGCGATACTATATTGAAAAACATCTTTTAATAATAAAATTGCGGATTGCTGTACATTTAATGAAGACAATACTTTCCCTACCATTTCATGCAAATCTGCAATGTTCTCATGTGGTTCTTCAAATGTGATTTGTTCTCTTATTTTTTCATAAACAGACTTAGACTTCATCTGATCTAACCAACGATTTCTTGCTATTTTATAGACGAGTGTCATACAAATATCTTTATTTCTATATTTTTGAAGCACTTTACACACTGTTTCTTGGGCCAGATCTTCCCCATCCCATTTGTTTTTCGTTAAAAAAGTACAGTATCTTTTTAACTCTCCATATTGTTCAATTAAAAAGTTTATATTTGAATGATTCATATCGATATGATTCTTTAAAACATGAGTTACTTTTGTGCACAAAATAACCACTCCTTTTCAGCGCTTACTTAATAAACGATTCAACATTAAAAAAAGTTACGGGGATATAAAAAATAATGTTTATGTTCAATAATTCGCGGTCATAAATATGTTATGTACAATTTTACGTGAGGAGGAACAAATTTGCCAAAATTAACAATTGAAGGTGCGGGAACTTTTGATGTGAAAGAAGGAACAAAGTTAGTATTAGCAATTGAAGATAGCGGTGTCAACATTCTTCATCGTTGCGGCGGGAATGCACGTTGCACAACTTGTAGAGTAGAAATACTAGCAGGTGATTTCTGTGAAGCAAGTGCGAATGAGAAACATGCAATGACGGAAAAAGGGATTGAAGATCATTTACGATTATCTTGTCAAATGCGCGTACATAAAGATATAGTCGTTCGTCCGGTACTTACAGTTAAAAATTCAGGTCTTGATGCCGGGCCGCGTCCGGCGGAATAAAGAGATGAATTTAAAACAGCTCGCTGGCGAATATGCCGCTAACTTTGTAAATGATGGCATGAAGATTGGGCTTGGTACAGGTTCTACTGTATATTGGACAATACAAAAATTAGGTGAGCGTGTAAAAGAAGGATTATCATTTCAAGCTGTACCAACATCAAAGGAAACTGAAGCATTAGCACATCAACTAAATATCCCCCTACTTTCGTTAAACGACGTACAAAGTCTTGATCTTACAATTGATGGAGCGGATGAAATTGATTCAAATTTACAGCTTATAAAAGGCGGTGGCGGTGCATTACTTCGTGAAAAAATCGTTGCCTCTTCCTCTAAAGAACTAATTATCATTGCTGATGAATCGAAACTTGTAACACATTTAGGTAATTTTCCATTACCTGTTGAAATCATCCCTTTTTCATGGAAACAAACCGAAAATAAAATTCAGTCTTTAGGGTGTCAAACAACGTTACGTTTAAAAAATAATGAAACCTATATAACCGATAACAATAACATGATTATCGATTGTATATTCCCTAATCATATTTCTAATCCTGCCCATTTACACACCCAATTAAAAATGATTACTGGTGTAGTTGAAACAGGGTTGTTTATAAGTATGACGAGTACAGCAATTATTGGCACTAAAAATGGGATAAAGAAATTGTAATAAAAGCTAACTTTTTAAAGTTGGCTTTTTAGTATGTTCTTCTTCTCTTAATAGTGCTTTATTATGATATACTAGGAAAACGCAAACTGATTACATTAGAAAGGACTGAATATTTTGCAATCCAAACTTATAACAGAACTTACTGATTTAGAAACTGCCTTTCATATTCGAAAAGAAGTATTTGTAAAAGAACAAGGTGTTCCTCTTACAGATGAATTCGATACATTCGATGAAATCGGAGAGCAATGTAAACATATTTTAGTTTATTATCATGATCTTCCTGTAGGCACAGGGCGTATACGATTTGTTGATGGTGTCGGAAAATTAGAACGTATTTGTATTTTAAAAGATTATCGTACATACGGATTAGGTAAAGTCATCATTCAAACGTTAGAAGAAATTGCTCGTAACGAACAAGCTACAAAAGTGAAGCTACACGGTCAAACACAAGCTGAAGGATTTTATAAAAAATTAGACTATCAAACTTCTTCTGATATATTTATGGAAGATGGCATTCCGCACATACTTATGACGAAAGTGTTATCATAATAAAAAGGGTAGTATATGAATCTTATGTATTCATACACTACCCTTTTTTATTAATAGAAAAGTGAATTCTCAAGATTACCTTTTGCATCAAAGCCCATCATCTTTTAGTTCATACCTAGGTAAAACTTACACTGTTTTCCATAATGATAATGCATAAATCCAGTTTGGATCACCATTTCCTTGATAACTCTGGACTGCTTCATATACTTTTCCTTCGTGTAGAACTCTATCTCCCTTTTTATATGCTTTTTTTGCATCCCACGCTTCATATGAAGCGCTTTCAGCTTTTGTAGTAATTGTGAATATATCACTCTGTACGGATTCATTTCCAGCTACATCAACAGCTTTCACTACATATTTATAAGTAGTATTAGCAAGCAGATTTTTATCCATATAAGAAGTTGTATTGGATGTTGCAATCTTTTTCATTAATCCTTCTATTTCTCTATAAATATCATAATGGTCTACACCAATGTTATCGTCAGATGGACTCCACATTAAATCCACACTTGATGCTGTCGTTCCCATACTATGTAATCCTTTTGGTTGTGTTGGTGCTTCTGTATCAGGAGTCGCAACTGTCGTTTTTACTGTAAGCGCTGTACTTTCTTTCGATACATTTCCAGCTGCGTCAATTGCTTTTACAGTATAAGAGTATTCTGTGCTTGGTTGTAACTTCTTATCAATAAAATGAGTGCCTAGTATTGTATCGATCATCTCTCCGTTACGGAAGATTTGATATCCTTTTACCCCTACATTATCCGTAGAAGAGTTCCATGTTAGTTCTACACTATTCGCTGTTACTTTTTTCGTCTGAAGTCCATTTGGAATACTTGGCGCTTCTATGTCTGATTTCACATCATTAATAAGATTAACATCAATTACATTATAGAATGCATTTGCTGTATCAGCTACATCCCATACTGCTAAAATCACATGATATCCACTACGATCAGTAGGTACATTAATTTTATGAGTTAAATTATTTGAAGCTGCAGAACCATCGTGTTGCACAGTTCCAATTAGTTCAAAATCTGCTCTTGTTAGCGCTTTATTTGGATTCCATCCTTTTTTAGTAATATAGTAATGCCACTTACTCGTTAAGTGAGGCGCAGTATACTTCCAAGTAAATGTATTTTCCCCACCAGTGATTGTATTTTTAAACCAACGATTTGCTGTTTGTTGATCTAAAATACCACCAAATTTTCCGCCTGCTGAAGCAATTTGTCCATCTACTGGACCACCTTGTGGGAACCCTTTTGGAGCTTCTAAACTTTGTGGTTCATACATAACACTTCCGCAGTTTACATTTAGCGCACCATAAGTTGGACTACATAAAGCGGATCGGCTACCGGGCTTTTCAACAAAACCGTGCGCATAAGCATTTTGAGGAATAAGTGTCGTACTAATAATTCCAGCTGTTAATGCTACAGCTCCTAAACTTTTTTTGTTCATTTTCATGTTTTGTAGTTGTTTTAAAAATCGATTATTCATGTTCATGTCTCCTTCTTGTTATACTTTGTAGTGGAATGTGGGCTTTGATGTAAAAGAATAACAAGAGACAAACTTGTACCGATGTATGTATTAATTATGCATACACCGCAGTGAAAATATATTTTTTCCTTGTGAAATATTTCACTTTATGAATATATCATGACATAGAACTCGCCTAAGCATGTGCAGAAGTTGTGCAGAAACAGTGAAATTATTACTAACATATAAAACCACATCCTGAAATCATAAAGTAAAACTTTAATTAGTTGGGGTTTTACGGTCGGTTAATACGGGATAAAATAAAAGTGTGCAGCAGAAATTGTAGACTTAGTTCTCAAAATTCACATTTAGTATTTTCATTTTTTCCATTTAAACAATTCTTCTCTTCTTACAACAGAAAAGTGTCTATATCATTTAATATAGACACTTTTTTCATGTATAACTTTATATTTATTACTGACCTACAAATGTAAAAAATAGAATAATATTCTTTTAATCCCGCTTTTTTTGAAAGTACATTACAAAACGCAATGGCATCGTTCCATGAAATATTGACAACTGGTTTATGATTTTTATCAAAATTATTTAATGGACTATTTGTAATAGCATCATATAGTTTGATTGTTACAGCATACTTCGCAAGAAGAAATGGTTGAATTTGCACTAGCCATTCTTTTTTTATTCGATCATCTCTTAATACTACCTCTCCAGCTGGAATATTTACCATTAATGAATCGATTGTTTGAATTAAATCATTAGTTATTTTCTATTCCTCCAAACGTTCATTTTATATGAATTTATAGTCATATACTCATTACAAAATACAATTTTCAAAAAGCGTTAAATTTTTCATAATAAAAAACGATTAGTTTAATTAAACTAATCGGTAAGATCCAAAAAGAATTGTTGTGTCACATTCTATTATTATATGTGCTCTAAAAATTTCCGAACCTCATTTGGAGATTTTAAAACAATAACCTTTTTCTCTTCGGACAATTGCTCTAAGCCTTTTAAAATTGTAGGTCGTTTAGCATTAGGATATTTCTATATCCATTTAAAAAATTGCAAATCAAATCTTTCTTCACATCCCGCGCCCATATCTGGTCTTGTTTTATTCCGGTATTTTACAATTCTTTTAAACGCACGATAAATACAAATTGTTCTATGAATATCAAGGAAGATAATTGTATCAGCTGCATTCAGTCTGATATCCATCGTCCCGCCATAATTCCCATCAATAATCCACTTCTCATCTTTAATTAAGTTATTTTGAACTGCTATTTGTTCTTCTCTCGGAATACCTTCCCAATTCGGTTTCCAAAATAATGCATCAAGATGATGCACCTTAATATTTAATTTATTTCCTAACTGCCTTGCTAATGTAGATTTTCCTGAACCACCAGAACCAATTAATATTATTTTTTTCATACCTTTACGATACCTTCTATAACTTCTTCAATAGCTTCCTTATTAGCAAAAATCCAGAAGAACATTTCTTCATTTAACTTTAATAAATCTGGTAACTGGACAAAATAAGCAATAAAGATAATTTGAATTGAAAGCATAACATACCAAATGGCTTTTCGTTCTTCTTTCGTTAAATCATTTTGTTTATAATAACCTTCAAAGACTTTGCTAACGATATGTAACCATTTCCCTCTTAATCTTTCATCACTAAATAGCTCGCTTAATATACTTGTACAGCAATAACATAAATCAAATATTTTTACATTATTTTCTAAAATCTCAAAATCTATAAACCCTTCCAGTTTATCATCTTTAAAGATGACATTTGATAGATGCATATCACGATGAATAATTTGTCTCGGTAATGAATGGACCGTTTCCTTGAAAGCTACGTGCATTCGCTCCATCTTTTGAATTACCTCTCGATGAACATACTCATTCTTTTCTAAAATCGGTATAGCCCATTCAAATACCATCTTATATAAATCTCTTTTTATTAACTCATGGTCACTATTCACCGAATGTAATGCTTTGTGCAGATTAGCTATTTCTTCTCCAATTGTACTTGCTAGCCTTTCCAGCTTATCCGTATCTTTAATTTCTAAAACACTTCCGGCAACATACTCATATAAGCAATAACATTTTTCTTTATATAATACATATTGTTCATCATTTTCTGTCTTTACTACTCTCTGTACTTTAATTCCCTTTTCATACAGTTGCTTCAAAACATCGAATTCAACTAGAAGTTGCTTTATCGATCCCGTTCTCTTTAAAATGTACTCTTTATTCTTGCATAAAACCTTCGCTACTTTTGGTTGCATTACAGTAGCTGTGACATGTTCATTTCGAAACCAAAGCTTTGCAATTTCCAGTGCTTGTTCCATTTACAAATACCCCTTTTACAATTCTTATTTCTTCCGAAAAATAACCTCACACAGTATTCCCACTCCAACACCAATTGTATAAGCCACTACATCACTCCACAAAAAACCGTATCCCAACACGAGTCCGCCCAAAGTCGTTGCACGAATGCTATCTATCCATTCCGCATGATACAATTGGCTCGCTTCAATCCCGTAGCAAAACATTAAACTAATAAAAGCCAACTTCTTCGTCTCTGTTTTAGGAAACAAAAATCCAAAGCCAGTGAAAATCATTAATGCCCATAATGCATCACCTAAATAATCATTTAATAGATGTGGTAGTGCAAAAGCAAACTTTCTTGAGCTAAGACCTAAAATAATAACAACTATAGTAAATAGTGCATATACTACTCTATTTCGTTTCGTATTCATTTTAAAGTCTCCTAATATGTAATGTAAAACTGTAAATAGCTAGTAAAACAAAGTTATTTTACTAGCTATTTATTGATTGCTTTTATGATAAGAAAATGTGGATTCATATTTAAATAATAATATGATTTTTCGCTTACTTCTTTCATTTTTTCAATTGCCTTCGGTTCCACTATCTCTTCTAATACAAAATAATTTGTAGTTTCATTTAGTATGTCTTGTAATGATCTTCTAAAAAACTTGACTTCAATAGTAATATTCGGTTTAACCCAAGTATCTATTAATAACTGTTTTTCAAAATAATTTTCACATGGAAACTTTGTGAAATCCATAAAAGGATGATGAATAGAATAAATAAGTTCTCCACCTGGCTTCAATACACGACGAAATTCTTGAAATACTTGATTCCAATTTTCTATATAATGAAGAGTTAATGAACTTACAATCACATCATACGTATTATCTTCAAATGGCAATGTTTCTTGCAGATCATGACAAAGGAACGTCGCTTCTTCTCCTATATTTTCTTTTGCTGCTTTTACCATTTCAGGACTTACATCAATTGCTGTAACATTTGCTCCTCTTCCTATGAATTGAGAAGTATACCATCCAGCTGCACATCCAGCATCTAATATCTTTTTTCCTTCTAGTTCCTTTGGAATAAGCTCCATCATCGCCGGTCTTTCATAATAACTGTTATATGGATTTGCGAAATCTAGATTTTCTTTATATGTACTCGCTAATTTATCATACGTATCTTTAATCGAATCTTTCATTACACACACTCCTAATACATATTAATCCATTAACTCCTGCTGCTTTTTCTTTGAAAATGATTGTAGTACTAAATCATACGACCAATCAATCATTTTATTAATTTGCTCCTGCTCTATATCCTTATGAATATAAACGGTATTCCAATGTTTTTTATTTATATGATACCCTGGAATAATTGTTTCTGGATAATCTTCTCTTATTCTTAATGCGACTTCTGGATCACACTTCAATGTAATCGCAGCTTTTTCGCCTTCTTCATGATTTACTATCGCAAATATTTTATTATTAAGCCTCATACATGTTGCACTCCAGCCACCTGGAGAATCTTCTGTCGCTTTTCTTTTCGATAAACAGTACGCTCTTGTTGCATTCATTTTAATTGGCACCTCTTATTCTTTCCCTGTTTGATTACGATGCATCACAATTTGCTTCGTTGCTTGAAATGGCTGCTCACCGTAAAACTTTATTAGCTTCTCTCCGCAAAATAGACTAACAATATCAATATGAGATATTTCTGGAAGTAATATTGTAAGCATTTTCTCTCCAATACCTTTATTTCTTACATTCTCATGTACGACAACATCTTCAATGTATGCTCGAAAAACACCATCAGAAACGACTCTAGCAAATCCAACTAATTCATTTTCTTCCCATACTCCAATGGCTATACTATTCTTTAACATTTTTTCAACATCGACTTCTTTTCTTTCTGGCCACCAACCGACAGAATCATAAAGCTTCTTTATTTTTTCTGCACAGATTGGTTGTTCTTGTTGCAATTTATACGTGTACATATGCTTTCTCCCATCAATCAGTATACATAATATTATTATAATCTCTTTTCAAAAAAGTGCTGACTATGACCTTTCGGATGATCTTCAACGATACCATACTCCCTGTAACCGTGCTTTTTATAAAATTCTGGCGCTTGAAAACTAAATGAATCTAGCAATATTAATCTGCACCCTTTTTCCTTCGCAATTTCTTCAATTTTATGTAACAGTTGACTACCATAACCGTCATGACGAGCTGATTTATCAACCCATAAAAAGTCGATATGAAGATGATAAAAATACATCGTACCTGTTACACCACCAAATATTTTTCCTTCTTCATTTTTTACTACGAGACTTACTTCTTCCATCGGCTGTTTTACTTCATCTGTTAAGATGGACATATTATATTGAATGACTTTATTTTTAATGTATTCTCCTTCAATACGTGTACCGTTCTCTATATGTTTCATATACATTGCTTCCTTTCAACTTAGTAAGCTACATTTTATTTTTCCCCTTTAAAATACTAATCAAAACGAATCCACCATATGTAACAAAGCATGAAAAGCCAATTATCCCTGGTACAGAGACATAGCCTACCCTTATGTAACTTATAACTGCAAAACAAGCGATAGACAATAAAATAGATGGCCAAAATATAACAGCTATTTTTCTTCGCCCTCGTTTCGATGTACTTTCTTTCTCTTCAGAAACACGTGTGCCAAAAAGCAATACAATACAAATAAGGATCGCTGCAAAGTAAATTGTATCTAATGACAAATTGTGATCATATAGGGCGATTCCAACTTCAAGAGCAATAATCGTTAAAATTAAAATAATGATTGTTAAAGTCTTTAAGTTTCTTTTCAATCGCTCACTCCTAGCATGCTTTCACTATATTCTTTGTATATGTACTTTAAAACTACTGCAAAAGCTTCATCTACCTCTTTATTTTCACGGCGATTCGGTAAATCTTTTCCCCCAATCACATAAAGAAGTGGAAATTCGTTAAACATTCCTATTATACCAATAAATTCAATATCGAATATAAAAAACCTTTTCAGCAGCTCATATGAGCTATTAAAATAAGAAAAAGGTAGCATGAATTTTTTCTTGCTACCAAAAAATATTTATTCTTCTATAGGATTTTCAGGACCGTTAAGTTCCAGCTGATAAAAAGCTAAATCTAGCCATTTATTAAACTTATAACCAGCTTTTTTTATTGTTCCTGCATGAACAAATCCATAGTTTTGATGTAAGGCAATACTTTTCTCATTTTCTGCATCAATTCCAGCAATTAAGGTCATATACTCTCTTTCCTTTGCAATTTTGATTAATTCTTTCATTAATGAAGACCCAATGCCACTTTTTCTATATGCCTTATCTACATACACAGAATGTTCAACTGAATATTTATAAGCAGGCCACGCTCTAAATGGACCGAATGTCGCAAATCCTACTACTTTATTATCTAATTCATATACGAAAATTGGATACCCTTCAGCCTTTTTTTGTTCATACCAATCTATTCTATTTTCAAGGGTTACAGGTTTATACGCATATACAGCTGTTGTATAAAGTATCGCATCGTTATAAATATCTAAAATGTATGCTAAATCTCTTTTCGTTGCTTCCCTTATCATTGTTTTCTTCCTTTCATCATGTTCATCTTATTTCACTACCTTTTTAATAGTTTTATTTTATCGAAATTTCCGATTTTTATCTACATACGAATACTAGCTTTTCGGAAACCATCAAATATATTTATTGCAGCAGATAACATGTAGAAGAAAATTCCTCCCCCAATGAGCCACGTTTTAAACTCCTCTGAGGAAATAGTAAATGCATTTGCCAAATACGTAATAAACCCTGCGTTAAATACATGTGGATTTACTACAATTACAATGAATACTATCGTCCCAGCTATTTGAAGAATAGCATTCCCAATCGCCACTCTTTGCGTCCATTGTCCCTGCACTAATTTATAAAGGGATATACATATTTCAAAAACGATCATAATTACAACGATTGGCCAGTACTGCAATAAAACATCTTGATTAAAAGTTGGCGAGATAAACTTCAGTCCATTTGCCGTACCGTTATATACGCCAACAAGATGATTCGCATAAAAGTAAAGTGTAGCCCAAACTGCTGTCCACATTAAACCTCCAAAAACTTCAAACTTCGAGATTGCTTTTTTCTTTGGGATATACGAGATGTTTTTCAAATCATCTGGTGTCCATTTTTTTAAACTTGTTGTCAATGGTTGTGGGTCTTTTTCTTTATCTGTTCTTTCTAAAACAGCGAAAACAAGTGTTATCCAAAAAAATACTTGGAGACCTACTTCAAATGTTTTTGCAATTCCTTCACCCATCAATTTTAAAATAACGTTTACTACTGCCTGCTCACCACTATAACTAATAAAACTTTCTGCAGCCATTGAAATAAGTGCAATAACAACTGCAATTGGTATAATCATTTTTAATAATGTCATATATACATCAAAATAACGTGGTCCAATTAAATGCATCGGTCTATCCATGTATCCATTAGCCAATGAAACTGGACTTCCCAATTTTTCAAGAACGCTCTTTACATCATCTTCATTATAATTATCAGGTAACATATCCTCTATTGTTGACCGTATTTCAAGTGTAATATCTTCACGATTTTTTTCAGGTAATCTTTTTGCAACTTCATGGACGTAGATATCAATTAGACTCATTATCGTCCTCCTCCTTTAATAAGTTATACAGTTCTTTTGAATCCTTTATCCATTCTTTTTTCAACTGCAAAAATATTTCTAATCCATATTCACTTAAAACATAATACTTACGAGGTCTACTCTCCGTTTTATCCCAACTACTCGTCACTAATTCCTGCTTTTCTAATCGGCGAAGTAGCGGATATAAAGTACTTTGATCAATTGTAATTCCTGATTGCTCCAATAACTGGACAAGTGAATATCCGTACTGCGGCGTTGTTAATTGACTTAAAACGGCTAACGTTAATGTCCCTCTTCTTAACTCAGTAATTAACGAGTTTAATAAAGTATCCATTCACTCACCTCATTTCCATTACTATATGTCATACAGTATGTGTTTTATACTATGTATCGTACAGTATTAGTGTGACAAAAACTATAATTTTTTACCAAAAAACGGATAATGAAAAGCGCAAATTATATGATTTGTGCTTTTTTAGCTAAGTTATATATATCACTCTAAAAGGTAGCAACCTTAACTACTAATTTTGCAGTTCCAGTAATACTATATTAAGCTACAAATATCGTATACATATGATGTGAACATAACACCTCACTATAGGAAGCTAATAAAACGGAAAATTACCATAGTTGAATGATTCCTGTTTTATTCTTTAGGCACTGTTAATTTCACACTGTTTTCAGCACCTAATCAACGTTATTTCCTTCATAAACTTCATCTTGTTCAAAATCTTTATTTTTGTTTGGTTTATTAGAGAAAAATAAAAAAACAATTAAATTAGGTTAATTGTTTTTCAAATACAAAATCTTTATTTTTTTAAATAACCTATGATATTCGAAAAGACAAATTCTCCAAATGCAAGTGGTATATAAATAAACCATAACTTTAATATTGCCTTTGTTTCTTTGTGATCAGAATCCCCCATTAAAACCAACCCTATCCTTTATTTTCAAATATTTTGATTTTAATTCCAATAACAAGGAAATTATACCATTTACCAATGTTGTAGTCTATGTTTTCTAAAAAATTAAATAAATAAAACTCTTGTATTCCTTCAATATTCAGATAAAAACAATAACTTTTTTACGTTTCATCTTCAAAGTCTATAATGAGTCCTGTTAGAACCGCTGCATTACCTATCGATCGGATCCCGTGACCATCTTAAATTCTTCCCACTCTAACTGCTCTTTTGTGATTCATCGTCACATTATGATGAATCACTCATACATTATCTAGAAGTAAAAAACCCTAATTCACTTTTCTCTTAAAGAGCACAATTCAAATGTGCTCTTTTTAAGTCCGTTCGAATAAAATTCAAAATCCTACTGATAAACAAAAAAACCTCGTTTATCAATAGGATTCATTAGCTATATATAGCGATTATAGCGAACTCCATCACCTATTACTAAAGTCGAACTGATTTAAGTAATATAAATTCCCCTTTTTCTTTAGAAAATTGAACAACCTCTACAATCGCCTCAACATTAATTACTCCGTAAACATGCGGATATTCTTGACCGTTAGAAGCAAGTTCATATTTTACTTCTGCTTTTAATAGAGCTGGATCAATTGTAAGTAATAAAACATCTTCTTCATGCTTGAAATATTTTTCTGCAACTTTTAAAGCTTGATCTAATAATGAACAATGGATAAATCCCTCTTCTATAAGTGATTCTTCATTAATTTCTCCAGTTGTTTTTGCGATTTCCCAATTACTTTTCGTAATTACTTTTGTAATCATAGTGACTCTCCCTTTTTAATTTATGTAATGATATAATAACACTAAATTTTCAACACGTGCTTAATAGATTGGGGACTTATAATGGATAAACCTCTCACTGCATTACAAACTATTATTATACATATGAATAAAAATGAGCATTGGCATAATTTTATTTGTTACTGTCAGCATCGCGAAGCGGGACTTCGAAAATTAGCTTTTAAACATTTAGAGACATTTATTTCAAATGCAAAGAAATGGGAATCAAAAGATCAAGAAGAGTTTGCCATTTCGCTGTTTACTATTTTAGATGCATTAAACGAAAAAGATGGGATCTTAACTTTCTCACTAAATAGTTTTCTAATTGACATTCTATATAGATGGACAGAAAACAACCCATTTGATTCAAGACCTTTTAGATGGATAGGAATTTATATGGACTCTAGCAATAAAGAAGACGATTTAGAAAAATCCCTTCGAAAAGCGATTGAATTAGGTGGTGATACCGAACAAAAAGCCATGATATACCTAGTTTCTAATTACATCAATACTTTAGAATTTGGTACAAATGAATTCCCTTCAGGTTATTGCGGAGATTTAAGCGAATGTATAGAAAAACTTCCCTATATGCTGCAATTAATTAATAGAATTCAGAATAAGAACATAAAGGAGCAAAACATTGGGCAAATACAAGAACAACTACACCTTATTCTAGATTGGTTAAAACATACACAAACTCCAGTAGATGCCGTTCGTGTACGGGAAAAAGGACAAACTAAGGAATTAGAAAAGGTCATTGTATATTATTTACACAACAGCTCAAGTCGTTAATTCATCGTGTACAGAGATAATAAAGTTGTTTAAAAAACGCCAGTCATGTTATTCAACAATCGGGCTATATAACGGAATAAATCATTGTGAAAATTAAAAACATTTGAAATAATCGTCATTAAGTTGAAGCAGAGCGATTGCAGCAAAAGGTGATACGACTTTTTCTTACTTAATAATCGTACGATAGTTAAAAAATTCAACTAATTATATTCCGAAAGGGTGTGTGTAGTATCTTATCAACTAATGTTTTTACTTATAAATCTAAGGATAAAAAAACAGTAATAATTAGAGAAGCTAAAGAACAGGATGCAGAAAGAATACTAGATTCTGCTTCAAAAGCTTTAATAAACGCTCCATACATGCTAAGTACGGTTGAGGATGTAAAAAAGGTGCGTATCGATGCTATTCAAAAAACGTTAAAAGCTTATCTTGAAAATCCAAATTATGTACAGTTTATTGCTGAAGTTGATGGTAAGTTAGTCGGTGCAATAGATTTTAAGAACGGAAACAAAGAAAAAATTAGTCATCAAGGGGCTTTTGCGATGACCATACTACCTGAATATCGAAATTATGGTATTGGAAGAGCTCTTCTAGAAACGTTAATCAATTGGGCTAAAAATAACAGTAAGATTGAAAAAGTTTGTCTTGAGGTAATGGAAGATAATCTAGGTGCAATCCAGTTATATAAGAATCTAGGCTTCTTTGAAGAGGGTAGAAAAGCAAAGGGTGTAAAATTGGATGATAGCTATCAAAATTTAATATTAATGGCTTTATTCGTTTAAAATCGAACACTAATTTCAATATAAAAAGAGGATCTTCATAGTCATCTCCCTGTTAAGTAGACAGTAATAGAAATCCTCTTTTTATATTTATCTCACATTAGCTTGCAGTAAAAATCCCCACTGATTATAGTTTCACTTTATTTTAATCCTTTAATTAAAGGTGACGCTTCTCCACTATAGAAAATCCATAAGTCATGAAGTGATCTCGTACATCCGACATATAGTAATTTTGCATCATGCTTTGTGTTTTTGTAATGTTCCTCATCCACATCAATTAAAAGCACCGCATCAAATTCTAAACCTTTCGCTAAATAGACAGGTACTACTGATATACCACCTTCATATTTACTTTGGTTTGCTTCAATTACGTTTACCGTTAATCCTGCATTTGTTAATTTCACATATATATCACGGCATTCATCTTCTGTTCTTCCGATTACCGCAATTGTTTTCACATCTGCATTTTGCAAATGTTTTACCGTCTTCACAATTTCAGTAAATTGATTTTCTGTATGAATTACTTTCACATCTTCTCCACTGCGGAAGACTGGTGTTGCGAGTCCTACTGGGATTTCTGCATTTTTAATTATTTCATTTGCAAATTCAATAATTTCTTTTGTAGAACGATAACTTCTTGTCAATTCATAATAACCGGTTTCTTGGAATACTTCCTTAAAAGCATTCCAATCTTCAATTCCTTGGTAATCATAAATCGCTTGCGATAAATCACCTAATATAGTGAAAGAATTACCTAATGTAATTTCTTTTAATACATAAACTTGGAAAGGCGAAAAATCTTGCGCTTCATCAATAACAACGTGATGAAACTTCTGCCCGATTTCAATCCCTGTTATACGATGATGTATGTATATTAAAGCTGGTAAATCTTCTACATACACTTCTTTTTTACGACAACTCTTTTCTGTTTCTTTAACAAGTTCTTCAGGTAATACCTCGAGTATTTCTTTACTTTTTACTATTGAACTATACAGTGAAAGAGCACTCATTTTCGGCCAAAACTTCATATATGCGTTCAGTCTCTTAGTCGCTTCTTTTTTAAGTAATTTTTTCTCGTTTGTTTCCCCGAATTTTTTAAGTTCAATTTCAATCCAGCGCTTCATTCGTCCTACTAATCGTTCTCTTCTTTTCTGTAAAGGATAATGTTTATATTCAACTTGCATCCATTTTTTAATATCTTCTACTGGAATAATCGCTCTATCCCACGCCTCAAAATCTTTTGTCGGAACTAACTCATTTTCAAATTGGATCATTCTCTCTTCAATAAACTTCTTAAATTCCAACGTACCCTTTAATTTACCTAGCATTACCTTCTTTTGATCACGATTAATTGAAAATGCTTCTTTCAATTTTTCTTCTGTCTGCTTTAGTTTCACTGAATCATCTAACGTACGTAATGCCCAATCCAGAAACGTTGTTTGACTAATATTCCCTACACCTAATTCAGGAAGTACACTCGAAATGTAGTCTAAAAACAGACTATTCGGCGCAAATATGATCATTCTTTCTGCTTCTAGTTGTTCACGATATTCATAAATTAAAAAAGCAAGGCGATGTAAAGCAATTGTTGTCTTTCCGCTCCCTGCAACCCCTTGAATAAGTAATGGTAAATTTCTTTCCGCTCGAATAATATCATTTTGTTCCGATTGAATCGTTGAAACAATATCCTTTAGCTTATTATCTTTATTCTCACCTAATCGATATAGAAGAAAATCATCGGCATGCGATACATCTTCATTTCCTTTTACATATGTATCAACAACACGTTCAAGTTCTCTTTTTCGAATGGAAATGTTTCGTTTTAAATACACATCACCTTCTACTAACCCATCTGGTGATTGATAAAATGCTAATTCTTCTCCACCGGTAAATGAATAAAACATACTTGCGACAGGCGCCGCCAATCAATAATGATTGGCTTCATCGTGTCCATATCCGAAACCCCTACTTTTCCGATATAAATCGGCATAACTTCTTCTTTTCCATCTTCCTGAAAATCTAACCTTCCAAAGTACGGCTCTTGCACACCAATACGTAAGTTTTGTCTATTAGACTCCCTCATACTTTCAAGAATTTGCTCTTTAAAATCTTCTCCATAATAAACCGGGGTTTTTTCAAGCTTATCCAATTGCTCATCCATCGTATGTAAAGTATCCTTCATTTTTTGTAACTCACCTTCAAATATGTTGCTCATTTCGACGATTCCCTCCTGTCCGTTCTAATTTTTCAGTCGAAGTATCATTGTATTAAAAACCCAATCATAAAGTCAATAGTTTCTGTTTAAATTTTCCGAAAAAACTTATTTTTCATCTTTCTAATTTAAAAAGAATATGCAACATCTAAATCACACAAATACACATATAGTATAGTGATGCATACAAAAGATACTACTTTCTATTTGTCTCCTATTTAATTTATCTATTAACAAATATTGTAAAAATTAAAGACTTTAATCAATGGGCGTTTTACTGCCCACAAATAGTAGGATAAATAAAAGTAAAGGAGGCTCTTCAAATGAATATTTTGAATCTATCTCAAGATTAAATATGCTTCTATCTGGCTGTATCCTTATGGTTTGTTGGTCAATTATGTATGTTGAAATATATAGACTTACAAAATCCGTCTGGCCATGTGTTATCATGCATGCAATCGAGGATGCTGTTCCTACTGTTTTAGTTACAATAACAGGGATTATTACTCTTACAAACAGTAGTGATTTTTGGTTAAATCCTACTAGCGGGGTCGCTGCTACTGTTTTATTTCTCGGAATTGGAATCGTACTAAGAACTATAAGAATAAAAAGAGAACGACAATTATTCACACAATAAAAAGCAGATAATGAATTCGTCATTATCTGCTTTCCAATTTTTAAAACTACCTTATTATATTTTTTGATACATAAGCCAGTCTCCAGAGTCTATCACTTTCTTTAACATCTTTTTATCCTGAGCGATATACACATATGCCTCAATTTCCCTATAAGCAACATATACTGTTTGCGTGATTCGATTATATAAATCAGTCTCCGCATTACCTTTATATTCTTCTAGTTCATCTAACTTACACAATATCTCATCATTTACTACATAAATTTCTCCATACACCTGTTCTTCAATCGAATAAGTCATGGCCGGATATCCTTCGTTCGTATCAAATAATTTTCCATATGTCCAAGCTCTGTCTGCGATGCATGTTGCACCTAGCATATAATGAGCATTCGTTTGTCCTCTTCTTAACGTTCCATAAACGAAAACATGATACATAAATTCTTATCCCCTTTATATGCCTCTACTTTCTTATTTGTAAATAAGCACGAATCATAAAGTAACTCACTTCATTCGGAAGCTGTTCTTTAATAGATTTCAGACCACCATCTGCATTTTGAACGGCAGTTTCAATAAGAGATTCATACTCTGCTGGAACAAAGCTTTGCCAATCTACTTCCATTCCATCCTCATAGCAGCGAATTAAATGGTTTTCGATTGTTTGTCTTGATAAGTTACGTTCTTTTGCAATCTCATTCAAATCAATACCTTGTTTATACATTTCATACGTTTCTAAATGAGAATTTGCGGACGCTTTTCCTGACTTTTTACGCTCTGAAACTACTTCTGTCTTAATCGTTTCAGCATAATTTGGATTTTCCTTAATAAAATGCTGAACTGCTTGTAAGAAGTGCGAGCCATATTTCACAAGTTTGTGTTCTCCGATACCTTTTACCGTCAACAATTCGGAATCACTTTGCGGCATTTTCACACACATATCTTTTAATGTTTGGTCAGAGAAAATAACGAATGGCGGTACACCTTCTCCTTGTGCAATTTCTTTACGTACTTCACGAAGCACTTCAAATAAAGGATGGTCTTGAACAATTTGTCTTGTCTCTACTCGTTCTTTTCGTAAAACATTCTCTTTACCAAGTAATACTTCTTTCCCTTTTTCAGTTACTTTTAACGTCGGATAAGTGCCATGTTCAACTGCAATTAACTCGTCTGAAATTAAAAACTCAATAAACTCACTGACCTCTTTTACACTACGGTTCGATAAAAGCCCATACGTTGGTAAAGTATGAAAATTAAATTCAATAACTTTCTTATTCTTCGACCCAGTTAATACTTGCGCTATCATTTGCTTTCCAAAGCGTTGGTTCGTTCTAATCATGCATGATAAAACCATTTGTGATTCTCTTGTCACATCGATGCTCTCGCGATTGTCTGTACAATTACCACAGCGTCCACAATCTTCTTTCGGTTCTTCTCCAAAGTATTGCAAAATGAATGATTGTAAACATTGTTCTGTATGACAGTAATCGGTCATATTTTGCAATTTTTCAAGTTCATTTGAAAAACGTGATTCTCCAGTTGATTGATCAATTAAAAAACGCTGTACTTGTACATCTTGAGAAGAATATAACAATATACATGTACTATCTAATCCGTCACGACCAGCACGTCCTGCTTCTTGATAGTAACTTTCCATATTTTTTGGAAGCTGATAATGAATTACGTAACGAATATTCGATTTATCAATACCCATCCCGAATGCAGATGTTGCTACCATTACACTTACTTCATCTCGTAAAAAGAGTTCTTGTTGCTCATTTCGATCAATATCACTCATACCAGCGTGATATTTTGATACAGAAACTCCTGCCTTCATTAAATCTTCATATAACTGATCGACTACTTTTCTAGTAGCTGCATATATAATCCCAGATTCCTTTTGATTTTGACGAATATAATCCGCCAAATATGCATTTCGATCTTGCCCTTTAATAACAGAAAACGATAAGTTTTCACGCTCAAACGTTGTCATAATTGTATTTTCTTGATTAATTTCAAGTGTATTACAAATATCATCACGTACTTGCGGTGTTGCTGTTGCTGTTAATGCTAATACGAGCGGCTTTTCTGGAAGATAATCTAATATGCGATGTATATGTAAATAACTTGGACGGAAATCATGTCCCCACTGTGAAATACAGTGTGCTTCATCAATCGCAATCATAGGGATTTTCATATCGATAAGTTGGTCAACAAACTCCATCGAATCAAGACGCTCAGGCGCCACATAAAGTAACTTGTAATGTCCTTGTTTCGCTAATTGAATTCGCTGATTTGCTTCTGCAATAGATATAGAACTATTAATATATGTAGCTGAAATGCCATTCTGTACCAATGTATCTACTTGATCCTTCATAAGTGATATTAGAGGCGATATAACCAACGTCGTTCCTTCAAATACTAATGCCGGAATTTGATAACAAATCGACTTACCGCCACCGGTTGGCATAATACAAACCGTATCTTTCCCATCTAGTACATTTTTAATTGTTTCATCTTGTCCTCTTCGAAACGAAGAATAACCAAAGTAGGACGCTAAAAGTTCTTGTGCTTTAGTAAACAAAAAAGAGTCACCTGCTTTTCTTTATCTTTCATCTACTTCTATTATATCAATCACTTATGCGACTTGAAAGGGATGATTAGATGCTTATTGTTTTTTCATTATTCTATGTTTCTTCACTTATTTAATATGAATTAGCATCATTATTTTATATGTTTTACAGCATTTATAACGTAAATCCAGTACACAAGAAGAAAGATTTTCAATTTAAATGTTCATTTTATTTCCCTTTCTTGAATACTACTAATCGTATACATATAAATTCAGGAGGTTACTATATGAATCATCGTAATATGAGTTCCATCAAGGCAAAAACGAAAACACAAAAGCCCCAATTCTCTAATAATGATGCGTGGAAATATGAATCATACTATAAGTATCAGGCATTATTCTCTTATAAAAAGCTTTTTAATTTTCTTTCTCAACTTTTTAGACGTTAATATATGCACAAAAAATATATTATTCACAGAAGTTTTCTCAATATTAAACGTATAGACTTACTACAATTGAATTGTTAACATATATAATAATCTGTTGGATAAACCCCTTAAGTTGACCTGCTTATATTAGCAGGTCTTTTTCATGATTACATACTTCTGTGCACCTCAATCTCACTTCCACTTCTTTTCTCCATTTTATAACCATATTTAAATCCCAACAATTAATGATAATCATAAATTGTTGGGATTTAAATTGTTCACATATAATTATGCAATTCTTCTTTCTCAATACACAAAAGTCATTTTACTTGTTACTATAAAAGTACTCCAGATGAGTTTTTGCTCATCGACATTATCTAGTTATTGGGACCTGCCGCGGGAAGCAGGTCCCTTTGACTGTATTAAGGTACCAATTTCATTTGGACACATTTACCAGGTTTTTTCAAAAGAATTTTATGATAACATTACGTAGTCGAGTCCGACATCTCGGCAATACCCTTTGAGGGTCTGCAACTTCCCTTGCAGACCCTATTTTACTTTATATTCACTTTATTCATATATACCACAACATCATTCACCTAATTTCTCCATTTCAAATTCCCTAAAAATAATCTAGGACACGTAACTAAAAATAAATGTTTATCATACTTTGAGTTATACATGTTCAAAGGAGTGTTACTATTTATGTATTCTTATTGGCAATCGTATTACTCCCCCTACCATAACCCTTATGTAAACTATGATTTATCCGTACGGAACTACCGAATTAGTAAAAATGAGAATTTTTTAAAAGGGTATATGCGTTCTTTATGGGAACAACACGTCGCTTGGACGAGATTGGCTATTGTAAGTATAGTATTTAATTTACCAGATGTTAACGTTACTGTTGGGCGACTTCTACAAAACGCAACACATATGGGACTATCACTTGAACCATTTTACGGTGAAGATGCAGTGAAAAAATATAGTGCATTAATTAAAGATCACTTAGTAATTGCAGCGGATCTTGTTAAAGCCGCAAAAGCTGGTAATCAAAATGCAGCGGCCGCTATAGAGAAAAAATGGTACGCTAATGGTGACGCAATTATTGAATTTCTTAACAGTATCAACCCATATATAGATAAAGAAGAATTTAGAAAAATGTTTTATGAACATTTAGCACTAACGAAAGCAGAAGCACTTGCCTTCCTAAATAAAGATTATGAAGCAGGAGTAGAACTTTACGATAAAATTGAAAAAGAAGCATTAGAAATGGCCGACATGATAACAAACGCAATCGTAAAACAATTCCCGCAAGTATTTCAATAAAGTGAAACTTTAATCAGAGTAGGTATTACTACTAAGTAATACTTGATAAAAATAAGTCGATTTCCCAACATAAATCGGCTTATTTAGTTTTCTCTCCATGATATTTCACCTCTCCTCTTTACATTTAGCTTATATCGATATATTTTATTAATATCCGTTTTTTATAGGAGGAAATAGTTTGATTAACGCGATTGGTCTAGTTTTTATACTTACAAATAAACACGAGAAAAAAAAGAAAGTTTACTTAAATGAAAAATTTGCACTAATAGATATTATTGATTCTAAAGAAGTATTTGATAATGAAGGGAATCCTTTAGTAGAACTAACATGTAAATACAGTATATATTTAGATGAAAAATATTACTGTAAATCTCTCGATGATTATACTGGACAAGTATTTCCTTTCTTAAGTGCAAAAATAGGAAAAGGTCTTCTAAGAAACTTAAACTACTACTTTTCTTACGTTGATGCCTATGATAAGAAACCACCAGTTAAAGAAATAAGACCACTTATGAAACAAGTAACTAACAGATAGCCAAAAATACAAAAAAGAAAGCATCTAACTCTGGATGTTTTCTTTTTTATTGAAAATTCATTAACTTTCCTACTCTTCTAAAAGTCTGTATCCAAGCATATTTTAAATTAAAAACATTGGAGGATTAGAGTGAATGAAATACTCAGAAACAATTATAAGCAAACGACTTCGAATACTTAAAATGACGGGTATGTTTTTCATGCTAGTGTTAATAGCATGGATTGGCTATACAAAATTACTTTATGAAAACGGCTTTCTTCAAGAAAAAAAGAATTCAGTAGAAGTAATGAACACTAGCATTACAGGAGAAATAGAGCAGCTTTTTCATATAAACTTGCAAGGTTATCGAAAAACAAGCCTTGATGCTGTTATAGAAGCCAGTAAAACCGATCCAAGTGAACTATCCTTAATTGAACTAGTCAACAAATCCTGTTCGCGAGATTGCATAGGTGAACCAGTTACATATGTAAACTCAAACAATGGATATATCTTTTATAAGGAATCTAATGGAACTAATGTAGCTATAACGGTTAAAAAGAAAGACACATGGGTAATTGTAAAGAAATCTGTTCAAGATGGAATATAATCACCCCAAAAAAGAGTACGCATCGTACTCTTTTTTATTATTAATACCCTTCCTCTTCATGCCTACAATGGCATTTCGCTTTTGTTTTACAATGACATTTTTCACACTCACACTTCGGTTTCTCTTTGCAACAACACTCGTGAAAATCATTGCGCTTACATCTACATCTCCCAAACATTAAATCATCCCAAAATTTATTACAATCTTGAAAATGTCCACAATGACAAGTATTTCTCATAAATATGCTTCCTCCTTGATAGAATTCATCATATTCTATGTTTGAAAGTATACAAAGGCTTGTTTATTAGTCTATTTTCTCCATATTATAAGTAGAGTTAAAAGATTAAATAAAAATATTTAATTCCTTTCATATCTAACCAAGCAGTTGCTTTGTCCAGTTCGTTCCCTTGACGATAATCTGTTTCGAAATACACAAGCCCTTGGTTATCTCCACGAGATATTATTTTAGAAGTATATCCAAGCTTATCCATCATTTGAATCATGTCAGAAATTAAATTTACACCAAATTCATAAGTAACTACTTTGTTATATTTATTCACTATAATTCCAACCCCTTCTTGTTTTTTTATCGGCTCAACAATTTGATTTGTAAACCAAGCTAACGGCTTATTTCCAATCAGCTTATTTAAATCACACTTGCCGATACCAGCCACATTGCCTGTCTCTATGTATTGCCAAATATCACATGGATACGCCGGTTTGTTACCACCATAACGAGGAATCCATACAAAATCACAATTGACATTTGCCATTCCAAATGGAGCATACATATGATGAGCAATATATAAACCGACTTTCTTAGCTCCTAATCTGCGTAATTCATCAATAAAAGCTTGTGCACCCGCTCTCATATCGTTCATTGTTCTTACTTCTACGTCAGCTACCCAAACTGTTGCATTTTTATCACCACGGTTCCAAAAGTCTCTTGCTTCTATCCGTGCATCCTCTACTGAAACGAAACGACAGAACGCATAATTACCAAACGGAATATTCCTTGCTTTCATTGCTTGTACATAATTTTTATATAAAGGATCTACATAGTTTGAACCATCTTGCACACGTACAATTACGAAATCTAATTGTGGTGCTGCGATATCCCAGTTAATGTCGCCATTCCATTTCGAAATATCTACAATATAACCCATTATTTAACATCTCCTTTTTCATTATTATATTCAAAGCTTGTTTTTTTGTTATTATCAACTAATAAATAGTATGAGAGGTATTATATTATTGGGTAATAATTTAAAATTCGGCTTATGTATTGAGAAAACAAAATATTATTACGGGTTTAATAAGTAAAGATTTACAAAACTCTAAACTATATAAAGTGAAACGATAATTAGTAGGAGGCTACGAGCAGTGTAATTCCCACCTAATTTCTTAGCTTCATCCGAATTTTGAGGTGAGAATTTTACCGCCCACAAATAGCTTGATAAATAAAACCACCTTTCTGACAGGTGGTTTTGTGTACTAATTTACATATAAATTTTCCATATTTTTATAGTTACTTAATATACTTGTTAACTAAAAATAAGACAATTTTTAGTTTTTAATCAAACCAATTTTCGTTTTATCTCACGTACTCATAGTACCATTTACGTGCATCTAACCAAGCTGTAAATTTATCGATATTCCCGGACGGATAGCCATTCGTTATAGCATAACCAATGCCATCTTTTTGAACGACAATTTGTCCATCAATACCCGCATCAACCATAGCTTGAGCCAAAGCTTGTAAATTACTAAATGCTACACCACCAGTTTTTACTTTGAGCAAATTCGCTGCACCTCCTCCAGTTTGTCCTGTAAGAGCAAATACAATAGAATTAGCGATTTTATCAACATTCCATTTTGCCATGTCGGATTCATTATCAATAAACCCTAATTCAATAAGAATAGCCGGTGCCTTCGTTCCATTTAATACTGCTAAATCTGTACGTTGTTTCGCACCTCGATCACGCCATCCAATATCTTTTGCTAGTTGAGCTGAGATTTTAGCCGCCAAATCTTTCTGATCATAATATAAAACCTCAACACCCTGTCCATTTCCATCACTTGCATTAAGATGAAAAGAAATAACTAAATCCACAGCATGGGAATTGCTATTCCGAATGATATTATTTAAATTTTGTGATTGAGTTGCCCCTACCTCGTCCGTATCGTCATAAACCGTGTGTCCTAGGGCTCTTAACTTAGCCGCCACGGCATCTTTAACTTGCCTATCTAGAACGTGTTCTTTCCGATTCCCGAAATTAGCACCTTGAACAATACTATTGTGTCCTCCGTGCAAACTATATCTAGCCATTATTCATCAACATCTCCTTTCTTAATATCTTATTCAAAACTTGTCTTATTGCTATTCCCACTTACAATCTTAACTGTGCCCATACGTCCTATATTTTCTAAAAGTGACGCAATTTGTTTTCGATATAGAAAAGCTATCGCTTCATAAATCGAATGATTTATTCTCTAAATTACTTTTACATGAATGACGACACGAACAAAAAAGCATCACCCTTTCGACGATGCCTAAAAACTCTATTTTACTTTTCAGCTCCCTAAATAAATAGAGTTTAAAATCACTGAAACTACACCTATATTTCCTCCCCTTCCTTCACAGCTTCTTTCAACCTCTGCAACATATACCCAATTCCTTTACACCCCTCTAGCGGATATGTAATCATTTCTTCTGGATATAACTTTGTCACTACTTTTTTATGCTTCTTCCCTGCTAGTAAGACGATTTCGTCAAACTGTAGTAAACTTTTATCTACCATCTGTTTTTGTAATTGCTCTATACTTATTACCTCATCGCTTTTTGAATCAAATGCAAGATCATAGTTTTCTAATACAATATCACTTGGTCTTAAAAATCCATGTTTCGCTGATAATATAACCCAGTTTTCGAAAAACATAGTTGCGTACGCCTGACATGCTTTTCCGAACGGACTAATATATACATCTTTTGCTTCCATCGGTCCGTAGTCTGAATGTTTATCCCAAATTTTCTTTTTTCCGCATGGAATTATACATAGCCTTTTCATATATATTTCTACTCCCTTTACTTTGGTAAATAAAATTCGTTATTTTGTACATTTTTTTCTCGAAATACTATATAATAATTCTGAAAGTTAAAATTACACATTTTACCATATGCGTACTATAGATTACTCTCATTGCAAATATTATAATACCATAAAAAATTTTTCATTTTTTCTTCAAAATAATGAAACTAAATTATAATACAAGTATGTATTAATAAAACAATAAGGGAGGTTCATAAAAATGAAAAATATTATCCCTGCACTATTAGTCTATTTTATCGTTTGCGTTATTTCCGTTATCATCCCAGCATCTGAAGGCTATAATTATGTCGGCTGGAAGTTATTTGTTGGGCAAGTGTATGCGATACCTATTTTCTTCATTACTACGATAATCACATTTTATATAAACAAGAAAAAATCTTACGAATAAACGATTATAAGGATAGCTAACGCTATCCTTATTTTAATTCGTTAATCAAAACTTTATATCCTTTCTTCTAAAAAGTTAAACGCAACATCTGTATTTCAGCGTTTAAACGCAGTTCCTCCGAAATCCAGCTCTCTAATTTTGAAACAGATGCAATATTTTTTCAAAAAGCCCCTGTAATTTACTTTTCAATACTTCCATATCATTAAGCATACACAATGCGACTGTTTAAAAGTTAAAAATTTCTGCTTATTATAAATAAAAAAGGACAAGTAGCCAATCTGACTACTTGTCCTTACTGTTCATCTGTACGCAATACGATTAAGCTTGGAATGCTTCTGTTAATACTGGTACGATTTGTTTTTTACGAGATACAACACCTTTTAAAGTAGCTGTATTGTTTTCTAGTGATACGTTGTATGCTTTCTCAACAACGTTTGCTGCTTTACCGATCGCAAGACCGACAGAATCGTTAGTTAAGATATCAGTTACAACGAATAAGAATAGGTCTAAACCTTTTTCTTCTACTACTGCAGAAATTACTTTTTCAAGTTCCGCTTGGTGTACAAGAACGTCGTTTGTATCAACAGCGTTTACTTGTGCGATTTCAACTTTCGCATTACCCATTTGGAATTCTTTAGCATCAAGAGAGATTAATTGCTCCATTGTTTTTCCGCTTAAGTCAGCACCAGCTTTTAACATTTCTAAGCCGTAGTTATCTGCATCTACACCAGCGATTTCCGCTAATTCACGAGCAGCTGCTACATCTTGTTCTGTGCAAGTTGGAGATTTGAATAGTAAAGAATCTGAAATGATTGCAGATAACATTAAACCTGCAACTTCTTTACGAATTGTTACGCCATTTTCTTTGTACATTTTGTTTAAGATTGTAGCTGTACAGCCAACTGGCTCACAACGATAGTATATAGGATCGCTTGTTTCAAAGTTAGCAATACGGTGATGGTCAATAACTTCTAACACACGAACTGATTCGATATCGTTAGCACTTTGTTGACGCTCGTTATGGTCAACTAAAATAACGTTGTCCACTTCGCTTGCTACTGTCTCAACAAAACGCGGTCCTTCTACTTTAAAATAGTCTAACGCAAATTGAGTTTCACCGCTGATTTCGCCTAAACGTACAGGCTCAGCATTCATTCCTAATTCTTTTTTCAATTCTGCATAAGCAATTGCAGAACAAATTGCATCTGTATCTGGGTTTTTATGCCCGAAAACTAGTACTTTTTCCATGTTTTCCACCTCTTCATGAAAAGGATATCTTAAAGAAGCAAATATGACAATATTTAAAGCATATTTTTTTATAAATAATTGCACTTTCTTCTATATTTTTCATCATTTTCATAAAAAAAATCATCTAAAATGAATTAGATGATCGAAATGTATGTTTCAATTAAAATAATGTAGGAGCTTGCACTACATTGTTAAAAGCGAAATTTGAGGATAAGCCATTATTCAAAAGGTTTACATCTATAACTTGATAAAACGCATTTCCAGTGTCTGCAATTTCCCAAACAGCTAAAATAAGATGGTATCCACTACGGTCAGTTGGTACATTCGCTTCGTGCGTTACTGTTGTCCCTGGTCTAGCTCCACCGTCATTTTTCACATAGAATGGCACTAAATCTAAATCTGATCGCGTCAAAGGTTTATTGGGATTCCAACCTTTTTTCGTAATATAGTATTTCCACTCTTTCGTACTATGAGGAGCCGTTAGTTTCCACTTGAATGTATTCGTCCCGCCATTTAACGTAACTTTCTTCCACCTATCTACAGTTTGAACATCTAAAGCGGGAAAATGACCAGCCCCTGCAATTTGTCCATCAGAAGGTCCTAGTTGCGGAAATCCACCTATTCCTTCTACGCTTTGAGGTTCATATTGAATCGGTCCACAATTTACATTTACCCCTTGCTTACATAAATAAGATCGGCTCGCTGGTGATTCTACATATCCATGAGCTGAAGCCTTTTCTGAAAATCCAAATGTTAATAATCCCGTAAGTAATACGCCACCACTTAAAATAACTTTCTTCATCTTTTGTAAACTATTCTTTTTCATTCTTTCATCCCCTTCCCATAATAAAGCGAAAATAACTATAGTTGGCTAGTCATCTTCTCTACATTTATTATAAGACGAGAATCATTACTAAAAGAACCCTCTAAAAACTTTCTCAAATTCATTTAGTGCGTTAATTAGATTATAATTAACTATTTTAACACCGCCAGAAAAATATAGACGGTGTTAAAAATAGTCGTTTATTATTCACTTACTAATAATTAAGCACTCTCCCCGTTTGATTATAACTTAAATGTTTTTATAATAAAGAACCGTAGCATCTAACTTTCCATTCGTAGAAATTGCATACCCTGGTATTGTTCCAACTTCTTGGTAGTCTAGTGATTTGTACAATTTATTGGAAGGATCTCCTTCTCTTGTATCTAATACTAAAAGAGACCTGTTTTCTTGCTTTGCTCGTTCCTCTGCTTTTTGCATAAGCGATCGTCCAATACCGTTTCGTCTAAAGTTTGGATGAGTCATTAATTTGCAAATCTCGGCTCTATGAATTCCGTTAGGCTTAGTAACTAATTGTAATTGAATACTCCCTGCTACTTCGTTGTTTATTTTAGCCACATACAATATCACTTCTGGCGCTAATACTGTTTGCCAATACTTTGTTGCATCTTTTTGTTCCAGTGGAGGCAAAAAACCAATTGATGCCCCATCATTTACAACCATTTTCAAAAGTTTCGAAAGTTCTTCTATATCATTTTCTAGTTTCTTAATTTCTTCAATTACTAAATTCCGCATTACTTTTCCCCCTTTTGTTTCATTGTAACAATTTTTAAAGAAGGAATAATGAAATAATAAGAGGAATTTATAGTTAAGATATGATTTTTTGTGAAAGGATAACGATATGAAATATATATTAGATAGAACGTACGCAAAAGAATTACTCGAATGGGCATATGAACAAAACCCGGGCCCTTGGTTTGAACATTCACTACATGTTGCTCATGCAACTGAAAACATAATTATAGAACTTATAAAAAAAGGGTACAAGCTAGATGCTGACATAGCATATAACGCTGCCCTTTTGCATGATATCGGAAGATACAAAGGTTTTACCAAATCGGTCATTCATTCCTATGATGGTTATATGTATATGAATGATTTAGGGTATACAGGAAACGCTGTTATTTGTGTGACACACTCATTCCCATGCAAAAATGAACATATAGATATCGCAGCGGAATGGAGTCTCGTTCCTGACCATATGAGAAGCCGGTTAGTTGAAATATTAAATGAACATTGTAACTACGACTTATACAATAAAGTAATTACTCTTTGTGACGCTCTTGCTGATGCGGATGGCTTTACTACGCTGGAAAGAAGATTAATTTCTGTTGGTTTGCGTCATGGTACAACATCTCATACATCTTTACATTGGAAAGGGTTTTATGCGATTAAGAAAGAATTAGAAGCTTTAATCGGTAAGAGTATATACACAGTTCTTCCTGATGTAGAAAAATCTATTTATGAAGATATAGAATATTAAAGTAAATACAAATTGAAAACGATAAACTTTGTATGTATGTTTCTAAAAGACTCTTTCAAAAATGGAGGGATTTCTTATTAGTAAAATAGGATTTGACTTGATAAACCTTGAGGGGAATTTTGAATTTGAATATGAAGATATAAAAAAGATTTCTATAAGATGTAAATTTTCTAACTGTTCACATACAAACGAACCAAACTGCGCGGTTAAAAGAGCTATCTCTGACGGTGCTCTTTCTGAAGAAGTAGTTAACAGTTACTATAGAGATTTTAATGAGGCACATTATGTTTCTAAACAGAAAAATAAAACAAAAGCCATTGATTATATGAAGCAATTGAAGCTTTTTACAAAACCTTAAAATTAAATAAATAGTTGTTATTTCTCATTCCTACTAAATTTAAAATTCTCCCATTATTGTATAACCATAAATTGAACCCATCCTAGATAATTTTTATACTCAAATTTAATTTCACATAAAAAACGTTTTAAACATAAAGTTTAAAACGTTTTTTTATTCAATGCTTTTGATTTTTCAATTCTGTTAAACACTCTTGCACTAAAGTTACCGCTTGACTCATCGCAGCTCCGCCAGCAAATGCTGCTGAAACACCACATGCTTCTAGAATCTCTTTATCCGAACATCCTTGATCAAGACAACCTTTTGTATGATAAATTGTACAATACTCATCTTGCGTTGCTAAACTAATTCCTAATGCAATAAGTTGTTTTTCTCTTTTTGTTAAAGAACCCTCTTGAAAACAAGCTTGCGTGAACGCATTATATGTCTCAGCGATTTCAGGAATTTGATTTGTAAAACTACCTATACCTTCTTTATAATGATGTAGAATATCATTTATCGAACTATGTTGCTCATGTTCCATCTTATTCCCTCCAGTCATATTATCCATACTTATTGTAGTATGTGATGAAATGGAGGCAATATACCTTCTTTTAAATTAAGAATTTTCAATTAATTTTAGTTATAATTTTAAATTATCATCGACAATAACTTTTTCTCTAGAACTTTTTCTTTCAACCTCTTTACTTCTTTCTTCCCAAAATGTTAATCCTTCAATCCCCACATTTTTAGGATTAAATACTGGATCTTTCCCTTCTTTTTTCTGCGTTTCATAATCTTTTAACACTTTTAATGCGGTTTTACTTAAAAGTAAGATTGCGATTAAGTTTAACCATGCCATACTACCGATTCCTAAATCTCCAAGATTCCATAAAAGCGACGCTGATTCAACGCTACCGATGTAAACCATAATTAAAAATCCAAATTTTAAAACTGGTTTTAACCAGCCATACTTCAGTTGACGATCTAAATAAGTAAGTGTCGTTTCAGCGATATAGTAATAAGCGAGTAACGTTGTAAATGCAAAAAAGAAAATCGCAATTGAAATAAATATTGGACCAAACCCTGTTATCACAGTTTCAACTGCTTGTTGTGTATAAATTGGACCAGCTTCCACATTTCCTATGTTTTGTACAATGGCGGTTTTCCCTTCAGGTATAACATTATACATACCTGTTATTAAAATCATAAGAGCTGTCGCTGTACATACGACAATTGTATCGATATATACGGAAAACGCTTGAACTAATCCTTGTTTTGCGGGATGCGATACTTCAGCAGCCGCCGAACTATACGTCGCTTCTCCGACACCAGCAACGTTTGAAAATACAGCGCGTTTTACGCCCCATGCAATAGCTGCACCAACAATTCCACCAAACATTTCATTTACACCAAATGCGCTAGAGAAAATTAAAGCAAACATACTTGGAATCTCCGTTACATTCGCAATTAATATGATACATGTAACAATTACATAACCAATTGCCATAAATGGAACAAGCATTTGAGAAACGCCAGCAATTCTCTTTACACCACCAAAAATAATTGCTGCTAGTAACACGACTAAAAATATACCAGTTATATATTTGCTAATACCATTAGAGTTTTCAAATCCAACTGCGATACTACTAGATTGAATACCTGGTAATAACACGCCATATGAAAGTGTTACAACTACTGCTACAATGACTGCAAACCATTTCATTTTCAAACCTTTCTCAATGAAATATGGAGTACCGCCGCGATATTCATTCCCTACTTTACTTTTGTATACTTGAGATAATGTTGATTCTACAAACGCGCTCGCTGCCCCTAACAAAGCCATTACCCACATCCAAAATACAGCTCCAGGACCGCCGAAAGCAATTGCTGTCGCTACCCCTGCAATATTACCAATTCCAACTCTTCCTGATAAGGCTAAACAAAATGCCTGAAAAGATGATATTCCCGTCTCTGAACTCTTTCCTTCAAATAATAGTTTAATCATCTCTTTAAAATAACGGATTTGCAAAAAGCGTGTTGCAATCGTGAAATATACGCCTGCCCCTAATGCAAAAACAACTAAACCGATACCCCACACTTGCCCTACTAACCATTCTACTAAATTCTCCATCCAAATCCCCCTTATCATTCTTTGGAAAAGCAATTTTGTATATAAAAAAAACGGACAACTATTATCAAACTTTCTAGTTGTCCGCATCTTTCATTATTTCATCCCTCAATTTTTATCAGTAAAACGCCCTATTACTTTATATTTACCCAAACACTTTTCACTTCTGTATAATTATCAAGCGCATATGAACCTAATTCGCGGCCAATACCAGATTGTTTATATCCACCAAATGGTGTAGCTGCATTTTCTAAGTTATAATCATTAATCCACACTGTTCCTGCTTTTAATTTATTTGCTACTTGATGACCCGTTTTGATATTTTGCGTCCATACACCCGCAGCAAGGCCATAGGATGAGTTGTTCGCTCGTTCAATTACTTCTTCTGTCGAATCAAATGGAAGTACGACAACAACTGGTCCAAATATTTCTTCCTTAACGATTGTCATATTGTCTGTAACATCTGTGAATATAGTTGGCTTAACGAAATAACCTTTTTCAAGCGCACGTTCGCCACCAGCCGCAACTGTAGCACCTTCTTTCTTCCCTTGCTCAATATAATTTAACACACGCTCTTGTTGTTTCTTAGATACGAGTGGACCCATTTCCGTTCCTTTCTCCATACCTGCTCCAAGTTTTACGTTGTTCGCCATTTTCACAAGTGCATCTACTACAGTTTCATAATGTTTACGATGAACAAATACACGTGATCCTGCGCTACAATTTTGACCGTGGTTATACATAATACCTTGGAATGCACCATTTATCGCTTCTTCCAAGTCCGCATCTTCTAAAATGATATTTGGTGATTTTCCGCCAAGCTCTAACGTTACATGCTTAATCATTTCTGCAGATTGACGCATAATATACTTTCCTGTAACAGTAGATCCTGTAAAAGCAACTTTATCAATGTCATGATGATTTACAATTGCAGCCCCTGCTTCAGGACCAAAGCCTGATACAAAGTTTACAACGCCGTTTGGAAATCCAGCCTCTTTAAAGAGTTTCGCTGTATATAGTAAAGATAAAGGCGTTTGCTCTGCTGGCTTTAATACAATCGTACAACCTGTCGCCAGTGCAGCTCCCATTTTCCAAGAAGACATAACAAGCGGAAAATTCCACGGAATAATTTGTCCTACAACACCAACAGGTTCATGTCTCGTATAATTCAAGTAATCTTTAGAAATCGGGATTGTTTGCCCAATAATTTTTGTAGCCCATCCTGCGTAATAACGATAATTTTCTACAGTCGCTGAAATATCATCATCAAGTGCTACTTGATATGGCTTTCCATTATCTAAAGCTTCTAGTTGCGCTAATTCTTCTCTATGTTCTTCAATTAAATCTGCTAATTTATAAATAAGATGCGCTCTTTCAGCAGTAGTCATTTCTGCCCACGGGCCAGATTCAAATGCAGATCTTGCCGCTTTTACTGCAGCATCAATATCCTCTTCTTGCGCTTCACATACGACTGCTAGAACCTCTTCTGTTGCTGGATTGTACGTTTCAAACGTCTTTCCGCCAATAGCAGAAACAAATTCGCCATTAATAAACATTTTAATTTCTTCATTTAAAAACGCTTCCACTTTTGGTTTCAGCTCAATATTTGTCTTTAACATTATGTTCTCCTCCTTATTTAAACAGCTGCATGAGCTGCAATATTTGATAAAATCGTTTGAAGCTTTTGATCTTCTTCTACAGTTAACCCTAGTCTTGGATAGCGAGAAGGTCCTCCCGCTTGCCCATGTAATTCCATAGAACGTTTAACGATTTGAACATATTTCCCTGATCCTTCAAGAAACTCGCAAAGTGGTAAAATAGCATCGTTTATTTCCCACGCCTTTTCTAATTCACCATTTTGAAAATGCTCATACATTTTTGTAACGAGACCGGGAACGATATTTCCTGCTACTGAAACCCATCCCGAGGCACCAACTAAATATGATTCCATAACTAAATCTTCAGAACCACAGAAGACTTGGAAAGCCCCTTCACTTTGTCTTACTAAATCTCTCGCTTTTCGAATATCTCCGCTAGATTCTTTAATATGTGTAACATTTTCACACTCTTTTCCAATACGGAGCATTAGCTCTGTACTCATATCAACACCAGAAGTAAATGGATTATTGTATAACATAATTGGTATATTTACAGAGTTTGAGATTTCTTTAAAATGAAAATAAATCTCCTCTTCCTTCGGTTTACAATAGTAAGAGTTTATAATTAATACACAATCCGCTCCGTGCGCTTCTGCATGTTTCGTATATTCAATTGTTTCTTTCGTCGTCTCTGCTGCAGTTCCAACAATAACTGGAATACGGCCATCAATTTCTTTCAACACGGTTGCTACCATTTTAAATCGTTCTTCTTTTGATAAACTTACAAATTCTCCTGTACTTCCATTAATGATGATACCTGCAACGTTTTGTTCGATAAAGTAATTTACATTTTGCTTTACCCCATCCCAATTAATTTCCTGAAATTCATCCATCGGTGTTATTAATACTGGAAATGCCCCTTTAATTTTTTGCATATTTATCTCTCCCTATCACATTTTATTTTAATAAGAAACCTGCCGGAAACGGATCCGTAGGGTCTAATAGAAACGTCTGCATCCCTGTAATAAACCCTCTACTTTCAAAACGGAAAATGTATCCTAGTTCCTCCTTCTTCACTTTCTCCACAGTTATAAAACTATTAAATATACTTTCATTTTTAAAAGGTTTATCCGCCATATAATCATTTTTAAATAACGCATGAACATAGGAAACAATAGTAGAAACAAAACCTGGCGAACGTACGATAAAGTTATCTTCATGAAATGTAATCGATTTTATATGGTTCTTTTCTTTTTGCGAAGGATCTACTAAAATAAGCCTTTTTATTAGCGACTGTTTTTGTATAGCCTGCAGTGTAGCTTCTCCCCATCTTTTCAATTCAGAAATGTTTTCCATGCGAATTTCTGGCGAATACGCACCTTTTTCTACAACTGCATATACTTTATCTGCTTGTATAAGAGAATAACTTACATTACCAACCTGTAAATTTTTCTCAATCATATAGCATAGTTTGCTTTCAAACGAAACCGATATAACTTCATCATTCTCTACATACGCATGAACTAAAAATATTCCACATAACGTTTCAATTTTGTATTGATTGGACTCTCTCTTTTTTAAATACCCACTTTCGAGTAACATCGTTATTACTGCAACAATGCCTCCATAATGAAGCGGAATCGAACCTTCATGATTAAAAAATAATACAGCTGCATCCACTTCATTATAGATAGATGGAACGACAATACACCCATTCAAACCGATAAAACCACGTGGTTCATTTAATAAAAGCTTCATCTCTTCTGCTAATTCACCTGAAAATTGTTCATTTAATTGCTCCAAACTGTAGTAGTATTTGCATGGTACGTCTTTCATTACACGAAATGCCTCGCCATTTACATGTACGTCTACTGCTGTATACATTTTTTGAATGTTCATTTTATATCCTCCGTTTCATGTTCCATCGGCGGAATTAGCAAAAATCCTTCTTTAAGTGGATCCATTTCATTGTAAAAAAATCTATGCATACCCATAAGCCAAGCTGATCCCGTAATTTTCGTTATGACAGCTTCAATATTTTCAACATGTGTCGTATTCATGACATATCCTTTAAATAAAGAACCAACGATACTCTCATGAATGAACTCTTCACCAATTTCGATTTCTTTCTGAGCGTATAATACAGCTAGCTTCGCAGATGTTCCTGTACCGCATGGAGATCGATCTATTCCGCCTGGTGGTACAACAACTGTATTTTTCACATGCGCACATTCATGAGTAGGATCTGTATAAAATTCAACATGTGTTAATCCTCTTATAAACGAATACTCTGGATGAGTGATTTCAAACTTCTCATTAATTGTGTTCCTTATATGAATCGCCTTATCGATGATTGTAGATGCATTTTCTGGTACTAATTGTAGATCTACTGATTTCGCATCAATAATGGCATAAAAATTCCCTCCATACGCAATATCAGCCTCTATAGTTCCAATGTCTTTCACTTGTACAGTAATATTTTTCAATAAAAAAGCTGGTATGTTACAGAAAGATACTTCTTTTGCTTTTCCATCTTGAACAGCAATATCTACTTCAACTAAGCCAGCCGGTGTATCTAGTTTTAAAGAAGTAATCGGTTCAACTACCGGAATTAAACCTGATTCAACTAACGCTGTACATACACCGATTGTATCGTGACCACACATCGGTAAATATCCACCTGTCTCTATGTATATAACACCTATATCAGCCTCAGGATGACACGGGTCTGTTAATAATGCTCCTGACATTACATCATGACCACGCGGTTCATTCATTAACAATTTTCGAATCCAATCATACTCCTTTTTCATATGTAACATCTTCTCTACCATCGTCTCTCCAATCAACTTTGGAAGTCCACTAATTAATGTCCTCGTTGGATTCCCACCTGTGTGTGTATCAATCGTCGTAAAGGCTCTTTGTGACCTCATCCGTTTAACACCCTTTCTGTAAAACGACTCAAACGAAGTGGTTCAATAGGAATAATTGTCTCTTTTTCATTTAATAACTCTTCAATTACTTTTCCAGTAACTGCTGCAAGACTAATCCCATCACCTTCATGTCCAGCGGCAATGAAATAATTCGGAATATGTTCCACTCGTGAAATAATCGGTAAATGATCTTCCGTCCACGGACGTAAACCAGCGTAAGAACGAATTACCATCATATCTGCCATTTTGGGATAAAAACGAATTGCTCTATTTGCGATACATTTAATGACTTCATTATTTATCCTCGTATGAAATCCTACAAATTCACGACTACTACCAATTAAGAAATTTTGACTTTCAGTAGGCTCAAATACGAGCGCAACCCCGTATTTTTCAGTTAAAGCATCCACTTTTCGTTTTCCGCCAAATTTAGAAATTAAATAACCGAATTCCATTACTTTACGGCATCCTACGTGTTGTTGCCTTGAAGCTACAATAATATGCCCTTTTCTCGGTTCAATTGGTATATTTATATTTAACATCTGACCAATCTTAGGAGCCCACACACCGGCTGCATTTACAACTTGTTGTGCTGTAAAAGTTCCATTCGTAGTTTCTACAACAAATGAACCATCCGTCTCTATTTCCATACTCTTTACTTCCGTCTGCTTAAAAGCTTTTGCGCCAAACTTTTGTGCCTCTGACACAAGCGAGAAAGCAAGGAGATATGGATTCACAGTTGAATCCGTCGCACATTCTAAACCACCTAATAAATCATCAGCAAAAAAAGGCGACTCTTCCCTTATATCTTGCCTATCAAGCATTCGAAACGGTAATCCAGCTTCTTTTTGCCGATTTACCCATTGCTGTGCAGCTTCCATCTCTTCGTCTGACTCACATACGAGAATACTTCCTGGTGCCCTATATTCAAATGAATGCTCTAATTCTTCACTTAAATCAGTTACTAATTTTTGACTTACTAAAGACATTTGACTATCAAATCCCGGGTCTTTATCAATGGCCAAAATATTCCCATCACACCGTGAAGACGTCCCGCTGACAAATTCCCCTTTTTCAATGATTGTTACGTCTCTTCCGTATTTTGAAGTGTAATAAGCGATAGAACACCCTATTATTCCACCACCTATAATTAAAACGTCGCAGTGCCTCACAATATACTCCTCCTTTCCTAGCCCTCTCACTTTCTTTTCATGCAATTGACGTGCCAATTCTGTACATATACAATTTTTATAAATAATATTTTTATTTGTAAAAATATTTTAAATTTATAGTAAATAGGTGTATTATTTTTTTATCACTGTCAAAATTTTTATACATAACAGGAGGACATTATGGAATTTTCATTTCCGACTATACAAGAATTTTTGGAAAGCGTTTTAATCAATCATACATGTTGCCTTGATCGCATTAAGAAAATAAACGAAAGGTTTTATTATCTCCCTTCTACTACAGAAGAATATAATTGCGCAATTATTTATGTAGATGACTCATTCACTGCATTAATTGACGCTTTTTCTTATGAATTAGCTGTTATCATCCTTAACGAAAACGATGAGCCGATATGCTGTATAACTTCTCAGCAAATGATTCCATTTCTTTATAAGTCCTACAATGAACTACAGTCATTTTATGACACTGTAATACAAACAACTGACTCTTCTGTTACAGTAATTGATAGTAAAGAATGCGTTCGAACTTGGACAGATGGTGCTGAAAAAATATTTTCAGTCAACCATAATGAGATTATTGGGCAACCGATTACTCGTTTTTTTGATTATAAAGACTTGGAAATTTTACAATCTTTACATGATGGAAAAAGCATAGTCGCTCAGTTCCATCAGCCTCGCCCCGATTTATTCGTATTAATTAATTCAAATCCAGTTTATTGTAATGATGAAATTATAGGAGCAGTCGTTTCAGAAACAGATGTTACAAATCAAGTCGCTTTAAATGAAAAACTATTTAATATGTCACATGAAATGCACCGTTTAGAACAAGAAGTGGCAAAGTATAAAGATGAATCCGATCCATTCCTTGCGATGAATGGAAAAAGTCCTGTTATACAAAGAACGATACAATTAGCTAGAAAAGTTTGTTCGGTGAAATCAACTGTTTTAATACTTGGGGAAAGCGGAGTTGGAAAAGAAGTATTTGCGAAAGCAATTCATGAAGCAAGTGAAGCAGCGAAGGCGCCTTTCATTTCGATTAACTGCGGGGCAATTCCAGAAGCATTATTTGAAAGTGAATTATTCGGTTACGAGCGTGGGGCGTTTTCTGGAGCAAATAGTAAAGGAAAAAAAGGTAAAATTGAACTCGCGCAAGGCGGTACTTTATTTCTTGATGAAATAGGTGAAATGCCACTTGATATGCAAGTAAAACTGTTACGTGTACTGCAAGAGCGAAAGTATTACCGAGTTGGTGGTGAAAAAGAAATTAATATTGATTTCCGTATTATCGCTGCTACAAATCGTGATTTACAAGAAGAAATGATAAAAGGAACTTTCCGAGAAGATTTATATTACCGCTTAAATGTAGTTAGCTTGCAGATTCCACCGCTGCGCGAAAGACGCGAGGATATTATTGAATTAACCTATTCTTTCTTAAACGATTTTTCAATCAACTATAACAGACCAATTCGTGACTTACCTTCAAGCATTATGCATGAACTGCTTCATTACAATTGGCCAGGTAATATTCGCGAACTTCGAAACGTTGTTGAGCGGCTTGTGGTATTCGCAACAGACGGAATTATAAAACAAGAATATTTACCATTTCATACGACTGAAACTTTAGACAACCATACAGCCCATTCCCTATTACTCAGCAACAATAATACAATCCTTTCTTTACAAGAAGAGATGGATGAGCATGAGAAAAAAGTTATTGAAAGGGCTTTACGAATTTTAAATGGGAATAAATTAGAATGCGCAAAACAACTTGGTGTAACAAGGGCTACTTTATATAACCGTTTAAAGAAACTTGGACTTCAATAAAGAATCAGTATGCACCGATCAGGCGTTTACAGGTAGCCCTCTCTCCCTCCTCTATATTGGCATGATTTTTGCATATATAATTTATGAAAACCGAACTAGAGGAGGAATACATATGACAAATAAAAACAACTTAATCGTTTGTCGTTGTGAAGAGGTTACATATGGGCAACTTCAATCGACAATTGCTGAATATAACTGCTCGGCAAGAGAATTAAAACTAAGAACACGTGCTGGCATGGGATTTTGCGGTGGTCGCACATGCAGAATAATGATAGATCGAATGATTGAAAATGCGAATCCTGACGTAACTCTTAATGAACTACCGTTAAAATATCAACCACCAATACGTGCAGTTACTTTTGGATCGGTAGGTGAAAGTAAATGAGTAGAATTACACATCACCCTATTTTAGGTACTTTACAAAGTAGTGAGCGTATTACCTTTCAATTTAACGGTCATCAATACGGAGCATATGAACATGAAACGATAGCTGCTGCCCTGTTAGCAAATGGAATAAGGACATTAAGAGTTCATGAAGATAGCGGAACACCGCGAGGTATTTATTGTAATATCGGGCACTGTTCCGAATGCCGCATGACAGTAAATAATCAAACAAATGTACGCGCATGCTTAACTGTTGTAGAAGAAAACATGGTTGTTGAAAGCGGGAAACAGCATCGGAATATCGTGAGAGAGATGGTGAAAAAACGATGAGTGATGTAATTATTATTGGTGCAGGGCCAGCGGGATTATCTGCTTCTATTTCTTGTGCTCGTTTCGGACTAAAAGTGCTCGTTATTGATGAATTTATGAAGCCGGGCGGGAGATTGTTAGGACAGTTGCATCAAGAGCCTACTGGAGAATGGTGGAACGGAATAAAAGAATCGAAGCGACTTCATGAAGAAGCAGAATCACTTTCAGTACATATCAGGTGCGGTGTTTCGGTCTATAATTTAGATAGAGATGAAAACAATTGGTTTGTACATACTAATATCGGTACGTTAGAAGCACCTTTCGTACTACTTGCTACTGGAGCTGCGGAATATTCTATTCCCCTTCCTGGCTGGACACTTCCAGGAGTGATGTCAATTGGAGCAGCTCAAGTTATGACAAATGTTCATCGCGTGCAAGTTGGAAAAAAAGGAATTATTATTGGTGCTAACATTTTGTCTTTCGCCATTTTAAGTGAATTGCAATTAGCGGGAATTACAGTAGATCATATTGTACTCCCTGAGAAAAGCGAGTTAAGTCAAAAAGCTGGTGAACCTGAAGAAGTTTTAAACTCTCTTTTAAATGTAGCTCACCTCGCTCCTTCTGCTTTCTTACGAATAGGTAGTCACTTTATGAAATTTGATTGGATTCGAAAAGCTGGATTAACATTCTATCCAAACAACGGAATGAAAATAAACGGAACGCCACTTCACCTTCGGAAAGCAGCTCTTGAAATTATCGGAACAGATCAAGTTGAAGGTGTACGTATTGCTAATATTGACTCTAAAGGAAAGGTTATCAATGGAACAGAGAAAATATATGAAGCAGATTTTGTATGTATTGCCGGGGGATTATACCCACTTGCCGAACTTGCAGCTGTAGCTGGTTGTCCCTTCCATTACATTTCAGAATTAGGCGGACACGTTCCTCTCCATTCCGAAACAATGGAAACCCCTCTTCCCGGTTTATTAGTAGCCGGCAATATTACAGGCATTGAAAGCGGAAAAATTGCGATGGCGCAAGGAGCAGTTGCAGGTCTATCTATTGCTAAATATGCAAGCAAAAAACGTGATATAGTCGACCAACAATTATCTCACGCCATTCAAAACGTTCACTTTGTTCGTCAGAAATCTGCAATTCAGTTTAATCCGATGGTAGATATCGGTAGACGAAAAATGAATGAAATTTGGCGTGATTACTCATCTACATATGCACATACTAAAAAGAGCTGCTGAGATTATTCTCAACAGCTCTCTTCTCTACTCATCTGAGTTATTAAATTTCGCTAATGCGTAAATACCTTCTTCGTCATCTAATTCAAGTTGTAATCTCGCTGCGAATGAATTGACATTATATTCTCTGTCAAGCAATAAGCGTAAAGCTTCGATTAAGTTTGCTTGAATTAAAATTTGCTGGCGACCATTTACCTCTACTTCCGCAGAGAAACCGTAGTCGTCATCATACATGAGTTCAACTAATACTTCTTCTGGACCCACTTGTCTTTTTTCAGCGATATATATACAAAGCGCATTTATAAGCTCTTGTTCAGAAATTTTTATTGTTTCCATGCTACTTCATCTGCCTTCTTCTTACGTTGGTCTTTGAAGTATTTAAATGCACGAACTGCTAACATTACGATACCAGCCATTACTAACATATTTACCATAAATGCTAATACAGAACCAAGAGCTCCCATATTTGCAAATAAGCTACCCATTAGTAAACCACCAAGACCACCTAGTAATAAACCTTTCATAAAGCTTCCTTTATTACTTTTTGGTGCTGTGTTTGTTGCTTTCGTTTTCGAATCTGGAGTCGTTTTTTGAGAATTTACATTTGAGTCTTTTTTGTTTAAATCAACTTTTGACTTTTGACCTGAACTTGGTGTAAATGATTTTTTACCAGATTTGTAACTTTTCGCTGCTGCATGATCTACGAACATAAAGCTGCTAGCCCCAAAGATAACCATGAATGCTGTCATTACTGCTACAAGTTTTTTCAACATATTATATCCATTCTCCTTTTATATAGATATATGTGAAATCTATCTTTCTAGTAAATTCAGAATGATAGATTTGTTTTTAAGAACATTTTAAAGGTTCTTATGAACTTATTATATGAACTTTTGTCGAAATATGCAAGTATTATTTACTTTCAACAGTTTGGTCACAAAGGAAAAATTAAGCAAAACAGAATTGACTTTAAATGAAACAAAACATATTATAAGTTCATAAGAACTTTTTATTATTTTGGAGGTGAAAAGATGGAAACATTTCATCTCACACGAAACGAAATGGCTACCCTTCTTCTATCACTAAGAGGATGGAATACGAAAAAGCCTCTCGGTATTTTACAAGAAGCTTGGGCAAAGTCACATAAAAAAGATATTGAAAGCGGACAAAGCGTTACAGCTTTTATTACTACCGCACTTTCACCTATTTTTGAAAAGCTGATTAAAATTGACGATACTGATGTCGGTTTTTCTTTAAATGAAATAGTTGCGCTTGGCAATCAGATTGAAAACACAAGTTTCTCTGTAACTGCTATGCAAAACTGGGTGAAACGAGATATAAAAGAAATGATTGGCTCTCCTCAAAAAGGGAAAAAATATTCAATTGAACAAGCAGCCTTACTATTTATTGTCGAAGATTTAAAAACAGCACTTGATTTTGAATCCATTCGTAAGCTATTACGCCTTATTGTAAATGATCCAGCTGATCGAAGTGATGATTTAATCAATCCTGTTCATTTATATGTAGCATACTCTTCTTTATTTGAAGAACTCAATCAAGGGAATTGCTTACAATTAAATGCAACAGATACCGTTCATACAATTGAAAACATCGTAAAAGAAAAAGCTGATAAAATCGCAAGTAAGTTCGATCAAATTAATAACGAACAACGCGAAGCAATTCGTAACGCTATTATTATTGCGACCCTTTCTGTACATACCGCTTATGTACAAATGTTAGCAAAGCGTTACGTAACAGCAACTTTATTTTTACAGAACTTAGATGTGAAGCCTTAAAAAATAGGAGCAGAAATGCTTCTATTTTTTTACAACGAAAACAAGCAACCATCTGTTCCAAATATACAACAAATGCTTGCTTGATTTATTTAAATTTAAGTTTCATATAAAACCGTAGTATTACGCATATCTATAAGTAGTGTCATTTAAGGTTCCATATATCCCCCTAACCCTCATTACATTCAGAATTAACTGTTTTTTACCGTGCTATTTTCTCATTCTTAATTCTATGCATATCATACACTTTCACTTCATTCTCTATATATGATTTTACTTTTTTAAATCCAGCTTTCTCATAACAACGAATTGCCCTTTTGTTGTCTTCTCTTACCTGTAATACAACTGCTTGTATATCGGAATCTAAAAACGATTTACTTATGAAATACTTTGTAATTTCTGTTCCAAGTCCTTTTGAATATAAATTCGAAACGCCAATAAGAATAGAGTATTCCATCACATAGGTATCATCATATTTCGTCTTTTTTAATCCGACTCTTCCTATTACTTCATCTCTCACTATTATTACATGATAACTTGCATAAGACCGCGCTAATTTTTCAGTCCAATACTCCCGAAGTTCTTCTATTGTATATCGCTTAAATGGTTTCACATCTGCTATGTTATGTAATTCTTCATCGTTATACCATTCTAATATAATTGATAAATCATCTAATTCTAGAAGACGTTCTTTCCAGTTCACATTTCCACCCCATCTATTTTATGTTTTCAAACCACTTTAAAAAGAATAGGCATATTCTTTTTTAGGCAATTTTACTATCTTTTGAATGAAATTTGATTTCTCTAAAATATCCTCTAACTGCCCCTCACTATAAACGTAAATACTCCCTACATATGAACTGTACGCCTTTTTCTCAGTTATTATCGTTAAATTGTTATTTTCCTTTTTAAAATCACCCTCCACTCCTTTTTGAAATGATAAACTTTTGGTTGCTGAAACATACAGTTGAATTAAAGATCCTATTTCAACATCACCTGATTTTGCAAAGCACTGTATTTCATTTAAAATCATTTCATCTTGTAACGGAAGAAAGTCTTCTACTTCTAACTTCTCTCCTTTATGAAAGAAGTTTTGAAGTTCAGGAGTATAGAACGAAAGATTTTTCTCCTCTATCATTTTAAAAATTGTTTGCAGCAATATGTCTTTTCCTATCACAAACGGGTGGCCAAATCCATTATTGTAAAGCCCTTCTTTCATTTTCATTAATTGTTCGATGAAGGGGATTCCCGATTCTTCAATAACAAGTTTACCGTCAATTAAACGCATGTTAGCAATCAATTCTTCTATCTGTAAACCTTCTAATTCAAGCGACGAGTAATATAAATCTCTATTCCAAAAATCTAATTGATCCATTCCTAATGAATTAAATAAGAGCTCATCTATAATTGGAAAAACTCCATCTTCTGTTAAAGCTTTCGTTACATCATCTAATAATCTAGGTGTTTGATTTAAAATCGTACGTATTTCTTCGTCCTCTTGAATGATTCGTACCGTCCACTCACTATGATCTTCACCCGATATTTGCTGAAAACAATGTGAATATGGCCCATGTCCAACATCATGTAGAAGGGCTACAGTAGATACTAGCTTTCGTTCATATTTCGATAAATGTATGTCACCAATCTCAGTAAGATGTTCTATCACTTTATTTACTAGCACATATACACCTATCGAATGTTCTTTCCTCGTATGTATTGCGTTCTCATGTAAAAAATAAGTATGTCCTTGTTGTTTAATATTCGCCAACCTTTGAAATGCTTTTGTATCTATCAATCGAAGGATATCTCTATCACGAATAGAGATTGGTCCATAAATCGGATCTGTAATATACATACGTTCTCCTCCTATTTTTGTAAATGAAAGACCTATATCATTATACTTAATTTTCAGTCTATTATCATTGATATATGAGAAATTTTTAATAATCTTTTCATTAACCCTTCATGAAAACGTAGCTTATATACTTTACTATAATACTTATGAGAGACATAAAAGAATTGAAATAGCAATCCCCTATGTAAATAAGGTATAATCTACATATAGTGAACCTTTTACGTAATTAAATAAAAGGTTCTTATACTCAAAAATTCATAAACTAGAAGGTGCAACAATGTTAAGTAGTTTTATTCATTCAGTATTAACGTTTTTTGAAGGATTAGGTTATTGGGGCATTATGCTTGGACTTATGATTGAAATTATCCCAAGTGAAATTGTCCTTGCTTATGCAGGATACTTAGTATTCAATGGAAGTATCTCATTTATAGGCGCAGTTGTATTCGGTACAATTGGCGGTGTTATTGCCCAAATCTTTATTTATTGGCTTGGACGATACGGCGGACGCCCTATATTAGAACGTTATGGAAAATATATTTTCATACATAAAAAACAAATAGATGCTGCAGAAGATTGGTTTAATCGTTACGGAACTGGCGTCATTTTTACAGCACGCTTCATTCCAGTAGTGCGTCATGCGATTTCAATTCCTGCTGGTATTACAAAAATGCCTTTACTACGTTTCACTACATTAACAGCACTTGCGATTATCCCTTGGTCTATTATTTTCATTTATTTAGGTGAAAAACTAGGTGAAAATTGGGAAAATATTAACGATATTGCTGGTCCTTATGTGAAATCATTCGCAATTGGTGGCGTCGTACTTATACTTTTATACTTCGTTATAAAAAAATGGACAAAAAAGCGTAAAAATCTTGCTTAAGAATATAACAAAAACCGCTATAAATTCATTCGGAGTTATAGCGGTTTTTTATTTATTTATATATGAATTAATCTTCAAGAATTATATAACACCTTTCCATCTACATTTACATGGATAAGCAACCGTTTGATCATTTCTTTCGTATATTATCTCAAAAAGGAGTGATTCCCCTATGCATTGGCAGCAAAAAATACTATACTTAATCGGACGCCCTATCGGTATTTCCTTCATAAATGGGCAAGGAACTTCTGGTGTATTATGTTCAGCTCATGATGGTCAATTATATGTGTATGAATACCTTTATCAAGCCCAGTTCGCAATGAAACATTATGATTATAGACAGATTCAAGATATACATGCATTCCCAAATTGTCCTCACCAAAATCCTCTATACTAAAAAAATCGGAACGGCTCATAGCCATTCCGATTTCTATACTTTATTTCTCAGAATTAAATTTCTGCACTGCTTCATCAAAATAAATCCAACCTTTCCAGCCCAAATGAATCGTATCTTTTAAGAAATACTTATCATATTCATGACCAGAGAAATCAACTACTGGATATCCTGCTTTCTCAACCTGTTCTCGAACTTTTTTATAATACACTTCACGGCGTTCTTTCGGGAATCCAGTATAATCATACCAAGGCCCATTGACAGGTACAGAAATAAAGAGTGGTTTGACATTTTTCTCTTTAAATAAATCTAAAATAATTTGTAAATCATCGTATTCTGGTGATTCATCATATGTTTCATTTGCTCTAAAGTTTTTTAAACCTTTTAGTTTTTTCTTCAGATTATTCTTATGATAATACGGATTTTCAATTCCGAATGTATTTGTAGTAGACTCTGCTTTCCCTTCTTGTTCTGCGTGTTTACGTGCGTCTTCCCAAGAAATTGAACGAAGTCCGATATTTGTTTTCTCTTTCATCGGTTCGATTTTAAATAAAGAGTTAAATAAATCTCTATGATCTAAAATATTTCGATGCATATAAGCAAGTGGTTTAACTAAACCTGCTTTTATGTTATGTTTCGTATCATTATATACAATACCTTCTAATGAATTTTTTAATATATCATCTTCTTGAACAACTTTATAATCTAATAGCCGTTTCGCGATTTGCTTCTTCATTTCTGGATTTATCTCATCATTAAAAATAAAATGATATGCTTGTTGTTTGGAGAAATTATTAGTGAAATCCCCTTGTGATACACCAGTCTTTGTAAACCATTGTGGTGAAAGAACAAAGACTACTTTTTTACCTTCTAATTCATCCATAGTAGATGTCATATTTAAAATATGAGCTAAACTTTGTGTACCGCCAGTTCCAATTAAAAACGGTGTAAAACCAGCTGGATTTACTTTGAAATAATTAGACGGATGATATGCATCCATTCGTAAAAATTCTGATGAACCGTACATCGGTAAATACTGTGAATTCTCTAACATTTTTTGCTGTAAGAAAACACTTTGTAATTTCTCTTTTTGTAAAGAAGTAGCCGCATCTTCTACCTTCTTATCACTAATAAGCGATACTAAACTTTTCGATGGGATTAGAATGATAATGAAAAAAAGCACACACGCTAAAATTATAGGACCAAAAGCATGCTTCATTTTCATCTTCTGTCCCTCTTTCTATCGTTATTAACTTGTAACCCTTGTCTTTGACACGCCATCTTTTCTCTCCTTTTTCTCTATACATGTTCCATTCTATTTGTCTATTATATACATGTATGTATTTCCTTCCTTGTTCTATTAAATCCTATAGAAATAGCGCAAGAAAATGTTTCCATAGAAACACGTTAATTATACAAGATTCTACATAAATTTCACACTGGAATTTTAGTAATAATTTTATTTTTAAGTCGTAAAAAAACATATGAAATGTCTATATTTCATTCGGAACTGTACAAAAAAACAGACTATCACATACGTGAAGTCTGTTTCCCCATTCTTTTATTTTTGTACATCTGCCCATTTTAAACTTGTAGCTGGACCAAATTGATGTACATATAAATCTTTCACATATGGTTTTTGTAAGTAAGATAATCCGCGCTGGAATACCGGTGCAATTACTGCATCATCAAGTAGCATTTTTTCAGCATCTTGCATTGCTTTCCAGCGAGCCTTTTCATCATTACCTAATTCTGTTTTAATCTTCTTAATTAACGCATCATATTCTGGGTTTGCATATTCTGTATTATTAACACTGCTTCCAGAAAGAAATACTTCTAAATAAGTCATTGGATCTGGATAATCCGGTAACCAGCGTGATAACGACATTTCATATTCTTTCTTCTTCTCAAGTGCTAATTTTTGCGTATGTGGCTGTAATTTCACATTCACTTTTAAGCCTGGTAAGTTTTTCTCAAGCTGCTCTTTAATGTACTCTCCAACTTTTTTAAAGTTTTCTAAGTCATAATTTAATAGTTCTAACGTCACTTCATTTGTACCTGTCTCTTGTTTTGCTTTCTCCCAATATTCTTTCGCTTTTTTTACATCAGTTTTATTAAACTCACCTGCCGTACTTCTAAAATCTTTCTTATCTGGGCCCTTTAAGAATCCTTTTGGTACGTAATAGTTTGCTGCAACCGACCCATCATTTAAAAATGAATCTGCGAGTCCCTTCTTATCAAAAACTGTACTTAGCGCAAGACGTGCATTTTTATTTTTAAGAATCGGTACATTTTCATTAAATCGGAAGAAGTACATAACTGGATCTGTATATTGTTTTAGCTCTTTATTATTTTTATATTTATCTACGAATTCTGTAGAAATAACAGCTCTATCAACTTTATCTGTTTCATATAAATTTACCGCAGTTGAAATTTCTTTTACAATTTGATAGTTTACTTCATCTAACTTCACTTCTTTTTTATCCCAATACTTATCGTTTTTCTTCATTGTAAAGCTAGCTTCATGCTTCCACTCTGATAATGTAAACGGTCCATTATATACCGCTTTATTTGCTTCTAATCCATATTTATCACCTTGCTCTTTCGCATATTTTTCGTTAATTGGATAGAAGGATGGTAAAATTAATAATTTCGTAAAATACGGTACAGGATGTTCTAGCTCTACGACGAATGTTTTATCATCCTTCGCTTTTACTCCTAATTCATCTAGACCTAGTTGTTTTTTATTTATCTTCTCAGCATTTTTTACATCGTACGCAATGTATGCATATTGAGAAGCTGTATCTGGATTAATCAATTGCTTCCAAGCGTATACGTAATCATGGGCGGTTACTGGATCTCCGTTAGACCATTTCGCATCACGCAATTGGAATGTATATGTCTTTCCATCTTTACTCACTTCATATTTTTGTGCGCCTGCCTCAATTACTTCATCATTTTTCGATAGACGGAATAGTCCTTCCATTACGTTATTCAAAACGTTAAACGAGATTGCATCTGTGACTTTCACTGAGTTTAACGACGGAATTTCACCCGTTTCTAGTAACTGTAATACTTTCTTCTTATCTTTGGGCTTTGTTGCAGTTTTTTCTTTTGCGCAACCAACTAAAAATGAAGAAACTAATAGAGTACTAACTAATGAGTAACGAACAACTTTTTTCATTTAAAAACCCCCTCTATTTTTAAGGTAAGTAACGACGAGCACCAGCGTATTCTTCTATATATCCTGGTGTATTTAGCGGTATAATCTCTACCGATCTTTCAGCTCTTGGTGAGTGAATCATATTGCCATCACCAATATACATTGCGACGTGATGGACACTACCTTTCCCTTGATCATGTGCAAAGAAAATTAAATCTCCTTTTTGTAGATTTTCTTTATCAACTGCAACTCCTGCTCTTGATTGTGGTCCAGAATCTCGCGGAATTGTAATGCCGTGCGATTTATAGATCGTATGCGTGAAGCCAGAGCAATCAAATCCAAAACCACTTGTACCAGCCCATATATACGGTAAACCTAAAAACATTTTCCCTGTGTTTATTAAATCATCGGCCGCCGGGGTTGGAATATCATTTTGAGAACGGTAAACCGTTCCATCATTTTTTCGTAGCCAAGCTTTCTGACCATTTGGCAACAATACACGGTATGAAATTGTGTCTTCACTTAATAGCGGCAGTCTTGTATTATAACTGACTTCAAGTGATTTATGTTTTTCAGAAGGATTTATATATAAAATCGCTGTTGGCTTTGTTATTAACACAAAAGGTTCATTTGTTTTATCTGCAAATTCTTGATTATATGTTAATTGCTTTTCAGGCATCCAGCCCGGATAACCTTCTTCATTTCGTGGCGTTGGCTGTCCATGCACTAATACCTTCACCCATTCACCTTTCTTATCAATAACAGTTACTTCTTGACCGAGTAACGCTTGTGTTTCTAATTTATTTGCATTTGTTAACCATAGTTTCTCGTCAAGTGTCATTGATTTCGTCCATTTCCATAGATCCACTGGATTTGTTGCACTCGGTGTATCGATTGGCCTTAATGAATCAGGTACTGTCCATAACGTTGCAGCAGATACATCTATAAATGCTTTATTATCCTTCTTTTCTTCAGCATTTGCCGATGTAAACGATGAAAATATAAATAAAGTTGTTAAAAATGCAGTTCCTACTTTTTTCATATTTATCCCCCTTAAAAGATAGTTTACTAGTCTCTTCTCCTAAAACTTACTATTCACTGTCGATTGAAGGTTTATCTTTGATCCAGAATAAGTCATTCCTTCTGGCTCTTCCATTAACCAAAGCGGTGCATCAAGATCAAAATAATGAATATTAGGATGCGCTGCCGCTAAATGCGCAACAGCACTAACGGAAAGTGAAGACTCCATCATGCTGCCCACCATACACTTCACACCAGCTGTTTCTGCGATATCTGCAATACGCCATGCTTCACGTATGCCACCACATTTCATTAATTTAATATTAATGAAGTCTGCATATCTTCCTTGAACGAGCTTTAATGCGTCACTTGCTGAAAATATACTTTCATCGGCCATAATTGGCGTTTGCACACGATCTTTGACGTACTTTAACCCATCCCAATCTTTCGCGTGTACTGGTTGTTCAATAAATTCTATATTTAAATTACGATTTTCCATCTCTTGAATGATAGAGACCGCTTCTTTTGGACTCCAACCTTGATTCGCATCTAAACGTAATGTCGTATTTCTTGGTACCACATTTCGAATTGCCTCAATACGTTCCAAATCTAAATGCGCCTCTTTACCCACTTTAATCTTCAATGTTTGAAATCCTTTTTCTATATGTTTCTTCGCTTCTTTTGCCATTAATACAGGCTCATCTACACTCACTGTAATATCGGTATGAATTTCTTTCTTCCCGCCTAACAATGCATATAACGGCACATTTTGATATTGGCAATATACATCATATAAAGCGATATCTACCGCTGCTTTCGAACTTGAATTTCCAATACAACTCATTTGAATGCCCTGTAGTAACTGCTGAAACTGAATGATATTTTGACCAATTAAACATGAACGCATCGGTCCTAAAATCGCTTCTTCCATTCCGCTGGTGAAATCCCCCGTAATAACTGGCGTTGCGGCTGCAGCCCCCTTACCAATCACTCCTTCGTCTGTATGAATATAAACATCTATACTTTCAATTTCTGTTACAGTACGAAGTGCGGTTTTAAACGGTGTATGCAGTTTTACACGTCTACGATTTACTTTTACATCTGTAATTTTCATTTTGTTCATCCTTTCGTTCCCCAATGAAGTGAAATCTTAATCCACCGGAGATTTATACCCACGAATTATTAGGTAAACCCATTGGACATTTACTCTTCTATCACTCTACTTTGTTTTCGTTTACTTTTGATGTAGAACGATAATGTGAAATAAAAAAATCCAGCCATAAGAATGATTCTTACGGCTGGATTTTGTCTATGATTGAGTAGACAAAGCAGCAATCTGATTATATTTTTTCTGTGCATCTTTTAGCGCTACAAGTAACGCTTTTTGAGAAGAACCGAAATATCGGTTCTTTACTTCCATTACTAATGCCGGGTCATTTATATTTTTATGTAGAAATAAATATTTAACAAATTGAGATGTTAATGCAATTGTCGCTGAGCAGTCTGCATCTACAATTTCCCCTGTATCCTTAACAAGTACAAATGCTACGAAATAGCTTTTAAACTTTTCAGTAATGGGATTATTTTGAGGTGCTTTCGCATCCCCTACGATATAAATTGTATTTGAAGCGTACACAGCTATCTTCCTTTCGTATACGAGGATAACGGGTTTCTTAATAGTCGTATGAGCGAGGAACTCAACGTTGATTAAAAAATGTATCCACTTACCTTGTATTATAATATAATTGACAGAATTTTAACAACATTTATTTTAGTGCATATTCCATATCTATGAAAATAGCTTAAACTCTTCATTTTTACAATATGTGATTATTCCTTGTACCATTACATTCATACATAAAAAAACAGTTAGCGACGGCTAACTATTTTTTTCATTACTTGGGCATCACAAATATAGTTTCATTTGACTTAGAAAATTGATACTCTTTTCTCGCAAACTTCAAAATTTCTTCCTCATCGTCTGTTAAATTTTCTATGTTAGTCTTTAAAGAATCTTTATCTTTCTTTAAAGATACTAATTGTTCCTTTTGATCCGTAATCGTACCTTTCTTCTTATCAATTACTTCTTGTTGTTTCGTTAAAATATATTGAACGTACAGAGTAGTTGCTGCAATAAAAAGGACCATTAAAATAAGTCGCCTTAACTTCTTTTTATTTATCCTACGCTTGTCACTAGGTTGTGATAACTGCTCTGGTATATTAGGAACATTTACTCGTTTGAGTTTCCTCATTCAAATCCCCCTAACCCATATTTTTCACTACCATCGGCACGTTTTCTTACTAAACTAAATTCTATTCTTATAAAATAAACTCCTTCACAAAAATATCCCATAAATTAACCAATTAAAGATAGCATTCGACGACATTTCCATATTTACACCGATTTTTTTTATACATGCTGCTATAAAATAGTAGTTTCTGTAATTCTTTTTCTACTATTGTAGAAGAGTTTTTTCACACACAAAATTCCTTCCCTACATATCCATGTTATAACATGCTTACAAGGAGGGGAAATATGCATTACCGCACATTAGGTAACACTGGAATAACTGTTTCTGAAATAGGTTTTGGGGCATGGGCAATCGGTGGTGATGAATGGGGACCTGTTAACGATAAACAATCTATAACTGCTATAAAAAAAGCCATTGAGTGTGGTGTGAATTTTATTGATACTGCGGATGTGTATGGTTTAGGACATAGTGAAAAGTTGGTGGCTACCGCGATTAAAGGACATCGTAATGATATTATACTATCAACGAAAGGTGGTTTAATCGGACATCACTACGACCCTAATGGCGTTCCTGTATATGATACTCCTGAAAAAATCATCGCCGTATTTGAAACAAGTTTACAACGTCTTCAAACAGATTATATTGATCTTTATTTTTGTCATATTTGGTGGCATAATCGTAGAGAAACAGAAGCATTTCTACGTGCATTTGACATATTAAAACGTGATGGCAAAGTAAGAGCAGTCGGTGTTTCGACTCATGATTTACAATACATTCATCATTTCAATAACAACAACGAAATTGATATCGTACAACTTGATTACAATATATTAAATCGAAAACCAGAAAAAGATATATTACCATTCTTACAAGAGAAAAATCTAGGGGCTGTTATTCGTGGTCCATTAAAAATGGGCATTTTAACTGGAAAATTTACAAATAAAACAATTTTTCCAGATGGAGATTTACGCAAAGATTGGCCAAATGAAACTTGGTTTCAAGAAGACTTACAAACCGTAGAGAAACTTCGGTTGCTCTCAAAAAAAAATCAGACCCTAGGGCAACTTGCACTTCGCTATGTACTCTCTCATCCGGCAGTAAGTGTTGTAATTCCTGGTGCGAAGTCAGGAACGCAAGCACAAGAAAATGCAAATGCATCTGTTCGCCCTATTTTGAGTGATGAAGAGCTTAACTATATTCATTCAATATAAAAAGCCCAATCCGGGCTTTTTAATTTGGCAAACTAATATCATACTCCATTCGCTTCGCTGTGTCCTCCGCAACATGCACACCTAACAAGTTTTTCACAATATGAAATGCCATATTAATTCCAGCTGAAATTCCGGCAGATGTTATAATATGTCCTTCATCTACAAACTTTACATTTTCTATAACTTCAACATTTTGAAACTCATTTTTAAACTTTTCAATACTAGCCCAATGTGTTGTTGCTTTTAACCCTTCCAGTAAACCTGCTTTCGCCAGTAATAACGCTCCTGTACAAACTGAAGTCATCAGCTTTACTTCTTTCATTTGTTGGCGAATCCATTTTATTACTATTTCATTTTTTATTTCATATTTTCTAGCACCTAGCCCACCCGGAATTATTAAAATATCCACTGGTGGTAAATTTTCAATACTATAATCTGGCTGTACCTTCAATCCATTCCTTGCTGTAATCATTTCTCCATTCTCGCTAACTGTATAAACAGTAAATGGTTTTTCTTCATTCACCTCAGTTACAGAAAAAACTTCAAATGGTCCTGCAAAATCTAACACTTCTACTTCATTAAATAAAAATATACCAACACTCCATTTATTCATCATAAGTTCACTTCCTGTTTCAAATGATGTAAAAGGTGATCATATCCTTTTTCTAATGCAATATCATACGCTGTTTTCCCATCATTTTTCTTTATCATCTTATTAGCTCCATTTTTAAGGAGTAGCATAATTATTTCTTCATTTCCTAATAATGCCGCTTCGTGAAGTCCTGTCCAGCCACCACTTTGCATAATATTTACATTTGATCCTTTTTCAATTAAGAAAGCAACAAGTTCACTTTGCTTGTTCGCGATTGCTGCTTGCAAAGGCGTATTTTCATTTTCGTTTTTCGCTCTACTATGTATATCTGCACCGCTTTCTAAAAGAAAACTCGCTATTTCTTTTTGTCCAAAATAAGCTGCTAAATGAAGTGGTGTCCAGCCATCTTCACTACATTCGTTAACAATACTTGGACTCGCCTTTATAAACTTCACTACTTTTCCCTTATGACCACTTATAACAGCTTGTGCTATTGATTGTAAATGCTCCATAATAATCTCCCATCCTTCAAACTATTTAAGCATCTCCTTCTACATGTTCTATTAATTATTACATTCTCCTTTTAAAACCTTAAGTTTACATAATAATATTATATATCCCTTTTTGTGCTTAATGCTGAATAGCAATAATGTTAAAAATACTGCCTTTAAACAATGAAGACCATGATTTCATTAGAGTTACTGAAAAAGCAAGCAAAAAACTATACACATAGTTTTCATCATATTTGTTCAGTTGCATGAAATAAAACAGGTAATGTTTATTCTGCTATTTATGCTTTCAACATATCAAATAATATTATTCCAATAAAAAAACAATCCATTTTTAAAATGGATTGTTTTTTTATTTCTGTTTTATGCGGTTTATTTTATTTTTGTATTTTCAATGATGGAATAATTACATTTACAAAAATGAAACGCTACTATCTTAGCCCCTCTTATAGTAAGTTTTTGGTTTGAAAACAAAAATACAATTTCACCTTACAATTGAAAAAACATACGTAAAAGTTTCTAAAACAGCTGCCTTATCATACTAATCTATAGCAATTCTGTCTTCTTCCCTTACCTGTTTCCTTTAACACATACGATTTTAAAACTAGCGCCGTTAATGAATCTGTTAATGTTTTATATGATAAATTTGATAATGCCAATAGATCGTTTGTATATAACATTCTATGCTTCTCTAATAATAATAGTACTAATCGTTCAGACGGTTTTAATGCCTCGTCACTTTCTAGTATAAAGTCTATATTTTTCATTTCTCTAATTACTACTCCTTATAAAAAAATACTTTAGGTGCTAATTTAATATAAAAATAATACATAACAAAACTATAGATATATTAAAATAGCACCATCTAAAAACACTATTATACTATAACATAGAAGTAGTGTTTCCCCAAATAGGAAATGCTTTTTTATATCGCTGTAAGATTCTTGCAAACGTACATAATATTTTGTACCATTACCCGCCAAGTTTTCTTCTAATTTCGCTGCTCATCCTGATGTATTTGTAATCAATGAAGTTCTTCTAAATTTATAAACAAATAAAAAAACGGTTCGTCTATCATGCCCTAAACATGAATGACAACCGTTTTCCAGCTTCTTCTTAATTAACATGTTCTATCTTAAATATTTCTTGCAATATGCGGCTTACTGTAATGACTTGTTCCACCGCCACCAACTACTACTTTACCGCCTTTTTCGAAAATTAATAATTTACTTGAACCATCTGCAAGAAGCACTATTACTTCAGCATTATTACTTGTTGCTACATAAATTACATAACCACTCTTTGATATACAAGTTTCCCAATTCGAATCAAATTCTGATCTTACTACACGATTTGAATACACTTGATTTTCAATTCTATCTTGTTCTACGTTTTCCAAATTGATTCCTCCCACTTCACTAAAATAGCATTTATAGGAAAATAACAGCCCTATATTAAATAGTAGCCGACTTTAACATAAATAGTATATGTAATTAGTAGGAGAATGCTTGGACAACGAAAACGAAATAGACTTCAAAAATTTCACAATTGAAACTTCTCTTTAATCATTTCCGCCACTTCTTTTGCACTCAAATACGTGTTATTAATTTTTATATACTCTTCTTTTTCAATTTCACCATGAAGAGAGTTTAATCTATGCTTTTTCATCGTTTCTTTCAAATTATTTTCAGACCACTCAATATCTCTTTTTTTCGGTTTATGTTCTAATCTATTCGGGCTTTTATTTCGTTCTAATCTTTCATCTAATTCCGCTTCCAGCTCTACAAAATACACTGTCCCACCTTTTGATTCAAAAATACTTTCTACATTATGTATATAATCCCAATCCGCTTGGAGGTCAAATGCCCATATATACGTAAAAATCATTCCAGATAAATCACTTTTAGATACTTCTTCAAATATTTCATTACGAAATAAACTTACTAGTCTTTTTGCTTCTTTCGTACTGTAATCAAAAATTGGACTTACTAAATCAATTGTCATGTGGTTATGAAAAAGTTTTAAACCGGTTAATGTTGCTAATTATTGCCCCACTGTCATTTTTCCAACTGCTTGTGGGCCAAATATTAATATAAGTTTCATTTATTTCCCTCCAATCTTTCTCTATAAACCATTACATAAAATTAAAAATAAGGCAGCCGATTTTAAATCGATTGCCTTATTTTTTATTCATATTTTTAGTTCTATTCTTTTCGCATAGCTTCAAAAGTAATCATTTGATTTGCATTTGACGGTTCTTTTTCATAATCATATTCAGCAGAGCAAGTAATGTTAGAGAAACCTATACTTTCTAACAGAAGTTTAAACTCTTCTATTCCATACCAGCGCAGCGCAAAGCGTTGTAGTTCTGTTTGTACTAACTGTCCTTTACTCCACTTTTCATATTTCAAATATGATACAGTAACTTGGTTCAGCCAATCTATTTCAATTGATTTATTTTCTAATGTGATTCCGTCTCCACTCGGCAAAGAGAAAGTCGATGTATGAATTTCCCCAGTCTTCCAGTCATGCGGAAGCATAATATCTACGATTAATCGTCCATCTGGATTAAGATGTTCATAAAAACATTTCAATGCATTTATAGAATCCACACGATTTTCAATTAAACAAAAAGATCCAGTAGGAATGATAATTGCGTCATATTTATACGGAAGTGAAAATTGTTGCAAGCTTCCTTCATATAAATTAGGATGTAAGCCTCTCTCTTTACAGCGCTTACGACAAGAATCTAGCATTTCAGGTGAATAATCTATCCCATCCACTTTAAAACCAGCCTCTAGAAGCGGAATGATGACACGCCCTGAACCTACTGCGGCTTCGAGGATTCTTCCTCTACAATCTTTTAAACGTTCTTTGTAATACTCAATATCACCATTTAAAGAATAACCGACTGGTTTTGTGTAATCATATAGTTCCGTACAAAGTGTACTATAAAAGCTAAACATTTATTTTCTCCTCCGTTTTTACGTACGGAAGATTTCAATTCAACTAATCTTCCTGTACCTCTAATTTTAATGAGATTTCGAAAGAGCTGACTGTCATAATATATCACTCACTTTCCATAGAATATAATGATATTGTATTACATAACCTTCCAATTTGAAATATAAAAATTAAAAATTCAGACTACAAATTAAAGAGCTTACTTTAGTAGGCTCTTCAGAAAAAGTATTTATTTCACAATCGGCAATGTCACTTCACTTAATTTCACTGTAAGTTTCGTGCCAGCTTTCGGTCTAATTGTATAATCATAATCACTTGCAATTAAAACAACTCCGATTTGATGCCCCGCTTTAAATACATAATCATCTGGCTGCATGTCCCATGTAAATGTATAATCTTTGCCCGGTTGAATCGCTGTTGAATTTTCTATACTCTTTAAGTTTTGTGGATCCATCCAGCCTCTCGTTACGATTTCCGGCTTCGCTCCTCCATAGTCAACAAGTAATGCTGTTAAATTTGATACAGATCGATCAATATTTCCTGTAATTGAAATCTTTGGTGTACCACTTATACGCGTATCTTTTTGCAGTACAGGCATTGTATATACTAATCGATTTGCTACTTCTAATTCTGGATTTGCTACTAATTGGTTTGATTTCATTTGTGCATCATCTAAGAATGAGAAAACTTTATTAGCCGATCCCATACTTAATGGTAAATTGACTGATTTATTACTTAAATACATACGGATTTTTGAAGGTACAGCTGATGGATCTGGCCAATTTTTTATCTTTTGCCACGTTTTATTTTCTCTTTGCACATCAACCATTGGTTCATCCATAATTCCATTTTCAATTCCGTACAACCAATAATCTAACCATTTATTTTGTGTTTGCTGCCAGTTATTACTTGATGTCCCACCATGACCACCTTGGTGTAGCCACATTTTACGAGGAACATTATTTTCTCCAAGTGCTTCCCACCATTGCGCGAACTGTTTTGTTTTAACATTCCAATCGTTTAAACCATGAACAACAAATACACTCGCTTTTACATTTTTAGCATCTTTTACATAGTTACGTTTATCCCAAAAATCATTATAATTACCTGTTTTTCGGTCTTGTCCAGCCGTTAACTCTTTTATAACTTGTCCGCAAACTTTAGGGTTTTCCCTTGTCAGTACTGCTTCTGCCATATTATCTGTATCTTCCCCTTGATATCCGCCTGGAGCAATGACTGCACCATTTGCACGATAATAATCATACCAACTACTAATTGCTGCGATTGGAATAATTGTTTTTAAACCTTCAACTCCAGTAGTCGCAACAGCATTTGGTAATGTACCATTATAGGAAACTCCAGTCATACCTACATTTCCTGTAGACCAATTTGCCTGAACTTCCTCACCCTGTTCTGTAAATGCTTTCGCGCGACCGTTTACCCAATCAATAACAGATTTTGTCCCGAGTATCTCTTGTTCATCTCCAGTTGTAGGGCATCCATCTGATTTTCCAGTACCAATACTTTCGCCTAGAATAACTGCATAACCTCTTGGCACGTAATAGTTCCCATACGAACCAAGATTAACCGCTCCATACGGTTTTCCTTCATACGCATACAATTCTTCATCTACATTATATACAGGAACATCTTTTAATCCAGATCGATATGGACTCATTTCATAAATAACAGGAACTTTCACATTCGGATCTGTCTTTGGACGCATAACTTTTATCGATACTCTGTCTTTCTTACCGTCTCGATCACTATCAACTTCTGTCTCTACATATAAATTTTCGATAATAGCTTCATCGAGAGAATAAATCGGTTTTGTCATCCCATTTTCTAATTCAATTTTCGTACTTTTAGTCTCTTCCTTCTTCTCTGCATGCACATCCATAGTAAAGCTAGGTATAATTGTTGCAGATAGCATTGCTGACAGTGTAATTGCCATTTTCTTTTTACTCAAAATGTTCCCTCCCCTTATTCGTTCTCTTTTACTATATAACAAAATAACTGAAAATTCAGTTTTATTTTATATAAAAGTTGAGAAACTCAAAGATTTCTTATTAAGTAAAATTTAATGCAGGTATGAAAGTATTTTCCCACTTCCTCCTTCTTTATAAAGTGAAACTTTAATCAGCCCTCACCAATTGGGCGTTTACGATCAGCAGGGCCACTTCTTTGCTTTCGCTGAATTTTGAGGTGGGGTCTTACTGCCCGGCAAATAGCGGGATAAATAGAGAAAAAGACAACCGATATTTCTATCGCTTGCCTTACATTCCATTTATTATTTTTCTAACTCTTTAAAGGTATCTTTCAAGTCTTTATCAGATACCTTTATATCTGCATTTTTAAGCAGTTCTCTAGTAACTTGTTGATGGAATTGAGGATCTTGTATACGTTGCTGTTCTAATTCTTTACGAATATTCTCTTTCTCTTCCTCATACGGTTTAAGCTCTTTTTTATCCGTTAGCTTAATAATATGATATCCGAAAGAAGATTTAACAGGTTCACTCAATTGACCAACTTCTAACTTATACGCAGCATCCTCAAATTCTTTCACCATCATACCAGGTCCAAATTCAGATAGTTCCCCACCTTTTTCTTTAGAACCTGGATCCTCTGAATATTGTTTAGCCAATGCCGCGAAATCTTCGCCACTATTTAATTTTTCTTTAATTTCTTTTGCTGTCTTTTCATCTTTTACTAAAATATGGCTAACTTGAAGCTTTGGCTTATAATGATCTTTAATATCTTTTTCCGTTACGGTTGCTTTAATAGCTTTTTCAAAAGCAAAAGTAAGCTTTAATTTCTCTTTCAACTGATCTTCATTTTTCACACCATTGGATTCCATATATGTATTAAAATTATCGCCCATCTTGTCTTTTAATTCTTTTAGTTGTTTCGTTACCTCTTCATCCGTAACTTTATATTTATCATTTAATACTTTTTCTACTACCATTTCAGATAAATTCTGTTTACCGTAGTTTTCTTTTAATTTTTTGTTAAAATCACTTTCTGAAATGCTTCCTGATTTTGTCGTTACAATATTATCTGATGAACCACATGCAGATAAAGATAACGTCATACCCATTAAAATGCTACCAATTACTAATTTCTTTCTTTTCAAATCTGAATACCTCACTTCATTAAATTCAAATATAACCATTTAAATATAACGTTTTCCTGTGAACTTCACGTGAATTTAATGAAAGTAGAACATTTGCTAATTCTCCATTTAATACATCAATTTTGAACATTATGGTGATTCATCCTGTATCGCTAATCTCTAAAGCTGCAAAAAGGACTAATATTTTCATTAGTCCTTTTTCACATTTATATAAAATTGAATTTCTCCATCTATAGAGGAAACTCCATATTCAAAACCATGCCTTTCTAAAATACTTTTCACTATCGCTAAACCTAATCCTGTACCTGATTTTTCTTTACTACGAGAAGATTCTAGTACATAAAAAGGCTCCCAAATTTTCTCGATATCCTTAATTTTATCCGTAGGAATGCCATTTTTTATTTGGAAATATATACTTTTATTTCTATCTTCTAATGTAATTATTATGTTTTGATTTGCTGTATATTTTATCGCATTAGAAATTAAATTTTGAAACACCATTCTCATTTTATTTAAATCTGCATAAACGATTGTATCGCCCGCATTACAATTTACTTGCAAGTTAATTTCTTTCGAATCCAGTTCAATCTGATGCTTATCTAATATACTCTGGACCAGTGGTTCAATGGGGAATTCTTCTTTTTGTAAAATATCTCTTTCTAGTTTAGAAAATCGTAATAGTTCTTCAATTAAGTTTGATATTTGATCTGTTTGTTTAATAATTGTATCTACATAAGTCCCATCATCTAATCCATCTTTAATCCCCATAGAGTATGCTTTTACTAATGCGATCGGTGTCTTTAATTCATGCGTTACATCACCCATAAATCGTTTTAAATGTTCATTACGATCAGTTAAATCTTGATGTGCTTCATGTAGTTTTTCGCTCATGATATTAATACTATTGGCCAACTCTCCTATTTCATCATTCGTTTTCACTTTCGTTCTTTTAAACTGTAAATGTGAAATATCCTGAGCTACATCACTTAGCTCTTTCAGTGGCGTCGTTATTATTTTTGAAAGTATCCACACAAGTAAAATAATAAGAAGCAGCGAGAAACATACGATGTATAAGTAAAATGTATTTAACGTATTTATAATTTCATTTGAATTCGCAATGGAAGTACCAATTAAAATTATCGTATCATCTTTCGCAATATATTTAGCAAAAAAACTCGCTTTTACCTTTCCTTGATCGTACAGTTTATTCGATTGCCCTTCCGTTTTCACTTTCATGACTTCGTCTTTCGTAATCCAAAGCTTATTTAACGTTACTTTCTTTTTCGTAAGTTGCATGCGTAACGCGTCGTTCATAGCATCTTCTGACTGATTAATTGGCGTATACGCAATTGTAACGTTATTTTCACTTTCAATTATATGGATAACATCTTCTAAGTCATTGACTGGCGCATTTTGTATTTGAGTTGTAAATTCATTTAAGTTCTCACGTGTTTTATAAATATTATATTTCGGCAGGAGATAGTTAATTAACAATAAAGAAATTGTAAATATAAGAATAACGGTTAAAGAAATGCTGAGAAATAGCTTTTTCCCAAGTTTATTCACTTTGTTCCTCCAAACTATAACCCAGCCCACGATGCGTCTTAATAATATTTTCTCCAATTTTTTTACGCAGCCTTCTTACATGTGTATCAACCGTTCTCTCTTCTCCAAAATAGTCAAATCCCCATACAATGTCTAACAATTTTTTACGAGTTAAAATAGTTCCTTTATGATTTAAAAAGCATTTTATTAATTCGAGCTCTGTTTTTGTAATTTCTAACTCTATATCATTTTTATATACTTTATTTTTGGCGAAATTTATCTTTACATCTTGTACTTGAATAATATCATCATGCTGAATAAGTTTTTTCGCTCGTGTAATTAGTACTCCTGGATGAAATGGTTTTTTTACGTACTCATCTGCCCCACTTTGAAGCGCTGCTAATTCATCTTCACTTTCACTTTTCGCCGTAAGCATTAATACTTTTACGCTTGAATTCTTTTTTATTTCCTGACAGACAGTAATACCACTATGTTTCGGCATCATCCAATCCAAAATAGCTAAATCAATTTTTTCATCATAAAATATTTGAAGTGCTTCCTCTCCGTCTTTCGCTAATAATACTTCAAAGCCTTCTTTTTCAAAATAAGCTTTTAAAATCCTTAACATATCTTGTTCGTCATCTGCAATTAAAACTTTCATATTTTTTCCTCCATTGCTTTTAAACAAAAACCAATTGTATCATACAACATCTTTGTTACATGAATGTGACAGAAAAATATTTAAAGCTTTTGAGGGGATAGTAATGGTGAGGTGTTGTACTATGATAAAAAAAATCGGGGTCATTTCTCTTCTTCTATTTCTATTATCAACAAATGCGTTCGCAAATACAAATCAACAAATTGAAGTATTTGATTGTCAAAAAGAAATGGTCATTCAAAAACAATCTTTAGATCCAGTAATCCAAAAAGAAGCAGTTCAATACGCTAAATCAATTACTGGTCCATTTAAAAACTTAAATGTCGTTCCAAAAGATGGCTATATGATAAAAATCCCTTTATCTAAGCCGGTTTCTATTACTAATCAATGGTTACACACTACAATAGACGAAGTACTTATACTACTCCCACTAAAAGAAAAGCCTTATATTATGCTTTATGATGATGAAAATAATCCGCATTTTTATTATGTAAAAGGTAAACCAGGATTATTATTGAAACAAATGAAGGTTAAAATGTAATTGAATGAAAAGGAGTCACCTTATAAGCTAAATTTTAAAAGCTAAGGTGCTCTTTTTTATAATAACAATTTGGTAAATGAAATTATAAAAGTTGTTTTTAATATAAGGGTCGCACCTTCATATATATCAGGGATTTTTAAAATATATCGATTTATCAACGAAAATACCTTTCCGTAGCTATTCTTTGGATAGCAAACTCTATAATAGTTTGTAGTGACTCGATCCCTTATATAATCCCCCTTTTACAAATCCATTTGAAGTATAAAACACATCCCCTTGCTTCGTGTCAGCATGTAAAACAATCACTTCAAAATACTTTTCCGCATGACATAATAGTTGATTTAATAATAAATTCCCTAACCCTATACGCCGATAATCCTTGGAAATATAAAATCTCCTCAACCGCCCAATCTTATTGTCTTTTGTGTACGGATCTTTATTTAAACCTCCAACTCCGATTAACATATCCCCTTGGAAAATACCATATAAACACTCTCCAGTTTTATTGAATACATTTACTTTGTTTTTATATTCATTTATTAGTCTTATAAGGAAATTAAACCCTTCTTCTTCACTGTCTTGAACGAGATGACTGAATTCATATTCCATTAAATCTTCTATTTGTTGAATATGTATATCTTTCAAGTCCAATCCCCCTAAGTACGAAAACACATAAAAATGCTCGAGAATCATTTATTCTGAGCATTTTTATGGTTGTTACTTTATTTAATTCATAGTATGCATATACTTCACTTGATATGTAAATCGATAATATAGTTGTTTAAGTCTTATTGAACTAAAGCACCTGTTTGCTTAAATAAATACATTTATATTTATAATGTCTCTCAAATATAATATTAGTTTATAAATTCACCATTCTTCTCTAGCAGGTATAAGTTAAATTATAATTTGTTAATTGATATGCTTGTGTAACCACTGTTCAAATATCTTTAACTGTTCTTCAGTATGAAAGTAATGTTCACCCGTCTCCATAACTTCTAATTCACAACGATGTTTTTTTGTAAAATAGTTAATAGTTTCAAATTCGCACAGTTCATCCTTGGCTCCGTACATAATATATGTATCTGTATTCCATGTACTAATAGGATGCTCTTTTACATAGCATAAATAATCCCAATATAACTTTTGACCAATAGGTGTCTCTATAGTCATTTCTTTTTGCAAAAGCTCCGGTGTTACATTAAACCATTTCATCATATTTTCAATAATTCGTTCCATATTAACTACTGGTGATAAAAATAATGCCTTTTCTAGCACATCATTTTGATAAGCTAAAAGACTAAAATACGCCCCCATACTACATGCAAATACGTTTATTTCTTTCCAATGATCTTTTGCGTAGTTCATAATTATAGATAATTCATTAACACAAAACTGTACTTTACAAGGAGTGTTATCATTTTTTCTCTCTCCATGCTCAGGTAAATCAAAGCTTAATACTTGATAACCTTTTCGATTGGCTTCTTCAGCTAATATTTGAATAACTGCATCTTCCTTATTTGACATATTTCCATGTACTGCAATAAAAACTTTTTCACTCTTCTCTCCCCACAAAACCGCAGGAATATTACTAATTTTAAAATTATTTTTAAGCATATTCCCCTCCATAAAATAAGACATATAGGACTCGAAAAAAATGCACACACTTTATTTATCTCTGTACAGCAGGCAGTATCCGCTTTAACTTTATTAAATCATCTATTACTATATCAGCGTGAGCAAGTTCCTCTTCTTGCGCAAAATCAAAATTGCACCCAATTGCAAGTAAACCGTTGTCTTTCGCTGCATTTATATCAGATAGCCGGTCACCAACTACCGCTGCCTCTTTTATATCATATTTGTTCATAATACTTTTAACTAAGTCACCTTTATTTAGCGATTGTATTTGTTCAATACTAAACGTTTCAGTCACCCACTTGTCTAAAGCATAATAAGTTACGATTGCTCTTAAATATTCTTTCAAACCATTACTAGCAATGTAAATTGAACAATTATTTTCTTTTATATATGTAAATATTTCTTTTACATTTGGATATAAAGCGCCTTTTCCGCTTTTTATGTTTTCAATTAGTCTATCTAAAAAATATGCATCTGTTTGTTCTCTTATTTCAATAGAATGGTCCGGTAATAAAGCTTCCCAAACTTTCGGTAGCGGCACACCCATAATTTCACGGTATTTTTCAATCGGTGTTACCATATCCCATAATTGAAGTGATCTTAAGTGATCAAAAGTATCATCTAACGATAATTCTAAAATTTTATCTGTTTGAAATAATGTTCCATCCATATCAAAAATTAATGCTTGTAACATTCCTATCTCTCCTTTTGGACTATAGTTTTACCAGATATATTTTTAAGCATCTCAATAATAATTTCTGAACAATAATTCGCAGCAGTTTTCGCGAAGTCATCATAAGAAACTTGAGCTTCATCATCTGCGCTGTCAGAAATACATCGTATAACAAGAAACGGTATATCATTTATGTAGGCGACATGTCCAATTGCTGCCCCTTCCATTTCTGTACAATGAGGTGCATATTCATCTATTAATTTTGCCTTTAACTTTGAGTCTTCAACAAAACATTCACCACTTACAATTCTTCCTTCGTGAGCTTGAATATTTGAACTATTACTGTTACATGCTTTACGTGCTAACTCTATCAATTCCTTACTTGCAATAAACTCCTCTTGAAACGGGAATAATTTTTTCATTTGATTTTTACTTACATCATGATGGGTAACATTCGTTGAAATAACTAAATCGCCAACTTTTACATCTGGATGTAATCCACCAGCAACGCCCGTATTGATGATAAAGTCTACATTAAATTTATGAATTAATGTTTGCACACATGCAGCAGCATTTACTTTCCCTACACCAGAACGTGTAATAATTACTTCTGTTCCCATGAATTCTCCAATATAAAATGGCATTCCCGCAATTGTCTGTTCTTCTTGTATTACTAGCTTTTTTAAAAGTAAATCTATTTCAATTTGCATTGCTCCGATAATGCCGATTCTGTTCATGTATGTAGTCCCCTTTATTAATTAATCCCTTTAATCCTCTCAGACATAACCGATAATAAAAATTTCGGAAGTACAAGTTGTCGCTTTAATCTTTTCGGCTGTGAGAGTAACCTATACAGCCATTCAGTTCCAGTATCCCTCATTATTTTTGGTGCTCTTTTTACAGTACCAGATATTATATCAATCATGCCTCCGATACCAATAGATAGCGGGACGTTTAATGTTTGTATGTTTTCATAGATGAACTCTTCTTGTTTTGGTGAACCTAGTCCTACGAGTAGTAAATGTGGCTTGAACTGCTTAATTTTCATTTTTATTTCTTCTATTTCTTCACCATTTACAAATCCATGCTGTCCTTTAAAATGTGCTCCTGGAAACTGCTCATTTAATTTTTTTAATGCCTTTTTATTACTTTCTGGCGCAGCTCCAAACAGAAAGACACGATATTCATTGTCGTTACAATATTTTATTAAATCGTGAGTTAAATCCGCCCCAGTAACACGTTCTTTCAAAGTTCCTTTTAATATTTTCGAGCCAATTATGATACCAATCCCATCTGCTGTTATTAAATCCGCAGATAGTAACATCTTTTTAAACTGTTTTGATTTTTCCGTATTTTCCTTTGCAGACATAACAATTTCAGGATTGGCAGTTACTACAAACCTTGGTTTCTCTTGTTGTTCATGTAGCCAACCTTTTAATAAACTTATAGCTTTTGCATATTCTAAAGTTGAAAAAGGTATACCTTTTATAAACTGCTGATCCACTATACTCTCCCCTTACATAAACTGCAAATATTCATCAATGTCTTTAGAAATTTGAATAAAAGCTTTATTCCAAAATTCATAATTTCTTATATCTATTTCAAAATGTTTTTTCATAAGCTCATCTACTGGAGCCTTTCCTGTTTCTCGTAAAAACTCTTTATATTTCGAATGAAAAGTACTTTTACCTTCTTGAACTATTTCTAATAAACTAAAACTTACTAAATATCCAAATGTGTATGGATAATTGTAAAAAGGAACATCTGCTATATAAAATTGAATATATTTCATCCATACAAACGGTTGGTATTCACTTAAAGCATTTCCATAAGCTTCTTTCTGTGCCATTATAGATAATTTCTCAATTTCATCAGCACTTAAAGGACCCTCTTTACATTTTTCATAAAATGTTTTTTCAAACTGATACGATGCTCGTATTGCCATTACATAATTAAAACTATTTCTTATTTTCCAGCTAAGTAATGACTTTTTCATATCTTTACTATCCGTTGTTTCAATTAGATAATTTAAGAGTACCGTTTCAAAGAAAATAGATGCTGATTCAGCCGTACTCATTGGCAAATTATCATCTAAAAAAGATATAGATTGTTCGAAACTCATATTATAAAAATGCCAAGCGTGTCCTAATTCATGAGCGAGCACTCTTACACTATCTATACTCCCATCATAGCGCATTGAAATTCGTGATTCTTTCTCACTGAAAAATGGAGCACAAAACCCACCTGGTGGTTTATTCTCTCTCGGTTCAGCATCTACCCATCCACTTTCTATCGCATTACGTGCAAATTCTGCTAATTCTTCATCAATATTCTTACATGCATCATAAACGTTTTGTACTGCTACTGAAAAAGGAATTATAACCTCATTACTTTCCTTTACTGTCATAAGTTCATGCCATGTAATTGACTCTTTTCCCTTCTTATACACGTTTAAAGCACTTACTAATTTATCAAGGTTTTCTTCTGTCGCATTCCACATTTGGAATAATACAGCTTCTGAAATGCCATTCGCATGAAAAGATTGTGTTAAAATCTCTCTATCTTCTATTTCATTACTCTTTGCATTACGCAATCTCCCTATTTGATTTAATACAGTAGCAAAGATTTCTTTTTCCTTATGTAAAGTACTTGTAAGTAACTCGAATACTTCTAATCTTTCCTTTTCATTTTCACTATTCATTGCAATATTATTTGCTTGTCCAAAGGATAATTGTTTATTATTGTGCTCTATTTCTATCCTATCCCGTAATTGTATGTACATATCTTCCCACGCACTAAGTTCATTTTTTATAAACTTAATATTAATATTATCGGAAGTTTCTACTTCACTATGTTTTATTATTTGCTGTACTTCACTTTTTAGTTCCTTCACTTTCACATTCAATTTAGTAAGGTCAGATGAAACACTTTCTTCAACCCATTGACAATACAAATAGTATTCTGCTTTTTCAATAGCTTGTATAAGCTTTGAAAGAACCTCTACATCTTTTGTTACAAAATATTGCTCTTTCAACTCTAAAATCGGAAATAGAATATCCTCATTCAAATACAATCGATTTAAATCCCATCTAGCAATTTCTTGCATTTTTATAGCCGCCTCCTATTTTTACAAATAGTTACAGATATTTCTTCCTACACAATTATATATGAAATAAAAAAATTTCGATATCCTTAAATATTCAGATTCCTATAAATGCATTCTTATTTATATCTTTTCTTCTACCATAAAGTATCATTTCACATATAAAAAATAATCCCTCTACAGGATTGCATTTGATATAGGCTAACTTCAAAGGTTTCATCTTCATCCATACCATATCGACCGATTATCACAGATTAAAAAATAAAAAAGGATTGATCAAAAGATCAATCCTTTACTCTACTTCATTTAAGAAAAATAACGTTATAACGCCAGGACCTGTATGTGCACCGATTGCTGCACCAATTGTATTTACGATAAATACTTCACAGCCAAATCTTTCCGTAATTAATGCTTTTAATGCTTCAGCTGTTTCTAAATCGTCACCGTGAGTCATACCGATTGTTTGACCTTTAAGGTCTTTACCACGCTCTTCCATAATATCAACAATACGGCTTAATACTTTCTTTTTCCCTCGTACCTTTTCAAGTGGGACAAGTTTTCCTTCTTCCACGTTCAAAATCGGCTTAATGTTTAATAAACCACCGATAAATCCTGCTACTTTACTTAAGCGCCCGCCTCTAACAAGGTACTGTAAGTCAGCTACAGTGAAGATATGTTCCATATGGTTCATTAGAAAAGCGACACGGTTTAATATGTCTTCTTTTGATGCGCCGTTTTTTGCCATTTTAGCAGCTTCTAATACGACAAGCCCTTGACCAAGCGAAGCACATTTCGTATCAATAATTTCTAAATCTAAATCTGCATATGTTTCTTTTACTTCCTCTTTAATGACAACTGATGATTGATATGTACCAGACAGTTCAGATGAAAAAGCTAAATATATACAAGGATTACCTTCTTTTGCATAAGAAACAAATTTTTCTTGGAAAGTTTCAAGTGAAGGCAATGACGTTTTATAAACAGCGCCTTCTCTCATTTTTTGCAGTAATGTAACTGACTCTAATGTTACTCCATCTAAATACTCTGTTTCTACTTCATCATATACACGGAGTGGAATTAAATCAATATCATATGCTTGCAGCAATTCTACTGGTAAATCCGCCGCACTATCCGTAATGATTTTAACACCCATTTTTAAACCTCTATTCTGTTATAAATATAAAATAATAAAATAAAAATAGTACTTTTAAATTATATACGTAAAACTTAAATGAAGAAAGGAAAACACTTTATATTGTATGCACTATTCTTCAAAACTTGAACTATTAATGAAAATGGTTCTATTTTAAACACCTTTTTCTTATCATTTTTCAATAACACGAATAATTTTATAAGTATTTTGTATCATCATATTTTAATTCTTTATCTTAATATAATCTTTTCAAATTTATACTGTTTAAAATTTATACTGTTTAAAATTTAAAAGCCACATCCAATAAAGGAAATGGCTTTTAAATTTCCATAAAACAACCAAACTTTATTTCCCATCACATTGTTCTCATTATTATTTTGGCGATGTTAATGATTAATATTTATAGCCTGTACTATATTCACCTGTAAGAATCACTATATAAAAAAACAGGTTAAACATTTTATAAAATATTTAATTTTACTAGTAAAGCTAATAAAATTTGGAGAAGAATTTGAACATTTACTGCTATGTCTGTATCCGTAGTCGTAACTGTAACATTTCTAGAATTTCTAATAACAGTTTCTTGTTTATTAATTTGTTTAATAGATGATTTTTGAAACAATTCTTGTGCTACACGATCAGCTTTTTCACTATCTGCTATAGAAATACTTATTATAACCACAATAGCTGCTTGTAAAGCTGCTTGAATAGATAACGCAGCTTTTGTATCAGTAGTAGTAACTTCTACATCTGCTGAATCAACTATTGTAATAGATTCTTCAGAAATTTGATAAGTTTTACTTTCTTGCGCAGCTGCTTCTGAAACGCTAGCATTTTTAAAAGACGGATGAGGATTTGAAGAATCTAATGCACTCCACTTTTTATTTCCATCTGAATGACATGTTTTTTCCATAAGTTCACCCCCTTTCAATCTAAATAATTATTAACCTGTGATTGTATTTCAGAAATAATACTTTTAATTTGCTGCTTTTTTTCTGGCGATAAATTTTTTAGTTTTTCTTCATTTATCCCATGCCTATTAAAAATATCTGAGAGTAAAAGGTCTATAATTATATTCTTTTGATCTTTATCAAACTTAAAGGAAGAAAATTTATTTAAATCATCCATTTACAATGTTCACTCCTATCAGTTTTCTATAAAAATTTCAAATAACTACCAGCATTTTATGTATTTAAATAACAATTGCTTGGACAAGTAACTTAATCTTCTATTTTCCCTTCTTTTTACTAATGAAATCAAAAGGCTGTCTTCTAATGCGAAGACAGCCTCCCGTTACTTAACATATATAAGTTTTAATTACTGTTAAATAATAAGTTCACCTTTGCTATTGTATAGTTATCCCCACTTACCTTCCCATCAATCTTGAATTTTAATTTAGTCATAATAAGAAGTCCAAGCTTGTACCACATATTACAACAAAAAAATATTTACTTTGAGTGAACCATTATAGCTAAATATAAATGGGATAGACACTTTATAAAATGTTTAGTTTAACTAGTAACGCTAATAAAATTTGAAGGAGAATTTGAATATTCACTGCAATATCTGTATCAGTAGTTGTTACGGTTACGTTTCTGGAATTTTTAATAAATGTTTTTTGTCTATTAATTTGTTTAATAGATGATTTTTGAAACAATTCTTGTGTTATTTTATCTGCCTTTTCACTATCTGCTATAGAAATACTTACTACAACCACAATAGCTGCTTGTAACGCAGCTTGGATGGATAGCGCAGCTTTTGTATCTGTAGTAGTAACTTGTACATCTGCTGAATCTACTATTTCAATATATTCCTCAGAAACTTGATCGATTTCATCTGTTTGTATAGCTTCTTCTAAAAAATTTGCATTTTTACTATATGAATAAGAATTTACTGATTCGGAATCCTGATTTATTGGCTCAGAAACCTGTTTTTTTGGTTCACAATCCTTTTTTATTGGCTCAGAATCCACTTTTTTTCGTTCAGAATCCCGATTTAATGGATCCCGGTTTTTCTTTCGTCTACAAACTTCACAATCACACATAAAATCACCCCTTTTAAACTAAAAAATTAGCAATATTAAAATATTGGCTAACTACTAGCATTTTATGTATTTTTTAATAATTTGTTTGGACAAGTAACTTGAATTTATATTTTACTTCTAATTCTTTTTTGTAATAACAAAAAATAGCCTTCTAACAAGAAGACAACCATCTTTTATTTCACATTTATATAAAAGACCCATACTTAAATACACTTAACTTCATATAATATTTTTAGAATGAGTAGTCGTTACTGAAGGGCACTTTTCGAAGTGCTCTTATCTTTAATCTCCCTCTTTTTCAGGAAGAGTTTTTTTACTAAATCCTAATATGATTTGTATCACTAAGGCTGGCGATTACCACATTTCCTTAATAGCTTCAATGAATACAGTAGCTACTAATTAAAATATCCCTATGATTTTCTCTACACTAAAAAAATCGTGCGTTATCGAACACATGAACTATTTTTTATTTTGACTATGTAACACTAAATTCACAACATTATTATCCTATATTTGGTGAAGCCTACATTTCAATGCCAGCAACCCCACACTTTTAACTAATAACTTAAACAAATGTGCTATCTCAAGGTTCCTTTGATATAGTATCTTATGTTCTATATAATGAAGAGAGCGCTAGTATTCGGAAGGAGGATGTATATGAGTATTCAACTAGCTACATCTAACGATTTAAAATGGATTAATAGTCAATATGAATCAATAGGATTTGTACGAAGTGATTTAAAGAGAGATAAAGTTGCAATTATTACATATAACAACGAGTATGCAGGTGTTGGACGATTAGTCCAAATAGATGCAGATACTATAGAAATGGGCGGGATTTTTATTCTCCCTAAATTTAGAGGGCTACAATTAGCTGGTGAGCTTGTTTCATTTTTAGTAGAAACTGTAAAAAAATCACAAATACAAGATGTATATTGTCTTCCTTTTGAGGAATTAGAAAACTTTTATAAGAAATATGGCTATACTGAAGTCGATACTACGAAAGAAGCAGTCCATCCAATTATTCTAAAAAAATATAATTGGTGTTTGGAGAACTACGATAAACACGTTCTACTATTTAAATTGTAAATATAATAAAAAGTATATTCTCAATCGTTTTTCTATCAGTACTCCTAATCGGAGCCTAAGGATTAATCAAAGATATTTTATCTCTCCTTTTATAAATGGCTGATTAAAACTCAATGTTCCGTCAATACTATAGGTAACATGATTGTATTTCTCCATTCTCCCTTGGAGAGGAGCAGTTAGCTTTTGCTAGCTGCTCTTTTATTTTTTCAAAAAGTCACATAAATATCTTTAATTCCAAACATTCAAAAGATAAAATGTGATAAGATTGTTATGAAGATATTTACCAACTAATAAATGCGCCCTAGACTTACGTACTAGGGCGCATTTATTTTTTAGTATGAACTTCCTTCACTCATCTATTGTCCACAAAATAAGTATCATATGCCTTATCAAATTCATATCCTAACTTTTCTGCTAGTTTAGCAGATGGAGTATTCGCTGCGTCCCAATTTGGATACTTTCCACTTTCTAAGCAATCCAATATAAGAGCTGCACTTACTACAGTTGCCAAGCCCTCTCTTCTATGATTGTGATCAGTCGCAACTTCAATTTCAATCCCATCATTATAAATACTATAGGAGGATGCACCGCATACAACTTCTCCGTTATATAAAATGCTATAACCTATACCACGTTTTATATAATCTTCTACCGAATGAAATTGACTTGTAAAATCTTCAGATATCTTATGTAATGTGGGGCTATTTGCGATATGCTCATCTATTCTTCTTAACTCATATTCTTTTGGAAGTGTTGATATAAAAGACTGTAATTTTGAACGATTAAAAACTTCTGGATTTCGTTTGAACTTATAGCGTAAAAACTTATCTATTTTTCTTTCATGGAATGTTTCTAAGCGTTGTTTCCACTCTTCACTATTTACGATAACTAAAATTCTTTCTGGAATATTACGTAATAACTCTTCTGTTTCTTTCACATTTGGGTCTCCAGCGTAAAATGTAAAAATCCCTACCGTAACTTGTGCTACTGTTGGATTTTCAAGATCATTGACCCAAGCAGTACCCATATGCCCTTGTAAATAAGAAAGTAAAACAACGTTATTGAAATCCTCAAACATAGAAACTAGTTTTTTTCTTGTATGTATATTCGCTTCATATATCATTTACATTCCCGCCTTCTTTAAAATCAATCGTATTCTAAATCTTTAAGAATCAACTTATATAATTTTTCACTCAACCGCTTGTTATATAAGCAAACACTATTAAACTAAAATTTATATAATTAAATTATTCACAAATATAAAATTATTATAACATCTAATAAAAAAGAGTATCTCACTTTTTAAACTTTTGAATATACATCGTGTATGTATAAACCCTCAACATAATGTATGAGGATTTATCAAAAAATGCGTTACAACTCCTTCTTAGAAATAAAAGATTCCATTTCACCATTTTTATATACTTTAGTCAATTTAACAACTGACTTGTACGTGTTAACCTCATCCCTTATCATTTTTTTCAACTCTTCTATTTCGATATTACCAGTTCCACTCTCTACTTTTAAACAATTTGAAATGTTTAAGTATCCACTAGATGCGAAAAGAATAATGAATGTAATATCAGGAAAATTAATGAACAGTATTCCAAACTTTAAAGGGTTCGCAGCAGTATCGGATAAAACTAATCGAAAATCTAACAGTTCAGGTACTTGAACAAAGTCCTTAGAAACAATCGCTTTACCTACAATTGCAACTTGCTTTACTACATTCCCAAGTTCATCTGTAAATTCAGTACATATAGGTGTATCTATTGTTTTAGCTTGTAAAGATACATTTAATTCTACATTATGAAAATCGAAAAAGATTGTACTACCCTCTGTTAAACATTGCGGGCACACATTTCCTAGCAAGCTAAAGTCCTCTTCAATATATTTAACTTTTGTTTTGCAACTACATACTTTCCCTATTCGAATCGCATCAATCTTTGAACAATCGACAAATATAACCTCATTGTCTTCTTGTACGAATGATACGATACCTGTTTTCTTATTAAATGAAAGAAAATAAGATACAACAATTTCCTTTCTTGCTATTATGATATTTTCAACTTTAGTATACGGTTCTAGACTTTGTAAAAACTCACATATACTATTTTGGCAACACCCACAATCACGTTTCGGTTCACAACCCACTTACACTCCATCCCTTCTCTATATAGAATTGCTACTACATATATATGAGTAGCAAATAAGAAAAGCTTGGACAATATAACTTTAACGTAACATTATCGTTACCTACTCGTACATTTATATGGAAATTACACCAATTTTGAGTAAGGAAACATAATTTTTACTATAAATACATATAACAATTTCATCTTTCATAAAAAAAACGTTATAATAAGGTGTAGCCTCTACGATTACGTTATAAAGGAGATTAAAACTATGGCTAAAATTAAAGTGTACCAAGCAAAAGAAGAAAATATGGATGCAGTAAAAAATATCATTGATGTTGAGGAACAAAACCCAACTGCTGAAAATTTACAAAATCTATATGCGTGTGTATTAGATACTGAAGATATGGCATTGCCTGAATCATATATTGAAGAAGATATCTTAATTGATTCTATTGAAGTTATGGTTAACGCTTCTCAAAGCAAAGTAAGAGACTTAGGCGCATACGATGTAATCGAAGTTCAAAACAAAGGCAAGAAAACGCAAATTTTATTACTTGCAGACGAAGAATACGAAATTATCGAAGGCTAATCTAACACCGTACATACGAAAAAGCTCCTTTCCAATTGGAAAGGAGCTTTTTCATTACGCTTTTGATGTTTCACTCTTTTTATTCATTTGTTCTTTCTTAATTACCATACGCTCATTTCCCATAAAGAAAATGAATATGAATGCTAATCCAGCTGGTACCAATGCCCACATGAATGTTTGAACAATTGAACTAGAAAGAGCGTCAATAATCTTATCTAATATTTGCGGAGGGATTTGAGATCTTGCCGATTCTGATAAAATGGCTCTTGAATCCCCTAATTTTGTATTCATTCCCCCGCTCATACCTTTAAACGCTTCTTCTAATTGATCTTGGAAACCTGTTCTTTGGATCATTCCGAAGATTGTAATGCCTAGTGTCATTCCTAATGAACGAATGAAGTTACTCGTTGAAGTCGCAGACCCGCGCTGTTCCATACCGAAGTTGTGAATAGCTGCCATACTTAGTACAGAGAATGAGAAACCGACTCCAAATCCGATAATAATCATATAAACTGTTAATAATGCACGACTTGTTTCTGGTGTTAACGTGCTTAATAAGAATAATCCAATTAGCATAATAACCGCAGAAATAATCATAATGTTTCGGTAGCTAAGCTTAGTTGTTAAAAATCCGCCTAACTGCGCTGTTACGACTGACCCTAACATCATCGGTAAAAGTAATAATCCTGAGTTTGTTGCAGTCCCGCCGTATACACCTTGAATGAATAACGGAATGTATACAGTTGCTGACATAAATGCAGCCCCGTAACATAATGCAATAATTGTACTCATTCCGAATAAGCGCTGTTTAAACATCTCAAATGAAATAATTGGTTCTTCTACTTTTCGTTCAATAAAAATGAATGCGATGATTAAAATAGCGAATCCACCAAATAAACTTAAAATAAAGCTAGAATCCCAATCATATTTTTGTCCGCCTAGTTCAAGCGCAAACATTAAAGAAACTACTGCACCAACTAAAGTAATTGCGCCAAACCAATCAATTTTTTGCTTTCTATGAACGCGTGATTCTTTATAAAAGAATGTAATAAAAATAAGTGCTAAAATGCCAAGTGGTAAGTTAATATAAAATACCCAGTGCCAGCTAATGTAATCGGTAATATATGCGCCAAGTAATGGCCCGAAAATACTAGATAATCCAAATACAGCTCCAAATAAACCACCCATTTTCCCGCGTTTTTCAGGTGGGAAAATATCAAAAACGATAGTAAACGCGATCGGCACTAATGCCCCGCCGCCAATACCTTGAATAGCACGATAAATACCTAACTGTGTAATATTTTCAGCAGTACCACAAAGTGCCGAACCAATCATAAAGACGATTAAACCGAAAATAAAGAATCTCTTTCTACCATACATATCTGATAGCTTACCGAAAATCGGCATGCCTGCCATTTCTGCGACCATATAGGCAGAAACGACCCATACAAAGTTTTCGAGGCCTCCTAAGTCACCAACGATTGTTCCCATCGCCGTTACGACAATGGTATTATCCATCGATGCCATTAAAATACCTAGCAATAAGCCCGCCACAACAAAGCCGAGCTTACTATTCTTCTCAACCATATCTCTTGCTCTCCCTCATACTACTTATATTTGTTTATGTTCTTTTACGACTGCATTACCTTTTTGATTAAAACTAGTATGATATTCTACAACACTAATTTCACATCCAGGACCAATTGTGACGTTGTTGCCTCTTACAACTTCAGCAATCGTATGTTCTAAATAGATATCATCTCCTTCAACAATCGAAGTTTGGAGGTTTCCAGCATGACTAGTAAAAGGAATAAATCTCGCTTTTTTACGAACGGTAATTTTTTTACCACCAATTTCTCTTACCTTACTGCCTTCATAACGAAGTGAGATTTGAATATTTTCAGCATTAAGTAATCCATCACTTTCAAGACCACCAGTTAATGATAAATCTTCTACTTCAATATCTCCCTTTACATTTAAAGCACCTTTTACATCTACGAAATCACCTGAAAACTTTCCTTCAATATCTATCATACCTCTAACTTTTGTTTTTTCAATATGAGCATCACCATGAATTTGTGTATTACCATATACTTTTACATATTCCGCATCTACATTTCCTTGTACTTCGTTATCTCCATACACGACATAGTTTTTCACTTTTACATTACCACGTACATCACTCGTTCCGTACGTTTTAAACTCATTGCAACTCATATCATTCGTAATTGTTCCTTCACCGCGAATCTTCACTTTATTATAATCTCCGCCTGCTGAATTACCAGAACCATTTACTGTGAGACTATGTGGATGTTCCATACTGATTTCTCCCTTCCGTTAAACCTGCTTAATTTCTTTTACATTTGCATTTTTATCAACAGTAAGAACACCAGTATATTCAATCAGTTCAATCTCACAGTTTGCTCCTACTGTAACATTGTTTCCTCTTACCGTTCTTATGTGAGCATAATCAATATCGATATTGTCACCTTCTAATAGTTCAGCTTCTAACTGCAAGCCAAACACTGTTTTAAATAGTCTACTAAATGTACCTGATCTATGTCTTACTTTAATCGTTTGACCACCAATTTCTTTCGCTCGACATGTACCGTGAATATTTATATTAATTTCATCTGCGCTTAATAAACCACCGATTGTAAATTGTCCTTCTGAAGAAAAAGTATCCACTTCACAATTACCGTCAATTGTAGCTTGACCATTGACTTTAAATTCTTCACCAGTGACATTTCCACCTATTGTACCTTTTCCTGCAATTTTCAAACTGTTTGCTTTTACATTTTGCGTAATTGTTGCTTTTCCATCAATTCGCATCGTTTCAGCTTGAACTGTGCCATCAACTTTACCAGATCCGCTAATTCGTGCACTGCTACTTTTCAAATCGCCAGTAACTGCACCGTAACCGTTACATTCAAATTGCTCACATTCAACATTTCCATTCACAGTTCCTTTTCCGTTTAATTGCACTTTATGAAACTCGCCACCATTCGATGAACCGTAACCATTTATAATCAAATTATCTGTACGCATACTTTCTCCTCCACTACAACAATTTAGTTTTTAATGCTTCGGTATATTTCATAATCGCTTCGCGTAAAACGATTTTGGTGCCTTTTTCAAAAATTAAATCGTCCACGTTTGAAACTAATAAACATGTAGAAATCCCTAACTTTCGGACAATGATTAAATCACAAGTTTTATGTTTAATTGCTTCATAATTTTCACGTAAAACTTGCAAGACCATTTTTCCTTCTTCTAAACTAATCTCTCCTGATTGTAGTAATTCTTCTAACATGTACACATAAAGAATGTCTACAAATTGAAACTCTGCTGTTTTATTCGTTTGTTCTATGAAAAATTGTAAAACTGGTTCTGATGCAATCCCCTTGCATAAAATGTCTTCCTTTGTTAAAAGAATTTCTCTCACACTCGGCGAAAACATGTTCGCTAGTTCATCAAGTGATAAATCCTCTTTCATCGTTTGGATTTTATCGATACGCTCTAATATCTTTTCTTTCGGAAAAAATGTCTCTTGACCTGTAAACGTTGATTTTCGTACAAACCAATCTTCCGGAATTAAATTTTTTCTTTTCCACCTATATAACTGTCCGTATGAAATACCAGTTAGTTCTAATAAATCTTTTTTTGAAATTAAATCTGTACTCAACTGTACAACACTCCTTCCTGATAACAATGTAACATAACACTGTTACGTTGTAAATAAACTTTTATCACAAGTAGCGTAACAATGTGTAAAACAAACCTATTCCTACATACAAAAAAGGCTCTTACACACCTTATGAAAATGTGCAAAAGCCCTTATATATCAAGACTTAAACCAAATATTATAAAAATCAATCCAACCTTGTGAATTAATCATTATATTTTGAACTTTTTCATGTGTACTTACCTCTTGTTTATTACGATATAAAGGAATAATATGAATTTGACGTAACAAAGTATCCTCGATATCGCGTAACAGTGTAACTCTTTTCTCTAATTCTTCTTGTCTAAAATAAGGAGACAACTTTTCATGAAAGTCCATGCTGCTTTGTCCATGAATAAAACTATTTTTTGTAAGAAACATATATAATAGACTATCTTCTATTCGTTCACTAATTGTGGCACTATCATGCATCATATCGGCCTTTTGTATCGTACTTACTTCCAATAGCTCTTCTATATCAAGAAAATTATTTTCTACACGAACCCCGTATTTCGCACACTCTTTTTGTATCCACTGTGCATCTTCAACATGATCTCGTCCTGTAAATGTGTAGAGTTGTAGCACTTCATTATGATAAGTACTCCTTTTAATTAAACTTTCTACATCTTCCTCAATCTCTACAATGCTTTCACCTGCTAATATTAGTTTTTTTGCCACTTCTCCACGTTCTCCGCCGAGTTCTTGAACGATTGTATAACCATGAATGATGTTGTATAACGCTTTCCGAAATAACGCATCTTGCATTGGTCCTTCTTTCGTAAGATTACATGTTATATATGTCACGTTCGACTCAAGCCGAGACAATTCTTTATTATGTTTTTCTTTATCTTTATACTGCGCCTTTACTAAAACATCGTATGTACTTACACCTTGTTCTACATTCCACAACTCAACACGATCTAAAAAAGGTCTTTCACGAAAATATAAAGGATGTCCTTCTAAAATGAACAGATTTTCATTACTTTTATATAATTGAAAAGGCCCTGTTCCAATTAGCCCTCCTGCTTCATCTTCATTCACGATAGAACACTGTTCTGCACTTAGCATATGTAAAAACATTCGATTTTCTGTATGTAATTGAATTTCGAAAACGTAGTCATCCACTGAACGGATACTTTCAACGTGTTGTAACATCCATGCGTGTGCATTATTTTCCAGCTTCATAAATCGATTCAACGAGTATATAACATCATGTGCAGTAAGTTGTTTTCCATTATGAAAGTGAACTCCTTTTCGTAAGTAAAACGTCCATATTTTTTTAGCGTCATTATATTCCCAGTGAAATGCAAGTCTTGGCTCTATAATGTTTGTATTACCGTCTACATACACGAGTGTGTCGAATATATGTTTTACCATATGGCATTCTGAGCGCATTGTAGCGTATACAGGATCTAATGTGATATCTAAATTCATTTGTACTTGCAACCGGAGTACATCTCTTCTCCCTTCAGATGTCATTTCAACCTTATGACCAAATATTGAATCCACCCAGCAGTGATATTCTCCCTTTACCGATGGAAAATGCGAGCTATAGCGTTCCACAAATATGCTTCCGCTTTTCACATCCCCTTTTTTCGTTATTTCTTTTCCTCTATCTAAAATTAAAGAAATCGGGTGCTTTTGAAATATTAACTTAGAACGATTTCCTCTACCGCGACCTGGAAACCACTTAATCCAATTTAAATCATCTAATTTTTTTATAATTAATTTACTATTACGCTCTGTACAAAATAAAGTTTCAGATATATTTTGCACTGTTACTTCCAAACGTTCTCCCTCTTTTTTTCCTTTTCCATAAGCAATCCATAGTTCAATGTATTGATCTAAAATAAACATCAAAATCCCCCTAAAAGGTGAAAAATACTCCCTATTCTTTCTACCCTTTTTCCAACTCTCCTTTCATCTTATCATTTCAATATAGAAAGGAGGAATTAATATTGAATTATCTCTTACTTCGTTACAATAAACCTATTTTTATTAGACTGTGCGGTGAATTATTAACCCGAACGACTGAATCTATGTTAGCTCTCATTATGATTATTTACGTCAATAAAATGTTAAACGGCAATGTAATAATAACTATGCTGATTTTCGGCTTACAGCCACTTTCAGACATTTTATTTACACTTATTGCTGGAGGAATTACTGATAAATATGGTCGAAAAAAGATTATGTTACTCGGATTATTACTACAAGGTGTTGCAATCGGTAGTTTTGTTTTCGCTCAATCCGTTTTTATATTTGCACTGTTATATGTCATTAATGGTATTGGCCGTTCCTTATACATTCCAGCTCAGCGTGCACAAATTGCTGATTTAACAAAACAAGAGCAGCAAGCAGAGATTTTTGCTCTCCTACAAACGATGGGAGCAATTGGATCCGTAGTCGGCCCTTTAATCGGTGCAATTTTTTATAATACTCACCCAGAATATTTATTTATCGTGCAAAGTGTAACCCTTACGATATATGCCGTTGTTGTTTGGACCCAGCTCCCAGAAACCGTTCCACCTATAAGTAAGTCGAAACAAACAGTTGAGGCAAGTTCACCAAAACAATTTGTTTTTAAACATTATGCCATATTCGGTCTTATGGTTTCTACACTTCCTATTAGCTTTTTTTATGCCCAAACTGAGACGAATTATCGTATTTTTGCAGAACATGTATTTACTAATCTCGTATTCATACTCGCATTTATTTCAATATGCAAAGCCATTTTGGAAATCATTCTACAAATCTTCCTCGTAAAATGGTCTGAACGATTTTCTATGGCGAAAATCATCCTTATTTCTTACGCCTGCTATACAATAGCTGCAGTTGGCTTTAGTTATTCAACGACGATATTGTCGTTGTTCTTCACCTTACTCTTTTTAGTCATTGGAGAAAGTATTGCTCTAAACCATTTATTACGATTCGTTTCAGAAATTGCACCTCATGATAAACGTGGTTTATATTTTTCAATTTACGGTATACACTGGGATATATCTCGAACGTGTGGACCAGTTATTGGTGCAGTTTTATTAAGTAAGTTAAATGGAAGTATGCTGTTTTATATTTGTGCTAGTTTCTTATTAATTGGAGGTATTGTTCAAGCGCTATTTGTTCAAAATTTGGAACGTAAAAAAATCGTGAACCATCCTACACATAATTTATAGGTTACTACTTTTTCAGTAGATCAACATTTCTTATTGGATGAATGCTAAAAGTATTTCGCATATGACAGGAGACGTTCCTTATTTACAACTAAAAACACCTCACTTAAAGAAAGTGAGGTGTTTTTGAAATCACTTAATTTCTTATCCTGCCATTTTATTAATACTATCCTCTGGTGAAAATACGGAAATATGATCTACCTTACCAGTCGATTTTGGAATGACAAATTTCAATTCATACTGGTTATTTACTTTGTATACATATATTTTGTCTTCACCATTCTCTTTAACTGAAGATGGTTTTCCTAATGCTTTTTCAATTTCTTGTAATGTAATCGATTTTAGTTCTGCATGATATGAGCGTACATCAAAAACTTGTGATCCTTTATTAAATCCGAAAACAACATTTTTATTTGTAAAAGTTGCGTACATTCCGTTCCCTGCTTGTTCGGTTTTATTTGCTTTCCCCCACGCTTTTTCAATTTCTTCAATATCCCCTGTATGGGCTCCAAATGGTACATTAGGTACTTTTCCTTCTTTTGCGAGTTCAAACAAATCTTTAACGTGGTTAATTGATTTTTGATTAAGTGTTCTATTTTTCGAATCTGACTCAGGTGATGGGTTTGTTGTTTTTTCATTACTTGGTTTTGCTTCAGGATTTTTCTGTTCTTCTGAAGAATTGCTTTGTTCATTTTTATTATTTTCCGAGGTTAGATTTGTTTCCTTTCTTTCGTCTGTCCCTTTACATGCTGCTAATGCAAATGTGCATGTAAAAGTGAGGAATATCATACCTATTTTCCAATATACCTTCATCACTTTTACCCCCTATTGTATTTTATTCATTTCGATAACCAACCGGATGCGAAGTATAATATCGATTAAGGACTTCTAATTCTAAATCGTCACTTTCCCATAATTTAAAAAACTTGGATTTATATTGTTAATCATCGTATTCATCTCCTTATTTAAACCTTCTCTTCTCAATGATAATATCCTCTATCTATATACTTAAAACATGCTGTTACAACAGCTCCTTGAAACAGAAAAAAACCAGTAGGAAATAATTATTCTTTTCCTACTGGTTGAAATGAAATTAAACGGTAAATCTTAGCTTCTTAAAAAATATAACGATAGTGTTTTTTACAGTTTCAAAATTATAAGCAAACGTATTGTCTCCACTTAATGATGAAATACATGTTAAACCTGCAGCTTTAATAAAAGCTTTTACATCTACAAGCATAGAATTAGCCTCCATGAATTTAATTACAATCATTATAACAGGTGTTTTACGATGCTAACATGAAAGTAATAAATACATTTCTATTATTAATTTATCCCGCTATTTGCCGGGCAGTAAGATCCCCACCTCAAAATTCATCGGAAACAAAGAAGTTAGGTGGGGGCCCTGTTGTCCGTAAAAGCCCGATTGGTGAGGGCTGATAATCAGTGGGGATGAACAAAACCCCCACTGATTAAAGTTTCACTTATTTAGCTCACAGTACACCATTCCAATGTCATATAAAAAAGCTGCCCAAAAAGGGCAGCTTCAAATATGTATATTATACTTCCACCGTTTTACCATCTTCAACAATATGATAAAGTAAATGCGCTAAATGATGAATTGGACCGTATTCTTCCTCTTCCTCATCTGTTTCACCTTGGAACTCAAGATCGTTTAAGTACAGTGCTAAAAATTGATAGTATAGTTTTAAATCAAATCCGTAGCACGCAGTTGGCTCTTCATGATCACCTTCGTACTGTAACATTAAGTATTGATCGTTTCCTTCTGCATCTTCTGCGTCAAAGAATACGAAGAATCCAACGTTTGTATCTAAATCAAATAGATGACGAGTGCCTTTTTCTGTTGCTTTGTTAAAGTCCTCTTCACTTAATTTATGTACTGTTGTCGCTTTAGCATTATCTTCTTGATGGAAATTTACTGTAAATGTTTTCAATGCTGACACCTCCTGATTGTATAATACTAGCATAACATATAAAAAGGACTGCTTACAAATGTAAACAGTCCTTACATTCATTTTCGCATTGCTCGTAATAAGAAGCTTACGATGAAAATTAAAATAATCGCACCGATTAAAGCTGGAATAATTGCATATCCGCCAATGACTGGACCAAAACTACCAAGTAATTTCGAACCAACCCAAGAACCGATAATACCAGCAATAATATTACCAATTACACCACCAGGTACGTCCTTTCCAGTAATTAAGCTCGCAAGCCATCCTAATATACCACCGACGATTAAAGACCAAATCATATAATAACCTCCTTTACATTTCACCAATCAAAATATAATTAGAAACAATTGCTTACCATTAGTTATGTGACATTTTTCATAAGTTATTCATGTTGTTCAACTTTAAGATTTTTGAGAATAATACACACAGATTAAACCTTTTTTTGAACTAACGATTTATCCGACTTGTTATTACACACATTAAGGACAATCTGGCTTCAATATTGTTCGCATAAACTCTTCTTTAAAAGCTGCATAGTTAAAACCAACAGCAATTCTTTGAATCGGCCGATCATCAAACCTTGTTGGCTCACCTATTTTTCTAAAGTCTGCTACACTTTGGCCCCTAGTCACATCATTTGTCGTACTAATCCACACTGCCGATTTTTTATATTCGAAAATACTGTCATCTATAAACGAGATAAACGGTAGTAAATCGTGTATAGGACTTCCACCAATACCCGGATATTCTTTTTTATAGAAGTTCTCATAATAAAAATCAATCATTGGTTTAATGAGTTTCGCCTGTCCAGTTCCTTTTTTATCTATTATATTGGCCATTTCAGGCGTAATAAGCGCGCCCTGTGTTACATTTAACGGGTATATACTAGCGTTTTTCGCATATTTCATAACAATATTTGCTGCAATTGGATCACCATAAAAATTCGCTTCAGATACTGGTGTAACATTACCTGGAAATAGGAAAGCGCCGCCCATTATATAATACGAACAAATACGATCCATTATATTTGGATACAATAAAAATAACGTAGCAAGCGTCGTTAGCCTCCCTGTCGCCACAATTATAATATCTTCTGGACAAGGTTCGATTAATTTGATTAATTCACAAAAATTTTCTCGTTTACAAATTCTCATCTCAGGTGGAATAATAGGACCTAAACCGTGATCCCCATGGATTTCAGGGAAAAACAAAGGCTCTTCGGCTGTCATCGGTCTACTCGCACCTTCAATAATTTTCACTTGTGTAGCATAATACCTTTCTAAAAAATAAACATTTTCCGTAACGATATCTCGTGATACATTCCCGTACTCAGCAACAATACCTAGAATATCTAATTTACATGTTTTATTTGCATAAATTAACGCTACGGCGTCATCAATACCAAAGTCTCCAAAAAAGATAATTTTCTTATTAACTATTCTCACCCCTCTTGAGCATAATCTACTATTATTATTATGTGAAAAAGACAAGGCGGTGAAACAGCGCAAACTAAAAAAGTCGCCTATTTATTGGCGACTTCAATCTTTTTATAAGACAAATATGCAAGTACATTTTTACTTGAATCGTATTTCGGGTTATTTCCTTTTCTCGGCTCTCTCATATGTGTCTTTTCAAATCCAGGAATGTCTGGCATTTTCCCCATAAATTCAAGCATTTCTTCCTCAGTACCTTCAATGCGTACACGAATCATTATAACTATTCCTCAATTCTCAGTTTCTCTGTACTAAGTATATCGTACTTCAGAAAGACTGCAACACATTTATCTTTTTAACGTTGTACTTTTTTTACATATAAACATAGCCATTTCAGTATAGAACGATTCTACTTTATTATTTTTAAATTGAATATTAAAATATCCCTTCATTTCGTTTGGTGCTTTCATCATACATTCTGTTAACTTTTCACGCTTTTGTACAGGGACATCCATCATATTACACCACCAGTCAAAATCAAACTTCTTATCAAAAGTCAGACATGACTGCATTTGCAAACCGTTTTTTTCTAATAAAGTAAGCCATTCTGTCTTTTTTAGAGCTCGTTCATGACTTGGGTCACGCTTTTTTTCTATAAAATTATAAAATGTATCATATTCATTATTTTCTGGCGAAACATTATCTATTAAGATGAATAATCCATTATCCTCCAACGTACGATTTACTTCATAAATAAATTGAGCCGGACTCGTAAAATGATGGGCTGCAATCCGGCATGTAATTGTATCAAAAAAATGGTCTGAAAATGGTAAATTTTCTGCATTTCCTGCTACAAATGATACATTTTCATGACCATTCTGCTTTATAAAAACTTTTGCTTTTTCTAACATCTGTTCTGTTAAATCAAGTGCAACTACTTCTTCAAACATAGGTGCTAACATATTTGCCACATGCCCGCCACCAGTAGCAACATCAAGAAGACGATTATTATGACGAGACTCAACTTGTTGAACTACATATTGTAAATCCAGTCCTTTAGCATGTATTTTACTATTTACATATTTATCTGCATTACTGCCAAACTGTTTTTTCACAAGCTCTTCTTTACTCATATTATCATCTTCTTTCTATTGTTATTTACATATACGACTCATATAATTATTACAATTCTCTTTATGTATTTTCAAATCCTCTTTTCATCTCACTTCTCATCATGTTCCCTTATAATCAAAATAATATGATTACACGTTCTTCCATTAAACAAAAAAAGGCTACGGGAACTTGCCCCCTAACCTGACTAAATATTTACTACATTTTTATTTCTTCGTATATATCTATATAATATAAATCCTCTTTCAACTTCATAATAACATCTACTTCGTTATAAGTAGCCTCACGAGCATGTAAACCGAATTGATCCATACCAATCCATATCCACCCAGGTGTAAGATATAAAACATCTATATTAAAATAATCTAACTTAGTAAGCTCCGATGTAATAAATTTATCTTTATTAGCGATTTGTTTATCTATTAAACCGTATTCTTTTCCATTTTCAAATAGCGAAATAAATTTCCCTACAATCGGATGTTCACGAACAATAAAATGATATTCTTTTTCCTCTATATTTACCACAATCAAACGAGAAACAGATAAATCAGGCCCTGAATTCGACATATTTGTTTATTCACCTCCTTATATAGGCTTCTTAAATATGATAACAAATGAATATTCAAATTAAGTTAATATAATGTAAAAAATAAAAAAGCTGAATTCCCTTTAGAAATCAGCCTTTATAATTTGATTAACTTTATTCTTTTACAAATTATTATAATGTTTCTTTTTCCTCATCATTTCCGGAAACTAAACTTCCTATAGCATCTGCTGTTACTTCCACTACAAATTCACAAATACCAGCTACAACTTCTCCAATTATTTCATCCATCTTTTTACCCCCTTATTTTATGTAACCTATTTGCATTATAGAATAAATTGGTAAATACAAACTATCGAAAAAGGTGACATAAACCTTACAGAATTGTAAGCTCTTTTATCCCTTTACTTATCCCCTTTGAAACTCCAAGTATTTTTAGCAGACATATAGGCCATTATAATATGAAGCAAGTAATAATCTAGTGTCAGGAGGTGTTTAATATGTATTACGTAAAATTAATTAAAGGTCAATCTTTCTACGCTTTTGATCATCGTTTCTTAGTGTCTGAAGAAGAAGAGGTTTCAGAGAAAATTTATAATTACTTACGACGTAATGAATTTTTTGAAGTACGTAAAGAAGAATATTCTGCTTAATTACAAAAAGCATTAAGAAAAATATCATCTTATGTGGAACACACGAATATTCATTAACTGTAGAAAACCTTACTAGTGGTGCAAGCGCAGAAGTTGTTGGCCCACTATCTTTTAGCGCTTTAGCTATTGGACAAGAGCGTAAATGTTGCTAAGTGAATCTAATATTTAATTTTGTACTTGAGAAAAGCGAGGCGTAGTTATACGTTCTTGCTTTTTTATATGTACCTTTACTTTCTATTAGCTTTAATCATAAATTTTTTACGTTTTGATTCACTTATTTCATCAATTAACACATCAAATTTTTGACAAATCAAAAAGATTGAAATCCAATTATGAAACACGTAATATATACTCTGACTCTAAAAAAGTTCGTATGAAAATAATACATAAATAAGGAGGTTTTATATACGAGTTTTTCATTTTAAAAGACGGAGAGGTTTTATGTTATGTGGCGTAATAAAAACGTTTGGATTGTTCTAATTGGGGAGTTTATTGCAGGTCTAGGATTATGGCTTGGTATTCTTGGCAACCTTGAATTTATGCAAAAATATGTCCCTTCTGATTTCATGAAATCAGTTATATTATTTATCGGACTATTAGCCGGTGTTCTAGTTGGACCTATGGCTGGCCGTGTCATCGATCAGTATGAAAAGAAAAAAGTTCTTCTTTACGCTGGATTTGGTCGAGTTTTAAGTGTTATTTTCATGTTTTTTGCTATTCAATTTGAAAGTATCGCATTTATGATTGCATTTATGGTTGCTCTTCAAATTTCAGCAGCATTTTATTTCCCTGCATTACAATCTGTAATTCCACTCATCGTACGTGAGCATGAGTTATTACAAATGAACGGTGTACATATGAATGTTGGTACAATTGCTCGTATTGCAGGTACTTCACTAGGTGGAATTCTTTTAGTTGTGATGAGTTTACAGTACATGTATGCCTTCTCAATGGCAGCATACGCCTTATTATTCCTCTCGACTTTCTTCCTACAATTCGAAGACAAGAAATCAACAACACCAAGTAAACAAGCTGCAAAAGATAATAGCTTTATGGAAGTATTTCGTATTTTAAAAGGAATTCCTATTGCTTTTACAGCACTTATATTAAGTATCATCCCTCTATTATTTATAGCTGGGTTTAATTTAATGGTTATTAACATTAGCGAAATGCAACATGATCCTACGATTAAAGGGTTCATATATACAATTGAAGGTGTCGCATTTATGTTAGGTGCCTTTGTAATTAAACGTCTATCTGATCATTTCAAACCTGAAAAATTACTATATTTCTTCGCAGTTTGTACTGCTTTTGCACATCTGTCATTGTTCTTTAGCGATATAAAATGGATGGCTCTTACATCATTTGGTTTATTTGGGTTTAGTGTTGGCTGCTTCTTCCCTATTATGTCGACGATTTTCCAAACGAAAGTGGAAAAAAGTTATCACGGTCGCCTCTTCTCATTCCGTAATATGTTTGAGAGGGTTATGTTCCAAATCGTCTTACTTGGCACAGGCTTCTTCTTAGATACAATTGGGTTACAATATATGGTTCTCATCTTCGGAGTCGTTTCATTATTGATTATTTCTATTTCCCTTTCTAAGCAGAAACATTATGAAAAACAGCATTCGCAATCTGCGAATTTATAAAATAAACAAAGAAGTATGGATCTAATATTGAATCCATACTTCTTTGTTTTATAATACGCCTATTTATTACGTTTATTGAAATTACCTAAAGGAGTATCCCCCTTTTATTTCGAATAGATTATAAAAAGTACTCTTTATAAAAGGAGTGGTAAAATGTCTGATGGCATCGAAGTATTTATTATCCTGCTCTTTGCAATTGTTCTGTTTAGCATCCTAAACTTTTTAGCCATTTCCTTATCTGGACATAGTTAAAAAAAAAAGAATCGTGGCAGGTTTCATATTTTTACTACTGACTCCCATTATCTTTTTGACTATCGCAACATTTGCTTCTATATTCGATAAAGCAGGATTTGGCGCAGGTACGTTAGCCTTTATGATCGCAAGCGTATATATATTAAATGGAATAGTAATTCTGCTTTCCTCTTTATTTATCCTCAAAAAAGACATAACATAGGCTATAGTACTAGCATGAATCTGACTTTACACTAGATTCATGCTTATTTAATTTCTCCTAAATTTTATATGAAATTAAATAATTCTTTAAAAAAATTTAAACTTTATTTATTATAATATCCCTATCGCATTCGCACGTTTATTCAAATTTAAAAGAAAGGAGCACAAAATGAAAAAGGTTCTACTTACAATTCCTATACTAATTATCCTACTTAGTGGATGCAGCAATAACGATATATACGGTTCTTGGGAAGTCGTTGACAATAAAAAAGGTGAATGTCCTGTATATTATAAATTTGAAACAGTTGTCAAAAAAAAAAATAAAGAGAAAATTGTGCAAAATTTAGTAGAAATGCAAACAACAAAGAATAAAGACGATTTATATAAAGGCTCATTTGTAAAAAATTCTAATGTATATCACATTGATTATGGTAATTCATTTACATCGGACCAAACTTTAAAAGTTGCCGACGGTACATTAAATGTATACTTTTTGACAGCCGAAAAATTATGCACATATAAAAAGAAATGATTACATTTCAGAGGAGACGCAGAAAATATTTTCTGCGTTATTTCACTTTAGAAATCGTCCACAAAAATAGCCCTTGTTTTCGTATTCTTTTTCATTCAAAACATGAGAAATATGCTTAATAAAAACTAGAAAATACCTTAAGTTATATAAAATGAATCATATAATACACATTTCAATTAACACATCTACGCTATTTACATCGATACTTTTCAAAATAGGCTGATCCTTCCTCTAAATTTGTCAATCGTTTTAATTTTCATAAAAAAATGATAAAATATAAACATGTGTTTTCAGAATAATTAAAAATGCAGAATGAAAGCACTGTTTTAGGAGGGGTTTTGATGACTTACACGTTAGCAACTAGAATGAAAGCATTCCAATCTTCTATATTTAGTGAATTAGGAGCCTATAAAAAAGAAAAAATTGCAGCAGGTCATAACATGATTGATTTGAGCATCGGAAATCCTGATATGCCGCCCGCTGATTTTGTAAGAGAAACAATGGTACATACAGCGAGTGAAAAAGAGAGCTACGGGTATACATTATCCGGTATTCAAGAATTTCACGAAGCTGTAACTGAATATTACAACAACACTCATAACGTTTTATTAAATGCAGATAAAGAAGTTTTATTATTAATGGGTTCACAAGACGGGCTCGTTCATTTACCTATGGTTTATGCAAATCCAGGTGATATTATATTAGTTCCTGATCCAGGATATACAGCTTATGAAACAGGTATTCAAATGGCTGGTGCAACATCTTACTACATGCCTTTAACGAAAGAGAATGATTTCTTACCAGACTTAGAAGTTATCCCTGAAGAAATTGCCGATCAAGCGAAGATGATGATTTTAAACTTCCCAGGGAATCCCGTTCCAGCAATAGCTCATGAAGATTTCTTTAAAGAAGTAATCGCATTCGCGAAAAAGCATAATATTATCGTTGTCCATGATTTTGCTTATGCTGAATTTTATTTCGATGGTAATAAGCCAATTAGCTTCCTCTCTGTACCTGGTGCTAAAGAAGTTGGTGTAGAAATCAATTCTTTGTCAAAAAGTTATAGTTTAGCAGGTAGCCGTATTGGATATATGATTGGAAACGAAGAAATTGTTCGTGCACTTACTCAATTTAAATCTAATACCGATTACGGTGTATTTTTACCAATTCAAAAAGCGGCATGTGCTGCACTAAGAAACGGTGCTACGTTTTGTGAGAAAAACCGTGAAATTTATCAAGAACGTAGAGATACACTAATCGATGGATTCCGAACATTTGGCTGGAATGTCGATAAGCCAGCTGGTAGTATGTTTGTCTGGGCTGAAATTCCACAAGGATGGACTTCTCTAGACTTCGCTTATGCATTAATGGATCGTGCGAATGTCGTTGTTACACCTGGTCATGCATTTGGACCTCACGGAGAAGGCTTCGTACGTATTGCACTCGTTCAAAATAAAGAAGTGTTGCAACAAGTTGTTGAAAACATTAGAAATAGCGGCATTTTCGTCCTTGAAAAAGTAAATGAATTAGTTAAAAATTAGTCCCCACTCCCCTGCTTAACTTTAGCAGGGGTATTATTAATTGGAGGTACTTTCATATGCATATTAAAGACACACTTCTCCATCGTTATCCATTTTTAATGATTGATAAAGTAACAAATGCAAAACAAGATGAATTCGTTACAGGATATAAACTCATTACAAATAACGAATGGTTTATAAATGATAGTCAAAAACATATGCCTCATATGTTAATTGTAGAAGCACTTGCTCAGCTTAGTGCATTTGTACATACCAGTGATTCTGAAGGACTAGGATTCCTCTCCTCTTTAGATGGAGTTGAATTCCACGGAAAAGCATATCCCGGTGATAAACTTGATTTACATTATGAGCTAACGCGCAATCGCCGAGGTTTTGTTCTTGGTAAAGGTATTGCAACTGTCAACGACCAGCCTATTGTAACTATAGAAAAACTATTAATATATCAAGCAGATTAAAGTGTTCCTTATATCAGTTGGAAATATCTATTCTCAACCAATTAAGTAAATAGGAAAACATATTACGTAGTTAGGAGCAGGAAAATGGAACGTACTATCGGTATCGATGCTGGAGGCACATTAACGAAAATAGCTTATTTTAACGAAAAAAAGCTATTAACTTTTAAAAAATTTTATTCTCATGAACAACATAAAATAATAGATTGGATTAAAAACAACAATGGCATAAAACAAATATGTATTACGGGTGGTAAATCGAAATTATTACAGCAACTGCTTACAGGTTCATATAAAATAATAGAGCTAAACGAATTTGAATCTACTCTTGCAGGTGTCCAATACATATTAAAAGAAGAAAAACACACTATAAACAATTTTATTTTAACCAATATCGGTACAGGTACTTCTATCCATTATGTTTATAATGAACAATATATTCGCGCTGGTGGAACCGGAGTTGGCGGTGGGACTATTATGGGACTTTCAAAATTGTTAACAAATATAGATCATTTTGAAGATATAATACCTCTAACAAAAGTAGGATCTAGAAAAGAACTAGATATTACGGTTGGAGATATTTATGGTGGTATTCTTTCCCCTATCGATAATAACTTAACTGCTAGCAACTTCGGAAAAGCAGCCATTACAGAATCAAATAATAGTAGCTCCGATATACTAGCTACTGTGCAAGGACTTGTCGGTGAAGTCGTTACTGCATTAAGCCTTCAATTCGCTGAAACAAAAAACATTGAACATATTATTTATATTGGTTCGACTTTATGTAATAACGTACAACTTCAACATATTATTAGTAGCTACACCGAATATCAAAATAAAACACCAATCTTTTTACAAGATGGTGGTAATAGCGGTGCAATTGGTGCATTACTTCATGCTACGAAATAAAAAGCTGACTTTTGTCAGCTTTTTAGAAATGGCACTTCAAATTCAATAATTGATTCCCCGTTCTCTCCAATTCGCTCCACGCTTATTCTATCAATCACACAATTTAACTCCCCATGAAAACTAGGAATCTCCTTCACTACTTCAGCAGCTAATTCGGCACTTTCTTTTCTTCCGACTGTTACATGCGGGATGTACGGAATGTCTTCTTTCAAAAATTGTAATAAAGGTCCTGTATACAGCCTATCATGTAGTTCTTCTATTTGTTTTCTTCCTCCATCAACTTCTAAAAACAAATAGTTTCCTACACTAGTGATACGATTTGCAAACTCAATTTCAATTTTGCCTCCCCCTATTGATACATTAAAAATATGAGATTTTAATTCATCATTTGAAATATTACTCTTAAATGGGAATACGATTGTTATATGCGGTAGAATTAATCCAAATAAAGGATCATGTTTATGTCTAATGTTCTCTATTTTATCGATGGACATGTTGTTTAGAAAAAGTAAAATTGTACGCATTTTTATACTTCCCACTTTCTCGCGAAGTTTTTATATTTATCATATTGAATAGTAGCTTGCACTTCAACAAATTATTTCGCTTACACATAAAAACAAAAAACTTCTCAGATGAGAAGTTTTCATATAGCATGATTATTATTTTCCCGCCAAACTTTCCTAAACTTATACTTTGAACTGTTCCACCACCGGGTAAATCATTAACAATTGCAACCACATCTGAATTATTACCAACGTATGTCCCAGTATATTTCTTAAAATCATCTGACCTAACATCATATATATCTTTTATTCTTTCTCCGTCAGAACAAGCCGCAATGAATAAAAAAATTGTTAGCATAACGATCATGTTATGATGCATATATTTCATTTAGCATCCCCCATTTTTATCGATATTCGTTAATTACAATATTTACTTTCAAATCCCTTTTTAAATATACGCATTTTAATCAAAATTAAAAATTTTCATTTTTTATGTTTACAATTATCCATTAATTGTATATACTTACTAACGTAAGAAAAAAATTCTAAAAGGAGGTCGAAGGAAATGATGAAATTACAATTACATGCATTAACTTTAGCGTTAACTGCACCTGTGTTTTCTGGACAATTAAATATGAATTCGACCACCCTAATGGAGAATTGAAAATCGTACTTTATTTCATTTAATTCATAAATTCGCCACAGGAGGTCGTATACTTTCCTGTGGCTTTTTCACGCCCAGCCATAGGAGAACTGTATCTTCCTGTGGTTTTTTTGCGCGATTTTTTTAGTCTCTTACATTATTTTTCTAAGAAAGGAGCAACATTCAATGACTATTAGCGTATTGTTTTTAAGTATTACGATTCAAAGAAATACAATTTCCAAAGATGAAATTCTTCATAATCAGCAAATTGAAAAAGCTATGAATGATGTTAAGGAGCGCCAAGCACTTTACTGTGATCACCTGTAATTCCTTTTCGAAAGGAGGAATTCATTTATGACTTTTCATATTTTCTTTTTTACGACTGTGCTTCAAAAAAATACTTTATCTGAAACTGAAATCAATCGTAAACAACAGTTAAAACGACTGACTGATAAAATAACTGACATTAAAAGTTCGCACTACACTCAAATGTATTAAAAATATATTTTAAAGGGGTAATATATTCATGAAATTTAAAGCATTCTTTTTAACAATCACCATTCAAAAACGTAAGCTCTCACAGAAAGAGATTTTACGCGAGCAACACATCCAAAACATTATGGACGAAGTAAAAGAGCGCCAATCTTCTTATTACACTCGTCTTTTCTAAATCACTTATAAAGGGGTAATTATCTAATGAAATTTAAAGTATTCTTTTTAACCATTACCATTCAAAAAAATAAATTTTCCGAGTCTGAAATGCTCCATGAGCGACAAATTAATCAGGCTATGGATTCTGTAAAAGAAAGACAAAGTCATTACTGTAGTCACCTTTAATTTCTTATTACACTCGTTTTTTCTAAATCACTTATAAAGGGGCAATTATTTTATGAAATTTAAAGTATTCTTTTTAACCATTACCATTCAAAAAAATAAATTTTCTGAGTCTGAAATGCTTCATGAACGACAAATTAATCAGGCTATGGATTCTGTAAAAGAAAGACAAAGTCATTACTGTAGTCATCTGTAATTCCAATTCGAAAGGAGGAATTCACATATGAAGTTTCACCTTTTCTTTTTAACGATTACGATTCAAAAAGAAACAATATCTCAAAATGAATTAAAACAAGAAAGACAATATAATCAAGTTATTAATGAAATTCGAGATCGTAGAAGCAAATACTACATTCATCTTTAATCGTTTAACTATATAGAATTGAAAGGAGTAGATTATGATGTTAATAGCACGCTGTAAAGAAATGATTTGGATAGTTCAGAGGGATTCCACATAGTTTTATAGAGCTTATATCACACAAGTTCATCACTGAATTTGATATATAAAAAATATATAATAAAATCAAATCAACCCGCTTTTAATTATTTTTTTATAAACAAAAGATACACCACTTAAAAAGAGGTGTATCTTTCTCAGGTTTTACTATTTCCGATTACTTCTCTTCGTCTTAAACAATCTCACTAAGTTCGAAACAACTGTTTTTGTTACTGCATAAACTGGTACTGCTAAAATCATTCCGATGATTCCAGCAAAGTTACCTACCCCTAAAATTAGGATAATAATTGTTAATGGGTGGATGTTTAATTTTGAGCTCATAATACGTGGTGAAATAATATTACTTTCAAACTGTTGTACAATTGTTACGATAATAATTACGTATAAGGCTTGCATCGGAGATACGAACAGTCCTACAATAACAGCTGGTGCTGCTCCGATAAATGGACCTAAGTTAGGAATGATGTTTGTAAATGCTGCTATAATTCCTAAAACAAAAGCGTACGGTAAATCGATAATTAAATAACCGATAAAAGTAAAAGCACCTACAAATATACAAACGAGCGCTTGCCCTTGAATATATGCAGATAATGTTTCGTTCGTTTCCTTAATGATACGAAGCCCCTCTTCACGGTAAGACTCTGGTAATAAACTTACCGCTTTTCCTGGAAAGGCATGTCCATCTTTAAACATGTAAAATAAAATGAACGGTACAGTAAATACAACTAACGCAACGTTCGTGATAATACCAAATAAAGCCGTTGCACTCGACGTAATTGTATTTGGTATATCTTTTAAGTATTCAATCGCATTTTTTTCAATTGTTTCAATGGAAACGTAGTTTTGTGTAGATAACCATTCAAACAACCTATGATGTGATAATTCTTGTATGTATACTTTTCCCTCTTTTATGTAGCCTGGCATATTTTTTACTAAGTCCATTAGCTGTTGTGAAATCGTAGGAACAACTACTCCAACGCCAACCGCAGTTAATGTTATGATAAAAAGATATAACAGCAATATCGCTAAATTTCTAGGTACTTTTTTATTCTCCAAAAAGATTAATACAGGATTAAATATGAAGTATAAAAAAAGCGCGATTAAGATTGGGAAAAATAATGTTGATATGAAGATACCAATCGGTTGAAATAAAAATGATATTTTTGTGCAAATAAATATGATTCCTACAACCATTAGCACTTCTAATGTCCAAAAGTGCACTTTTGATTTCAAAAAAATGGCCTCCTTTAAACTAGCACTTCTCTTCATTGTACCAAAATAAGTATGAATTTCACATAATATTTTCCTTTACAATATTCCAAAATACCGATAAATACACTACAATGAGATTACATACAAATTTGCAGGTAAAGGTGATAAAAATGACACAATGCATCATTTGCAGAAAAGATACGAAAGAACTTAGTGAACAATATGTCATTCCAGAAATATTATGTGGATATTATTTCACAAACTCAATTTGTGATACTTGCCATGAACAAATGACAACAAATATTGATCGTCCTTTAATTAGGCATAAATTGAGTCAATTTAAGATTGAACAAATGAAAAGACAAATTGATTCCCCACTCTATACGAATGAGCACGGCGAAGAACTTGCGGCTGCTGAGACTGATGTTGTCGAAGTAAGCGACGAAATTCTTTATTCTAATGCATTAATTATGAAACTATGTAAAAAGCACGATATTTCCTTACATAATGAAATTTGGAAAGAGGAACGTGTAACGAAAGTAGCAAGTTCTATTCAACGTGAATTGCTATTAGATAACCGTAAATATAAAATGAGTATATTAAAAATGGCTTATACATTCGCTGTACAAACAGTTGATGGCTACTTTGAAAATCAAGATGCAATTGATATCTCTACCATTCTCTCAAATGCAGATTTCGTGGAACTAAAAGAAAAAAGCATTGTACGTGATTTAAGCAAAAGTTCTTTATGGAATACGCTAAATACAAGTAGTGAAAATCATTACTTTATTTTACTTAGCGATAAAGACGGTCTGTTTTGCTTCATTCGTTTGTTTGACATCTTTGATGTTGTCGTTCATTTATCAGAAAAAAGATTTGACCTTCCATCACCCATTGTCGGTGTAAATAATGTGAATACACAGAAATTTCATGTCCAAAGTTTAAAACAGTATATGGATGGGCTGTTTAAAGAAAAAGCACCTACTATATAACAAGGACCAGAACATACGGTCTCCTTTCTTGATGAAAAGACACTGTGTTATAATGAGTATGAAAAGAACAATACAATCACATAAACCAATTATAAATTGTATATAAATAAAAAAGACTAGTGTGCGGCTACACACTAGTCCACGTAACTTAGCAGATTGGATTGTTCATTTATCCTATTTGTTTCTTACAAACAAAACAACCCACATTCTATAGGCATAGGTGGGTTGTTATTTTTTGAGCTTGTCTATTAAAACGACGACGAACGTTAACAATGCAACGAGAAACAGTCCACCCTGCAGTAGCAACGCTATTTCACTCACGTATTATCACCCCCCTCCTACTCGGAGAAGTGATAATTGAACAACCAACCGCACCTTAAGTTACCCTTTAATTTTACCATATTTTCTAATAATTTACGATGAAAACCCGCAAGCGAATAACTTGCGGATTTTTTATCCCGTATTAACAGGCAATAAACAAAATGAAGCAATAAATAGATGAAACTTTATTTCTGACTATTTTTTTAATGCATATGCATCAGCAATCATTTCACCAACAATTTTATTTGCTTCTTTCTTCTCGTCTTTCAATAATGGGAATAACAATTCTGCCACTTCATATGCTTCTTCTAAATGTGGATATCCTGATAAAACAAACGTATCAATTCCTAACGATTCATATTCTTTTATTCTTTCTGCTACTGTATGCGGATCGCCTACAAGTGCAGTACCTGCCCCACCTCTTACAAGTCCGATTCCAGCCCATAAATTAGGGCTTATCTCTAACGACTCTCTCGTACCTTTATTTAAATGTGTCATCCGTTTTTGACCAACCGAATCATATCTTGCAAATGTCTTTTGAGCAAGCTCAATTGTTTCATTATCCACATATTGAATTAAACGTTCTGCCTCTTCCCATGCTTCTTCTTCTGTCTCTCTTACAATTACGTGTAATCTAATGCCAAATCGTACTGTACGCCCCTTCTCTTCTGCAAGTTTTCTTACTTCTTCTATTTTCTCTTTCACTTGCTCTGGCGGCTCTCCCCACGTTAAGTATACATCACTATGTTGAGCTGCTACTTCTTTTCCAGCAGTTGATGATCCCCCGAAATATATTGGAGGATAGGGCGTTTGAACTGGTGGGAAGACAACTTTACTATCTGTAACTTTAATATGTTTTCCTTCTAAAGAGATCGTTTCACCCTGCAATGTCGATTTCCAAACTTTTAAAAATTCATCCGCTGCTTCATATCTTTCATCATGCTCAAGATATAATCCATCTCCTTGTAGTTCAACTGGATCTCCTCCAGCTACTACATTGATAAGTAGTCTCCCATCTGAAATTCTATCAAATGTAGATGCCATCCTCGCTGCAACTGTAGGTGACATTAGTCCTGGTCTCACTGCTACTAAAAATTTTAGTTTTTCTGTTTCAGCAGCAAGAGCTGAAGCTAACACCCAAGGGTCTTCACATCCTTGACCAGTTGGAAGTAAAACACCCGTATATCCTAAATAATCAGCTGCCGCAGCAACTTGCTTATAATAACCATATTCAGCTGCTCTTCCTCGTTTTGTCGTTCCTAAATATCGACCATCTCCATAAGCCGGAATAAACCATAATAATTCCATATCTTTACACACCCCTTATTTATTTTGAGTCGTATACTAACACATTCTATATAAATTACCCCTAATAATTTATATGTTAATCCCCTGTCTCACCTTTAAAGTTATCTCGCCATCTTAAAAACTTCACTTCTAGTAAACGTACTAGAGAGTCAGAAAACTTCCCAACAAATGCAAATATAATTATGCCGACAAATACGATATCTGTATTTGAAAATTGCCTTGCATCCATAATCATATAGCCAATACCTTCTGTAGACCCCATAAGTTCTGCTACTACTAAACTCACCCATGCAACACCTAACGATAACCTTGCTCCTAGTAAAAGGTTAGGCAATGCAGCTGGTAAAATTAGTTTCGTGATTAATTTTCTTTTACTAAACTCTAACACTCTCGCAACATCAAATAACTTTGAATCCACACCTCTAATACCTAAAAATGCGTTTACGTATAAAGGAAAAAATGCACCATCTGCAATTAATAACACTTTCGATGTTTCACCAAAACCGAACCATAATACGAAAAGCGGTGCAACAGCTAAATGAGGTACAGTTCTTAACATTTGCACAGATGGATCTAAATATTGCTCACTTCTCGTTGAAAATCCAACAATCGTTCCTAAAATGATTCCTAAGCCTCCGCCAATAAAGAAACCAGCCGCAGCCCTAAATACACTAATACTTAAATGGCCGAATAACTCTCCTGTTTTAATAAGATCTTGGAAAGCTAGAAAAATATCTAATGGTGTTGGTAAGACTGTTTTAGAAACAAGACCGAATACGCCAGCCAACTGCCAAATTATTAATATAATAACCGGTATAGTAATCGCCCTTACTAAAATTTTTACATTTAACTTTCGCACCTTCTTGACGCTGTTTTTCTCAATCGTTATACTCGCTGGTTTCATAACAGCTTTCGTATTTTCCACTTTACAAAACCTCTTTTCACTTCGCTTTCAATGCTTTTTCTACGAAAGAATTATCTACAACTTTTTCCGTCTTAATTTCTTTCTTTATAGAACCGAGCTTATATTGAAAATCCGCTGTCTTTTGTTGTTCTGCTATTATTTCCTTCGTTACCGGAACTAAAATTGGTTTGTCGTGATTAAACACTTCTTTTACGATCTCCGCATCTATCTTTTTTACAGAAGTATATACTTTTATTGCTTCATCTAAGTTAGCATCTTGCCATACACGTGCTTTCTCATAAACTTTGAGGAATTTCTCAACTAATTCTGGATGTTCTTTCGCAAATTTTGTTCTCGTAATTAAAAATTCTGGTGAAGAGACATTTAATGTTTCACCGTCTGCAATCACTTTCGCACCTTTATTTAATGTATGTAATGATATGAAAGGGTCCCAAATCGCCCATGCATCTACTGATCCTGATTCAAATGCAGGCTGCGCTTCATCTGGTTGTAATTGAATGACATTTACATCTTTTGCATCGATACCTTCTTTATCGAGTGCTCGATATAATAAATTAAAGGCACTACTTCCTTTTGCTACTGCAATTTTTTTACCTTTTAACTCTTTTACACTCGCAATCTTGCTATCTTTTTGAACGAGAATTCCAGTTCCTTTTCTCGCATAACTTGTATTGGCGATTTCGGTAAATCCAATACCTGCTGCTTGCGCTGAAATGACTGGAGAATTCCCTACTTCACCAAAGTCTAATCGGTTTGATGCAATTGCTTCAAAATAAGGAGGTCCACTTTGGAACTCTGTCCATTTCACTTTAACTCCTTCTTTTTTAAACTCCTCTTCAAACCACCCCTTTTTCTTTGCTAGTAATAGCGGGCTTAATCCTTGTTGTATACCAATTTGTATTGTTACATCTTCTTTCTTACTACTTACTGTACTTTTTTCACATCCTAATAAACATACTGATATAGCTAAAGCAAAAGAAAGAACTTTAAATTTTTTATACATATAAAATCACCCTTTTCCTATATACTTGTTTGAATCAATCCTCCATATTCAAACTGCTGTAATACTTTCGTTCGAAGTTGTTGGAATAATTGAGAAGTTTTATTTCGCGGATAAGGCAAATTATTTTCAATTACTTTATGTATTTTTCCAGGCTTTGTACTCATAATGATGATTCGGTTTGAAAGATATATCGCTTCGTCTATATCATGTGTAACGAATATCATTGTTGTTTTCTTCTGCTCCCAAATATTTAGCAATACTTCTTGTAAATGACTTCGAGTAAAAGCATCCAGCGCTCCAAAAGGTTCATCAAGTAATAATATATTGGGATCTCTTAATAACGCTCTTGCTATCGCAACACGTTGTGACATCCCGCCTGAAATTTCTTTCGGATACGATTTTTCAAAGCCATCTAACCGAACGATTTCAACCCATTCTCTCACCTTATCTTTCACATACTTATCTTTTAACGACAAATCTGCCGCTATATTTTCTTCAACTGTTAACCATGGAAAAAGCCTATGTTCTTGAAAAATAAAACCTTGTTTCTTGCTGGTTTTTAAAATAGGCTCCCCGTCAATAACAACTTCACCTTCAAAATCATTATCTAGACCTGCAACAATTTTTAGTAATGTACTTTTTCCACACCCACTCGGACCGATTACTGTAACAAAATCCCCTTTCTCTAATTGAACATTAATATTCTCTAATACTTGAACAATACCAGTTTGTTTCAAAAAATATTTTGATACCTCATCAATTGAAACAGTCATTTCTTTCCCTCCTTAAAATGATTCATATAAATGAACAGATTCAGTATTTGTGCAATAAAAAAACCAAAGGCATTTTATCAACAGATAAAATGCCTTTGGTTTCTCCAATCAGCAATATGTTATGGAATTAAGTACATATTATACAAATATTTCCGATAAGTCAACTAGGTTTTATTAAAACATACATATGATTTGCTTGAACATTTTACTTTTTTTTATTTAAACGGTATCGTTTACTTACTATTTTTTATGATCTTTAATCCACTGTAACCAATAAGAAAACTCACACGCTAAATGCATTTGATGGGATTTAGTAACTAAGCGACGAAATTTCTACAAAAAAAGAGTAATTTCAAGAAATATGCTACTAACCTTAGATTTATCAAAAAAGTTAGATCGTATAACTTAAGACTACTCATTCCTATTCAAAATATTTATGTAATTTAATTTTATTTCCTCTGCACCCTGGCTGTCTCCAAAACTATTGATGGAAGCTCTTTTTGAATGATTTCTTTTAATCCATAAAGAGCTTTCTTCACATAACCACCTTCGAAATTTCCTAATGGTTCTGGTACTTCATCCTCATCCAATATGAAGTATTCTCCATTTGGAAGTACCATAATATCGATGATTAAATCTTCAAAGGAAACCACTTCATCTTTTATTTGTGTGTTTTTTACGATATTAAAATATGAACCTAAATACTTTCCTTTTATATCTCTCCATACGTATAAATTGTACGGACGATCTTTCCAGTAATATGCGATTGTATAACTCCCTTTTGGGATTGTTAACTTAGTATCATTTGCAGTCATTGTAAATGAATACTGCACCTCGTGAAACAAAACGATACTTTGTGATTGTTTTTCAAGTAATAAGCAATTGTGATCTACTATTGTTGAGTTATACCGGATTTTTCTTTCTATAATTTCAATTTTCGATGTAAGTAACTTATTCATTATTTTGTTTCCCCTTATGCTAGTTCTATCCTCAATTATATCCATTTATGTAGTGATAAAGAAGTATATAGTTTTTTATATAATGATTTATACAAGTACATAATAAAAACTCCTTCTTATTTAGAAAGAGTTTTTCACTATCCATGTTTCATATTTTTTCACTTCTAACGGAAGCTCATTTGTTTTTATGCAACTAACAGCACTATTACTCATGTTTTAACTTTTCCTTAACCGCATCATAAAATTTTCGTTCTTCATCAACATTTAAGTAAACACGACTTACTGTTTTAGAAAAGCCGTATAACAACTGCGCTTTCACTGGCTCTTTTAATATTATTTCAAAAGTAGCAGGTTCTTTTATGAACTCCATAACAGTTGCATCCAATACCTGTTTCCCTTCTTTTGCCGTTAGCAATTCCCCCTTGTAGAACGCAATACTATCTATTTGTGTAAATGGCATAACGATTTTCTTTCCTAATCCGATTTGAATGATTACTTGTTCTTCTGTTACGACAAGGGGATTTTTGCGCATCGCTTGTATTTCAGCTATAAAATAAATCATCGCGTATACATTTAAAATAAGTAAAATCCATGCTATTACTGAATTCCACTGATGTAGTAAATAATGAAAACCAATGCTTTCAATTACTGTTGCGTGAATAATCATGATATACACACCTATAGCACCAGTCTTTTTATGATATGAGTATACAGATTTACCTGTTGGTACTTTTTCACGCCACGATAAAAACGCATAATAGATTAACTTACACTCTGTTAGAATGACATCTACTAACTTACTTCTTTTCATAGTAGCGTCAAACGCTGCATCAATTGCATAAGAAAAGGAATAATTTTCTCTTCTATATTCTTTATATTTTTTTATTATTTTAGGAAGCACTCTAACAATTTTATAGAGAAGGAATAATTCTATACCTACAAATGCAATTTCAGCCGCAACAATAATATAAGAGATGAATGAAAAAGCTTGTAAATAGTCACTTGGAATAATAAATCTTGCAAAAATATAACCAGCTATTACAACAGGAACTATATACGTTAATGAGTATCTTTTTCGAATAATGAAGAAATACGTGATGATTGGAATGACAAACATGCAATCTAATAATGACCCAAGCACAACTTCTTTCGGCGCAACTGGTACAATTGGAAGGGCATACAATAAATAGTTTGATAGCATAATTAAAGAGACGAGTCCAATCCAAATATCTTTTCGCCTTTGTGATAGTGTAGCCTTCATACGTTCACTCCTTTATTTAAAAACCTCATTTAAATGGTCTTTATAAAATGAAATGGCACGTTCAAATTCTTTTACTTCCTCTACTTTCACGACAGTTTCAAGTAATAATTTCATCGCTGATTCGTGATCGTTTACGTTATATTTTGCTAATGATAAAAATACTTTCATCGGAGCGTTCTCTGGGAATTTTTTCACCCCAGCTTCTAATACTGTAATTGCCTTTTCATATTCCCCTATACAACGATATGTACTTCCTAAACCAATATAAGCACCGCAAAGCGATTCGCCATCAAGTCCATTTGCGATTGCCTGCTCATAATACGGAACTGCTTCTGTTTCTAGCCCCATTACATCATGTATCCACGCACACTGATACAGTACTTCTGCATCCTTTGTAAAGTTTGTTAATCCTATAAGCATCTCTTTAGACTGCGCATACTTCTTTTCGTTTCTAAGTTTAATAGCTTGCTTTAATAAATGTTCCATAGAATCCACTCCTCACCAATTATTCTGTGTATAGCTCTTGATTGATATACGCTTCACATTCGTGTAAAAGTAAAATTCCCACCAATTAAAGTTTCGCTTACTTATTACTATGCGGATTCATTCTTATCTAAAAACTTAATTTTAAAAAGCAGTGACACGATTACATAATATCTCTAAGCTTTTGACAATTTCTTTCGCTGTTTCATCTTTCCCATTGCACAACTTCCCTTTACCATTCTGTCCAATTACATAATGCACAGCTCCGCGCGAATATAAAGAATGTGGTGAATTCGCAATCATTACATTCGCCCTTGCTTCTTTCATTCTATTTTTTGCTCTTTCAAACAGTTCTTCTTCACTTAAATCACTTTCAAGTTTAAAACCAACAAGCACTGTTTCTGGGTCCCATTCTTTTATTTGTTTTAATACTTTTGGAGCCTTTTGAAAATGAATAATCGGTGCTATATCACTTGAAATTTTTCCGTTCATATTAAGAACATTACCATCTTGATCACAAATCTTCTCCACAATCCAATCTGATCCAGCCGCTGCCATAATGACTGCATCAACCTTTTCATGTGTGATGATACTTTTCATTTTATCTTGTAAATCAACGATTCCTTCAAACGGATGTAATTCTAACCCTCTATGTACATCACTCGGTTTCTCCGCAAAATAACCGTGTAAATATATAACATGTGCCCCTTTAGCTAGAAGTTCTTCTGCGATTATCCTTCCAATTGTACCTTTGGCCATATTCGTATGCCCGCGTACTTGATCCCATTTTTCTAGACAACCACCGCTCGTAATTAATACCTTTTTCCCCTTCATTGTAACCATCCCTTACTAATTTTTCTTACGAAACCATTCTGTTCCAAAGTCAACTATATCACGCTGTTTCATTAGACGACACGTTGCATTCCCTATCTTCCCATTTTTTACAGTTCCTTTTCGCTCAAACTCCACACCAATTTCTACAAACTTCTCAGATTCGTAATCCATTTCAACAAACTCTTTCCACACTCTTTCACCGTTTTCTATAATAGGTGCTCCTACTTGTATTAACTCACATGCACCAGAACGCACCTCGGATAAATGAACAGACGTATTGGAATCATATCCAACACCAATTAATAATACGTACCCGTCTAAATCATATATTTTTCTTAATGGAGATTCTTCTCCAAAGCTCATTGATAACGAATGGTTCATTGTTATTTCTACTGCATGTTTTCCCCATGCAGCAAAACTTCCTAACGGATGATTACTACGTACTACATTCGGATATGTACGAAAACATTCAACTATTTCACCCATTCCCCTTGTTGGGGTTATACGTGAATCAAATGCTGGGACGTTATCTCGGATAATTTGCCACCAGTCTTCCGGTACAGGTGGTCTTGACCAATGTTTCGGATCGGACAAATCCGAAGATTGCGTTGGCATTATTATCGTTCCTTCTTCCGTAACAACTTTCATTAATGCTTCTACTACAGCAACCGCACCACCAGATATCCACCCGATAGAACTTAGTGATGAATGAACGATAATTGTCATTCCTTTTTCGACTCCTAATGCTTTTAAATCTTTTGTTATTGTTTCGATTGTATTTGGAAATTGTGTACTTGCAACTATTTCATTCATTTTCATATTGGTTCCCCCACTAGCTACGTAAATTTAAACTTTTATATAAATATATTATCATATTTTTCTTAATTTTTAACTTAATCATTTTTCATATCTATAAAAAATGGTAATATTATTACACAAAAATATTTAAATTATAATATTAAGATTTAAATTAAAAAGAAAGTGAAGATTTTACATCCAACCATAAAAAGCTGTTTTATACATAGACGAAAGAGCTCATCACAAATGATGAGCTCTTTGTTTACTTTATCCTTCAATTGTAACCCCAGTAAACATTGATAAGTTTCCCGTTATTTTCTCACCTACACGTAAAAATAAGCCTGCTGCTCTTCCGCTTATACAGTGAGAGCCAATTAATAGTTTACCAGTATATGGACCATCCCATGTGTCAATGGTATAGTCAGGCATTTCTATGTATTGCTGGTATATCTTCCTTTGTTCAAAGTAATACTCTGTTTTATCTTCAGCTAATAATTCATCATTTTCGTATATAGATACTCCGCCACCTTCACGACCAAATACAGGTTTTGAAACGTATGATTCATGTCTTTCTAGAAATCGCTTATTTGAAAAATATGTTGGTAGAAAGTATTTATAAATAATGTCTTGCTCTTCTTCTGTAAAGAAAACACTTTCTTCATAAAACTTCCAAATTAGTGCGAGTACACTTTTGTTTTGCATAACAAACGCGGCTGGCGGATTAATAATTTTCACTCTTTCTTGCGCAATATGATCTAAAAATTGCAAACCAATCCTTTTCCCATTCTTATCAACGTCCGTTACTAAATACTCTATTGGATACAGTCTATATAAATATTTTATTTTTTCTCCACTTGGCGTATATATACCATCTTCCGCAACGACAATGTCTTGTATTCCTACATAGTCCGTTGACTGATTTAAGCAATACGTTCTTAAAAACTGGACCGTTTGTCTATCTTCATCGTGCCAATCATAACTAGTAAAATATATCGTCTCTTCAGGGCCTATATGATAGTCATGTTTAATTTGTTCCCATGCTTGCACAATATGCTCTTCTATATGGTTTGGGTGATTTACATCATGATAACGGCATAACACTTCATTTGCGACAGACGGTTCTAAATAGCCTGTTGGCGTATCACAATTTACTTCTATTAATTTTATATCGTCACCATTTACGATAAAATCAAACCTTGTAAAATATGAAAATAAACCATTATGTTTCATTCTCGCCATTTCCCACGCTTCAGCTGGAAATCCAAGTTTTTGAAAATCTTCTGTCGTATTTACAATATATTGATACGTTCTATATAACACATACATGATTTCTTCTGTCGCTTTTGAGATAGCAGTATAAGTTTTTGCTGGCATGCGATACATCCCTGTTGCCATATATTGATTCCATTCTTCATTCTCTAACAGACTAGGCCAAGTGAAACCATTCCTACTAGCCTCTTCTGCAAGTGAAAACCATACTTTCATATACTCTTCTTGCTCTCGTTGTGTATACATTACTCCATTACCCTTTCGTTTTAGGATCCTGCTGGCGCTTTTGCGTTTCCAATTCCACTTGAACCAGAGTTTACTTTCGGTGTTTGCGTAGTAGATGATTTTGGCGTATTTGTATCTGGTGTTACTTTATTGGATGGATTTGGCTGCTGTTTATTTAAATCCACTTTATTGGAAGAATTATTGTTACCGTTAGAACCACCAGAATAACCACCGCTACTACCGCCACCTGTTCTACGCTCATCTTTTTCACGATATGGAATAACATTATTTGCATATGGTTTCTTCATTAAATTTGGTTTTGCTGTATAATTCATATTTGAAGTTCTACTCGCTAATAAATATCCTGCTACAAATGGAAGTATCGGTAAATGAGAGTTTTCATGATAAGATGAAAATGACGGATTATTTTCCTTGCATAACTCATCTGTCTCTATATTTTCATTGGTTGGGGCTTTATCATCACAATTTAATGTTTCTTGTTCATTTCTTTGTTTTGCACCATCTGTTTTAACAGCTGTACTTTCTTGCTGAGCAGTTTCTTCTTCATAATCACCACAACCTGTTAATAAAAAAGATGACATCCCTATTGAAGTAGCTATTTTTATAAACTTACTTTTCTCCATTCTCACGTGTTATACACCTATCTTCTTTTATCTATATTTTTCCAGATAACTATATTATATAATGAAATTATTATTTTTTTCAAACTATATTCAATATGTACAATTATATATTTTCATGCTATTTTTCCATGTAACAATGAAATCTTTCTATCCCTGGATATTTTTCTCCTAAACTTTTAACTTGAAAACCAATTCTTTTATAAAATTCTACCGCCCCATCGTCTGTCTCCGCTTCTATATAAGTCAATTGGTATACTCTTATAATCTCTTTAATCATTTGCAGTGCAATTCCTTTTTGACGATAATCTGGAGCCACTGCTATATGACATATTCTTGCTTTAGTTTCTCCGATTATTTCAATACCTAGACAAGCTTTTTCTTCATATTTGTACAAAGTCCCTTTATTACTTTGATAAAATATTACTGCCTTCTTTAAGCTTATTTCATTTGGACCGACAGCATATTGTAGCACATTTAATATTGAATCTTTTTCAATTTGTTCAACGCGCTGTATATTCATACTTTCATCCCTTTCTATGAAAAAAGACTAGCTCTTAATAAAAAGAGCTAATCTCATTACGCCGTTATTTTTTCTTCTTTTTTTACAACGACAGCCACATAACTATGAAGTATCATTCCAATAATAACGAGACTCATACCAATCCAAGATAATGATGACGGAATTGGTGCAGATAACCAGATCAGCTCTCCTACTAGCGCAAATAAAACTTCACCAGACTGCGTCGCTTCCACTGTTGCTAATTTTTGCGGATCATCTTTCACAAGATCTGTCGCAAAGAAAAATAATACTGTCGCGATTAACCCAGAGCTAACTGCTACAATAAAACATTGAAAAACTTGGCTACTTGACGGTAATCCGCCAGTTGATACTTCGTAACCAGATAATAAAAACCAAAATGGTAAACTTGCTAATGTCATACCGAGTATTCGCTGAAATACATCTAATTCCCCTTTACAAACTTGCATCATTTTTCTATTTCCAAGAGGATACGCAAGTGCTGCAATAACTACAGGAACTACACATAAAATAGTTTCACGAATACCTAATGAAGAAGCATGTTCTACTTGCATGAGAACAACACCGAATAAAATAATGCCCGACATAACTAATTCCTTCATCGGAAGTTTTTTATGTAGTGGATCCACCGCAAAAAATGGTGTTAACAAAATCCCTGCAACGATTGTAATTTGCCATGTTGATGCAACGAGCCAACCTGGTCCGAACGCTCCAGCAAAACTAAGCGGTGCATAAAAGAGACCAAATCCAACGATACTCCAAACTAACCATTCTTTCGGATTGTTTTTCATATATTGAAAGAGTTGCTTTAAGTTCCCTCTATACATAACAATAAGTAATAGCATTGGAACCATAAAATAATACCGTAATGATGCACTCCAAATCCAGCTTCCACCTTCTAAGTCCATTGCCCTGTTTAAAACAAAAGTAAAGGCAAAGAAAAATGATGCCAGTATCCCTATAACAATTGCTTTCATTGTAAAACCCCTTGTATTTAATTTTTAATCTCTATGACATATATTTTAGTATACGCGATGAAAAATCTACATACAAACTTACATTTCATTTTGGAATGATGAAGGAATTGTAGTAGATTTACATGGGAATAAAGTGCATTGATATGAAATCGAGGTCATTACATACCAAAATTTTCAAGGGGCAAAATCTACTTTAATCTCGACCCACTATACTCACCATGAAAATATACGCATCCGCTATAAAAGATGGCTACCAACTATTGCACATTCAATTTACTGGTTTTCTATTGAGAAACCAGTAAATTGAATGATAGCTTGGGAAGAAAAGCGAACGAATAAAAACAAACGCCTCCTTTAATTATTATTTAGAGGCGTTCGTTCATTCAAAAATTAAAGAATATGTAGTTTATATTCTCTGTATAATTTCCTCAATCGACTTATATGAGCTTGATGATACCGATTATGATCTGCTATATGCCATATTTCCCATCTTATTGTCGCAGTTTCCCCTTTTTCATACAAAACTTTCTCTCTTAAAAGAACAACACCATATGTTCATCATCACTATACACACCATTCATTTTTATAGCCCTTTTTTCAATTCCGTACGTTTTAAATCCCATTGATTCATATAATCGTTTTGCTGGTTCGTTCGTTGACACAACCCCTAAATTGAATTGCTCTAGCTTCATCTCTTTTGCCCTTTCAATTGCTTTACGTATTAAATCACGTGCAAGACCACTTCTTCGATTTTCAGTATCTACATACATCGCAACGATATGTCCTTTATGCTTATATGCGTCCTTTTCTTCTGTTAATAAAGTAACAACCCCAACTAAACGATTTTCATTATTAAAAGCACCAAATGTAAAACTACTGTTGGATGAAAGATTACTAGCAACGCGTTCAAGAGGTTTTTCTTGACGTACTGCTTCTTCATAAGTCGTTACAAATGCTTCTGGATTTACTTGTAATGCTTGTAAACGTAACTCCCAATATTGTTTTGCATCCGCTTTTGTAAGTAATCGAATCATTTTATCTTCCCCTTTTTAATTTACATAATATTTTTATAGGCTACTTTTTTTGATTCATACTCTTCTTTTAATATACTGTAACGATTGCGATGAATGAACTTCCCCTGTCTCAATCGATCATTTCTCATTAACCCTTCGCATACAAATCCGGCATTTTCATAACTCTTTTTAGCTTGTGTATTATCTTCATCTACACGTAACCAAATTTTCTCCAATTCAAACTGGGAAAAACCTATTTGTAACATGCTGTTTAGAGCTGCCATTCCAAATCCTTTACCCCAATAGTCTTTATTTCCAATCGCAATTCCTAGTTCTGCATTTTTATTTGTTTTATCAAAATTTTTAAGGTCTACCCATCCAATATGTATACCTGTCTCAGTAACGATTGCCCTTTGTTCATAACCATTTTTTCGGCTTATACAAGCTTCAATCCAGTTTCTCGTATCTCCACGAGTGAACGGAGGATATTGATCTGGTACAACTAAATGCTTTGTTACATTTCTATCTAATGACCATTGATAGCGATCTTCTACATCATCTAGTGTCAATTCTCTTAATTGAACATATGGTACATTCATTGTTCTCTCCCCTTTTTATTTACCAATAGAAAATCCTTCGAACACTCTTCCACCATACTGCTCTAACGTCTTTTCTATAAAATGAATTAATTCATTTTTCTCTCCCGTTTTATAAAAATGATCAAAAGCCGCTACAAATTTGTTTGCATATTGCTCATCATATCTTCTTAGCACTCTAATAAACCATTTTGAACTCCCAAGCCACATACCATTTACTCTTAATACATATTCATGTACTAAATCCGCTAATAAATTAGCTATAAACAATTCTTCTTCTCTTTTCGTTGCACCAATAAAGTCATCTAAAGTATCCGTAATAAAATATCGCTTCTGCTTAATCGTTTCTTCGGTCCATTTAGCTGGTCCTTTATGTAGTAAATCATTCGCTTCTTTTTTTAATTTCTCAACAATTTCCTGTTCCCCTTTTAATGCAATCCCTTCTGAAACTAATTGTGGTAACGACGGTCTCCCTCGATCACAATCCATTTTGAAAAAAGTTTTATATGTTTCAAAATTATGAACAAACACCTCAACAGGCCATCCATTACTATAGAAAGATTCTCTATAACAAGAAGTTAAACTGTGGTCAACTATTACAATATCAAGGTCAGATGTTTTCGTCGCTTCTCCTCGTGCAACGCTTCCGCCGAGTAAAGCTACATCACAATTCGGAAATTGTGATGTAATTATGTTTTGTGCTGCTTCGATTGGTTTCATAACCGCTCCTCTTTTCTTATTCCACTTTCTTTTTTTTAGCTCTTTCTCTCGCTTTTTTTATATAGCTTTCTGCATCTGGTGTTTTACATGATGTTGCACCGTGATCAACCTCTACTTTTCCAATTTCACTTGCAATTCCAATCGCTTGTCGCTCTAAGTCTTCATTACGAATTCCTATTGCGATTAAAGCACTATTCATCGCTTCTTTTTTTCTATTTTTTTCATTATGTATATTTTCTTTAATCTCTTCTAAGTACGGAGAGAAGAAATCATCATGTAACGTTTTATTTTTAATCGCTATATTTGCTAATAAAGACCAGCCAGCTCTTCCAATCCATTCATCATTAGACTTTGTCCACTCTTCCATTCTTTCTATTGCAATTGGCGAAGTACATATAGATGTCATAAGAACATCCATTAAACAGTAATAATCAACATCCTGAACCCAACTATTAAGCTGCTCTGTCGTTATTTTCTTCGGGTCTAAAATATAAGTTGCTAATGTCATCGCGTCCATATTTTTCGTTTCCCACAATTCAACTGCTAAATCGTGATCTTTTTTTATCATCTTTTTTAACAATTTTAAATTTGCAAAACTAACTCCAAATAACGGCTCTTTCGCTCCGTGGTTTTTATACGTTTTTCGATTTTGTTCTGTTCCATATCCTTCTAGTTGCTGCATTACTTCCTCAAGTAACATATACCCACCTCTTTATCTTTTATGTTGACTCTATATATGTATGTACGATATATTCTACATTACTTTTTGGTTTACCTATATTTATTTTTAAAATACGGTATGTGAAATTTCTAAACATTGCACAACTACACTATCAAAAAACTGTATATTTAACATGTACAGTTTTTTGATGGTAACAATTTTCCGTAGAATAAGATATAAACTACGAAAGAATTTTTAATGAGAGGTGTATTTCCAACATGTTTAGAAAACTCTTTAAAATGGTTTACTATCATACTTTTATACCTCCTTCATAAATTATGTGTATTACATTTGTTCTTAGCCAAAATCTTTCTACATTTTAATAACTCTCTCAATAAGATTTTCTTATATAGAAATCCCTACAAACGCTGTAGGGATTTTTGTATAAATCATTTTGTTACACTCTTTTTCATATGATAATAGTTTCTTTATTCAGATGCATTCATAAGCACAATTCTCCAACCATCTGGATCCTCTATTGTGGTTCCTTTCTCTATCCAATACGGGTTTTCTGGTTCCACCTCATGATAGCCCATATTACTTAATCGATTTATTATCTTTTCAATTTCATCTTTATTAGGCATATAAAAAACTAGTAAATTATCTTTTGTCGGTGCTGGACATGGACTTCCATTAACATGTGTAGTAAACTCCAAATGATACTCTTCATCTGGTAATCCAAACATAACCCCGTCATATCCTTCGTGATTGTGAAATTCTCCTATACGTTTTAGTCCTAATCCTGTTTCATAAAAACTTATCACTTCTTCAAATTTATCTGTTGGTCTTGCAATTCTAAATTGAACCCAATTCTTCATGCAAATCTCCTCCTTTTCATTTTCCAAAGCTTTATAGTAATTAGTATAGGTTACATATATTTCCTTTAACATCCCTCATTAGTGTGAGCTTCCTAAGTTGAAAGACCTATTAGTTAATAAACAATAGGTCTTTCGTATAAAATTCATATAAAACTAGTTATATAAATGTAGAGATGAAATATAAGCTATTACGTATGAAATAATTCTCCTTGCAGAGCCTTTATATACCGATCAGCAAATCTTTGTACAGCTTCATTCGCATCTTCCACCACACCATGAAATGCATTATATAGTCGGCTAAATACAAATATTCGAACCAATAATTAGAACGAAAATGAAGTGATACGAAAGTATGATTAGCCTTCTTTCGGTTTTAAGACTTTAGTCTCATTCCTATAAATTTTTTATTTCCTACTTCCAAGGTAATAGTTTTTAATTTTATTAAAACTTTCTAATATATTTAACACTTTAATCGTTAAAAGAAAGCACAAATCTTCATAAAATAAACGAATCAATTAATTTTTTGTCACAACTTTAACACAACCATACCTACTATTACACATCAGGAGGGTATTAGGTTTAAATTAAGGAGAGAGGTAATTATGCTGTATGAAGTATTTGATACGGAAGGCAGTAACAATATAAAGTTTGTTGATAAAACTAACAGGTGAATTTAATATGATAATTGAAGAGTTTGTAAAGAAAGATTAATATTGATTTCAAGCTTCATTTTAGGGGAAATAAACATTACAAACTATATGAATTAATAAGTAGCATTAAAGCAAAATTTATATCCACGAAATATTTAAATTCATATACAATTTTATACAACCACTTTTTATAAAACAAGAAAAGTGGTTGTATGTGTTAGAAAGTATTCTTTTTTACAAAATCACGCTACATATTTCATTAAACTACAACTACTCGTTTTCTTTTTTCTTCTTTTGTTCCTCAGAAGGTTCTTCTGTTGGGTCTGGTTCTTGTTCATCCTTTTTGTTTAATTCATTATTTTTTTCTTTAGCAGGATCTTGTTTGTCATTTTTTTCCTCCTGTCTTTGTTCAGAAGGTTCCTCCGTTGGATCTGGCTCCTTTTCGTCTTTTGGAGCTGGATTACAACCAATTAATAATCCTACTGTAAATATGCTTGTCATAAATATTGAAAACATTTTTTTATAATTCAATTAAAACACCTCCTAAAATTAATATCCCTTATATTGTTTCCAATTAATAATTCAATTTATCCAATTATTTGTGACATTTCTTTAAAAATGACATTCCTTTAAAATCTTGCATACATTTGGCTAAACTTTTTTACACTTGTAAAAAAGTTTCTTTGCATTTCCCTACCTATAATTGCTAATATAGTAGAGTAGAACTTTTATAGAGAGAAGGAAAATTATGCACAATGGAATTCGAATGACAACTTTAGTAAAAAGGGCTATGTTAGTGTGTGCGGGGGTATTATTCACATACGAAGCGGCTTTTGGATCAGTACATACCGCTCTAGCTAGTACAGAGGATGAAGCAAAATCTGTTCAACTTGTAAGTGAGATTCAAACATCTCTTGCTCCGAAAGAAGCGCCAAAACATTATAACGGGCAAGTTAGAAAAGTCGCTTATTTAACATTTGATGACGGTCCTGGAAAATACACAGCTGAGCTTTTAGATATGTTAAAGAAAGAAAATGCAAAAGCAACATTCTTCCTAATTGGTTCAAACGTAAAAGCTTTCCCTGATCTTGTAAAACGCGAAGATGCTGAAGGCCACTACGTTGGGATGCACAGTATGACTCATAACTACAAGAAACTCTACACTGAAGGTCATTACGTAGATGAAATGAAGGAAGACCAAGGCTTAATCGCTGGTGTTTTAGGTAAATCACCAGTATTAACTCGTCCATCTTACGGCTCTATGCCAGGATTAAACGAAGCTCTTCGCAACAAAGTTGTAGAAAATGGCTTAAAAGTTTGGGATTGGACAATTGATTCTTTAGACTGGAAATATAACAAAATGCAAGTTGATGCTGCATCTGCTAAAATTGTAGAAAACGTGTTACATGGTGCTACAAATCCAACAGAAGTTATCCTTATGCATGATATTCATCCACAATCAGTAAAAGCAGTTCCTGGAATTATTAAAGGACTGAAAGAAAAAGGATATGAATTAGAAGCATATAATGAGAACGAACACTTCCCATTAAACTTCTGGCATGATAATCGTATGTAATGAAAAGACTTGATTCCCTCTAGTAGGTTATCAAGTCTTTTTTATCATTTTTAGAATTTCCTTATAGAGAAAACCTATACACGCTTGCACCATATCAATATTATACGTCCCTTCCCTTTTATCAAATAAATTTAACTTTGAAATATCACATGCTATCTTTAACCTAGTTTAAATAAGTCGATATTATATGATCGTATTTATAGTACAAACTGAAGAAGCTTGGAATCAATTTAAGAAAGAAACGCGATAAGTAAAAAACTACAAAAGCGACTTATTCAAAATAAAAACATACATATCAGAATACAGACAAAAAAAGGATTGAATATACAATTTCAATCCTTTTTTTATATTATCAACACTTTAGCACATATTACTCTTAAGGAGTGATATGTATATGGATTTTCTTTCACCTGAATATTTGTCTGCCCTACTGGCCATCATTGTAATCGATTTAGTGTTAGCCGGAGATAACGCCATCGTAATTGGATTAGCAGCAAGAAGATTACCGAAAGATCAACAAAAGAAAGTTATTATATGGGGTACAGTCGGGGCAATCGCTATTAGAGCCCTCGCTACCTTAGTTGTCGTTTGGTTATTAAAAATACCTGGTTTACTTTTAATTGGTGGTGTACTCCTTATATGGATTGCTTACAAATTAATCGCTGAAGGCAAAGATCATGATATTAAAGCAGAAGAAGGATTTTGGTCTGCCATTAAAACTATTATTATTGCTGATGCGTTAATGGGCATTGATAATGTACTCGCTGTTGCAGGAGCTGCCCATGGTAACTTTTCTTTAGTAATCATTGGGCTATTAGTTTCTATTCCTGTAGTTGTATGGGGCAGTACATTGATTTTAAAATGGGTAGATCGTTTTCCTGTCATCATTACGATTGGAGCAGCCGTTTTAGCTTATACTGCCGCGAAAATGATTGTAGATGAGAAATGGTTCGCTGGATTTTTCGAAAGTAACCCTTTCGTTAAATGGGCATTTATCATTATTATCATCGTCGGTGTAGTTTTCTTCGGAAAGGCAAAACAAAAAGCAAAAGCTGGTTCTGTCTAATAATGATGGTATATTTACAAATAAAAGGCACTATTCATATGAATAGCGCCTTTTATTATTTATTTAGCTTCCCCTTCCGGAGTCGTTTTTACTTTCGTTTTGTTTTTATCACGGTTGTTATAGTTATACTTCGAACGGTCTACTGGAGTAAATCCTTCCGGTGTGTAGAATCGTAATAAGTCACCATTTACGACTTGGTCAGAGTATTTTAGTGAGTTTTGAACCATTTGTTCATTTTTCTTTATTTCATCTGTAAATTCTACTGGTTTTCCAGTAGTTGTATCATAATATTTGCCGTTTAGTGCCGTAACTGTTGGGCTTACGTAATTACCGTTACGGAACGCAACGACTTGTTTATGATCTGGTGATAATAAATCAGAACCAAATTGAACATAATTCTTTGTATCTGTACCTAGTAAGTGTAATAGTGTTGGAAGAACGTCAATTTCACCACCGTATTGATGTTGTACGCCACCTTTCACTCCTGGTACACGAACGATTAAAGGTACACGTTGTAACTGTGCATTTTCAAATGAGTTCATTTCTTTACCCATTACTTTTGACATTGCTGCGTTATGGTTATCTGAAATACCGTAATGGTCTCCGTACATAACGATAATTGAGTTATCATATAAACCAGATTGTTTCAAGTAATCGATGAAGCCTTTTACAGATTCGTCTAAATAGCGTGCTGTTTGGAAGTACGTATCTACTGATGAATCACCTGTTGTTGCTGGTTCAATCGTTGCTTCTGCCTTATCGATTGGATAAGGGAAATGGTTTGATAACGTAATAAATTTTGTATAGAACGGTTGTTTCAACGTTTGTAATAACGGAATAGATTCATTAAAGAATGGTTTATCTTTTAATCCGTAGTTTACTACGTCTTTTTCATTCATATCATAGTATGACGCATCAAAGAATTTATTAAAACCAAATGATTTATAAATATCGTCACGGTTCCAGAATGTTTTGTAGTTACCGTGGAATACTGCTGATGTGTATCCTTGTTGTCCTAAAATAGCTGGTGCTGATTGATACGTATTATGAGATTTCGTTGTAAAGACAGAACCTTGCGGTAAACCAAACATTGAATTCTCTAACATAAACTCCGCATCAGATGTTTTCCCTTGTCCTGTTTGATGGAAGAAGTTATCAAAGTATAGTGTATTCGCATCTTTTGTAAATGAGTTTAAGAACGGTGTAACTTCTTGACCATTTAATTTGTAATCAATTAAGAAGTTTTGGAATGACTCTAAATGAATGTAAATTACGTTCATTCCCTTTCCTTTACCGAAATACTCAGGATTTGGACTTGCATAAGTTGATGTTAAATAATTTCGTACTTCTGTCATATTATCGCCATCAGCTAATGCTCGTTCTGTCGATGCTTTCGCACTTTGAATTCCATCATAAATTGTGTAGTTGTATGCACCTAAATATTTCACAATATAATTACGGTCAAACGTTCTAGTTAATAATTCAGGACGGTCAGACTCTGCAAGACCTAAGTTAACACTGAATAATAAAATACCTGCTACAAATACTAATGATAATTTATGCTTCGCAACACGAATTGGTTTCGGATTTGCAAATTTCGTTGCTACTAATCCAATTAAAATAATTGTATCTAAGAAGTATAGCGGATCATAAAGATGTAGCAACGCAACAATACTACCACCTAAATCTCCAAAGTTATTCGTTTGTGTTAATGTCGGGAACGTAATAAAGTCACTGAAAAAGCGATAATATACTACGTTTGCGTATAAAAGAATCGACAATAACAAGTTGATAACAATTAACCAAATATAAGATCGTTTCCCTTTTGCAAATAATGCAAGTCCTAAAAATAGAACTGCTGAACTAAGCGGGTTAAAAAACAGCAGGAATTTTTGAATTGTGTTTGAAATTCCTAAATTAAATTCCGTTACATAAGCTGCATATGTTTTGAGCCAAAATAAAATAACGGCAAACAGAAAGAATCCAAAATGATTGCTTAACACATTTTTGCTCTTTAATAAGAACTGTTTCATTTCTCCACCTCTTTTAATCATCCAAGGCTTATTTTTTATAAGTCTGTCTCTCTATTCAAATTTTCTTCTTCAAATAGATTATCTTTATTTAACTATATGAAGAATATTAGTAATTATAATTTGAAGCTAGTATTTATTCAACTATTTCTTTCTAGACATTTTGACCTTGGTTTCTATTTAACAAAATAAATTTGTAACATTTCCTGTTTTCTCCCAAGATTCATCCACTAATTATGACACCCCATACTATATACCTTTATAAACTCATTCGCAAACTATTCTATCTCCAAATTTGGTACATATTTCACATGACAAAATAATGCGATTTGATTATATTACTCCACTTACATTTCCTTTCTTCAACTAACTCTTTAAATCTTAAACTCATTACATCCCTTCCATACATAAAAAATTCTCATGTTCATTGATATTATATTTGAATAATTATTCATTTGATCTCCCAGCGATGTTACGTTTTCTCGACAAAAAAACTCGCTCTTTTTAGAGCGAGTTTTTTCATTATATATTATTGACCTTTGTACATTGCATCTACTTGTTTTTGAAGTTCCTCATTTTCTAAGAACTCATCATAAGTAGCCTCTTTATCGATTACACCGTTTGGTGTTACTTCGATAATGCGGTTTGCAATTGTTTGTACGAACTGATGGTCATGAGATGTGAATAAGATTGTACCTTTGAATGCGATTAAACCGTTGTTTAACGCTGTGATTGACTCAAGGTCTAAATGGTTCGTTGGATCGTCAAGTGTGATTACGTTCGCACCACTTAACATCATTTTAGATAACATACAACGAACTTTTTCGCCTCCAGATAATACAGAAACGTTCTTCTTAACTTCTTCACCTGAGAATAACATACGGCCTAAGAAACCACGTAAGAAGCTTTCAGACTCATCTTGTGGAGAGAATTGACGTAACCATTCAACTAAGTTGTAATCACTGTTCTCAAAGTACTTAGAGTTATCTCTTGGGAAGTAAGATTGAGAGGTTGTTACACCCCATTTGAATGAACCACTATCCGGCTCCATTTCACCCATAAGGATTTTAAATAATGTTGTCATTGCAATATCGTTACGGCCGATAAATGCAACTTTATCACCTTTATTTAAAGTGAAGTACACATTATCTAACACTTTTTCACCATCAATTGTTTTAGAAAGACCTTCAACAGTTAATAAGTCATTTCCTACTTCACGCTCAGGTGTGAAGCCAACGAATGGGTAACGGCGTGATGACGGTCTAATATCATCTAATGTAATTTTGTCTAATAATTTTTTACGAGAAGTTGCTTGTTTCGCTTTAGAAGCGTTTGAACTAAAGCGTGCAATGAAGTTTTGTAACTCTTTTACTTTCTCTTCTTTTTTCTTATTAGCATCTTGTGTTAATTTTAAAGCTAATTGGCTTGACTCATACCAGAAGTCATAGTTACCAACATAAAGCTGAATTTTACCGAAATCAAGGTCAGCCATGTGCGTACATACTTTATTTAAGAAGTGACGGTCATGGGATACTACGATAACTGTGTTTTCAAAGTTCATTAAGAAGTTTTCTAACCATTGAATCGCTTTTAAGTCCAAGTGGTTGGTAGGCTCATCTAATAATAGAATGTCAGGTTGACCGAATAAAGCTTGAGCAAGTAATACTTTTACTTTCTCTGCCCCAGTTAATTCTGACAATTTCTTATCATGAAGATCTTCACCAATACCTAAACCTTTAAGAAGGATTGCAGCTTCTGACTCAGCTTCCCAACCGTTAAGCTCAGCGAACTCACCTTCAAGTTCAGCAGCACGCATACCATCTTCATCACTAAAGTCTTCTTTCATGTAAATAGCATTTTTCTCTTGCATTACTTTGTAAAGTTGCGTGTGCCCCATAATTACTGTTTCTAATACTGGGAACTCTTCATATTCGAAGTGGTTCTGTTTTAATACTGCTAGACGCTCACCTGGCGTAATATGTATGTCACCTGTTGACGGTTCAATTTCTCCAGATAAAATCTTTAGAAATGTTGATTTACCAGCACCGTTTGCTCCGATTAAACCATAGCAGTTACCTGGCGTGAATTTTATGTTAACATCTTCAAATAATTTGCGATCCGCGAAACGCAAACTAACGTTACTTACTGTAATCATTTGTGTCCTCCTACTAATACCGCTTATTTCAGCGTTTTCTCACCGATTGTCTTAAAAAATCGCATATTACGACTCAATTATTGTAGACTATAGCTATTATATAGTAGAAGCTGGATGAATAGCAACGGTTGATTACCTTTCTACAATGAAATCGGATAGTTTTTGTCCATTCCCCTAGCTATTGTATGTATATCATCGACCTCTTTCTCATATAACCTTTCACTGCTCATACTGTAATATATCGGATTCATTTTCTTCTGAAATATTATATACCGAAAAAACTGTAGAGAAATCATTCCCTACAGTCTCTTCTTATTTCGTATTTATTATTTTCTCTTTGTAACTCTTCATTTTACTCGTTAACCCTATTAACGCTGGTAATAATATCGGCATCACAATTAAAGCTAATAGAAGAAGTGCAACGCCAACTACTGATGCAACTTGTATAAGTGTTAATACACCTGATGGAATTAATGCTGCAAATGTCCCGCCTAAAATTAGCGCAGCTGATAATACAACTCCTCCTATATGACGAGATGCAGTTACAATTTTCGTTACCGAATCCCCTTCTATCTCGTTATAGCGCATCATTACGAAAATACTATAATCCACTCCTAAAGCGACAATCATAATGAAGCTAAAGAATGGAACATTCCAGCTTAATGACTCTACATGTAATACATGTGCACTAATTTGTTCGCTTATACCAAGTGATGCAAAGTACGCCAATAGTAATGAGCCAATAATAAATATTGTGTTTAGTAATGAGCGTGTAATTACGATTAATACAATCGCAATGCCAATCAACATAATCGTAGCTGTACGTAAGAAATCTTGCCCTGTTACTTCTTTTAAATCCACGTTTCTAGCTGTTGTTCCGCCAATTGCTGTTTTCGCATCATGTAATTCCGTTCCTTTTACAGTGCCATCGATTGTTTTATTAATTTCTTGAATAATTGGCATCGCTTCTTTTGAATACGGATTTACATCTAAAATGATAGTCATTTTAGCAATTTTTCTATCCTGTGACATGTACGTGTTCAATGCTTTTTGGAAATCTTCTCCCTCTAGCACTTCTTTTGGAATATAAAACTTCTCAGAGCTTTTCGATTCATTGAGCTCCCCTAAATATTTCTGTGCGTCATGCAGGCCATTACTTACTTTTCCAAGCCCTTCTGTACTTTTAGATAAACCGGATTGTAATTGGCCCATCTTTTCTTGCAGGTCTTTAAGGCCCGTTAAAAGTTGTCCTTGCCCATCGTTTATTTTCGTTAATCCAGACTGTAACTCAACTGATTTATTTGCAATTTGTTTTGAACCTGAAGAACCTTCATTTAATCCATTTTTAAGATCGGCTGCTCCCTTTTGTAACTTATTAACTCCATTGCTCATTTCTTTTAAGCCGTTATCCACTTTCAGTAACGATTGATTCGCTTCTTTAAATGAACTCATCGCCGTTTTGTGCTGTGTTGCTAATTGATTTAATTCATTTGAAAGTACGCTTAATTTCTTTTGAGCCTCTTTAGCAATTCCTATCGTTTGTTGTATGTTTGGATCATTCGCTAATTCTGGTTTCGTTTGAACGAAATTGGTCATTAACATTTCAATTTGTTCATATCCCTTTTTCGCACCATCAATCGCTTGAGAAATACTTCCAAAGTATTGATCGTAAGAGTTTAAACCTTTTTCTAACTGTGCATAACCAGCATGCAGCTGCGACGTTGCATTAGATAGAACATTTATATTTTCGTTTACTGAAGCTAAACCACTCTCAATTTGCTGTGCTCCTTGTGCACCGTCGTTTATGCCATTTGATAATTGATGTAAAGCTGTTCCCAATGCTGATACCCCGTTTTTCGCCTCGTTCGTTCCATCAATTAATTTTTGAACATTCGCAAGACTATTTGAATCATTACTTCCCATTTTATTTTTCGCATCTGTTAATCCATCATTAATTTCCTTTATGCCACCATCGGCATCCCCTAATCCTGTATTCAATTCTCCCGCTTGCTTATTTAAATATAATTCTTTTATCTTCTCACCAGTTGGACGTGTTGGTGCATATACTTCTGACACACCTTTAACTTTCGAAATTTTATCAGTTAATTCGTCTAAAATTTGTAGAGAAGTTCCTTCATCCAGCTTTTTATCAGATTGAATGACTAATGTACTCGGTGAAGAGAAACCAGGCGGAAAATGATCCTCTATTACGTTAATACCCATCTTGGATTCATACTTATTATCCACTTCAAATAAATCATTGTAATTAAGTGTATTAGAGTATTTTAATACGAAAGGAATCGATATTACGACTACGATAATTAAAGCGACAAATGGTCTTGCTACTGAGTTTTTCGCAAAGAATCCCCATAAGCGACTATCCTCATGACCTTTAAATGTTTTAACTGGATAAAACATTCCTTTTCCTAAAAGCACCATGAAAAATGGATTTAAAGTTGTTAATACGAGTAATAATACTAAAACACCAATTGCTACCGCTGAAGTAGATTGATATAATTTAAAACTTGCTAACGCAAGTGATGCAAAACCAATTAGCACCGCTATTCCGCTATATAATACAGTTTTACCTGCTGATTTGAATGTTTCTTTCGTAGCTAAAAATGCATTTTCTTGTTTACTTAATTCTTCTTTAAACCTCGTATATAATAAAATGTTATAATCTGTTCCTACCCCAAACAGGACGACGACTACGAACACTTGTGTAAAGTTTGAGAATGGAAAATTAAATTGATCTACAAGCTGGGCAATAACCCCCATTGAAACTAAATACGATATACCAACTGTAAGAAGAGAAACAATTGGAACAACTGGTGAACGGAATACAAGGATTAATACTACAAGAATGAAAATGATTGAAATAACTTCTGTCTTTTTCACTCCCTCTTGAGAGGATTTAAGAAAATCACCCGCTATTAAGTCACTTCCTGTTAAATACGTTTTTACCCCTTTCGTTTGCACTTTTTCATGAAGATTATTTGAAACTTTTGATATTTCACCATGTTTTTTATCTATCGATATTTGCGTTAAAATAGTCGTATTATCTTTAGAAACTAATTGTTTCTCCAAGTCTTTATTGTCTAAATGTGAAACAACTTCCTTAATTCCTAATTGCTCTTTTTCATTTCGCAGGGCGTTGATTGTTTTTGTTATTTCCTTTTTTTGTTCATCTGTTAAAACTGCCTTATTGCCACTATTAAAAACGGCTATAATTTCATACTTTTCAACCCCTTCTTTATCCATCTCTTTCATCATCTTGTCAGCAATACTGCTTTGCTTTGTATTAGGGATTGTAATTTTCCCTTTTTCTTTCACTAATTTATCCATATTAGGCATCGTTACGACCATTGTAATAGTAATAACTATCCATAATAGAAAAGTTAAACTTCTCCAACTTTTTAACTTGCTCATTTGAATCATCTCCCGTTTTGAAATTTACACGTGGAATGAATATTCATTCCTAATCTTTTGAAAAAATTTACAGGAATGAACGTTCATTCCTATCATTCTATTAAATTATTAATTAACTATATTAAACTAGGTAAATCGGAATGAATATTCATTCCTTTAGTTATAAAGATTTATCATCTCCTGTTATTCTTTTCCATACCTTTTTAGGAATGAATGTTCATTCCTATCCTTATAACGCTATAGAATCAAATGATTCTAATAGCATTCCAACAGCTTTCTTCCAATTCCTTTACCAATTCATCTGTATATTCTAACTGCCCTGTTTCCATTACTTTAATTAATTTTTCAATTGGTTGATATACAATAATAATTAAAGCAATTGGTGGTAATGGACGAAGCAAACCTTTTTCGATTCCATCTTCAATCAAGTTCATGAAGAAACCCATGAAGTCCTCGAATATTTCATTGCTATGTTCATCTAGAAAATAACTATCACAGTGAGAATTTGTAAAAAGAAAAGCATCTGCATTTTGTCTCGCAAATTCAAATAAACGGTTGTATGTATGGCTAAACTGTTCACGAATATTTGCATCGACCGGGAAATCATTTTTTATTAATTCCGATAGTTGTAAAACACTTTTCGTAAATAAAGAATTAACAAGCGCTTCTTTATTTTCAAAATAACGGTAAATCGTACCTGCACCTACTTTTGCTTTTTCAGCAATCATGGGAATTGTTGTACCATCATAACCTCGTTCTGCAAAAAGTTGTATTGCAGCATCAAAAATATCCTCTTGTTTGTTTTTAGCCATTTTTCCACCTCAATTTCCAGGAATGAAAATTCATTCCGTTTTTAATTATAAATTAGATACGCTAAAAGTCAAGTGTGTGACAAAGTATAGCTGTCATTTCTTATCCCCTATTTGTGAATGAAATTATATGAGCAACTTTCTGGATATATTGGCGCAACTTAAAATTATATCAGCGATTCTCATGATATATCGGCGCAACTCTAATTATATCAGCGATTCTCATGATATATCGACTTACCGAAAGAAATTCACAATATAAGAGGAGGCTATCCCAAAATTTCACTTGGGATAGCCCGCCTTCATACATGCAAATTAAAAGAAATCATAAATAAACGGCTTACGCACTGGTACTAAATTCTCAAATGACCGTATTACTTCGTCACTTCCACTAATGAATTCCAGTTCATTTAGTTCTAACGGACGTTTATATCCAAGCATTATTGCCGATAGCGCAGTTATATCCAGTTTAATTCCTTTTTCCGTTGTTTCTTCTACAATTGTTATTTCATGATTTGCAAGTCTCACTGTTATGTTATTCCATGGAGCAAATGCGTCTGTAATGTTTAGGATCACTTCTTGCTGTACATTGTTCCAATTCAACTCATATTGTTTTAAAAACTGCTCCACATCTACAATTCTTCCCATAAAATATGGTTTTATTTCTGTCTTCACGCGTGGCTCTTGCAATGTATATAATAATGGTTCGCTCTCACTTACTGTCATTTCAATTTCTTTAATCATAGAATCATGCTGACAAATAAAGTTCCACAGACCATTTCGTGCTTCATTATGCAGTGGTACAAATTCTTCTACTGTCATTTTATAGTTTTCTATTTTGTATAACATGTAACCTGCTGCCTTTTTATTTTCATCATAGTAAATGGCTAATGTTAAATCATCATAAACCGCTTGTAACCACCAGTTCTTCTCTCGAACTAACATACATGAAAAACGTTCTGCAAATGCTTCATAGAGCTTCTCTACTTCTTCTGGATGATTTTCTTTATTAAAACGTTTCACAGTACCATTTACTTGTTTTTTCATTACTAAATCGCTCTTACTCATATGACATTTGAGTAGATTCGCACAAAGTTCCCAGCCGTATTTACGATAAAATGAAACAGCAAATGGATGTAACATAGAGACTGTATAGCCATCTTTTTTCATTGTTTGAAGTGAATGTTGAAGTAGCTCTTTTACATACCCACTTCTTCTGTACTCTGGATACGTCGCTACTCCTGCAACGCCACCCATTTTAAATTTTTCTTTACCTATGTAAATATGAAACGGAATGAGGTGTAGTTTTGCAGCTAAGTCTTCCCCTTCCATAATGCCGTATATTTCATGACTTTCCTTCATTTTTGTAAGTTGCTGCTGTAATCGTTCCTCATCTACTTTATATTGAAAAGCGTATTCTGATAAACGTAATGCTTCTCTGAACTTATCTTCTTTTAATTGTATGACATTCATATAATTCTCCTCCATTCCCTGTTTAAATTGTATCATAATTCTTACTATTATAGTTCGGTAAGTGAAATTACACGGACGTTTTAACAAAAAAAGCAGATACATCACGTATCTGCTTTCCACCCTTTTTATTTAGCTAACTTTTGAAGTTCGTCAAAGAATGTAGGATATGATACACCTACTGCTTCTGCATCTTCAATAATTGTTTTTCCTTCTGCCAGGCAGCCAGCAATTGCAAGCATCATTCCGATACGGTGATCACCATAACTATTTACTATATTGCCTTTTAGAGCTGATTTTCCGTAAATGATCATACCGTCATCAGTTGCTTCTATTCGAGCTCCTAGTTTCGTTAACTCAGCAACGACTGTATCAATACGGTTTGTTTCTTTTACTTTTAATTCGTGTGCATCTTTAATTACTGTAATTCCTTCTGCTTGCGTTGCCGCTAATGCAATAACAGGAATCTCATCAATTAATCTTGGGATAATATCCCCGCCAATTTCAATTCCTTTTAATGAAGATGTTTCAATCGTAATGTTTGCAGCTGGTTCTGATGATCCTTCGTTAATTGGCTCTACAGTGAACGTAGCACCCATTTTCTCTAAAACATCAATAATACCTGTACGAGTTGGATTCATCCCTACATTTTGTAATACTAGTTTACTATTTGGAATGATTGCACCGGCTACTAGGAAAAATGCAGCTGATGATACGTCACCTGGCACTTGAACATCTGTTGCTGTTAGCTTTTGTCCACCTGCAAGTTTCACTGTTTTTCCTTCGCGCGTTACTGTAACGCCAAATGCTTCAAGCATTCTTTCCGTATGATCACGGGAAATATGTGGTTCTGTAACAGCTGTTACACCTTCTGCGCGAAGTCCTGCAAGTAAAATAGCTGACTTTACTTGTGCGCTTGCTACAGGCGAAGTGTATTCAATTGCTTTTAAATCTCCGCCCCGTATTGTTAGCGGTGTAAACGTTCCTTCTTCCCGCCCATCAATGTTTGCACCCATTTGTTTTAATGGATTTGTAACACGTTTCATCGGTCTTTTTGCGATAGATGCATCACCTTGTACGCAAGAGAAAAATGGTGTATTTGCCAAAATCCCTGACATTAAACGTATAGTTGTACCAGAATTACCAACATCTAATACAGCTTTCGGTTCTTGTAAACCTTCTAATCCTTTGCCAACTACAGTGACTTCATCACCGTTTTGCACGATGTCTACTCCCATTTCTTTAAAACAAGAAATCGTACTTAAACAATCTGCACCGGGCAAGAAACCTTTAATTGTTGTTTTTCCTTCTGCAATCGCACCGAACATGACAGCGCGGTGTGAAATGGATTTATCTCCTGGAATTGTAATGTTACCATTTAATCCGTTATTAACAGGTTGTATCGTTCTTTCCTTCACGTTTTCACCTTCTCATTTAAATTGTTTCATAAGTTTGGTATTTTTCTTCTCCAAGCGCTAGCTTTGCTTTCATACGATCTTCTTCTCTTTGGAAGCTAATACGTAATACCCCAAGCAATCCTTCACGCGCTTCTAATATTTGCAAGTTCGTAATACTAATTTCTTCGCGCGCCAAAATACTCGTAATATGAGCCAATGCCCCTACTTTATCTAAAACATCGACGTATAAGTCGTGATAGGCAGGAATTGCCCCTCTCTTTCGTACTGGTAAAGAGTCACGGTATTCTTTCGCGTCTGCAAAATAGTTTTGAATCTCGCCTGCATCTCCGGTCGAAACTGTATCATATAAATCTTCCATTTCAGAGATCCACTCTTTTAATAATACCATTAAATGCTCACGATTTTGTTTAACAATATCACTCCACATTTTTGGGCTACTAGATGCGATACGTGTAATGTCTTTAAATCCTCCGGCAGCTAGTTGATGAATGAGCGGATTATCTCCTGCATGTTTCTCCACTTGCTTTACTAACCCAGCTGCGATAAGATGCGGAAAATGACTAACGATCCCTGTTACATAATCATGTTCTTCCGTATTTAAAACGAGAAAATGAGATCCCGTTCCATTTAACCAACGCTTAAGTTCTTCTACATGTTCATTTGGCACATGATTCATCGGCGTTAAAATGTAAAATGCATTTTCAAATAAATGCGCTTTTGCACTTTCAACGCCTGTTTTATGAGAACCTGCCATCGGATGTCCGCCAATGAAAGAAACTTCTTTTGAAAACAAAGCTTCCGCTTCATTCATAATCGTCCCTTTTGTACTACCAACATCGGTTACAATCACATCTTCTCGTAAACGAAATGACGCTAATTTGTGTAATAACTTCTTCGTTTCTTCAACTGGAGAAGCAAAAACAATTAAATGTGCCTCTTCACATGCATGCTGTAAATTAATTGCTATTTCATCTACTACATGTAATTCTTTTGCACGCTCTACTTGCTCTTTAAATATATCGTACCCTGTTATCGTTACATCGTGCTCTTTCTTAATTGCTAATGCGAGAGAGCCTCCTATTAAACCTGTTCCAATTAATACTACCTTTTTACGCATTTTCCTCATCTCGAGACTTTCTTTTTTTATTTTCAAAGTGTTGTTGTAACACTGAAATCACCCCTTCATTTTGCTCCCTTGTTCCGACTGTAATACGGATACCATTCGGGAACGGACGAATAATAAATCCTGCGTGTGCACAAGCTTCATAAATCTCTCCAGCATTCTCAACTGGCAAGAAGATGAAATTTGTTTGCGATGGATAAAATGGAATTTCATTTTCCTTACAAAAGCTTTCATATTGTTGTAATCCCTCTGTATTTACACGAACTATTTCCTCAATAAACTCATCGTCACCAAAAGCAATCGTCGCTGCTTTTTGCGCTAATGAAGATACGTTAAATGGCAAACGAACGACATTTAATTTTTCGATTAACTCTTCCTGTCCAACCGCATATCCAACGCGGAAAGAAGCTAATCCGTACGCTTTAGAAAATGTTCTAAGTACAAGAATATTTTTATGTTTTTCTAAAAGCGGTAATGTCTCTGGGAAATCTTTTGCTGTTACGTATTCATAGTACGCTTCATCAATGACAATTAACGTATTTTCACTAATACCTTCAATGAATTGAGTCAATTTTCGGTCATTCACATATGTGCCTGTTGGATTGTTCGGGTTACAAATCCATACAATTTTTGTATTGTTATCTACTACTGAAGAAATTTCTTCTAAGTCGTATACACCGTTATTTAACGCAACTTCCTTCACTTCGCAACCTTCTATAATTGCATGATGACGGTACTGCGGGAATGTTGCACCTGCTGTTACAATGTTATCTCCCGCTCGTAATACGGCGCGGCTTATTATTTGAATGATTTCATCTAAACCACTACCACAAAGTACTTGTTCCATTTGCACATGCAACTTATCTGCGATTGTTTGACGGAGCGTTGTAGCACCTCCGTCAGGATATAAAGCATGTTCCAACCAAGAGTTTTGCAACTCTTCTAAAACTCTCGGTGAACAACCAAATGGATTTTCATTCGATGCTAATTTCACAAACAAATGATCTCCGTACACTTCTTTCATTTGTTCTGGTGATTTACCTGGTTTATATGGTTGTAATGATGATAGTTGATCTTTTACTTGCACGTTAAACCCACCTTTTTATTAAAATTCTTTTGCGTAGTTATTGTGTTGCATAATATTTTGTTTTAATAATTCCATACGATCTTTTCCGAATTGTTCGACTAGAGCATCTGCAAGTTCCCATGCCACAACAGATTCAGCTACTACACCCGCCGCTGGTACTGCGCAACTATCAGATCTTTCAATACTCGCTTGGAATGCTTCTTTCGTATCAATATCAACGCTTGCTAACGGTTTGTATAAAGTAGGAATCGGCTTCATCACGCCTCTTACGATAATTGGCATACCTGTTGTCATACCGCCTTCTAGACCGCCGGCATTATTCGTTTTTCTCGTGTATCCTTTTTCTTCATCCCACAGAATTTCATCATGCACTTTGCTTCCTGGTTGTCGTGCCGCTTCAAAACCTACGCCAATTTCAGCACCTTTAAATGCATTTATACTCATAATTGCACCAGCAAGTTTTGCATCTAATTTACGATCGTAATGGACGTAACTACCGACGCCAATCGGCATACCTTCTGCAATGACTTCCACAATACCACCGATTGAATCTCCACTACTTTTTGCGTTGTCAATCGCATTCATCATTTCTTGCTCTACTTCTTTATCTAAACATCGAACTGGTGAGTTTTCAGTAATTGTTTGAATTTCTTCAATCGATAAGTTTGAAATATGTTTTGCTTTTACTCCACCAATTTCAAGAACATGTCCTGCAATTTCCACGCCTAATTCGCTTAAAATTTGTTTTGCAACTGCACCAGCAGCTACACGAACTGTCGTTTCTCTTGCAGATGACCGCTCTAATACGTTTCTTATATCACGATGACCATATTTAATTGCTCCATTTAAATCTGCATGTCCGGGACGTGGTTTTGTAATTGTACGTTTCATGTCTTTACTTTCTTTTTCCGAAATTGGCTCTGCACCCATTACTTTCGTCCAATGTTTGAAATCATCATTTTTTACAATTAACGTAATCGGTGATCCAAGTGTCATCCCGTGACGAACACCACTTACAATTTCAACTGTATCTGTTTCAATTTGCATACGTCTTCCGCGTCCATGACCTTTTTGTCTTCTTAATAATTCTTTATTAATATGTTCCGCCGTAAGTGTCAAACCGGCTGGTACACCTTCTAAAATAACTGTTAACTGCGGTCCATGTGATTCTCCAGCTGTAATGTATCTCATTTCTCTTGCCCCTTTACTATTTTTTTGTACAAAAAAGTCCCTACTGAGCGCTCAGTAGGGACGATGTTTATCGCGGTACCACCCTAGTTGTAGACTTCTTTCGTCTACCTCTCTTCTTCTTTAACGATCGTTTGACCGTCTTCCCCTCCAAAAGTTGTCGGGAAAGATGCTCCAAGGCTGTAATTCATGCTTACCTTTGTACTGATTCACACCGACCATCAGCTCTCTTTAACAGTGAGATAAGCACTACTGTTTCCTCTTCAACGCATATATGATATGGAATTAAGATAATTTATTTTTGAAACCTTTTAACTCATCCATGAATCTATGGAATTCTGGAATGTCCATTTGTTGTGCAGAATCTGATAATGCAACTGCTGGATCTGGATGAACTTCAGCCATTACTGCATCTGCGCCAATTGCAAGTGCCGCTTTCGCTGTTGGTAATAATAAATCTCTGCGTCCAGTTGAATGTGTTACATCAACGATAACTGGTAAATGTGTTTCTTTCTTTAAAATTGGTACTGCAGAAATGTCTAATGTGTTACGTGTTGCTCTTTCGTATGTGCGGATACCGCGCTCACAAAGAATAATTTGATCGTTACCTTGCGCAATGATGTATTCCGCTGCGTTAATGAACTCATCAATTGTTGCTGCTAATCCACGTTTTAATAATACTGGTTTGTTAACTTTACCTACAGCTCGTAATAAATCGAAGTTTTGCATGTTACGTGCGCCAACTTGAATTACATCAACGTAGTCTAATGCCATTTCAACATCGTTCGGATTTAAAATTTCACTAATAATTGCTAAGTCAAACTCATCTGCTACTTGACGTAAAATTTGAAGTCCTTCTACTCCTAAACCTTGGAAATCGTATGGAGAAGTTCTCGGTTTGAATGCACCACCGCGCATTAATTTTAAGCCTTGGTCTTTCATCGCTTGCCCTACTTGGCGAACTTGTTCTAAGCTTTCTACCGCACAAGGTCCCATGATGAATGTTTGTGTTCCGTTACCAATCAATTCACCTTTTACATCAACGATTGTGTTTTCTTGTTTCTTTTTACGTGATACTAATAACGCTTTACGGTTATCATCTTCTTGTAACTCTAAGCTAGCTTTGAAGATTGTTTTGAAAATATGTTGAACTGTTGATGTTTCGAATGGTCCTTCGTTATGCTCTGCGATCATATCAAGTACTTCACGCTCACGTACTGGATCAAAGCGTTTCGTACCTTGTACTTGCTTTTGCTCTCCAATTTTTTGAACGATTTCACCACGTTTGTTTAAAAGGTGTAATAGTTGTAAGTTAATTTCATCTACCTGTTTACGTAATTGATCTAATTCATGATTTGCCATTTGGAAATCCTCCTCTAATGTTTTAAAAGTATAGTAAGAGAATAAAAAATTCTCTATTTTCTGAACTGACTAATTATACAAATTTATAGTGGAATCGATACCTCTTCTTATCTTAAACTAATAATTCGTACAAAGACATGAACTACTAGTTAGAAACCCACTTTTTTGTACAAAAAAGCCCTACTGATCCAATCAGTAGGGACGATATTTATCGCGGTACCACCCTAGTTGTAGACTTCTTTCGTCTACCTCTCTTCATTGTTAACGATCATCTGACCGTCTTTCCCTTCATAAAGACAATACTATCTTTACTACGAAAAAGATGCTCTAGGACTGTAATTCGCTCTTGTTTATGTACTGGTTCGCACCAACCACCAGCTCTCTGTTACAGGGAAACAACAACTACTGCTTTTCCTTTCAATGCATGACTATTTTATTTTCAAGTTGGACCACTAAAATACAAAAAGTCCCTACTGAATAAATCAGTAGGGACGATATTTATCGCGGTACCACCCTAGTTGCAGACTAACTTTCCGTCTACCTCTCTTCACTGTTAACGATCAATTGACCGCTTTTTCCTCATAAAGACAAACTATCTTTATTACGAAAAAGATGCTCCAAGACTGTAATTCATGATTATCCCTGTACTGGTTCACACCAACCACCAGCTCTCTGTTACAGTAAGATTAACCACTACTGTGATCTCTTCATTGCACTTTGTTTATTCAAATGTTTTTTGAAATTGAATAAGTATGATTCGTATTATAGAACGCTTTTCAAAACACTGTCAACAACTTTTTATATATTTTTTAAAATTCCACTTTCGTCCTATAATTCTTTTTGTAAATCACCCATTACAATTCCTATGCGAATCATTTCATTTTCTAGTAAATGTAAAACATATTCCTCTACTTCATACTGAACTAATAATTCTTTTATTTGTATGATTTCTTTTTCAAATAAAACGGCTTCGTGACATGTTTGTAGTAAAATAAAAAACACATTTGCAAATATTTCTTTATGCGCTTTCATACTTTCTTTTTTATGAAGCATTTCAATCAATAACTGCTTCATTTCCTCACCTGTACATTTACCATGTACACTTGAAAATGCACGAGACATAATACATAATCCTTTTTCTAATATTTCATCCATGTATAAAATAATACGTAAAAGCATTACATATTCTCTTGCAGTTATCTCACCCATTTTTGGTCGTTCTCGCAAAAATACACTGAGCCAAGCTGTCCAAAATTTTTGTTGTTCTTTTACACTTAATGTTTTGACGTAATAGCATAAAAACTGCATAAACTTAATTTTATTTTCTTCATTTTCTAGTATGAGTAACGGGTATAACCAATCTGTTTTTTGCTCCCAATATAGTACACATTTAATAAATACAAAGCTAAGCCACTTCAAGAAAGCTTCTCTCGTATGCGGATGTAATACTTCCAAATGTTCTATCGCATACTTAATAAATCGCTTCATTTCTGTAAATAAAGGTAAATTTATTTGCGTGTAACATAAGCCGGCCCATGCATATTCCGTAATCTCATTTTGTTTTTTTAAATCTAAGTATGGTAACAAATATTTTCGGCACCATTGTTTTTCAATATGATATAAAAATGTAATATCTGCTATTAAACGGGCAAACATAAAGTTTGTTCGTTCCGAATTAACTCTTACTTGTTCTTCAAATAAAAATAAATATTCATATACATTACGATCGTATAAATGATCATATGATAACAACTTTAATAATACAGCCGTCATTTTTCCAACTAGATGCTGAATTGATTCATTATAAAAATCTTGTTTCCCAAGCTTAAAATCTGTATCACTCTTCATAACTTGAGGAAACACTGAAAAAGCAAATCGTTTTACAACACGTATACTATTCTCTTCTAACTCTTCTAGTCGATTACTAACTTCATATAGAAAACTACTAATTAACCAATGAAAAGCGGTATTTCTAACAAATTTCTGCAATAGCGGAATAATTTTTTGGATTTGCTCATTCGTCAATCCTCGATTATTTCGCCATTCTCTAATACAAACAAACCATACTTCATTACTTATTTCTTGCACTCCTACTAATCGGTATGCAAATGAAATACTCCACTCTGTGTTTAATTTACATGCTTTTGATAACATCTCTAAAAAATGGCGTTGTTCAAAAACACCATCTTGCGAAAATTGCTGAACTTGCTTCATAATTTCAACATCTTTCAGCTGCAATAATCCGTCAGCAGTTACATTGCAAGTAATGCTTTCTGCTGTATCTTCTTTCTTTTGTACACTGTATCGTTCAGAATGAAAATGAGGATGCTTTTGCTTCATTAACTCATACCCATTTGCCGTAGATGGGCTACTCGAATCACACTTGAATAATAAGTCTAATACGAGACATGCATCAAATACCCTCTCTTCTGTAAGATGCTTTATTACAGTTCGAGTGACTTCTTCTTTTGTTTTTTCTAAACAATGTGCATAATGCCTTTTTAAAAGTTGAAAAACTTCGTGTTTATAAGTGAAATCTAAAAGAAGTCCTTCATGTAACAACCATTTCATTTTGTCATCTACACGAACAAAAATATTTTTATTCATCGCATCAATTGCAATTCGCTTTTGAAGTACACCATTTGCTTCTATCATTTCTGTAATATAATAATCCGCTTTTTTCTCATTGTTTTCGCATAAATAAGTTAGACACTCTTTTACAATTCGTATTAAAAATGCAAGATCATTTTGATGAAACTCTTTCTCTACATTTTCCTTATTTCTTTTTTTCAGTGCCGTTTGTCTTAACGACAACATTCTCAATTTTTCTAATCCAATCATCATAATTGGAACAGCATAATAAGCGATATATGGCCTCATCTTTTCGTTCCAAATTTGCTCCACATGAGAAAATGTAGATACTGGTAAGCGACTCGATTCCTCGAGTTCTATTGATTCTTGCGTATCATTCCCCCATTTTCTTACACGTTTCAACTTCAGTTTTCCGTCTAAAATAAAAGTTAGTAACAATAAGGCAATTTCTTTATGCTCAGGAAAAGAACATTTTTGCAGTAACTTAGAAATCTTTTCTATAGAGCTACTATCTTTTTCAGCTGTTTCTAATAAAAGGAGTGTCCACCTTGCAAACAACAGCGGGTCCATCTTACTCTTCGTTTCGTTTAAGTAGTTACAAATTGTTCTCCATAATAACGGTGATATTTTAGAATAGTTTTTATAAATTAATTGAAATAATTCTTTCTGATGACTAAAAAGAAATTGTTCCACTAACCATTCTGCAAGTAATTCATCTACTTCATTATAGTTTGGCGTAAGCATAAACAAATTTTGTAATTTACCTTCTGCTTCTAACCATTCGACCCATTCATAATCATGAGCAAATTCCACAAAGTAACGTACTGTTTCAATTTTTTTAATCGATTGCTTTATGTATGATAATTGTTCCTGTTCTACTGACGGGGGAACCGTTACAATATCCCGAATACGCATTCTTTTCGTAATATAATTATCACCCATTAATTCAGCCCAGCGTTTTACCGCTTTTACGAGGGATTGATGATTATTCACCTTATTCGGATACACAATTGGTCTTATCCCTAAATGTTCCCAATGGTACGTATTTTCTCCTTGTGCGACAAAAGCAAATCGTCTTGTACTTGGTGGTAAACCAGTTGCTAAATATTTCATTACTGGGTCATTATGACTATATCCAACGAATAAAACGGTGTAATTTGAGAATAGATCAACTAAAAATCTTCTTGCCCATCCTTCTGTTAAGTAAGCCCTTCCAAAATCACCGTCTGTTAAAATTAAAGCCTCTTTCTCCTGTTCTACATTACCATGTATATAAGCAAGACCTTTAAAAGCTCTCCCAGTCGGTAAAGCTGGAGCGTAATAAACATTGATATCTCTATTTATTTCCTTAATTGCTGTTGTAAAATGTTGATCAAAATTTGTTGTTACAATGCGGATATCTGTATCTAAAGGAAATAGCCTTGGAATTGCATAATGCAATGGATTCGGTTTTGATTTCTCTATATGAACAAGATCTCTTGCGACTTGATGTACATCTTTTGTTTTCGCAATTTTACCAAGATAATAATCATGTGGTTCTGTTATTTCGCGTTTTTCGACATATAACGTTTTTGCAATTTCATCAACTAAATCATCAAAATTCGGTAAGTTTGATTTCCCTTTCATAGAAACTCCCGCTCCAACAAATAACACTAACTTTCCTTGCTCAAGGTGATCAATTAACTCATCTGGAATTTCTACTTCTGAAGTAATCCACATCCTGGATTCCCCCTTACCTAAAAATGTCATACACTCTCATTTTACTATAACATTTTTTCAATGTTTTTATAATATTTAGACTAAATTCCGAACATGAAAAAGTTTTATATAAATAAATCCGTTACAATGTATGAACTCCAGAATTTATTGAAAAACTATGTATAAATCGGAGGTGTAAATTTTGAATGATTTCACAGTAGTGCTTATCAAGTTTATATCGTGCATTATCGCATTTAGCATTGGGCTTGCTTTATTTTTCCCTGCAACGTTTGTTCAAATTATTTCATTCAGTCTCTTTGTTACAATCGTATCCTACATGTTCGTTGATAAAATTATTTTAAATCGAATTGGCAATACTGGTGCCATTATGTCGGATTTCTTATTAACATATTTAAGCGTATGGATTTTCGGTAATATTTTATTAGACAACTATATGCAAATTGCATGGGGCAGTATCCTTTCTGCCATCGTCTTCACTTTATCTGAAGTAATCGTTCATCGCTTCTCTAACTCTCATACAAGGCACAACAATGATAACATTCGTATTAATCGCCGCTTTGCATATGGTACGGAGTTTGCTGAAGAACAAAATATATTGGATAAAGACAAGAAGAAGTAACATTTTAATGCAGGAGTACCCTTTTTAATTATGTGGTGCTCCTTTTTTGTATATTTTCATTATGGTACGTGAAATTATATAAACGATTATTTCAAAATATCGACTTACCGACAATATTTGACGCTTTTTTCTAATAAAAAAACTACCTCTTATTTAGAGGCAGCCACTTTCAAGTCTTTTAATGCAACAACATCCGCAAACGCTCCCAATACTGCGTTATGATGTTGCACAATATCTTCAGCACGTAACACTTCTGTATTAAATGTACTATGTGCATCACTCACTAACGTTACTTTATATCCTTCACTACATGCTCTGCGCGTTGTCGTATCTACACAATACTCTGATTGCATTCCCGAAAGAATAACGTGTTCAATTCCTTTCTCTTGTAACACTTCTCTTAAGTTTGTCTTATGGAATGAATCTGGCGTCGTCTTTTCAACAATATTATCTCCTTCTTGCGGAGCGATTGCCGCATGGATTCGCCACCCATCCGTACCTTTTTCTAACGGATGGTCTTTAGGACCGTTATGTTGGACATAAATAATTGGGATATCATTTGAACGACATTCCCCAATAAGCTCTTGCAATGTTTGTAAAAACTTTTCCCCATTATGTACTGGCATTCCAGCTGTATACATACCCACTTGCACATCAATTACGATTAACGCTTTTTTCATTTCGCACAGCTCCCTTCGTTTATATAAGCCATTGCATATTCATTATAATTGTTTGTATTCCATCATCCAACAATCTTCTAATTTCCCCTCATGCAGCTCATGTTCCTTTAAAATCTTTACTTTTTTAAATCCGCATTTTTCATAACACTTTATCGCTCGTTCATTATTTACTTTCGGATCCATTGCGATTGCTTCTGCTCCCATTTCACCCATAATGTATGTAATTGCTGCCTGAACGAGTTTTTGTCCAATTCCTTTTCCCCAATAGGCTGGTTCACCGATAAATTGGTCCATTCCCCATACATTTTGTGATTCTTTATAGCCATATAACGCTTTCCACTCTGAATCAACTGGGTACATTTGCATGTAACCAATGGGAACGGTATCAAATTCTATTAAACATCTTTTTTCATTACCGTTTGGATTATGTATAAAATGATCAAGCACCTTTTCTACAGACTGCGGATTATCTCGTCCTTCGTAATACCGCAGGACTGCTGGGTCCGTTAACCATTTAGAAACGATAGATGCATCATCTTCCATTACGTATCTAATCAATAAACCTTCTTTTTGAAAAAGCATATTATACCTCTATTATTCCTTTATATTTTTTCTTGCTGTTACATCTTTCATTGCACCTACTAATGCATATGGTAGTAATGTAATCGCAAAAAATGCTGTAAATACGTTAAATTGCGGGATTGTATAGAGTGTAAACCATTCAGTGAAAAATTGAGAATTTAATATTCTATTAAAAAACTCTCCACCTGGCCTAAAGTTTGGTGCCCACCCAGTGATTTCACACAAAATAAAGTGAAACTTTAATCAGTGGGGGTTTTGTTCATCCCCCACTGATTATTAGTTGAACCAATCGGGCTTTTATGGGCAGTTGATCCCCCACCTAACTTCTTCGCTTTCGCTGAATTTTGAGGTGGGGTCTTACTGCCCGTTAATGCGGGATAAACAGTAACTGAACAATAAAAAATGCCCCTAGATAACGAAACCAAGTCCGTTTCCATATAGGTTGTGCATTTTTTAATGTATCTCCCATCTTACCCCCTTCTTAAATATCCATCATATTGATTATACACTTCCCTCACTTTTTTTGTTAAAATTTTCTATATAATTAATACTGTTGGAGGAATACATTATGTCTAAACCTATACTTACATCCACTTTAATCATTCTTAGAGGAAACTCCGCAAGTGGTAAAACAACGATTGCAAAACAACTACAAGAACATTTTGGACAAGGGACACTTTTAGTATCACAGGATGTTGTACGTAGAGATATGCTTAGAGTACACGACACAATGGGTAATTTATCACATGATTTACTATTTGAAATTACGAAGTACGGAAAAGGAAAATGTAAATTTGTTATTTTAGAAGGTATTTTGAACAGTCATAGGTATGGTGAGATGTTAAAAGAATTAATTCGTTATTTTGATGAAAATGCATTTGCATATTACTTTGATTTATCATTAGAGGAAACTATTAGAAGACATAACACAAGGGACAAACGACATGAATTTGGTGAAGATTCCCTACAAAAATGGTATAATCCGCACGATACAATTGAGGTTACGAGAGAAACTATTTTTACAGATAACTTTACGCAAAAAGATATATTTGATGTGATTTTTAATGATATTAAGATATACAAATAAGACTGACATAATCAATCAGTCTTATTTACATTATGTACCTTGTATCTCGGTCTTCATTACAGGACAATCTTGACATAAATAAAAATAGATATTCATTTTCCCAAACTATTCTTCTCTACTTCTCAATAAACTTCTGTTCTACTTCCTTACCTCATTCTTAATAGTTTTTCTAAACATGAGACAATTTTTATGTTTTATTACAGGTTTATTAGTAAGCCATTTAAAAATCCTATTATACTTCTACTAAAAAAATAAAAGCCAGCCTCAATAAAGAGAACTGACTTCTATTTGGATCATTATAGTTACTATAAAATTTTCACTTTAACAGTTTGTCTTCCCCAATTCATAGCTTTACTTTTTGAACCCATTAATACATCAATACGATTACCTTTAATTGCACTTCCAGTATCACCAGCGATAGCTTCTCCATAACCTTCTACCCATACTTTAGATCCTAACGGGATTACTTTCGGGTCAACTGCGATAATTCTCATATTCGGATTTGCCGTTAAATCATGCCCCATCGCAGTTAAAACGCGTCCACCATATGTACCATTTTCACTTGGATCAGCAGTATACGCTGTCGCTACTACCGTTAATTCACGTTTAGCAGACTGTATGTTGTTTTTAGATGTTTCTTTCGCTCTCTCTTCTTCTTTAGCCTTTGCTATTTCTCTTGCTTTTTCTTCTTCTTTAGCTTTTTTGCTCTCTTCTTCTTTAGCTTTTGCTATTTCTCTTGCTCTCTCTTCTTCTTTAGCTTTTGCTATTTCTCTTGCTTTCTCTTCTTCTTTAGCTTTTGCTATTTCTCTTGCTCTCTCTTCTTCTTTGCTTCTATTTCTCTTGCTTTTCTTCTTCTTTAGCTTTTGCTTTCTCTTGCTTTCTTCTTCTTTAGCTTTTGCTATTTCTCTTGCTTTTTCTTCTTCTTTAGCTTTTGCTATTTCTCTTGCTTTCTCTTCTTCTTTAGCTTTGCTATTCTCTTGCTTGCTTTAGCTTTTGCTATTTCTTGTGCTTTTTCTTCTTCTTTAACTTTTGCCTCTTCTTTAGGCTTTGCTATTTCTTTCGCTTTTTCTTCTTCTTTAACTTTTACTTCTTCTTTAACTTTTACTTCTTCTTTAACTTTTACTTCTTCTTTAACTTTTACTTCTTCTTTAACTTTTACTTCTTCTTTAGGCTTTACTATTTCTTTAGGCTTTACTATTTCTTGCACTTTCGGTTCTTCTTTAACTTTTACTTCTTCTTTAGGTTTTACTATTTCTTGCGCTTTCGGTTCTTCCTTAACTTTTACTTTCTCTGATACTATTGCCTCTTCTTTAGGCTTTACTATTTCTGGTGCTTTCGTTGTTTCTTTCACTTTTGCTACTTTCTGCGTCTTTACTTCTTTCTTTTCTTTAACTGATTTTTGTACTTTCGCTACTTGCTTTGTTTTCTCTTCAGTTTTCTTTTCAGTTGGTGCTGTACTTGATAGGAAAGAAACGTTTGCATAAGCAGTTTTTCCTTTATACTCAAATTGCAGCCATCCGTCTTTTACTTGATGCGTTGATTCAATTACATCATCTTTTTTTAGTCTGCCAAGAATTTCTGAATCTGTGTTTGCTTCAGTACGTACATTTAACAAATCCGCCGTTACATGATACACATCTTTTGTAAACTCCGAACTAACAAACACTTCTTTACCGTTTAACTCAATTTTTGACCAGCCATCTTCGGTATTTATGACTTTTAACTCTTGCCCATTCTTTACTTTTTCGACCACTTTTGATTCTGTAGTCGGTTTTTCACGTACGTTAAGTACATCTGCTGTTACGATTGTTTCTGCGGTAGCAGTTGTGGTAAACGCCCCCAATCCAAAAACAGTTGCGGTTGCTGCGCCAATTACTTTTTTCATATTAGCCTCCATTATATTTTTTTGAATTTTATCAAATGCCTCCGTAAAATTGTATAATTTTACATAATATCAAAACATTTGCAACAATATATTAATATTGTTTAATATACTGTTATTAAAACTCCTTACTCCAATACTATCAAATTCTCATTTCTAATTCTATATATTATAGATCTCCTTATCTTTTATAAAAGCTCCATGCCCTTCTTCACACTAAATAGTTGTGGCAATTCCCGCCAAAAATAAACTTACGATTGCTAAAATTTGAGTAGCGACTATAGCCCCTCTTAAATGAAACTTATAATCTTTATATCCTTTCATACCTTCCGTACTAGGAATCACAACAAACCTTGGAGTAATCCAGCAAAAAATTAGCCAATCAATTATAAGTAAATCTACTAAATTGAAAATCATTAAAATACCAAAAGTGTGTAAATAGGCATCCATATACATTAATTTTTCATGCTTATGTAGTATATATGTAGAAACGAAGGGACTACCGAAAAGAATAGTATTATATACAATATTAAAATAAATGGTTTGCTTTCTTTCATGAATCGATTTTGGAAAAACTACTTTTTGAATATCTTTCGGATAATCAGTTAACGAAAGTCGAGGATTATAATATAAGGACCCTAAAATCATTACGGATAGTACAATAGACATGATGACACCAACGTACATCATTTGCTCAAATTGATTCATATGCTTCATTCACCCTTTTCTGTAATTACTATGATGGTCATTCACTTAATTACATATTGTATGTACGTATATAATCAAAAATTAACAACTAGCTTTAACACCAAAGCAAAATTGTTGCAATGCAAATGTAAATTTAATACAGTGGAAGCCTAATTGATACAGATAGGATTGGTGAAACCTATGAAAATTGAACATATTGCAATTTGGGTAAATGACTTAGAATGTATGCGTGATTTTTATATAAAATACTTTAACGGTAAAGCAAACTCGTTATACCATAATGAAATGAAACAATTTGAATCTTATTTTATCACGTTCGAATCTGGAGCAAGGCTTGAACTTATGCGTAAAAAAGGGGTTGAAAATAAGCCTAATTTAAACATAACTGGCTATGCTCATATGGCTTTTTCTGTCGGTAGTGAAGAACGAGTGAATGAACTGACAAAGGTGATAAAAGATGCTGGTTATCCTTTATTAAATGGACCACGTTTTACTGGAGATGGCTATTATGAAAGTGTAATAGGTGATCCAGAAGGCAATCAAATAGAAATTACGATTTAACTTACCCTTTTTTACCACCTCCATATTTTCCCGCGGATTAGGCGGTGCTGTTGCTGAGGTGCCAAATGGGGCAACTGCTTACTTTTACCGAAAAGCACTATCAAACATGTCAATATTCGCTACTTGGGAGCAACCAGAAGGTGCCGCTGGAAGTATTCGATGGGTTGAAGACTTCCGCTTAGCGATGCTTCCATTTACAAAAGGTGTCTACGTTAATACGCCTGACCTATCCATTAAAAATTGGCCAGATGCATACTTCAGTTGTAACTTTGACCGATTAATGAAAGTAAAAGCGAAATATGATCCGAAAAATGTTTTTATCTTTCCGAAAAGTATTCCGCTTTTTTTAAATATACACTCCACCTAATCTATCTAAATGCAAAACATCCATTTTTAAAAATGGATGTTTTGTAAAAAAGAAGTTTACATAATATAATTATCAATCACTTATACCAAATAACTATTCAATCATCGAAAGTAAAACGTTCTCAATCTCTTTTTTAGACAGCATACTATCATTTATATACACTTGATATGCATTTCTCCCTTCCCTTGCTGGCACAATTATTTTCATAGCCCTTACATTCGATTCTTTATACTCACCGAATGTAACGTCATAGCCATTTAATTTATATTTCTTTATATTTCCAGTAAAATTAGGTCCTCTTTCAGATGGTTTATCAAATGGTCTATCAATAAAGTAATCTTTATATTCTCCTTCAACAATTTCTAATTGATGAATTGTAAAACCTAATTCTGCCTCTGAAGTATGTGGCTGTTTTTTTACATTTTGTTTTTCATATCTCATCGTAATAAGTGGCATAGGTTTTCCTAGTGTTGCTTCAGCTTTTACCTCTTCAAATACTAATTGATGTCCAACTGGAATATATGTTGGATGCTTGATTGGAAAACCAGTTATTTGTTCAGCTTGTTCAAATGTATAGGTAAAATGTTGATCTATTCTTTCTTCATATGTATGTAATTGTTCCATTACCGCTCTTTCTCTCATTTCTTCATCAGCATTTAGACGATTTGTAGCTGTATATTGTCTCTCACCATTCTCTACGACACTTACTTTTTTATAAAAATAGTACGATTCCTGTAATAAAGTTACATACTTATCAAAATCCTTTTCTGTAAATATACTTTTAGCAATTTCTATACGTTCCATTACGCCATTATAACCATCCTCAGTCATTCCCATATCTTGTCTTGCTTTTTCTGGTGTCCCTACAATTTTATCCATTAATGTTGTACCTGCAAAAGTACCGGTCGGTATTAAAATTGCCGCAGCTACAAATCCAAGCAATAATTTTTTCTTCATAGAAATCTTCCTTTTCATTTTCGACAGTTGGTATTTATAAAAAGAGTTTTTCACTTGATTATCTAGATTTGGAGACGGGTCTAGACTCTCTGCTTTTCTTTTTAGTTCATTCGTTACATATCTCTCAAAATCCATTTACTTCTTCCTCCCTTTCGTTTGGCATTTGTTCCATTTCCATTCTTAATCGTTTTAGTGCTGTGTGTAGTCGAGATTTCACTGTACCAATAGGGATTTGAAGAAGTGTAGCAATTTCATCCAAGCTATATTCATGGAAGTAACGCATAATGACTACTTCACGATGTTTATAAGATAAATTTTGTACAACTTCTACTAATTCACTTCGTGTTTCTTTATGTAAAATAGCTTCATCCATTAAGTAAGGCCGATCTTGTTCATACATTTTCTTCTTTTCAAAGATTCGAAATCGTCGCCACGATTTACGACGCCAATCCTGTACTTCCTTGACAACTAGTCCATGTAACCAAAAACGAAATGAACGATTTATATCATAGTTTGTTATGGACTTCCACATATTGATGTACACTTCATTAACTATATCGTCTACATCTTGGTTTTGACTTCCTACTAAAAATACTACTGTTCTATAAATATCTTTACATGTATATTCATAAATAATTTGAAAGGCTTCTTGGTCCCCAGACCCCATTTTATATAGCCATTCTTTTAATTGTACTTCATCCAAAGCTCCGTTCCCCTCTCATAATCTTTCACACTATATTCGCTCGTTTTTCACAAAAGGTTCATTTTACATGAAAATTTATTTATTACAATAAAAATATAAGGTATATTTTTATGAAAAGGAGGAATTCAAGAATGAATACAGAGGATAAAATTTACGCTGAAAAAGTGTTAAAAAATCTCTTTATCGGATCACAAGTTGATGGATTACAATTTGGTATTTCTTCAGGCACTATAAAGATTCAGTTTACAAACTTTCACGACTCCGTTGATTATGACGGGCAATTATATATCAATATCGAATCAAAATGGTGTTTATTTCATAAACCTCAAAAAAGATACCCATTAAATGAAGATGAATTTGAAGATTATTCTGAGGAAGAAGAATATGAGAGAATATTTGAGATAAGAAGACAAAAAGTTACCGATATACAACTCGGCTTAGAAAGCCCTCATTTAATTATTAATTTAGAGAGCGGACAAATTATTTTTGTAAATGGTTTTCATGATTATTATGAATGTTGGCAAGCTGGTGTCCTATGTGAGCAATGGCTTGTAGTCGCTGCACCTGGGAATGAAATCGCCACTTGGACTCCTGATGAGTTCATCGATAAATAAACTGTTTTCACGAAGAAAAACCGAAAATATTTTATGAACTACATAACTATTTCTATTACACTTAAACGAATAGACATTTTACTTTAATAGAAATCATTTTATTAAATTTGAAAGGATGATAATGATGGCATGTGTCCATGATTTTGGAATAATTGACGAATTTAATTCTCAAAAAAGTTACAATGATTATACACCAGAGAAATATTATTGTATTTCTGTTGCTGATGATATTATCAGTAGCTTAAGTCGAAATTTATCAATTATGAAAACCTACTTTCATACAGTCAAAAATCAGGAATACGGTTTAGCTTATTACGGTATTACAATTATCCCGCCTGAATCATTAGCAATTTTCTATGAAACAGTTACATCTTCAAAGTTCTTCAAAAAATCTGATGAGCTGAATGAGTTAGCTTCAAAAATTGTACAAGCTGCAGCAGAACAGAAGTACATGATCCATTATGGGGTTTAAATGTAATTCAAAAAATGCTTAGGATTTCTCCGAAGCATTTTTTGTATGTTACTAATACATTTATTCCTTAACCATTTAGTCAATGCTTGAGCCTATGGTCCCTTCTTTTACAAGTGAGGGCGCCCATATTAATCTAAATAAGCGTCTCATTTCCAATTTTCCAGCTAAACCATCTCCCGTGTCCTTCTGTTTCTCCAACCGTTTCACGATATTCGTTTCCGTTAATATAATAATCAATATGAAGGTCACGATCCCACATATTGTTATACAGGTGGAATACATCACGTTTTGCGCCGATTTCTTGTATTTGTTTTTCTAATTTATGTTTAACTTGTTCTGGTATTTGATTTGCGACGTGTGTATGGAAAATACAAATAACAGCTTCTTCACTTATTTGTTCAATAATAGATGATAATAGCTCTACACCGTCTCCTTCTATGAATTGGACAGATTCATTTTTCACTAAAGATGCAGCTTGATCAAACATCTCAAGCCTTTCTTTATGTTCTGGCCAAATTAAAGCACGTAACCATAAATAATCTTCCTCATTATGTAAATCATTCACATGTAAGTCCAGTCCGATTCTTTCTACGACAGATGGGCTTTCTTTTAGAAAATGCGGTACATTCTCCCCTCTTATTTCAGAAGTTACATGCACATTTGAATTTATATTTCCGTACATTTCATCCGTCCCGTACGAATAACGATATTGGTCCCAGAACAGTTGCAACCCAGAACTTGTCCCAATTTCAATTAACGCTAACGGCTTCTTCACTTTGTTAAATATGTAGCAGAAACTTGGGTATAAGTATGCGCACCGTCTTACTTCATTTGTTTGAACGAGTTTCGTTTGTAACAAAGTAATGATTTCTTCTCGGTACTCTTTACAGAAATCTTTAAAATGATTAAAAGCTTTATCTAAATTTGTATCAACATATTCGACTAAGCTACTATAATACGTTTTTAAATAATGTTCTTTCCCTGCTAGCAATAAATAATGTACTGCACCTAATAGTAAGTTTGGGACTGGTTGACCTACCTGAGCATAGGACGATAGTGTAAGTACTTCCTCATCTTCAGCAATTTTTATCGATAAATATTCATATAAATTACTTGACCCTTTACATTCCTTTATTGAAAAGTTTCGAAATAAGTTTGAAATTTGCTCTTTTGTACGCATTAAAATCCCTCCTTTTTATTTTTCGGAATAATCTTACCATTACAGAAAGAATAATCCCATAAAAAGGTACTCAATCTAGTCACTTAAGGATACGTAAGCTTTTTCGAGATAATTTCAAACTGTAATTTTTTTCTATTTACCACCTTAAAAGAGCTTGTTAAATAAGATTTTTAGCGAATAAAACGTTAAATAGTTTAAAATTATCAGATAACACTAGATATTTTAGTCTATTAATTATTATAATAGAGTATGAGATGGTTATATAATTGAGACAAAAAAGGTATACACCTAGGTGGGGCCTAGGCGGTGTTTCTCTTTTACGGCTTAGACATAGAAAACACCTACACTTTTTTGCCAATATAGGGGATGGAGAGATTATCATGAGCAACATGCAGCAAAAAACAGACGTTATCTTAATTGGTGCAGGAATTATGAGTGCAACGTTAGGCTCATTACTAAAAGAATTAGCACCAGAATGGGAAATTAAAGTTTTTGAAAAACTCGCAAGTGCCGGGGAAGAAAGCTCTAACGAATGGAATAATGCAGGTACAGGGCATTCTGCGCTATGCGAACTGAACTATACTTCCGAAAAAGCTGACGGATCTATAGATATTAGTAAGGCTGTAAAAGTGAATGAGCAATTCCAGCTTTCAAGACAATTTTGGGCATATCTTGTAAAGAGCAAATTAATTCGTAATCCACAAGATTTTATTATGCCACTACCTCATATGAGTTTAGTACAAGGGGAAAAAAATGTTGAGTTTCTAAAAAACCGTTTTGAAGCGCTTTCAAAAAATCCACTCTTTCAAGGAATGGAATTTTCTGTTGCTCCTGAAACATTAAAAAAATGGCTTCCACTCATTATGGAAGGCCGCACATCTAATGAACCGATGGCGGCAACGAAGATTGACTCTGGAACAGATGTTAACTTCGGTGCATTAACACGTATGTTGTTTGATTACTTAAAAACAAAAAATGTCGAGCTAAACTACAAGCATAGTGTCGAAAATATTAAGCGCACGAAAAATGGTTTGTGGGAAGTAAAAGTACACGATATGAATAGTGGTAAAATTGAGCATCATACTGCTAAATTCGTATTTATTGGCGGCGGTGGCGGTAGCCTACCTCTACTTCAAAAGACTGGTATCCCTGAATCAAAGCATATCGGTGGCTTCCCAGTAAGTGGACTATTTATGGTATGTAAAAACCAAAAAGTTGTAGAGCAGCATCATGCGAAAGTGTACGGTAAAGCTAAAGTTGGCGCTCCGCCAATGTCTGTACCTCATCTAGATACGAGATATATAGACAATAAAAAAGCTTTACTGTTTGGACCATTCGCAGGCTTCTCACCTAAATTCTTAAAAACTGGCTCAAATCTTGACTTAATCGGTTCTGTAAAACCGAATAACGTCTTAACGATGTTAGCCGCTGGTGTAAAAGAAATGGGACTTACAAAATACTTAATTCAGCAAGTTATGTTATCACATGAAAAACGTATGGAAGAATTACGCGAATTCATTCCGAACGCGAAAAGTGAAGATTGGGATATTGTAGTTGCTGGACAACGTGTACAAGTAATTAAAGATACTGATGCTGGCGGTAAAGGAACACTTCAATTTGGTACAGAAGTAGTAAGTGCAGCTGACGGCTCAATCGCCGCATTACTAGGCGCATCACCAGGTGCTTCTACTGCTGTTCACGTCATGCTCGAAGTATTAGAAAAATGTTTCCCAAGCCGCATGGTAGAATGGGAAGAAAAAATAAAAGAAATGATTCCTTCATATGGCATTTCACTAACTGAAAATCCAAGATTGTTCCAAGATCTTCACACTTCTACTGGTCGTACACTTGGATTAAACGAAAAAGAAACTGTTCATAATTAATGCAGAAATAAAAAAACGTCCGATATATTCGGACGTTTTTTTGTCTACTAAAAATTATACTTATCAATATTATCTTTCGTAAATACAACTCGTTCTGGTAATACGATAATTCCGTTCCCTTCTGCCTCATAATCATATCCTTGAATGGAGTTTGGCTCTACTTTCACTTTTCCAATTCCTTTTACTTCGAAGCTATCCCCTACTTTTAACTTCTTCCCTTTTACAACAATTTCATTTGCTACATACGTTGCGAGAGCACCTTGTTGTTTTACATCCCATAAACCAAATTGTTGTACTGTTCCTCGTTTTACATAATCACGCATAACGTTCGGTGTAGAAAATCCAGTTAACACTACTTTTTTATCCATTTTTAAGTTTTCAGCTGCCTGCGCCATTGCTGGGAGTGCTGTTGCATCTGGACAAATAACTGCGTTAATATCTGGATACGTTTTTAATATGTTCTCCCCTACGGATAAAGATTTTTGTGCATTATTTTCACCGTACTGCGTCGTTACAATTTCCCAGTTCGGATATTTCTTTTTAATAATTTCTTTCGCTTTCGTTACCCATTGGTTTTGATCCGTTACTGTCGGGCTAGAATAAAAGAATGCTACTTTTCCTTTATCTCCAATTTGCTTAGAAGTCATTTCTATTAATAAGTTAGCAAGTTGGTCTGGTGTTCCTTGGCTTATATAAAAAGAACGATCTTTCGGATTCACATCAGAATCCCATGTTAAGACGGTCATTCCTTTTTTCTTAGCACGTTGTAGTGATTGCGATAAACCATCAACTGATGTAGAGGAAACCATAAGTGCATCATAGTTTTGGTTAATAAAATTATTTATATACTTTACTTGCCCTGATACACTCGCTTCAGACGGCCCATCATATTTCACTTGTACGCCTAGCTTCTCTCCCATCTCCTTTGCTCCTTCACCGCCCGATGTAAAGAAGCCAACTCCTGTTAATTTCGGAATAAATGCAAATTTCACATCATCCGCTTTTTTCTTATCTACCGTTTGACTGGAACAAGCTATTAAACCAATTAGGCAAATACATACGATCAATACAATCCCTAGTTTTCTCTTCATGACATTTCCCCCTTATGCAAACTCTGTCTTTTTCCCGCTAAAAATTGATGTAATTTGAAATGTCTCATAATAACTGAAAGAATAAGGATAATACCAATAACTACGTTAGATTGTTCATTTGTTAAACCCGTCATTTGCAAGCCATACTGCATGAGCCCAATGAAAATACTCGCCAGTACAGTACCGATAATGCTTCCTTTTCCGCCTGTAATAAGTGTACCGCCTAAGACGACTGCTGTAATGATTGGTAATATTGTTTCGCTTCCTATATCAGCACGTGCAGAACTGAAATATGCAGTTAAGAAAGCTCCTCCTAATCCACCTCCTAACCCAGAAAGTATGTAAGCAATGATTACTACTTTTTTCGTTTTAATCCCGGTGTATTTTGCTGTATTTTCATTCGCGCCTGTTAATTTTACGTGGCGCCCATATATCGTTCGGTGAAACAAAATCGTGCATACAATTGTTAATAAAATAAGTAGCCATAATAAATTGGGTATTCCTATAAAACTACCATTTGCTAGTTGTACATAAGTATCAGGTAAACCGCTTATCCCTTCATATCCAGAAGCACCTGCCCCTCCTGAAATGACGAGTGCAATTCCTCCGTATAAAAACATCGTTCCGAGTGTAACGACTAGTGGTTCTACATCTGTCAATTTTATAATGATTCCGTTTAAAGCTCCTGCTAAGCAACTGACTATAAGTGCCATTATTACTGCTAGTAAAATATGAATTCCATTCATCCAAAACACACCAATTAAAATCGAGGTTAGCCCCATAATTGATCCTACAGATACGTCAATTCCTCCTGTTACAATAACGAAAGTCATTGGAATTGCCGCGATTGCTATGAATAGAAAATCATTTGTACTAAAAAGGAGATTACTAATATTTAAGAAATCGCTGTTTATAAAACTAAAGAGAATGAATTCTATAAGAAGTAATATGATTAAAACACCTTCCCATCTGTAAAAATACTTCATAGATTCATTCTCCTTTCTGCTTTCCACTTCTTCATGACGCTATCTAATATGATAATAAGTAATAGTAAAAAACCTGAAATAGCATTATTCCAAAATGCTGGTATTTTTAAAAAGATAAGTGAACTGCTTATCACTTCTAAAAACAATGCTCCTAGTGCAGCTCCAAATATAGAACCTGTTCCTCCTTTTAGATGAATTCCTCCTAGCACAGCAGCTGCAATCACCTGTAGTTCTATTCCTGTACCAGTTTGATTTGGAACGAACCCGATATTCATAACAAATATGCAACCAGCGATTGCCGCACTTATGCCCGATACAATAAACGCATTTATCTTCACTTGATTAACAGGTATACCAATGAGTCTCGCACCATCTTCATTGTCACCTACCGCATAGAAGTATCTTCCGTAAGGTACCTTCCTTAAAAAGAAATATAGTAGTAATAAAACAATTAGAATACCCCATACAGTTATCGGCAGACCAAGTATGACGATAGATGAAAGTTTCTTAAAATTATTTGGAATATCTTCAATCCACTTCCCGCCTGTGAAGATTAACATTGCACCCCTAACAATTCCTAGCATCCCTAATGTCATAATAATGGCTGGTACCCGAAACTTTGCAACGCCAATCCCGTTTATGAAACCAATACTAGCACCAAGCATTACAGCAGCAAAAATTGACAAGAATGCATTATACCCGTTCGTTAACAACATCCCGCAAACTGCCGCGCTTAATCCCATAATTGAGCCAACTGATACGTCTATATTTTTCGTAAATAAAACGAACGATTGGCCAATTGCTAGAACGACTAAAATAACGCTTGATTTCATTATTAAAGATAACGAGTTAAACTGAACAAAACTAGGATTTATTATACCGACAATGGCTATATAAATTAGTAGTAACAGTATGATAGACGTTTCATGCATTTTTAACATGCGTTTCATTCCGTTACACCTCCGTATGCAAAGCGTGTAACTTCATTCACACTCAGTTGTTCTTTTTCCATATGAGAAACAAATCGCCCATTTCTCATTACATATACACGGTTTACTAATTGGACAATTTCTTCAACATCTGAAGAGATTAATAAAATTGCGAGTCCTTCCCTTTTCATTTTTTTTATCGTCTCATACACTTCAAGCCTTGCTTTCGCATCAATTCCGCGAGTCGGCTCATCAAGAATAATAATTTTAGGATTACATGCAAGATACTTCGCAAGCACGACCTTCTGCTGATTACCTCCTGATAAAGATGCCAATTCTTTATTCATATTCTGTACAACAATTCGGAACTGTTCTATAAACGAATTAACTAAAGCGCTTTCTTTTTCTTGATTTATAAAAAAGCGATTATTTTGATATAAACTTGCTGCTGCAATATTTTCTTTAACAGAAGCAATTGAGAAAATTCCATTCCTCGCCCTATCCTCTGGCACATAAACTAGTCCTTCGTCTAGCCTTTTATGCAAAGAACACGTATCAATTGATTTTCCACCCAATAAGATAGACCCTGATTTTATAGTTTTCAATCCAAATATCGCTTCTGCTAATTCCGTTCTGCCAGATCCTATAATGCCAGCAACACCTACAACCTCACCCGCATGTACAGTGAATGATATATTTTCGAATGCGTGACCATTTATATCAACCACTTCTAATATTTTTTTCGTCTTTGCTGTCTCTTGAACTACTTCTATTTTCTCTTTCTGTTTATATCCTTTTGGCAATAGTCCCTCCATCAGCATGTCATATGTATAGTCACATACATCACCTTGGCTTACAACCATTCCATCACGTAGTATTGCTACTTTGCTGGCAATTTCAAAGATTTCTGGAAATCGATGCGTAATATAAATCATCCCAATTCCTTTTTCTTGTAAACTTTTCATCAACACAAAAAGACTCTTAATTTCATGTGTTGTTAATGTCGATGTTGGCTCATCTAGAATAAGAATCTCAGCTTCTCTTATTAATCCTCTAACGATTTCTACTAACTGTTGTTGCGCAATCGATAATGTTCCTCCTAGTTTATTAAGGTCAATATCCCATCCTAAGCTGCTAATCAATTGCTGAATCTGTACTTTTAGTTTCTTTTTCTTTTCTTTTAACCCAATACATATATTTTCTTCAATGGTCATATGCGGAAAAATGAGCGGTTCTTGTGGTATTAAATAAATCCCTTCTTGGTGTGCTTCTTTTGGATTTGCAAACTGCTGTCTCTTTCCTTTCACATACATTTCTCCACTATCATACGAATATAACCCCATTAATATTTTCATTAATGTCGATTTCCCGGCGCCATTTCCACCAACTAAAGCGTATATATCACCATGCTCTACTTGTAAGTTCACTTCCTTTAGCACAAGTTGATTCGAAAACGCCTTACTCATTTTCTTCACTTGTAATAAGGGCACATTCTCCACATGATGTCACCTGCCTTTACCCAGAACATTTTTTGAGAAAATGATTATTTGTTCTACTTGTTTTGTAGCATTGTATATTCCTTTTTTCATATCTAGAACACTTTTTTCAATGTACTATTAATCGTTTCAACTGGAATAAACAAAATATGTGACACATATGTTTAAGCATTGGTCAATTGTTGAAAGGGATGAAGAGTATGTCACAGCTGAACTTTGAAGAAAATTTATTAACTAAAGTAGCCTGGTACTATTATAAAGATCAATTAACACAACAAGAGATTGCTTCACTTCTTCATATTTCAAGAAATAAGGTTGTCCGGTTATTAGATAAGGCACGCAGTGAAGGTATCGTTACATTTCACGTAAAAGGAACCGGTTTGCATTGCTTGAGCATTGAACGTGACTTAATGAAAAAGTTCCACTTAAAAGATGCTTTCATTATCCCTACTCCAATAAACAATTATGCTACTTCTCTCGGAAAAGCCGCTGCACAATATTTAGAGACTCATCTCCAACAAGGTGATTTACTCGGCATCGGCTGGGGTGAAACGATAAGTAAAATGCTAGAAAACATTCATTTTGAAAGTTCTATTAATCTTTCATTCGTAACGCTAACAGGCGGAGTAAACCACTATCTCCCAAGAAAACAAAACTATTTACACTACATGCAAGGTGATCTTCATATTATTCCTACTCCTTTTCTAGCATCTTCTACTGAAATGGCACAAAGTATTTTATCAGAACCAAGTGTGAAAGATATGCTTCATGTCGCTTCACTTGCACATACAGCAGTTGTCGGTATTGGCGGGTTATCTCAAGACGCTACGATTGTAAAAGAAGAAAAATTAACGCTACGTGAAATGACATATATTCGAAGTCAAAACGGGGCGGGCGATATTTTAGGACAGTTTTATAATACGAATGGTGATTTATTAGAGCTCTCGCATCACAATCGTCTAATTGGCACGCCTCTCTCTATTTTGCGCAATATGAATCATGTCGTTGGTGTTGCTGGAGGTACAGAAAAGATAGATGCAATTTATGGTGCCTTAAAGGGAAAGTTCATTCATACATTAATTACCGATGAGGAAACGGCCCTCTCCTTATTACGAAAGGATGGTGATTGTTAATGTCTCATTTATTAGCTTTTGATGCTGGTACAGGAAGCATTCGAGCTGTTCTTTTTGATTTACTAGGTAATCAAATTGCGGTCAGTCAAAAAGAATGGGTTCATAATACGGATCCTCGTTACCCAGGTTCTATGAATTTTGATGTAATAGAAAACTGGAAGCTAGTACAACAATGCACGAAAGAAGTTTTACAAAGAAGTAATGTCACGCCTTCTTCTATTCAAGCTATTAGTGCTACTAGTATGCGGGAAGGTTTTGTTTTATATGATAAAAATGGGCAAGAAATTTGGGCTTGTGCAAATGTTGATGGGCGTGCATCCGCTGAAGTTAGTGAGCTAAAAGAAATACGGTCACATCTTGAAGAAGATTTATATACTAGATCTGGTCAAACTTTTTCATTAGGTGCTTTACCTCGCCTACTTTGGATTAAAAAACATGAACCAGACGTCTACAACAATATTCACTCCTTTACGATGTTAAATGATTGGATTTTGTATAAATTAAGCGGCGTACTGCAAATCGACCCTTCCAACGGTTGTACGTCTGGAATCTTTGATTTACAAAATAGAAATTGGGATAACGATGTCGCTAAAGAGTGTGGTATATCTTTGCCATTTTCACCAAAAGTAAATGAAGCTGGCACTGTGATTGGTAATGTTACAAAAGAGTGTGCAGCACTAACTGGTTTACTTGAAGGGATTCCTGTCGTCGCTGGCGGCGGTGATGCTCAAATGGCAGCACTCGGGACTGGAGTCGTAAAACCAAATCAAACTTTAATATGCGGCGGCAGCTTTTGGCAACAGGAAGTGAATATTGCAGAGTCAACAACGGATCCAAATGCTGCAATTCGAGTAAATTGTCACGTCGTTCCGAACCTTTGGCAATATGAAACGATTGCCTTTTTCCCTGGCCTCGTTATGCGTTGGTTTCGAGACGCTTTTTGCCAAGAAGAAAAAAAGCTCGCTGAAAAACTCGGTGTAGACGCTTATGAATTATTAGAAGAACAAGCGAAAGACGTTCCTGTCGGTTCATATGGTATTATCCCTACTTTTTCAAACGTTATGAACTACATTTCTTGGCGTCATGCCGCACCTTCATTCTTAAATTTAAGTTTAGACGCTGACAAATGCGGAAAAAAAGAAATGTTCCGTGCTATTGAAGAAAATGCCGCCTTCGTTACACTTGGAAACTTAAAACTAATTGAAAATCTTACTGGTACATTCCCTTCTGAAGTCATTTTTGCTGGCGGTGCCGCTAAAGGGCAACTATGGCCACAAATTCTATCAGACGTTCTCGGCATTCCTGTAAAAGTACCAGTTGTGAAAGAAGCAGCTGCTTTAGGAACTGCAATTGCTGCTGGAGTTGGCGCTGGCATATATTCATCTATGGAAGAGACTGCCGAACAATTTGTACAGTGGGAAAATACATTTGAACCAATCACTGAAAATCACGAGCTATACAAGGAATTCTATGAAACATGGAAAACCGTGTATAGCAGTCAGCTCGCTTTAGCTGATAAAGGACTTACAACACATATGTGGATTGCGCCTGGTGCACTGTAACACATTTACATAAAGGAGTGAACTGTATGTTAAAAGCGAATGAAAATGATTTCTCCTATCGCTTCGGTGATAACGGGCCGAAATATTTAATACAAGGCCCGAATATTGATCTTGGTCTTGTTGTCATTCAGCCTGGGCAAGAGTTTCAAAATCATTACCATACAACGTGTGAAGAAGTTTTTTATGCGTTAGAAGGTGAAATAGACTTCTATGTAAATAACGAAAGAGTTCCGATTAAACAAGGTGATGTCCTGCAAGTTCGCCCTCATGAATCTCACTATCTGATTAACCATTCTGACAAACCTTTTAAAGCTGTTTTTATAAAGTCACCACATTTACCAAATAAAGATACGGTACAAAAGGAAAATCCAACATTAACGAAGGAGTGATTTGGAATGACTTGGGGATTTAAAAATCGATTAAATACAATTTTACCTGATGGCAGAGCGGTAATGTTAGCGATAGATCACGGCTACTTTTTAGGGCCAATCCACGGGCTTGAACAGCCACTTGAAACTGTTAAAAACTTACTTCCTTACACGGATTCTCTCTTTTTAACACGTGGTGTACTTAGCTCCTGCATTCCTGAAAACTGCAGCACACCGATGGTTATGCGTGTATCTGGCGGCGCTACTGTCGTCGGTAAAGATTTAGCGAATGAAACAATTGTTACACCTGTGAAAGAAGCAGTGAAGCAAAACGCAATTGGCGTTGGCGTTTCTGTTTTTGTCGGATCAGACTATGAAACACAAACTGTTTCGAATCTCGCAAATGTAGTCTCTGAAGCTCACGATTACGGCCTACCTGTACTCGGCATTACCGCAGTCGCAAAAGAATTACAAAAACGTGAAGCTCGCTTTCTAGCACTTGCTTCCCGCGTATGTGTTGAAATGGGTGCTGATATTATTAAAACGTATTACTGCGAAGGATTCGAAAAAATAACGAGCACATGCCCTGCCCCAGTTGTCATCGCGGGCGGCCCAAAACTAGATTCAATTGAAGATGCATTAAACATTACGTACAATGCACTGCAAGAAGGTGCAATCGGCGTAGACATGGGCCGGAACATATGGCAATCTGAACATCCTGCTGCGATGATTCAAGCGATACATGGTATTGTGAAAAATGGATTGAATGTGAAAGAGGCGCTTGAACTTTATAATGACGTGAAGAATTAATGTGAAAAGACAGACTATTTATTAGTCTGTCTTTTTTACTTTACAGTGAAACTTTCTTAATCCGTCTTCTAATATGATACATATTTAAATTTTATACACCTTCAAATGATTACTCTTGATGATCACTATTAAGCTTTGAAACTTTCTTATCTTCTCTATAATCAAGACAAGACACTTCAATTAATAAGCCATTAAATACTGTAAAATAAAAACCATAACTACTACCTCTCATCGAATAAGGTTCCTTGTCTATTTCAATGCCGCCGGCTACTAAACGATTATACGCTTGATCCACTTCACTTGATGTATCCACTAAAAAACCAATATGAAAAGCTTCCGGATACGTAACTTCCTTATTCCCCTTAAATGCCTTTGGATCACTTAGTACAAGTATAAATCAACTCTCATCACTACTAGTGCCTTTCCCTTTTGCTCCAAAAATTGAAAATCAAAAAATGTTTCAAAGAAATATGTCGCTTCTGATAAAGTGAAACTTTAATTAGTGGGGTTTTATTCATCCCCCACTGATTATTAGTTGAATCAATCGGGCTTTTACGAGCAGTTGATCCCCCACCTAACTTCTTTTCTTTAGCTGAATTTTGAGGTGGGGGTCTTACTGCCCGTTAATGTGGGATAAATCATCAACACATAAATTTAAATGATTCAGCTTCATGTACTCATCTCCTTTTAAACAGAGGGTATATAGACTCATTTTCATAACACTTAAATATGTAAGACAAGATATTCAAGCGTTCCATCTAAGACCATGCTTTATAAGTCTAATATTTTTTCTATAGCCTAGAACTTTTTTTAAATGAATGAAAAATTTTCTATCATTCCCATCCCCCAGTATTAAAAAAGAGGATACATGTTTGCTTCTACAACATGTATCCTCTGCTTGTATATTACGACTGTTGATAAGCCGCTTTCGATGATTTCACATAATAAACCGCATGATCCACATTAATAATATGATCTGGTTTTGGTTTACCACGGCCCGCTCTATGTCCAGCTAAGTGTTCTTCACTTGTTTCCCAGTTTTTCCATGCTTCTTCCGATTCCCAGCGAATCATAACGACAACTTCTTCGTCTCCTCTTCTTACTTTTTTCACAAGAACACTCAAGTCGATAAAGCCTTCAAATTTTTCAATAATACCTTCTCCAGTGAAACGTTCTACAACTATATTTGATGTACCTTCTTTTACTGTAAATGTTTTCGTTTCGATAAACATATATCCCACTCCCTCTTTGTAATACGAATACTAGTATTCTTCTATTATAATTGATTATGATAATTATTTTCAATTGTAAAGTTTTAATTTTTTGAATTATGCTGATTTCTTTTCTATCGCCTCATCTAAAAATTTGAAATATGGAAGTAACATTCCTATTAAAGAGGTGACACATATAATTGCACCGATGATTAAATATAGCACTCTTACTCCCCACATTTCACTCAATATTCCCCCTACTAACACACCTAACGGCATAGCGGATCGTATGAAAAATAAACGCACTGAAAATACTTGTCCTATCATATTATTCGGCACGGTTTGTTGGCATATTGTTGTGTTATAAACATTGAAAAATGCAATACAAATCCCTGCTATTACTTCAATTATTATTGCAATAATAATACTATGATTGAACCCTAATGAAATGTATGTGAGTCCTCCTATAAACAATCCTCCAAGCATAAGTATACGCCGGCTTTTATATGTTACTTTTCCGACTAATACTGAGCCAATTACATAGCCAAGTGGAAAACCTGCCATGAAATAGCCGTACTCTGCATATCCTGCTGACAGCTCGTCTTTTATATAAGGAAGATTTGTGACCATTGTTACCCCTACTCCAAACTGCACAAAAGTAAGAAATATACCGAGCCAAACGATGATTGGTTTTGTAAAAAAATATGTAAAACCTTGAAGGAATTGTTCTAGCCACGTTTTTCGTATATCTGTTGTAGTTCTCTTTTCTTTTATATAAAGTAAGAAAGCACCACTAACAAATAGACAAATACATACGAAAGATAATGTAAGTTCTGTTCCAATGAAATGAATGACTACTCCACCTAATACTGGCGCAAGAAACATCATGAGACGAGTCATTCCATCAATATACGCATTTGCGTCTTGAAGTTGTTCTTTACTTACAATGCTCGGTGTAATTGCCTGACTCGCAGGTGTATAAAGAGGTGTAATAAGTCCCACTACAATTTGAACAACATAAATATGCCAAACTTCTATACTACCTGTAACTAGCATCACCAAAGGTAATAAGAATACGGATGCTCGTATCCATTGTGAAAAAATCATAATCCACTTCCGGCTCCATTTATCAATAAATGGGCCACTTATTAATTGCAGTATGAGTGATGGGATGAAATATAATAGCCACATACTACTTAAAGCTGTTTTTGACCCTGTTAATTCATAAACAAGAATCGAATTACATAACGTTCCGAAAGCCCCGCCCAATTCTGAAATCGCGCTACCTATCCACATGAAAAAGAACGAACGATTTTTCAATACATTTTTCAATTTCATACACCAACTTTTCTTTTATATTCCTCCCTTTATGTACATTCTCGTTGTTAATTATCTATTCAAAAACATATCTAATTCTTTCGCTAACGACTGTACTGCTTTCTTTCTTAATACATATTTCCCGTCATGTATATCTACTAACTTCGCTGCACGTAACAATTTCAAATGATGGTGTACAGTCGATTTACCGAGTTGCAGTCTTTCTGTAATTTCCTGCAATGTTCTTTCTTTTTCAAACAACATTTTTACAATGCGTAACCTTGCTTCATCCCCAAGCGCCTTATGTTTTTGAACTAAAAAATAATTCGGTTCATATAGATCTTCAGGATGGATGCTTTCGTTTGCAACTGGGTAATGAAATACTTTCGTATCTTCAATATCCGCCTCAATATTCCACGGTCTGTACGTCATTTGCGGGATAAGAAGTACATTATGAACACTTGGTTCTGGCATATAGTTCACACCGCCAGTCGCCCACTCGACGAACTCTTCCGGTTTCATCTTTTTATTCATCTCATTTTTCGCTTCATAGTCTCTTTGTAATATAGAAAGTATTTTCTCTTCCTCTTTCTGAATAACACTCTCATACCAACCTGTCATTACAGCGATTAAATGAGGTTTCAGCACTTGTACATCCACATTACATATAAAACGAATATACGTAGAGAAAAACTGATGATCCTGCGTTAGTTCCTCTAGTTCATGTATTGCAGTTACGTCTCCACTCGCTGCTAAATGTCTTTTCTTTTCATGCTTCTCGCCTAAAAACGGTAAACATATATATTTCAAATCTACTTCTGAAAGCGCATTGATTTTAGTATGAAACTGTGATATTTCCTGAAACTCCCCTTTATACAACAACTGAAGTAACGCTTTCCACGTATTATGTTCCTCTACAAACTGTAAGTGCTCTCTCATTTCTTCTGTTAATGATTTCTTAATTTCTTCCCATTCATTTTGACTCTTTTCAAGAGTATCAATTAACCGCTTATGAGTAATCGCAGCAATGCCAAGTGCACATTCGAAAAGTATCGAATATTTCACTTGAACGTTATAAGTTTCTCTCTTTCTACTCGTTATGTGATAGACCTCCATTTTTATCCCTCCTTGTTTGCTATATATTTAATTCTATTTTTATCGAATTATACCTTCTATATTTTTAGAATTATATTACAACTTTAAAAATATTCTAATCAATGAGCAAATAGAAAAGATTTATACTCTTTTTTATTCTGACTCAATTAAAACCTTGATTATTAAAAATGAAAGTTTTTAATGCCTCTTTTATACATTGCATTTCCTTCTCTTGATCAGCTATAAAGAAGGTTTATTGAAGAGAAAAGAGAATTGATTTTATTAAGAAAAATGAATAGGAGGCTATACGAATGGGGAGAAAAGAAATGTTGCAAAATGGAGTCCAACAAGTTTTTTACGAAGAAGAATGGTACCCACCAATATCAGAAGCGTTAAAAAATCTTACTGCTGAACAAGCATGTTGGCAACCAGAAGGTGCTGCCAGTAATACGATTTGGGAAAATGTGAACCATTTATTAATCTTTAAAGAACGCCTACTTTCCCGCTTACATGAAGACAACACATTTGTTGCTCCACAAAATAATGATGAAACCTTTATCCAAGGTGAGCCTAATGATGATAACGCTTGGCAACAAACAGTAAAGCGAACGCTTCAAGTACATGATGCCTTACAATCTTCATTAACCGCCCTTCAAGAAGCAGAACTAGATCAACTAAGTCCTTCTCTACCAGTTTGGCAACAATATATGAATATCCTTTTGCATGATGCTTATCATACAGGACAAATTATACAGCTTCGGAAACTTCAAGGTTCATGGCCAACTCACCGTTCTTATTTATAAAGTGAAATTTTAATCAGCTCTTACCAATCGGGATTTTGCGGCAGCCCATCCCCACCTCACTTCTTTGCTTTCCCTGAATTTTGAGGTGGAAGTCTTACTGCCCGTTAATCCGAGATAAACGATGTTTAAAATCGCATAGGTTTAATATCCAACAAAGCAATTGAAAATAGCTACTTGTTTTGTAATTACTGCGATTGCTCAAAATAAAGCAAATTAAAATACGTGAATCCCAAACATCATTTACCTTCTTCATAACTTCTGATCATAATCCAAATTTGGAAGAATAGAGGCTTTTTTATATACAAATAATAAGCCTCAAGGAGTTGTTGACATGTATTTCATATTGAATATGTTAGGGATTTTCGTTGTCATATTAATCGTTTTCTTATGTTCGCCTAATAAAAAACATATAAAATGGAGACCAATTGTAATTCTCATCCTATTGGAGCTTTTTATTACGTGGTTTATGTTAGGCACAAAGCTCGGCAGTATTATCATTAATAAAATTGCGTCATTTTTCAGTTGGCTACTAGCATGTGCGAATGAAGGTATTCGATTTGCATTTCCTTCAGCTATGGAAAGTCAGCACATTGATTTCTTCTTTAGTGCGTTACTTCCTATCATTTTTGTTATTACTTTTTTCGATATTCTTTCTTATTTCGGAATCTTAACTTGGATTATTGATAAAGTAGGTGCAGTTATTTCAAAGATTTCTCGTTTACCAAAGTTAGAAAGTTTCTTTTCGATTCAAATGATGTTTTTAGGAAACACCGAAGCACTTGCGGTTGTTCGTGATCAATTATCTGTTTTAAAAGAAAATCGATTATTAACTTTTGGAATTATGAGTATGAGTAGCGTTAGCGGATCCATTCTTGGTGCTTATTTATCAATGGTTCCAGCAACATATATTTTCAGCGCAATCCCATTAAACTGTATTAACGCATTAATTTTAGCCAATGTATTAAATCCTGTGGAAGTTTCGAAAGAAGAAGACGTTGTTTACACACCTTCAAAACATGAAAAAAAGGATTTCTTTTCTACTATTTCAAACAGTATGTTAGTTGGGATGAATATGGTTATCGTTATTTTAGCTATGGTAATTGGTTATGTAGCTTTAACAGCATGTTTAAATGGGATTTTAGGATTTTTTGTAACAGGGTTAACAATTCAAAAAATCTTCTCCATTATCTTTAGTCCTTTTGCATTTTTACTCGGTTTATCAGGCAGTGATGCTATGTATGTAGCTGAATTAATGGGGATCAAAATAACGACGAATGAATTTGTTGCAATGATGGATTTAAAATCAAACTTAAAGTCGCTACAACCACATACGATTGCGGTTGCAACAACATTTCTAGCTTCTTTTGCTAACTTTAGTACAGTAGGTATGATTTACGGAACTTACAATTCATTATTTGGCGGAGAAAAATCATCAGTCATCGGTAAAAATGTTTGGAAGCTTCTTGTTAGCGGAATGGCGGTTTCTTTATTAAGCGCTATGCTTGTTGGACTATTTGTATGGTAAACATTCTTTAAAACGAAAGACACCCAATCGAATTGAGTGTCTTCTATTTTTATTTTCGAATTTGACCATTTCCACGAATCACATATTTTGTAGAAGTTAATGCAGGAAGCCCCATTGGTCCTCTTACGTGTAACTTTTGTGTACTGATGCCAATTTCTGCGCCGAATCCGAATTCAGATCCATCAGTAAAACGAGTTGACGCATTATGATACAGTGCAGCCGCATCTACAGCTGTGAAGAATTTGCTGACGTTTTCCTCGTTTTCTGAAATAATCGCTTCGGAATGCATAGATCCATACGTATTTATGTGATGAATCGCTTCTTCTATAGAAGAAACTACCTTCACTGCCAGCATGAGTGATAAAAATTCTGTACCCCAGTCTTCTTCTGAAGCAAGTACTATTGAAGAATCAATTACCAATGCTTTCTGATCACCACGTAACTCCACGCCGCTTTCCTTCAAAGTAGAAAACAACTCGCTACCATATCGCCGCGCCCACTTCTCATGAAGTACAATCGTTTCAATGGCATTACATACAGATGGACGCTGCGTTTTTGCATTTATAATAATATCAATTGCCATTTGTTTATTGGCTGTTTCATCAATGAAAATATGACAATTTCCTGCACCCGTTTCAAGTACTGGAACAGATGCTTCTCTCACTACCGTATCAATTAATTGTTTGCCACCTCTTGGAATAAGAACGTCTAAGTAATCATTCATTGTAAACAACTGCTTTGCGCTATCCCGTGTTGTGTCTTCTATGAGCTGTACACTTTCTGGAGGCAAGCTTGTTTGTTTAAGCGCCCGGTGAATAACGTCAACAATAGCTTTGTTAGAATTGATAGCAGAAGAACTACCACGTAATATAACTGCGTTTCCTGTCTTTAAACAAATTGTAGCAGCATCTACTGTTACATTTGGCCTTGCCTCATAAATCATACCAACAACACCAAGTGGTACACGCATCTCCTGAATAAATAGTCCATTTGGTCGCTCCCATTTGCTTACACATTCTCCAACAGGATCACGTAATTCAATTAATTGCTTAATTCCCTCTGCCATATCAATGATACGCTGTTCATTCAGCATTAGACGATCAAGGAGTGAATCAGAAAATCCTTTTGCCTTACCTTCTTCGATATCTCGTTTGTTTTCCTCTAAAATATAAGCTGTTTCTACTATTAACCTTTCAGCAATGGCAGCAAGTGCTTCGTTTTTTTGACTTGTAGATTTTAGTACAAGTTCTCTAGCAACTTCTTTCGCCCTTTTCCCCTTTGCCAACACTTCATTCATTTTTGTTTCCTCCTTTTTAACATCACTATTCTTAAAGTGAAACCCAATAATCTCTATGAATAACTTCATAATTATGTCTTTCGCCTCTTGCTTGAATATGTTGGCTTTGCATACCTTTTATCTCTCTTAATTCCTCTGCGCTATAGGTGCATTGCCCTTTTCCAATTACGTGCCCTTGTTGCGTCATTACTTCTACGACATCGCCAACTTTGAAAAATCCTGACACATTTGTAACGCCGGCAGGAAGAAGACTCTTACCATGCTGAATGATAGCAGTAGCTGCACCAGCGTCTACTTCAATTTGTCCGCTAACGAGCGAATGCAACGCGATCCATTGCTTGTTCATCTTCATTTCTTTTTGAGGAGCATTTCCGATATATGTTCCATCACCTTTGCCCTTTAAAACATCTACAAATTTCTCTTGTCCACGTCCTGTTCCAATAAATACACTCGCACCAAGAGAGAGTGCTGTCTTTGCAGCATCGATTTTTGATTTCATTCCGCCAGTCCCGAGTTTTGAGCCAGCATCTCCTGCAAGAGAAGCGATTTCTTCTGTAACTTCAGGAAGGAAATAATATTTTTTCGCATCCTCATTTTTCTGAGGATTTTTGTCATATAAACCGTTCACATCTGTAAAAATCATAAGCATATCAGCTGAAACAAGTCCGCTTACTAAAGCTGACAGCATATCATTATCACCGAACGTTAGCTCCTCTAAAGAGATGGAATCATTTTCATTAATGATTGGAAGAGCAGAACGGTTTAATAACTCTCCTAAAGTAGCGTAAGCGTTACTATATTGTTCTTTTCTAGAAAAGTCACTTCTCGTCAGCAATAATTGCGCAGTTACAATACCATATTTACGGAATTCCTCCGTGTACGCCTGCATTAACAAGCTTTGTCCGACAGCCGCAGCAGCCTGTTTTCCTTTAATTGTCACAGGTCTACTTGGATATCCTAGAGCAGAAAAACCTGCAGCAACGGCTCCAGATGTAATTAACAAAACTTCATGTCCTTCCTCTTTCAATCGAGCCAATGCGGCAACATGATCTGAAAGTTGTTCTTTAGAAATGCCTCCGTGACTATCTGCCAAGGAGCTGCTCCCAATCTTAACGACAACTCGTTGTTTTTTCACTTTTGTATCCCCCAAATCTAAAATCAAAGTTTTTTATACATTACACTTTTATTCATACAGCTTTCAGTCATTTCTATTCTCATTATTGCTGCACCTAGCCTATTCAAGAGCAAAATAAAAATGACCGCTTCGCCCTTAATAAAATAAAAAGGACGAAACGGTCATTGTTCCGCGGTACCACCTTAATTGATATACATAGATATCCACTTGGCGCCTATAACGCAGGCGAACGCCTAAACTTTCATTTAAGACTCAGGGATAGGTTCGATATATTCTATACGAGGAATCTTTCAGCCGGTGAATTCCACTCTCTTTCGCAAGAAGACATATGTACTATTTCCCTTCAACGATTTTCGGTTTAATTTTTTTATATTATGCGATATAGTTTGATTTGGTGTCAAGAGGTATTTTAAAAAATAAATAGAGCGACAAGTTCTTGTATGAAATGATTGCCCTACTGAATGAAAATACAAATTGATATAACTGCAACTCATATTCATAAACATAATACCTTACATTATAGTGTATATATTTACAGAATGTCGAATATAATTCATTTTTATCTTTTACTGTTGCAAAAAGGAATATATTCTCTTAGAATGTTTCTTTATATTGCCTGGAGATGTTATTGTTATTTTAAGATAACAATTTCGAAATAATATAATTTATTAAAAAGGAGCAAGATTGAGTTATTATGGATAAACAAATTGGATTCATCGGATGCGGAAATATGGGAATGGCTATCATTGGCGGAATGCTAAACAAAAAGGTAGTGTCTGCAAATCATGTTATTTGTTCGGATTTAAACACTACGAATTTAAAACATGCTAACGAAAAATATGGGCTAACTACAACTACTGACAATAATGAGGTAGCTAAAAATGCTGATATTTTAATTTTATCAATTAAACCGGACCTATACGCAGCGGTCATTAACGAAATAAAAGAAGTCATCAAAAACGATGTTATCGTCGTAACGATCGCTGCCGGCAAAAGCATTAAAAGTACTGAAGAAGCTTTTGATAAAAAATTAAAAGTTGTAAGAGTAATGCCTAATACACCTGCTCTTGTTGGAGAAGGAATGTCTGCGTTATGCCCTAATGAAATGGTGACAGAAAAAGATTTAGAAGATGTGCTAAACATTTTCAATAGCTTTGGTCAAGCAGAGATTGTAAGTGAAAAATTAATGGATGTTGTTACATCAGTAAGTGGTTCTTCACCAGCATACGTATATATGATTATAGAGGCGATGGCAGATGCTGCTGTACTAGATGGTATGCCTAGAAATCAAGCATATAAATTCGCTGCTCAAGCTGTATTAGGGTCTGCAAAAATGGTACTAGAAACAGGAATACATCCAGGTGAATTGAAAGATATGGTTTGTTCTCCTGGCGGAACAACGATAGAAGCTGTAGCAACATTAGAGGAAAAAGGCTTACGCACAGCCATCATTTCAGCTATGCAGCGCTGTACGCAAAAGTCTATTGAACTGTCTAGCCAAACAAAAAAATAAAACGATAAAAGAGATCATGTTAGCTATGAATTCATATGAATTTAACTAGAAATGCACTACATGATAAACGGCCAAATTCGAATATACTTGAGTTTGGCCGTTTTAGTTTTTAATTATATTAAAATAATTTTACTCATCACACTACTTTACTTGTGTAATTTTATTAGAAACTAATAATTTTTCAATGCATTTCGGCAACATATCTAATAGCGTTTCAAATGCGTAGTTTACATCTAGACGTTCTGTCCATTGATGTGCATCTTTTCCTACCGGTCCCATATTTAATACTGGAACGTCAAACTCTTCTAGTTCCTGAAGTGGAATCGAGTAACCTTTATCCCATAATGGCATATTGTCTACAAGTGAACTCATTGAATGTAGTGGATTCTGTAAGCCCACATAGCTCAAATCTGAAATTCCTCCAAAATAGTTTTGGTTTTCAAATGTAATGTTATGATTGTAATGTGCATACTTTTCCATTTCTGCAACTACTTCTTTAATTAATGGATCGTTGCGTGAACTTACAGCTGGATAATATGGTGGAGCAAAGAAAAGTACAATCATCGGCGCCTTTTCTTTACATAAAATAGCTAGTTTATCTACTAAATCAATTGTTACCGCACGATCATCTTTCTCTTCTCTATTTTTTATTATACTAGATTGAATATCATCTATTTTCGCTTGACCATGTTGTTCAATTGCATAAGCGATAAGCTCTTCGTACGTTAATACATTCACTTTCATATTAGGCGGTATAAACGGATTATATTTAGAAAAACGATATGCTTGCTTTTCATATTTCTCTTCTATTTTCTCTGCTATTTTCGTTACTTTTTGACGTAACAATGAAACGACATCTGTCATTGATTTTTCTAGTAAAAACAAATTAAATAATGTAACGGCACGATGCGGAATTTGTACAGAATAATCCTCCTTTAAGTCCCGTTGAAGTAAGTTAGTTGGCGGAGGACTCGCTTCCCCTTCTACAATATCACAAAGGTCCGTATTCAACTCTAATTCTGCTGTTATTAATGACGCCATATAACTACCATTTAAGCCCGCAAAAGGTTCACCTACATGTGTTTCTTTACCATAGCAAAGAAATCCAGGTAACACTTTACCAATAGAACCCGTGTAAATATACTTATTTTGGTCACCAGGATGTCTTGCAAACATAGGCTCTGAATTTAGGACTGTTTTATAATTTAAATCATGTTCTTTTGCTAACTCTAGTAATCTTGGAACAGCAGCCCTCATCCCCACCGAATTTACTTCTTCATCTGGAACAGCTAATAAAAGTACATTTCCATCAAATCTTCCTTCACAGGCTTGCTCAATCATTGCCATTTGTAACGTGAGGCCGCATTTCATGTCCATTGTTCCTCTACCAAATAGCCAATCTCCTTGTTCTATATCTTCACGTACATGGGCTGGTAGTTCATCTTTATGAGAATAAAACATAGACGTTAACTTTTTAGGGTTGAATGCATCCTCTTTCCATACTCCGTAATCTTGTACATCTACAACATCAAAGTGACTAACTAGAATTACGGTATTTTTTGTACAATCGCTTTTCTTTACGAGCGCTGTAACAAAATATCGTCCGTCCCCTGTCGGATTTTTTTGTAAATGATGCGGGTTTTCTTTGAAGTACTGTAAATCAGATAATTGTTCCACAACAAAGTCTGGCAATATTACTTCAGCTTCTGTACCTGTAATACTAGGAATTTCAACTAGACTGCTTAATAATTGAATCAATTGTTCTTTTGATTGCCACTTTGACATATAAATCCCCCTATTTTTCCGCATTATGAAAATGAATTCCAGTATATGAATAAAAAATGACGACAGTTATCAAAATTATGGTTCTGATGTACTGCCGATTTTTATTGATATTTCATGAGCTGCTTGTTTTACCTTATTAATAAGAAAAGATAGTCGATCTTCATTAATACGATGACTAATTAACCCAACACTTAATGCTCCCACTACATTATGATTAAATCCAATAATTGGTGCAGCTACTGAAGCAGTTCCTTCTGTTTTTTCTCCATAACTGACAGCATATCCTTCGTTTCTTATTTGCTTTATTTGATCAAGAAGAATTCGCTTTTGTTCTGGTAAAGCAGGAAGTAGCTGCTCAACAATATATTCCATTTCATTCTGTTTCATATTGGCTAGCATCGTTTTATTTGCAGCACCAATTGAAAGAGGAATCTGTTCCCCTAAGTTATCAATAACTCGAATTTTTAAAGGGCTATCAATTCTTTCAATGATAATAGAATGTGTTCCATTTGGAATGTTCAAATACACACTTTCTTCCACTTCAGAGGCTAATCGCTTCATCACTTCTCTTGCCACAGATCTGTAGTCTACTTTCTCCAATTGACGTAATCCTATTTCCATCCACATGGGCCCGATTTTGTATTGTTTCGTTTCTGAAATTTGCGTAACTAACCCATGCTCGATTAGAGAATTAAGTAATCTATGTACTGTACTAACTGGGAGATGTGTTCTGTCCGCTATATCAGAAATAGCCCAATATTCTTTTTCATTAGTAGAATTTAATAACTTTATAATACTTATCGCTCGATCAATGGACTGTACCATAACTCACCCCAACTTGACTTGTAATATGTTAGTACGCTCAATTACCTATCAATTTAACAAATATTCAAAATGAAATCAATCAGTTTATTTAATTTTCTAAAAATAAATAAACATAACTCAATAATAATTTGAAAGCGCAAACAAAAAAATATTGACTTTTCTTTTTAATTATCTGAAAATTATAACAAGATTTCACATCACGGAATACATTCCACAATACAGAAAAACATCAAACTTTATTCTATCAACTACGAAAGTGAGGAAAACAATGACGCAAGTAAACAATACAAATAATGAATTAAAACGTACGATGAAAAGTAGACACTTATTCATGATTGCACTCGGTGGTGTGATTGGAACGGGGTTATTTAACGGATCTGGCTTTATTATCAGTCAAGCTGGGCCTGGTGGATCCGTACTTGCCTTTATGGCCGGTGGATTATTAATGTATTTCGTTATGCTATGTCTTGGTGAACTCGCTGTAGCCATGCCTGTTTCGGGCTCTTTCCAGGAATATGCCACTAAGTTCATCAATCCTGCAACTGGCTTTACAATCGGATGGTTGTATTGGTTAAGCTGGGCGAATACGACCGGTCTTGAATTTACAACTGCCGGCATTACAATGCAGCGCTGGTTTCCTGATATTCCTGTTTGGGTTTGGTGTTTAATATTTGGCGTTACGATTTTCACTATTAACGCATTATCTGCTCGTAGTTATGCAGAAACAGAATTTTGGTTTTCAAGTATAAAAGTATCTGCCATTATAGCTTTTATAATTCTTGGTGGCGCCGCTATGTTCGGTTTTATTGATTTAAAAGGCGACGAACCAGCTCCGCTATTTTCAAATTTCGTAAATCATGGTGGTTTATTCCCAAATGGACTTGCAGCTATTCTATTAACAATGGTTACAGTCAATTATTCCTTCCAAGGTACAGAGCTTGTCGGAATCGCAGCAGGTGAAAGTGAAGATCCAGCAAAAACTTTACCTCGTTCTATTAGAAATATTATATGGCGCACAATGTTTTTCTTCGTCTTAGCAATCTTTGTTCTTGTTGCTTTAATTCCTTGGGAAGAAGCTGGATTAACAAAGAGCCCATTCGTTGCTGTTTTTGATAATATTGGTATTCCATATGCAGCTGATATTATGAACTTTGTTATTCTTACTGCTGTTCTTTCTGTTGCAAACTCAGGACTATACGCTGCTACTCGAATGCTTTGGTCTTTATCAAAAAACGAAATGGCTCCAGCATTTTTAAAGAAATTATCATCACGTGGGATTCCTCTCAACGCTTTAATCATGACAATAGCTATTTCTGCTTTTTCTCTTTTAACAAGCGTCGTAGCTGCTGAAACGGTTTACTTATGGTTAATTTCCATTTCTGGAGTCATAACAATTATTGTTTGGATGTCAATTTGTGTTTCTCAATTCTTTTTCCGTAAACATTATTTAGCAGACGGAGGAAGATTAGAAGACTTAAAATTTAAAACTCCACTTTATCCACTTGTACCAATTCTTGGTTTTGGATTGTATGGCATTATATTAATCAGTCTTATCTTTATCCCTGAACAACGACTTGGAATCTATTGCACTGTACCATTTATTATCTTTTGTTACACGTACTATCACTTTAAAGTTAAGAAAAGAATTGCTACTAACAGTCAAAGTGAAACTAAAATTAGCGAAACTTCGTAATATTGTACGATACAAAAAAGACCACACGTGGCGTTTCACTTCATGTGTGGTCTTTTTTCATTATTTTAATATGATTTCATCTGAATTTAATGAATATATCCCCTCTCCTACAAAAGTAGTAGAGGGTTCATTTAAACACTTACTACCTCAGTGGGATTTATCACATTCCAATTTCAATATAATAGTAAATAGGTATATCGGATATAGATGTACATTACTAGGCTTATACATATTTCAACTTTAGAATTACATTTACTATTCAATTGGTAGTTACCAATAAAGAGAGGAATGATCATAATAATACAGAACATATACGAAACTCATTTACATGTAAGAAATTTAGAAAAGGCAATAAATTTCTATCAAAACAAGCTAGAATTGACGTTAGCAAGAAAACTCTCCAAAAAAAGAGTGGCTTTCTTTTGGGTCGGAGAAAATAAACAACAAATGCTTGGACTATGGGAAGTAAATAATATCGAAGACTTTGAGCTGAGACATTTTGCTTTTGGTGTAAATTTAGAGTTTTTAATGACTTCTAAAGCGTGGTTAGAGGAACGTGGAATAGAAGTGATAGGAAGTCAAGGAAAAGGAAATCAAGAGCCAATTGTCCAAAGGTGGATGCCCGCTGCAAGTGTATACTTTCTAGATTGTGATAGAAATAAATTAGAATTCATTTCTATGTTACATGACAATCCAGATGAATTAGAATATGCATCCTATTTAAGTGTATGGAATGCGAAACACCAAGAAAAATGAATGAAATTTCCGTTCAAGTCTTTTCTAATTTTTTAGATATAATGTTGTACGATCCACCTTTTGCTATTAATTTTCGTCGGATTTATGAACAGTTATCGTAATGGAAAATTCATGATAACTCCACTTGTTAACATAATGCATTTACTGTCACTTTATATTTGTACTTACGTACGAGCAATTCCTAATCTGCTTCAATTACAATTTGAATTATGTAAATTTTCCTCTTATCTGGCATCTACTCTTTAAACACAAACTCCCCTTAAATCGAAAATGATTAAGGGGAGTTTTATATACGATGCAATTATAGTTCAGATTTCACTCGAACAGAAACATTATTTTTAATTATATTTTTGACATCTTTAAAGCTAACAAAATTGTTACTTTTCTCATCCCAAAGACGGAAACGTAGTGATTGTAAGCTTGTAGCAAGCGTAATCGTTGGTACATTTTTTAACGGAAGCGTATTATTGTGTGCCTCTTCTAGTTTATAGTTAGGTACTCTTGGACTTAAATGGTGAACATGATGGAATCCAATATTACCCGTTAGAAATTGCAAAATTTTAGGAAGCTTATAAAAAGAACTTCCTTCCACTGCCGCTTTCACATATTCCCAATCTTTATCCTCTTCAAAATAAGAATCCTCAAATGTGTGCTGTACGTAAAACAGCCAAATCCCTACTGAACCTGCTATTAAGAATATAGTACCATGTACTAACAGAAACGATTGCCACCCAATTGCCCAGCAAAGTATAGCTACTACAGCAACAATTATAATATTCGTCAAATAAGTATTCATACGTTCTTTCTGTCTTGCACCTTTTCGGTTAAATCTATTTTTAAGCAAGAAAACATAAATCGGACCTAATCCAAACATAACGAATGGATTGCGATATAAACGATATGCTAAACGAAGTCTAAATGGTGCTGCTACATATTCATCAACTGTAAGCGTCCAAATATCCCCTGTACCCCTCTTATCCAAATTACCACTTGTAGCGTGGTGAATAGAATGCTCATGCCCCCACTGATCAAATGGGAATAATGTTAAAACACCCATACACGTTCCAACTATTCTATTTGCACGTCGACTTTTAAAGAACGAATAATGGGTACAATCATGAAAAATAATGAAAATTCTTGTCATAAATCCAGCGGCTAACAGTGCTGGAACTAAAGTTAACCAATAAGAAACTGACAAACTTTTATAAGCAAGGTACCATAAAATAATAAATGGCACGATTGTGTTGATCAGTTGCCAAACACTTTTTTTAATCGTTGATTTTTCAAAAGGAGCAACTTGTTTTTTTAAATTTTTAGTATTTTCTAAGGTCATTGTTCTAATTCCTTTCCTTTTTGTTGCTAATTCATATTATAGCACACTATTAGTATCAGGTGTTAAAAGTAGCTATAATAAATATTTTATACTATGAAAATCTCTTTTTTCTTACTCATTACTTACAAATTTCTTACGTCTAAAATAGGTTCTATAATTGGACAGACGGAGCATTTTATGTATCAAAGAAACTTCGAATTTTTCCAATAAGTACAAAAAAAACAGAGAGTTTTTTCACAAGAAGAAAAAAGCTGCAATCAGTCAGTTTCACCGACTTATCGCAGCTTCTCTTCTTTTTACCTTATTTTATCGATGAAGCCAAACTGCACCTGCAGACTTGTCTTCAGCTTGGCCTACGACTTCAAACTTCAGTCCTAGCTTCGGTAACTTACGTCCTGCATCAGGAATAACGCTGTTGATGTATTGCTTAGAATCATCAAATTTTGCCACTCCTGGTAATCCTTTATAATCAAAGATACCGCGTGTTGGTGAATTTACTTTCCATGCTGGCGTTTGATCAAATGAGAATGCCGCATCAGCAATTTGATAACGCGTACTGCTCTTCACAGTAGGTTTTCCATTTAATGTCCCTACAATTGCCTCTGGATGAGAATCTACTACTCCTAAGAACCCTTCACCTGGATGAACGCCTACCCAGTTATCTGTAAAGCTTTGATCCGCATACCATACAACCATTCCTGTATTAAATACTGGTCCACGTGCATGTTGTAACGCAGTGTCAGAACCAGCGTAATTTCTCCACTCTACATAGTAATTATGTTTTTTCTGTTCAAATCCGTTAGACACAGTAAAGCCTTTTAACGTCATTGCTGGCTGACCTTCTGCATCATCAGAGAAAACAACTTTTCCATCTACAGTTAATGCTGCATTATCTAACGCAAACCCTTTATAAGCTACTGCAATATCTGTTAAGTACTCAAATTGCAGTTTTACTTTTTTTCCTTTGAATTGGCTTAAATCGTATGATTTATCAACCCACTTACCATCAGTTGTATCCGCGCCGCCTTTTACATCTTTTTCGCCCATTCTATCAATGCGTGTCTTCGTTCCATCTTCTGCAAACGCATATACGTCAAGGAAATCATACTTCGCTTCAAGTTCGTAAAATGCGTTATAATCGAACTTAGCATCCTTTGCATTTGTTAAGTCAAATACTGGTGTCTCAAGTGTTGTATGAATGTCATTTCCTTTTGTACTGTAATAGAACTTCTTACCAAACGCTGATTCGATATTTTTTATATCTTTGTCCGGCAAGTTAACACGAACGATTCCAGGTCGTTTAGATTTTGTAGTGCTTTGATCTACATATGTCGCAACACCGATTCCTTTGCTAAGTTTGTCATAATCTACTTCAAGGATATTCGCCCAGTTCCCCTTCATATTCTTTTGGAAAAACTCTTTATTTTGTGGTGAGAAACTCGTTGGCTCTGTTCCTGCAATTTTTCCAGCCCAGCTACCACCACTCATAATAGACCATGACTCAACAGGTTCACCTTGTCCTGAGTACTTTGTATCATATTCATCTGGTAAACCTAAATCATGACCATACTCATGCGCAAACACACCAACTGCCCCGTCTTCAGGCTCGATTGTATAATCGTATGCAGCCATCTTTCCGCCCCAGTTCGAAACAGAAGATTTCGTGCCATCAATTGCATATGGTTTTGAACCTAGTTTTGAACGATGTGACCAAATCGCATCATCTTTCAATTTACCGCCGCCAGCTTCTTGACCAACGCCAGCATGTACAACCATTAAATGATCGATAATGCCATCTGGCTCATTTTTATTTCCATCACCATCTTGATCGTATTGATCAAATTGGTCATAGTCTGCTAAATTGATTCCTTTTGCTACCGCTGCTTTTAATGCTTCTTTCACAAAATCTTTTGGTCCTAAAGGCCCCTTGTTATCATGCCCAGTACCCGCATCAGCACCATAATCTGATGCTTTTCCTGGAACAGTAAGCCACTCTGTTACAGTCCCATCAACTGTATAGCTACCACCAGATTGTTCTTCATAATATTGCTTAAATGTGTTAATCTTCGATCCATCAAATAAAGTGAATGGTTCATCACCAAATAACATTTTTTGATAATGTTCACGATTAAAGTCCTTAGAATACATGTATCCTGGCTCTTGATCAATATTGTTATGCTTAAAATCGCTAAATTCTACAAGTAAAACAAGTACTTTATCTTTTCGAACAGCTCCATTGTATTCTTCTTGCTTCGCTGATGTAGTAGGTACTTTTCCATTTAATTTCCCTGGATTCAATGCTGCACCTTGTCCAGCTACTGGGCCTACTTCAGGCTGCTGTGCCTGTTCATTTTCCTTCATTTTTGCATCTTTTACTTTTTTCATAAAATCAGAAGCTTCTTGTGTAAGACTATCTCCTGTTAAGATTTCTTTCCCAGGGTTTTCCCCTTTCTTTTTCTCAACATATTTTTCGACAGCCTTTGACGTCTCAGCTTGTGATGCAGATTGATCAATTACCCCCCGTTGTTTTAGCGCTTCTGCCAAACGCTCCTCCGGTATTAAGTGCTCATCTATTGGTAGAGATGATGTTGGTGTCTCAGCATAAGCTGCGTGATCTCCAAAAGCAAACGTACTACTTAGTACTGCTGCTGTTGTTAATACCGCTAATGGTTTTAATTTCTTTTTCAATGTATTTCCTCCCCAATGTCTGCAAATTATCGTTTTTTGCCGATAACAACATAATATTCGTTATAATGCGAATATTCAATCTTTCTCAACAAATAAAATGTTGAGAAAGATTTTTTTATGCAGGGTGAAATACATAAGATATAAAAACAAACAGACTCTCCTATAAATAACAGTGAACTTTTATATGTTCTTAGTTACAATCAAAATCCAGTAAATCTAGGATTCATACTTTTTTAATAAAAATAAGAATTAAATATTTTCTATACTATTTAATCTATGGATTACCATATTACTCACTATTCTCATTATTACAAGCTAATAGTGGTTCGTACATCATTATAGCGTGATTCTCTGTTACATATTGATCTTCTATTAACTGTTTCTGTTGATTATATACTTTACGTTGAATCACATTATGTCGTATATAACCGCCCCAGTATGCAGGTTGAATTGAGTGTTCTTTCTCATACACTTCATATTGATACAGTTGCGGATAGACTGTTCTCCATTCACCAACTAAATGTTCATCTGTCATATAAAGGTGAAGTTGATACGGTTGGTCCGTTTCATTTTTAATTTGTAAATCCAAATAGTTATAGGAACAAGTCGCCCCACTCCCAAACGGTTGAGTTCGCCTAGAGTCAGGAAAGACATCAAAGCTATGACGATATCGTTCTGTTACTGTCAGTGGTGTATGTAAAGTCATCCAATATATTAAATTCGAAAGCTGACAAAGACCTCCTCCAATACCTGTTTGAAAAGATCCGTAATGTAATACCATACCTTCTACATACCCTTTTTTCCTCGTTGGCTTACCTATTAAACGCCAGTAAGAAAATGTTTCTCCCGGTCTAATGACGATACCATTTAGTTTTTTAACAGCAATTTTCAAATTAACAACCTTATTCTGTTGATACCACATATCTACATCTTTGAGCTTACGAAGTAATATCGTTCGGTGCTGAATTGCTGTACAAGGTAGCTTTTTTTGTTGGAACCTTTTTGCATATGTTTTTCCATCTGCCAACCACTGAATGTACCTCTTTGTAGAGTAATACCACTTCCCTAGCATAATGCGATACTTAGACCGCTGTTTAGGACGTAAGTGCACTATATTCATTTTATTCCCTCTCTCTTTCTTCAAGTAAATTCTAATATATTTCTAATTCAATAAATTACAGTTTTCTTAGCTGCATAATAATTTCCGCAAAAAAATAATAAATTTACTCTAGTGGAGATTTTATTTTGATGATTGCTTTATAATTATATGAAACTGCGCTGCAATACGATAAATTGAAATAAACATATTATAAATATAACGGATAACCTTAAATAAAAAATAATGAACATTAAAGAAATTCTAAAGTATTAATATATTTTTCGTAAATATTAATTGATAACACATTAGACTTTACTATATGTATAACTTCTTATTCTACAAAATGAAATTTTTTAATGTAAGAAAAAATATAATTTCCCTTTAACATTTATACAAGTCTCATATGGAAAACTTTACAAAACAATTCGAACACTTATATTTAGAATAAACACAAAAAATTGCCACCAGTTAGCTTAACTGGTTGGCAATTTTTTAACGAGAATGCTTTACAAATAGTTGAATTGCTTCTTCTGGTACATAGCACTTTCCATTACTCTCTACAATAATACTTCTTAATTCATACCCTTTACCATTGATACGAATTATATTTTTGTTACCAAATAATTGTGCTTCTACTTTATTATGTTTTACTACGAGTAACGGGTTTGCTCCTTCGATTTTGTCGGCTGTTACAGTTGCACCGATTTTCTTAAAGGCTTGTTCACTCTCTAAAAATATTTTATTCGTTACTTCTTCTAAGTTAAAGCCCATCGCTTTCGCCATCGTCTTCGCAATGTCTGTATTTTGGATTAAGCCTTCTGGTTTTTGAGGTCCATAAGAATGTAAGAATACATCCTCACCTGTATGTCCTCCTGTCGTAAAGCCGATATTTGCACGATTAGCCAATAATGTAGTAAGAATTCGTCCTACATCCATTTTCTTTTTTGCCACTTTTAATTTTTCTTTTTCATCATGAGTTAGATTATCCAAACCGTATAGTTTAGCTACATCTTCTACATTTGATAAATCAGATTTCAATTTATTTATAGTTCCTTCAAGTGTCATTTTCGCCTTTTTCAATGGATCAATGTATGCAGAAACCGGTGTAGTATTGTATCCTTTTGTCGTATTCCTATTCCCTATAGAGATGCCGCTGTTACCATGATCAGTTAAAGCGATGAGCATCGTATCCCCATCTTTCTTCGCAAATTGTAACGCCTTTGCTACCGCTTCATCAAATGCCAATACATCGCTAATAATCCCAATTGGATCATTAGCATGAGCTGCCCAATCTGGCTTACTACCTTCTACGAATAAAAAGAAGCCATCTTTATCTTTTGATAATGTTTGAATTGCTTTTTCTGTCATTTGAGAAAGTGTTGGTTGTTCTGGATTTGTTGCTATACGATCCATATCAAACGCAAGAGCATGATGTGAGAAAGAGCCCCAAATTTTATTAGATTTGGAGTTCAATAACGCATCTTTCGTTTCAACAAAATCGTACCCTTTGTCTTGAATCACCTTTACTAAATTTTCACCATCTTTTCGGATTCCATTACTTTTTATAGGTAGAAGCGCCGCTTTTCCCCCGCCTAATACGACATCTATATTTTGATATACTTGCTGCTTCGCAATTACGTCAAAATGTTTGCGATTGACATGGTGAGCGGAGAATCCGGCCGGAGTAGCATGCTGAATTTCAGATGTAGCAACAATGCCAGTTGCACGACCAGTACATTTTGCGCCTTCTAATACGTTTGCGACCGGCCGTAACTTTTCTTCTTCTTTTATTGGCTGTAAGCTAGGCGAACTTACAATAGAAGGTAATACACCTACATATCCTGAATTCGATTTATTTCCAGTTGCTAAAGCTGTTGCTGCTGGCGCTGAGTCTGTAATAGCTGATTCCGCCGAAAACGTACGAACACCTCCTGTTACAATTTGATCTAACGTAAGCGGTGCCCCTTTATACCAGCGAGCCAATGTTGTCGCCGTTGAACTCGTTCCGTCCATAACCATCATAATTATATTTTTAGGCTGGTGTTCTACTTTTTTCACCTTAGCTTTGGCCGCATGATAATTCATCATACTTTCCGTACTTAATACGCTTACTATTATAGCTCCCACCAATAGTAACTTTTTCATCTTCACACCATAATTCAACATGATTGTTCCTCCATAAACTTTGCATTCATTTCAATACACCTTATTTCCTTTTCCATACCAAAACCTACATATGTTTTATTAGTTCCCAATTCTCATAAAGCTAACAATAGTTACTTTCTCTTTCTTTAATTAAATATTGATATGTATCATTTATCTTATAAAAAAGATTTAACATCCTTTTCATTAATTACTTATTTAACAATAAATCCTCAATTAAAAGAAATAAAAATTTATTGTTAAACAATAAATTTCATGTTAAATTAATAAGATATTAAATAAATGAGGTGCTTTTTATGAAACAAGGATCCACACTCTTTTTAAAGACCGTTGTAATTCTGATCGGAATCCCCGTTCTTGCTATGTGCATTTTTTTAGTCCCTAAAATAGGAAATTTTGCCGCAGAATTATATCCAGATATTGCATATATTAAATATCTTGTATTTATCAATTTATACGCAACAGCAATACCTTATTACTTCGCACTGTACCAAACATTTAAGCTTTTAAACTATATTGATAAAAATAACGCATTCTCAGAGCTATCTGTTCAAGCTTTAAAAAATATTAAGTACAGCGCATTGGCAATTAGTGTATTATATGTATTAGGTATGCCACTTTTCTATCTCGTGGCAGAGAGAGATGACGCCCCTGGCATTATTATTATCGGAATGATTATGATTTTTGCTTCAATGGTAATCGCGGTCTTTGCTGCCGTTCTCCAAAGACTATTAAAAGATGCTATAGATATAAAATCAGAAAATGATTTAACGGTCTGAGGTGAATAATATGGCAATTATTATTAATATTGATGTAATGTTAGCAAAAAGAAAAATGAGTGTAACAGAACTTTCGGAGAAGGTTGGAATTACAATGGCTAACCTTTCTATCTTGAAAAATGGAAAAGCAAAAGCAGTCCGTTTTTCAACTTTAGAAGCAATATGTAAAGCATTAGAATGCCAACCCGGGGATATTTTAGAATATCAACCTGAAGATACCGAATAAAAAGAGTCCTTCATACTAAAATGTACCCTATAGAATAGACACTTGAAAAAAGTCTATTCTATAGGGTATTTCTTGTATAATAAAAGGAAAATCGGGATCGGAGAATGTTGAAAATGACAAAAAAACTATTTACAGAAAGAGAAATTCAAATTCTATCAAATAACCTATACGTAAAATCTGTAAGTCAGAAAGGTATCACTTATACAGAGGAATTTAAGCATATTTTTATTGATGAAAATGAAAAAGGAAAGCTACCTCGAAATATTTTTGAAGAATGTGGTTTTGATATAGATATGATTGGAATGAAACGAGTTATGTCATCGGGAAGTAGATGGCGTGCTGCTTATAGAAAAAATGGTGTATTGGGTTTAAGGGATACACGTATCGAAAACGCTGGAAGAACTCTTGAGAGAGAGCTTACGTTAGAAGAAAAGTATGCCCGTTTAGAAGCCGAACGAAACTTACTAAAGGCGGAAAACGAATTGCTAAAAAAAATCAAACTTATGGAAGGGAGGATGAGAAGGAAATAATACTACCACCTAGTCAGAAATTCATCTTGATTCGTTCTGTCATCATGAAATACAACTTAAGGAATATGGTCAGTCATTTGTGTAAAGTAGCTGGTGTATCCCGTTCGGGATACTATAATTACTTTCAGTTTCATCTCAAGAACAACGGAAACAAAAGAGTGATCGGGATGAAATCTTGAAGGAAATCATATTAAAAGCACTTCGATTTAGAAATAGAAAGAAGGGGGCTCGTCAGATAAAGATGACATTGGCGGGTCAGTTTCAAGTTGTCTACAATTTAAAGCGTATCCGTAGAATTATGAAGAAATACGAGATTATTTGTCCGGTTCGCAAAGCGAATCCTTATAAAAGAATGCTTAAAGCTACAAAAGAACATCGAATAGTACCGAATCAATTAAATCGGGAATTTAAACAAAATACCCCAGGGAAAACACTTCTTACAGATATCACCTATTTAGTTTATGGTAAGAATCAAAGGCCTATTTATCTACAATTTTAGACGGCTCAACTAATGAATTTTAGCTTACCATGTTTCAGAACAGATGACATTAGAGCTCGTAACGACAACTCTCCATAAACTAAAAAGGAATCCGCGGATTCGATTGACTGAAGGTGCTTATATTCATTCAGATCAAGGATCCCACTACACAAGCCCTACCTATCAAAAGCTAGTCAAAAAGCTAAATCTTGGACATCCATGTCAAGAAGAGGAAACTGTTGGGATAACGCCCACAAGAATCGTTTTTTGGTCATCTGAAAGATGAAGCTCATATAAAACCTTGCGCGTCCTTTAATGAATTGAAACAAGAGATTAAGAAATATATGACGTATTATAATCATTATAGATATCAATGGAATTTAAAAAAGATGACTCCTGTTGGATACAGAAATCATCTTCTTGATGTTGCCTAACTTTTTTCAAAATGTCCTTTACAAAGGGTACAGATTATACGAGAAGGACTCTTTTTATTACACATTACGGCGCAAAACTAATTTGACCAGTAAACAATAGGATAATTGCTATGATCCAAAATATAAAAAATGATGAGGACAGTATTAATGAAAGAATAGCAATTCCCTTCTTCTCTGTTCTTTTCGTCATTGTGATTATTGAAAGCATGATACCTACACCTGTCAGGGCAATTGTAATATAATCTCCAACTATATTACCTGCATTGGCTATCCTTGTTGGCGTTATAAAAACGAATAGAAAACACAAAATGCCGATGAGTAAAGATATATAGCTTATTATACTGTACTTCTTTGTAGGAACTATTTCAGTTTTCATACTAACCCCACCCCTTCTATATAGCTATGAGTTCATATTAACATGAATAACCATAATTTGGTTAAAACATAAAAAAGCTAAAGTGGACGCTATCACTTTATCCTTCAGTTTATTTCTATCTAACAATTAACCTGGCTACTTCTTTAATAAAGATGGACGGACATTCTTTAACTCCTAGCAATTTTTATATACAGAAAATAAAATGAAATAGTTCTAAAAAATAAAGAAAACTCTCTATCACTCACTACCTTAAAAAACTCCGAGTAATGTGATAAAGAATAATCCGCTACATCACAATTACCTTGAAACATACATGTTGAAATACCTAATTCTTTTGCAGGTAATAAATCTAATTCTCTATCTCCAATAGCTAAATCAATATTGTATTTTTTATGCAGATGATTATAAGCTAAAGAGTTCGGCTTTCGAGGAAAGCCATCGTCAATTGTAACCATATCTACGAAGTATTTTTCCCAGCCGTAATATTTTAAAATGGCCATAACCCTTTTCCTATGTTTATGGGTCATAATCACATTTTTATCTGCAAATTTCAAAACCTCTTCGACACCTGCAAAAGGTTTCATATCTTTTGGCGTGAATTTTCCCTTCAAAACTTTAATCTTTTCTTCCTGCTCGCATGAAATATTATAATACTGAATTGCATGAGAGTATGATATTTTTAAGTTTTTGTATATTTCTTGTTTTTCTACTGAATCACCTAATATTTCAGAAAGCATCATTGTATATGCAGGGTACGTATCAAATAACGTCCCATCAAAATCCCATAAAATATTCATTCTATTCACCTTCTATTTTCAAATCATTGGATGACTAAATCCGCCCTATCCTTCGGCAATTCCATTTCTAAGTAATAATCCTCTGCTTTCCAATACCTATTTTCAAACTTTGAAAGGTTTTTCTGCGTTTTTTCACTCTCACGTAGAAACCTTGTCTCTCTTGGACAGTCCAAATAGACCATATAATGAAAGAAATCTCTCCATTCTTTTCGCTGCAAAAAAACTCCTTCAATAACAATTACGCCTACAATAGGAATCTGTACTTTTTTCATTTCACATGAGTCTGTTTCCTCTTGATAAAAAGGCAAAGTCAGTTTTGTCTCATGTTGTAACTTCTGAAAAAACTTCTGCCTCAAGTATGGAATATCCCACTGTAAACAATAATACTCATACCATTCTTCATATCCTGTATGATAGCGTTTATTACGCTCCACTATGTGATCATCAATATGAAAAATATGAAACGGGATGCCCTCTTGTTTCATATTTTCTTTTAAATTTGCTACGAATGTTGTTTTTCCAGATCGACTTAAACCATCTATCCCTAAAATAAAGCGGTTTTCTTTATGCTTCTTCATAACATTTATAAGCTCATTTGTACTCATTACTTCTTCCACTCTTCTTTTAATAAAGAATATAAAATGGTATCATGAGCGACACCATTTTGAATCATATGTTTTCGAAGTAATCCTTCTTCTTGAAATCCTGCTTTTATTAATAATTGTTGTGAAGCTTTATTTTCTACATATACAACCGCTGCGATTCTTATTAGTTGCAGTATTTCAAATCCGTAAGCTAAAATTGCTTGTAATGCTTCAGATGCATACCCCTGTCCCCAATATGTATCATCTAATTCATAACCAATTTCAGCTCGTCTATGATGATTGTTAATTAAATGAAATCCACACGTCCCAATTAATTGGCCCGTCCCTTTTTTCTCGATTCCCCAGCGAAATACACTTCCTTCTTCATAACGATTTTTAAACGTTTGAATCGTTGTTTTCGCTTGCTCAATATTTTCGAAAGAATCCATTCCGAAATAACGTATAACTGATTCTTTCGAAAAATATTCGAACATCATTTCTGCATCTAATAGTGTAAGTTCTCTTAATCGTAAACGTTCTGTTTCTAGTTTCGGAAATCCCATCTCTCTTTCTCCCTCTATTCTAATGAACTACAAATTTCAATATAATTTCCATCTGGATCAGCAATGTAGGCAATTGTTTGTCCCCACGGTTTCACAATTGGCTCCACTAAAATTTTAATACCTTGCTCTCTAAATTGCTCAATCGTTTCTTGTACATTCTCAACAACGAATCCTAATTCGAAATGAGAAGACTGTAATTCACCTTCTGTAAGCGGTAGTCCTGTTAATTCTTTCACATCTTGCCGCGCATTCATCGCTAAAATGGTAGTTCCAGTATTAAATTCAATATATGTACCGTGCTCTGCTTTTATAGGTAACTGTAAAATATCTTTATAGAATTTTAAACATTCCTCAAACTTTTCTACATATAAAATGATGTACTTCATTTTCAAATCCATTTTACATCCCCCTTTGTATCTATCCCTAAAATTTCGACAAAAGTCTCACAAAAACCTTGTTCCTTGTAGTAATGAGCAAAAAAAATGAGGCCGATTTCTCGGCCCCCCAGCTTATTGGCATAAAACAGGAGATTTGGTTTGGACATAACCAGTTCGTACTTTTATTATATTTTATTTTTTCTGAATTTTAAATACATTAAACACCTATTTATATTGAGAAAGTTTTTTGCTTGCATAAAATTAAAGATTTTAAGAAATGATACAAATGGAGGTGTATACATATGGAACCAATGCTATGTCCAAGTTGTAAAACGAACCGTACCCGCTTTAATATTCTTGAGCAACAAGTAAAACCAGTCAAATTAAATCCACAAACTGGTCAAGTAGAAGAAGAATACACAAATGAAACGATGAATGCTTTTCATATGGCCTATCAAGGACCTACTTATCGCGTCCAATGCGCTGTATGTGGGCTTGTTGAAAACCCAGAACAATTTATTAAACCTGCTCAAAATCAGTCTTTCTAATAAAAACATGATTATCCCTTATAGAAATAGATTTTTCTATAAGGGATTTTTCCGTGTAATAACTTAATTAAAAATGTATTTCTTCCTTATTATATGTTAAACTTCGCACTCTTTTGGAAATGTTTACATAAGCGAGGTAAAACAAATAATAAAAAAATAACGCTTCCATCAATATTTCTACTATTAACTTGTCATATAGTCATCTTTTACTTTTGGATCTTCGATTGGAGGAAAATCTCGACTTCTTACGGTTTAGCTATATGGATACTTTCTACTGTTTGTGGTCTTTTACTTTATTTCCTTTATAAAAATCAAAAATCTAATAAATTGATATTAATTGCTCGTTCGTTATTATTAATTATTTCTTCTTCATTTATGATTTTTTTAGGTGTTGTTACTGGTATTCATCTTTCTAACTAGTTCTATGCCTTAAATATATAATGTTTTATTATATAAAAAATAGTTAACAAAATAGAATTACATAGAAATTAAAAAAGATAATGATGTCATTGTTATTGTCTTCTTCTAGGGTCTAATCTTTATTATAATATTTCACTTTTCAATTTCTTGATTTTCCAAAAAATCCTCATGAAAAAATAAGCATACATACAACCTACAAGCCCTGTCATAACTTTCGCCCAAATTGGCACCCTTGATTCTGTTGAACTTAAAAATACGCTATACATTGAGGGTAATATAGTTATTGAAATCAATGCGAAAAATTGTAATAATTCCTTCATTTTTTGCACCTTCGTGTCCTTCTCTGAATATATGTCAGGTAACTCAATTCCCTTCTCTACTTCCTTACAAAAATAATTCCATCTTGTAAAACTTGTGACACGTTTCCAACCAGACATTTCATATATTTCAAAGTACTCCTGTTGTTTTTCTTTTGAATCTCTATAAACCAATCTAAAATCCGCTTTATATACTACATCTTTTGGTTCTGTTTTCTTAAACGTATACAACAAATTATATCTTTGTAACGCCCAACCTTTTTGATGCATTTTCCGTAAAAAACTTCTTCTTTTTCTAAACTCCATGCCATGAAAAATTTAAATACCTTCTTTGTCTCCATCTATCATTCACTCCCCTAATATACTATTTCCATTCCTTACAGATCTCTGCAATCTGTTATATTCTAGCTCTAACACTTCTCTCCCAAACGACGTTAACTCATAGCACTTCTTTCTATCTGTAGAGGCAACTTCAACAATTAATTTTTCTTTAAGTAATTTCGTCGTATTCCCGTATAAAGTACCAGGACCGAGCTTTACTTCCCCATTTGTCATCTCTTCTACCATTTGCATAATTCCATATCCGTGCATTGGTTTCACTAGTGATAACAGTATGTAATATGTCCCCTCAGTTAACGGAATATATTTTTGCGCCTTCGCATTCATTATAACTACCTCCGATACATCGCCTTATGATATATCGACTTACGATACATCGTATATCGATATTATATAATCATATTCCAAAATATTCAAGATTAATTTAATAATTAAATATCCATTTCTTTGAATTAAAAAACCATACAAATTTTCTGAATAATTTGTTAAAATATAGAAATATTAGCTCTTTTATAATGAAAGGAATGGTACATATGATAAATAAATTGAAAGAAAACATCGGATCTGTGTTTGTTGGGAAAGAAAATGTTATTGATCTACTGCTCGTTTCACTTCTTGCTGATGGACATGTACTACTCGAAGACGTGCCTGGTACTGGGAAGACGTTACTGGCGAAAACCATTTCCAAAAGTATTGGTGGTAGTTTTTCTCGCGTTCAATTCACCCCTGATGTACTTCCAAGTGATGTAACAGGTATTGAATACTTCAACCCAAAAACAAGCGAATTCGAATTAAGAATTGGACCAGTTATGACAAACATTTTGCTAGCAGATGAAATTAACCGTGCAATGCCGAGAACGCAGTCGAGTTTGTTAGAAGCGATGGAAGAACAACAAGTGACGCTTGAGAAGCAGTCAACTCCTCTGCCGAAACCGTTCTTTGTTATTGCGACGCAAAACCCAATTGAATCACAAGGGACTTTCCCTCTTCCAGATGCACAGCTTGATCGCTTTTTAATGACGATTTCAATTGGTTATCCAACTCCTAAAGATGAGTTACAAATGATGCGACGTTTTCGGAACGATTTACCATTAGAAAGTGTCACATCTGTCATCTCATTAGAAGATATTTTAGAATCTCAAAAACGAGTAAAAGAAATATTTGTTTCGGAACCGTTAGAACATTACATTATTAAACTTGCTCATGCTACAAGAAATCATGATTATATCGCTAACGGTGTAAGCCCACGTGCCACATTAGCTTTAGTACGTGCTGTTCAAGCTTTAGCCTTTTTACATGGGAGAGAATATTGCACACCAGAAGATATACAATTGTTAGTTCCTTTTGTTTGGAATCACCGTATCGTCTTATCAATGGAAGGTGCATTACGTACGACAAAAAATGATATTATGCAAAGTATTTTAAAAGAAGTTGATGTACCCGTGGAGATTGAGCAAGCATGAATGGACAGCGCGTTGTAACTGTACCTTTATTTTTTCAACTTCATATTATTCAACTAACCGTTCCAATCGCGTTACTTTTCACATTCTTTTTCCCGCAACGAATGCTTATGTTTCTCTTTTTCTTCTATTATATATTTGCGATTTTTATTTATAAATATGTCGCTTTCATAGAGAAGAAGTTTCAAATCATAAATGAGAAACAAACTACACGGCTTTTTCCTGAGGAATCTGGACAGTTTTTTATTCATTTAAAAAATGGAGCCAGCATACCGCTCGTTAATGGTGTTTGTTACTTTCATTTAAATTCGTCCCTTATACCGCATAAAGAGCAAGGCATTGAACAAATATCAAAAACGTTATTCTCTTTCCCATTTTCACAACCTGCACATTCGGCACAAAAATGGGATTTAACATTAACCGCTACGAAGCGTGGGGTGTTTCAAATTGAACAGTTTGAATGTGTATTAAAAGATCCATTTCATCTATTAACTGTACATTTACCTGTTTTTGATAAATTAAGGACTGAAATTATTGTGTATCCTTCTCCTAAAGAAGTAGCAGGTTTGCAAGAACTTCAGCAACTTTTAATCGGATCCTATCAAACGAATTTTTCTTTTTACAATGACGAAACATCTATTATAGGTGTAAAACGCTATGAACGTGAATCATTCCGTTCTATTCATTGGAAGGCATCTGCTAAAATGCAGGAATTACAAGCGAAGCAATATGAACCTGTAAAAAATTATAGTTGGACGATTTGTCTTTCTTTAGCTGCCGATCGTGGATTTGGTTGGAAAGATAATGTTGAAGATTTAATTTCATTCGCAACATACATTTGCCAATATGCAACGAAGCATCACATACCGTTTGAATTATTTATTAGTGTATTAGCAGAAGGTGGTGCATTACATTTATCGTTACATGAAGGGCAAACGCAATATGCAAAAGCTTTAGAAGAATTAGCCCGTATTTCAGATGATAGTACGTTACTTCCGAAACAAGGATTCCTTCATTATGTAACGAGAAAGAGAGAACGATCGTCTACAATGATATACATTGGTTTACAAAGAAATGAACTCCCTCTTCTCTCGCAGCCAACGTTTCTCACTACTAGTGAAGGGATGGTGGAATCGGTTGAAAACTTGGCTATATCACATTCATGATTTCATTCTGCTCCTCCTGCTTTCATTATTAACAGAAAGAGATGAACTAATTAGTATTGCAATATTTTTAACAACAGGCTATATTGGAGTATTTCTTATTCATAAATTTATGCAGAAAAAAACAACAGGATTTGTAATACTTTTAGTTCTTCAAATCGTTCTTTTCTCTTTATTTTTACCTTTTTCTCTTTTTGGCACAATCATATTACCACTATTTTTCTTTATCGTACATGTGGTCGGACCTGGATATCCAGTTCAAAAATCTTTAGGTGGTATTGTATGGTTTGTCGTTTCAGTTATATTTTATGCACCCTTTCCACCGTTGTGGAAACTATTAATGTTAGCCTTGCATCTTATGATTACATTTTGGTTAACCGGGGCAAATCGCAAACAACAACTATTACGTTTTGCTTCTATCATTACGATTGGCTTAATGAGTATATTAATTGTTCAAATATTTCCTTTCATTCGACTTATTTTTGGTTTTATAACGGAAGTAGTCGCATTAGGCGTCGGCTATGCTTTAATGCCATTAATTAAAGCAGCGGAATTAAAAGATACTGAAGATGTTTGGGCAAATAAAGGACATCTCTTAAAACCAAAAATTGAAGACGGAAAAAAAATTCCTGATTTTGATCCAATACTCATAAATAGCGCTACAATAATAGTCTGTACAGCTATCGCTATTTACGTCGTTTGGAAAATAGTAAAAAAACGAAAACATTTAAGTTTACCAAATATGCACGTCTTCGAATCTACTATCATTACTGATAAAGAAGGAATGAGCCAAAATCGTTTTAAACGAAATAAACCGCCACATAACGAAATTCGGAAGGAAATTTTTAAGCTAGAGAGTAAGTTAACCTCTCCTTTAAATAGAAAACGGGGAGAAACTGTTGAAACTTGGCTAGAAAGAATAAACGATGAAGAAGATGTAAATATTCAAAGTGATATTATTATAGATGCTTATAATACTGTGCGGTATTCAAATGGTGCAAACACTGTACTTCTACATGAATTTAAGAAAGAGATTCATAAGCTTTATGCATATCAAAAAAATTTGAAGAAACGAAAGAAATAACGTAACAAAAAGACTCCTATATTCATAGGAGTCTTTTTATACTTCTACGTTGCTTTTTAAATGGAAGCATTCTTCCCTGCTTCAATTTCTAATGACTCTTCATGCCACCAAAGTGTTTCTTCAGGATCTTCTTTAGCAATCTGGTGTGCTTCTTTTTTCGTTTCTACTGTAGGATATGAACCTTTTAGCGCACGCCCTGAAGTCGTAACGAATAGTACACTAAATACAACTAATCCAATAATACTTACACCTGCTAAATAAAATGCCGGTGCGAGCGGGTTACCAGTTGCATGAACTAAGTATGAACATACAAGCGGTGTTGTTCCACCGAATATCGATACAGAAATATTAAATGAGATCGAAAGTGCTCGATAACGTACATCAGTGAAAAAGAGTGATGGTAATAATGAAGGTAATGTTCCTTCATATACACTTAAGAAGAAACCTAATACGAAAATACCTGCAAATATAGCTGCAATATGTCCGTTACCTATTAGTAAAAATGCTGGAATTGCAAATACAGTTAAACCAAGTAAACCAATTTGCACAACGCGTTTATTACCAATTTTATCACTTAATTTACCGAAATATAGTGCTAGTGGAATCATAAGTGCCATCGTAATAGAAATAATTAATAAGCCTGTTGTTTCTTCGACTTTAAGTACTTGAGTTAGATAAGAAGGAATATACGAAAGAATCATATAATTCGTAATATTAAAGAAGGCGACAATTACTGTGCTTAATAAGAAGTCTTTTTTGTGATACTTAATAATGTCCATAAATGAAAATTGTTCATTGTCTTCAGATTCCTCTTGTGCTTTTTCCATCTCTTCAAAGATTGGAGATTCATCTAGATGACGGCGTAAGTATAAACCGACCAAACCAATTGGTGCAGCTACTAAGAACGGAATACGCCATCCCCAGCTGAGCATTTGCTCATCTGTTAACAATAACGTCAAAATGGTAACAATTACCGATGCAGCAATGTAACCTGAGAGTGTTCCAATTTCAAGACCACTACCGAGTATACCACGCTTTTTATCTGGAGAAGATTCTGCGATATAAACCATTGCTCCTGAATATTCGCCGCCTGTAGAGAAGCCTTGAATCATTCGGGCAACTAAAAGTAGTATTGGTGCCCATACACCAATTTGTTCATAGGTTGGTAGTAATGCGATGAATAATGTAGAAAGTGCCATTAAAATAATAGTAGTACTTAACACGATTTTTCGGCCGTACTTATCTCCTATTCTACCAAAGAATACACCTCCGATTGGTCGAACGAGAAAGGCTGCTGCAAATGTACCGAATGTAAGTACAAGTTGCAATCCACTATTATCAACACCTGAGAAGAATAATTGACTTAAAATTACCGCTAAATACGCGTATAATCCGAAGTCAAACCACTCCATTGCGTTCCCTATACCAGTAGCAATTACTGCTTTCCTGGCTTGTTTAGGATTGACAATATTAACGTCTTGAGGTTCAAAATTTAAATCATTATTTTGTTGCATATAATAAAACAGCTCCTTTTTTAATTTAACTTCTTTAAGCACACCTTCTCTTATTGAATAAAATTAATTCGAAGCACTTAAGGGAAATCAACGTCTCCTTGTCTGTTATTATTATTTCACATAATTAATTATTTGTCCAATTAAATGCTCTTTTTGTATAAATTTACACCCTATTTAACTTTTTATAAAATGAAGTTTAGGCTATATAATATATACCTTTACACTATAAATGAACCTTTCATTTATTTATATTTATAACGTTTCTATAATTGCTTCCTCTAACTTAGAAATCAGTAACTTTTACTAAAGACTTGCATATATTTAAAAAGTGAACTCATTGGCTCGAATTCTGTTTTATTACATTCAACTATAATATTATTGTAGTTTTAAAGGAGGCTGTTTTATGTTGGAAATAATCCTTTTACTTGCTACTGTTTCTTTTCTCTTTATTATTTCTGGATTTTTCATTACCTTAAAACAATATAAAGAAATTAAAAATATAAAGACTATATTAACTACAAAAAAAGAAAATGAGAAAACTACATCCGAAAACTCAATCCCTATGCAATTAGACCTTAGCGTTCTCAATAATTTACTCGCTTCTGGAATAAATAAAGGTTCTAATTCAGGTAATGAAAATTCTAAATCTGATAAAACTAAATAGTCGTTACGTATATAATAAAATATACATCTCCTATTTTATCTAACCTTATTAATAACTACCTCTGATTAAAAAGGAGACTACTTATGTGTAAAAATCCGATTTCTATTATTATTCGTATACAGCATAACATAAGAGTTTTAACTGAAATTTTGAAAGCCTGTGAACAACTACAGCCTTTAGAAATCATCCTTACTATTAACGGATGTATCGATGATTCCATTGATATTGCACAATCTTACAATTGTAAAATTATCACGCTAGAAGAACCGACAGAATCAAATAATTGTTATGTAATTGGTGCCAAAAAAGCAAAGGGTAAGTACCTCTTATTTTTAGATGCAAATTACAATATCAACCCTTCCTTACTTAAACAATTTCTTCAACCATTACTAGATGAATCAGCTGACTTAGTATTAAACAATTTAGATGATTTTTTTTATCAAAAGCAAAAGCCAACTATAGAAATGATTTGGCAGCAAGTTACGAATCATTTTTTTCATCGTCCAGATTTACATGTTAACTCATTATTATTTCCTCCCTATGCAATAACAAAAGAAATTCTTGAAGCAATTACTCCAGAAAGTTTATTAAATCCGATATTAGCACAAATGAAAATTATTAAAAATAAATTTCGGATTAGCAATCATTTTAAAATTTCTATACCGCAAATTCCCTCCTTCCCCTCAAAACAACTCATTCGTTATCACCTAGAAGCAATTGAAAATTGGATAAATATATTACAAAATTCAAGAGGAAACTATACTGATAATAATCGAAGGCGAGATATTATTTTAGAACTTCAAAACGGCGAACAAAGAGCTATACCAAAAATAATTACAGGTAAAGAGTTTTATTCAAATACTTATGGAAATAAACAATTATCCATCATTATCCCTGTTCAAAATGAAGAAAAAACGATAGAATCTATCATTTTTGAGGTGCAGAAATTAAAACCTTTAGAAATCATCATTATTGTTAATGGATCAACAGATAAAACAGAGGAATTGGCGAAGAATTGCGGTGCAACAGTTATTACTTACAAAGAAGCACTCGGCATTGATACCGGACGTGCCGTTGGTGCATATTTTGCAAAAGGTGATATATTATTATTTATTGATGGTGATTTCTTAATTCCTAGTTCTGATTTATTACCATTTGTACAATCTGTTCAAAATGGAACCGATTTAGCTTTAAATAAATTAGAGGACTACTACATGTATCGTCTTCCTTATACTATCGTGACTGCATGTAAGTATGCTGTTAATTTAGCATGTAATCGAAAAGATTTAGGTATGGGATCCACAATTGCTGTCCCTCATGCTTTTAGTCGAAAATGCATTGATATAATTGGATTTGATTCACTTCTTTCACCAACCTTAAGTCAAGTTAAAACAATTTTAGCAGGCTTGCATATACAAAAAGCCCATTCTGTCGACGTTGACAAGATAAATCGAGTTCGACCCAAAAAACACTTCTCTGAGGAAGGCCACCTTTCATTAGCAACACAGCAAATCATTGGTGATCATATAGAGGCAATTTCTTACCTCCTCGAACAAAAAGGAGACACTGAATGCTCTTAATTGTATATCCTTACGAACAGATAATATATAAATTCAATTTAAATATATAGCAAAATAAAAAAGATGGTTTGTAACCATCTTTTTTATTTTTACATTAGTTCAAAAGAAAAGTAGAAAGTAGGCTTTTCATTTCTTGATTTTCTTAAGAAGTTTGAAAAGAGAGGCTTGTTAATGAAGATACAACACTTAAATCATCGTTTAGTGTAATTGAGAAACATGCAACTAATGGTAAAGTAATTACAATTGATCCACTAGGACTAATTACAATTGTAGGACTTGTCCCACATGCACCCCCACAATCCACTACAGCGTCAATTCCACTACCAGGGGTAATTGTAATTTTAAGACATACATCAAAACAAACATTATTCGTAGTACATGCCATAACTCTCCCTCCTTTCTCTTAACAATATATGCAGTTAGTTAAATTCGGACACGACTCTCTTACTAAATTTTATAAATTAGATGTTATTTTACTATTAGGTTCCAAGAAAATTAACGTTTTATTAAACTATCTAAATCAACTAAAAAACTCAAATCATCCTTTACTGAAATAGAAACACATGCAATAAACGGTATTACATTAAAATTAGATGAACATTCATCATTGCACCTTACGAATATTTCTGCCCCACCATTTGGATTGACTTTAGTTTCTAAACAAATATTAAAACAACTTTTATTGATGCAAGACAAGATATTTCCTCCTTTCTTATATCCAATATCAATTTATTCAGAAATAAAAATATTGTTACAACTTTATTCACTCTTTACTTTCCATACATAAAATAAAAAAGATAAAAGCTCCTTCATATATATAAAGAAGCCTTTACCTTTTGGTTACTTGTTCATTTATTATCAGTCAGTGAAACATGCTCTTCACTTGTACCTAAGCTAAAAATAATAAAAATTTTTGATTTCAGTTTCATTGCAATACTAAATATCGTTAAGTTGCATAAATGAAATGTTGAGGTTACTCATTCAATAGACAAATTTCCCTTTTAAAATAAATCTTTAAAACCCTTATTCTTCAATAAATACGAAAATCCTTCTAAATGATCCCCAGTAATTCTTAATACAGCTGGTGGATGTCCTATCGTGGCAAAATGCTCTTGTGGCCGAATACGATTAGGTTTCATTACATCTACAAAATGGACACATTCAACTTTATATCCTTCTAATATTGCCTTTACTTGCGCAACACACGCTGTGTGAAGTGTATCCCAGCCGATTCCCTCTAAACATTTTCTACTAATAGCATGGGGAACAGCAATTGTGGATCCCACTCCTAAATCTTTACGATTACAAGCAATATTCAACACATATTTATATAAATTTACAATATATAGAGGAAATCTAAGATTTAAATTTAAATCGTTTAAAGCCATATCAATCCCATTGGCAACAGCCTTTGTTAATGGGTGAAGATCTTTTGCTGGAATAGCAAAATCAGCATCAATAAAGAGAAGTATATCCCCTGTGGCTTCTTGTGCACCAATTGCCCGTCCTACATCGTGACCCAATGCTTCTTGATAAACAATTACTGTAGCTCCTAGTTGCTTAGCAATTGCTTCTGTTTGATCTGTTGATCCATTAATTACAACAATTATTTCTTTCGGTTCAATTTTTCTTGCCTCAAGAATAACTTCTTTAATCGTTGTTTCTTCATTTTGTGCTGGTATAATAATCGATAACTGTTTTCCATTATAAATAGAGGAATTCATTCCCCATCCTTTATGAAAAAGTGAATAATTCTTCTGTTTTTTTAGTTGCTCTATAATTTCTCTTTTTCTTCCTCCATCTGTATAGTTACCTCTACCATCTTTTCGTTGTAACCAACTCTCCAAAGCTTTTACGTTTTCTTTAATCTCACATACTTCTAATTTAGTTAATTCATTTTTATAGAAAGAGGTTTTGTTTGTGGGTATATTATTCAAGGAGGTGTTAGTGATAGCTGACGAGGATTGTAGTCGCCACCCTTTCTCAATAAAAGTTATTTGAGATAGAACGGGATTTTGCAAAGTGTCATATCCAATGTCCTCAATTGCTTTTTTTCTAATGGCATATGGCATAGATAACACCGAATCATATTTTAAATCCATGCGCCCCAATACATCGTTTACTATTTTTCTATACACCATAGCAATACTTGGCCATTCTACTCTCATCTTTTCAAAACATACGGAGTCTATGTTATTTAGGATTACATCCTGTTCCTTTTTTAGTAGCGGTTCTATAAATCGTTCTAATTCTACCGAAAAAATAACATCTTCTCCATTTAAAAATAAGACCACATCACCATTGGCGACTTTTGCCCCATGAACTGGTGCTTTCCATTTACTTTTCTCCTCAATCACAACAACGTTACTTTCAACAAATGTTGATATAGATTGTATCGCACTCATTCTATCATCAGATACAATAATAATTTCTAGTGGTTTTATATGCTGCACTTTATTTAAAATTTGATTCAATTTTGATTTATCTTCTCCTAAAACTATAACGACTGATAGGTCCACTTCTTTTTGTTCTTCTTTTACAGTCTGATTAGGTTTTACTTTTTTTATATATTCAATTGTTTCACTCTTACCTACAGCTGCATGCCCTGCTTTTTTATCAAAATATAAGTCAATTATAATTTGATTTACTTCCGTGTCTTTATCAAGTTGCTCTAATTCAGAAATAAATGGTAGCAAATGATTTTGCACATCAAATTCACACGCGAAATTTTGCAAAAAATAAATGTTCGGCACATATTTAATGTGATTAAAAAATTTCACAACATTAATTCTTTCACCAAATTTCTCCTCAACTTCTTCTCTTGATAAACCTGGATAAGATAAATCGAAAACTAAATTTACCGGTACAGGTATCCACTTTATTAAATTTGTTTGAGGATTATTAATGAAAGCTGTGGAACCTTTAACGAATCCAGCTAAAATTAAAGACATAAATCCTCCTCCAGAACTTCCATAAAACAAGACATTTTTTGAATCAACTTTTAACTTTATAAATAATATTTCTAGAATATTAGCTATATCTTGTAAATAAAATCTATTTAACTCTCCCTGTCCCCAACCTAAAGATAATTTTCCAAGATATAAAGTAGGATCATTATAATATATAACAGTATCTTCAAATTCATTCATCCAAGAATGTCGATGAAAAATAGGTGGACCAATTGGTTGTTCTTGAAACCCACCTGCTCCGGATCCAAAAACAATTGTGTTAGAAGCATTGGGCTTAATACGAATTAAAAATTCATACGTTACTTTATCCCAATTAACCTTGAGTATAAATGGCTCCGTAGTTTGAAAATCCATTTGCCATAATTGTTCATATGAAATGTTAATTATTTTATACTGGTCTAACAGTTTAATCACCCTTTCCATCCATTTCGAGTTGTTCTATCAAGTAAGAGAGAGCTTCAACATGATCACCAATTATTCTTAATACTGCTGGAGGATGTCCATTTTGACTTACATTTTCCTTTAAACGAATTCTATTCGGTTTTACAACATCAACATAATGAACACATTCTACCCTATATCCTTGTAATATAGCTTTTACTTGTGCAAGACTAGGGCATAGTAAAGTTTCCCACCCTATTGCATCTAAACATGATCTACTCATTGCATGTGGAATAGCTACTAATGATCCATTACTTAATTCTGGGCGATCATATGCTAAATTAAGCATATATTTTACAATATCAACAATATAAAAAGGCGGATTGAGCATTGGGTTCAAATCATTTAACGCTATGTCTATGCCATCTGAAACTGCTTTTGTAAAGTGATGTAAATCACTTCCTGAAACACTAAAATCACCATCAATAAATAAAAGAATATCTCCTGTAGCTTCAAGCGCTCCAATAGCACGTCCAACATTATGACCGAGTCGTTCGTTATATTTAATAATAGTAGCACCAAGTCTTTTAGCGATATTGGCCGTTTGATCTATCGAACCATTTACAACGACAATTATTTCTAGTGGTTCTATTTTTCTCGCCTCAAGTATTACTTGTTCTATAGTTTCCTCTTCATTTTGCACCGGTATAATGACAGAAAGTTGCTTCCCATCATAAATTGAAGAATGCATTCCCCACCCTTGATGATAGGAAGGGTATCGCTTACATTCACCTAGTTTTTGAACAATATCTCTTCTTTTTCCTGCATCAGTAAACCCTACTCTTTTTCCCTTTTTCTCTATCCATTTAGAAATACCGATTAAATATTTTCCCAATTTCTCCTTTTCATTTTCTGACAATTCTTTTTTAACTAAATACCCTTCCTCTTCTAACGTTTCATCTCTAGATAACGTTTTTATTGCATATTGATCGTTAATCCGCCATCCTTGATCCACTATGTTCATATGAGCTAGAACGATATTTTTCATATAATCAAAGCCGATATTTACTACTACTTCCTTCGCAAGTGCATATGGTAATGAAAGTATTGAATTGCTTTTTAAATCTGGTCGACTTAAAATTTCATTTAACATTTTTCTCCATACAATATCCATATTTGGACATTTACCAACTTCTACAAATTTATCTATTTTGTTTAATACTACATCAGCCTGATTTGTAACAACTGGTTCAATAAATTTCTTCATCTCATTTGTAGATATTGAAAAATTACTATCTACAAATAACAAAACATCTCCTTTTGCTGCCTTTACAGAAGCTTCATACCCCTCATAATACGTACTATATTTATCCATCAAAACAATATGGCATTTATTTTTCTTTGCTATTTCATACAAATTTCTTCTATCGTTAGGAACTAAAATTATAATTTCAAGAGGATTTAGCTTCCATATAGATTGAATTGACTCTTCTAATATTTGCTCTCTTTCACTATACAAAATAATAACCGTTAACGATTTCATTACACGCCCCCTTTACACATCATGTGACATAAAGTGAAACTTTAATCAGTGGGGGTTTTCTTCATCCCCCACTGATTATTAGCCCTCACCAATCGGACTTTAGTGGGCAGCCCGACCCCCACCTAAATTCTTTGCTTTCACTAAATTTTGAGGTGGGGTCTTACCGCCCATTAAAGCGGGATAAAATATTAAGTATTACCATTTCCTATGAATTTGCTACTTTATTAACATATTCAAAAGTGAATTATACTGTGTAAAAACAATCGTCTATTTTTGAAAATATAAGTTCTACACTCGTTCCCTTCCTCTTATCATTATTTGTTACAACTCTCACCATTTAAAAACAAAAAAAAGCCCTAATTTCTTTAGGACTGTTTTAAACTAATTTATTTACATTATTAATTTTATATACTATCTTTTTCCATGTTATACCTCTATCCGTTGTAGTAAATATTTCTTTTTTATTACACGCCCAACCTTTACGCCGATTAAAAAAATGTAAACAAAATACATTTTTCAACAATGGATTACTTGATACCTTTATCCATTTTGCTCCTTTTTTTATTATTTGATATACACTTCCATGTTCACTATTTATAACCCAGCCATAATAGGAACTAAAAAAAGAAACAGCCGCTTTACTAGTATTTATTGTTTTATTTGAAATATGCCACGAATTCCCCTTATCAAATGAGTAATTCATTAAAAATACATCATTATTCATTTTAGTTGGTATTACTAACAAGTTATTTTTATAGATTGCTTTATAAGCCATAGAAGTCTCATTATTACTTCCTTCAAGACTTGGAATATCTTTTATAGGCTGCCAATTTACCCCGCCATCTATTGTTTTAAATACCGCTGATGTTTCATATTGTTTGTGCAATGAAATAAATCCAACTAACTCGTTTATAAATGTTATTCCTGAAATACTATCACTAATACTTATATTTTTAATTACTTTCCATACTCTCCCTTTCGTTTTCATGTAGTATAAATTATGTTCAAATTTATTTGATGCAAGCTTTCTAGACAATACAATCCATATACTATCCATATTGGTGGCATGCAATTGTACTTGAATATCAGTCGATTTCTCCCACTCTTCTTCAATTGGTAATATAAACTCACTCCATCTTTCCCCTCTATTAACTGTATAAAATATAGCGGGCAATAAATCATCATTAGTTTTTGTTAAACCATATGCCCAAGAGCTTCGAGCATTTATTGGATATCCAAATAATATAATTGAATTTAGAGGATTAACAACTTCCCATTCTACTCCTCCGTTTCGAGTATATAAGATAGCTTGCTTTTTATTTGTATATTGAATACCAGCCCACCCAAATCTATCAGTTCGCATTTGTAAAGAAGTAAATTGAATATCATTATTTTTCAATATATCACCTCATTCTTATCATATATATATATTCGTATGCTATTATTTTCAAAACGTTCTATCATTAGTTGTTAGTACCACTCGTTTTATCTACTATCTTTACACATTTACTTTCTCTTTTCCTCACCAACCAAATATCAATAAATAATGTATCAAATCTAATAAAGTTCCTTTTATTTTTTCATTCTCATTTCATAACGACTGTATTTCACAAAATTCTACTATAAAAAATGCACCCCAATTGTAAAACTATTTCTAACAATTAGAGTGCACTTTATATAAAATATAGCTTTAATTTTTAAGCACTTACTACAGCAGCAACTTTATCTAAACAAATAATAAACTGATTAATAAATGCGTCAATTTCCTCTTTCGTAATAATATACGGCGGAAGTAATCGAATAATATTCCCTTGTGTTACATCGACTAACATTCCTTTATTCATTAGCTCAATCTGTAATTTCTTCACATTTTCATACGTATCATTCAGACTAATTCCAAACATCATGCCAGCATGACGTACTTCCTGAATATAATAAGAATTTTCTTTCTGAATTTCTTGTAATTTATCATTTAAATATAGTGACGTTTCATACGCTTCGTGCATTAAACCATCTTCAATCAATGTGTTTAATACCGTTAACCCTAAAGCCGTTCCCATTGATGAATGAGCAAATGTTGTTCCATGATCTCCAGGTGCAAATACATCACATAGCTTTTCACCTACAATAATTCCTCCTAGCGGTATCCCGCCTCCTGCACCTTTACCAATTTGAATAATGTCCGGTGTAATATTAAAATTTTGATAAGCAAATAGTTTTCCCGTTCTACCCATACCACTTTGAACTTCATCAACGACAAGAAGTACATTATATTTTTCACATAAATATTGAATACCATGTAAATATTCACTTGATAAAGGATAAATCCCCCCACTTCCTAAAACAGGCTCTAGCATAATCGCAATTGGGTTCTCTTTAATAATGGTCTCTTCTAATTGGTCTATATTTTCGCGCTCTACTTCATATACAGGAATAGATGTTTTAGGGAAATTTTGATATACCTTTTCTTGTCTCGTAAAATGTAGTGCCCCTAACGTCCTCCCGTGAAAACTATCTTTTAACACAACTACTCCATCACGTTCTTCATTCGCAATAGTTCTATATTTATCAATTAATTTTAATGTCGTTTCTGTCGCTTCCGTACCAGAGTTTGTAAAAAAGACTTTTCCGCTTTTTAAAGTACACGCTACTAATTTCTTTGCATACTCAATTGCAACTGGGTTTAAGAAATGAAACGGTAAATGCAACGATTTCGCAACTTGCTCCATTGTCGTTTGTACAATTTTAGGATGATTGTATCCTAATACATTTACTCCTACGCCAGAAAATAAATCTAAATACTCTTTACCATCTACATCATATAGATTACATCCTTCTCCTCTTTCCATTGCAACCTCTGTACGACAATATGTAGACACCATATATTCTTTATCTAATTGAAACCAATCCGACATGTTAAATTCCTCCTAGTTATTTTTCCTTTTTTAACGTTCATTCTCTATATAATCGTTTATAAATTAAGTTTTAAGATTGAAATTTTAATAGTGGTTTTCTTCCACATTTTTATTAAAACGTGTGCTTTCTCTTCCCGATATTCATTTTTCCATAATTTCTTCTATTTCAACAGGTCCACTACATATGTGTTTTTTTCATCTAGCGGTATGTTACTGCTTTGAACTTTGCATGTCATACATAATTGGGACTATAAAATCATATTTAGTAACAATCGACGAAAAAATTTGGAGGCTATATCGATGAATGAAAAACATGATAAATATAAAAAAGATTTATTAGATGAAGACTTTAATAAACATCGAGAACTTACTGAACCAGCTAAATTCCACTCTCAAACAGTTGGTTTACGTGGCCCCGTACTAGAACAAGATAGTGTACTGCATGAGTCATTACAACAATTTATTCATGAAAAAATTTTAGAAAGGCCTGTTCATGTAAAAGGATTTGGTGCGTTCGGTTATTTTCAAACGATATATTCGATGTCTGAACATACTAAATTAAGTTTTTTACAAAATTCTAATGAGAAAGTTCCTGTTATGGTTCGATTTTCGTTAGCTGTTAGTACGAAAGGAACACCGGATACTGCTAGAAATGTACGCGGTTTTTCTACAAAATTTTATTCAAAAGAAGGAATTTTTGACCTTTTATGTAATCACATTCCTGTTTTTTCTGTTCGTGATCCAATGCGTTTCCCTGAAACGATTCAAGCATTATTGCCTTCACCTAAAAATAACTTAATAGACCCGAATAGATTTTGGAGTTTTGTCGCTAAAGCACCTGAATCGATTCATTTTGTTGTCCGTTTATACTCTAATAATGGTACGGCCAAAAGTCTTCGCCACATTCCAGGACATAGTGTTAATACATATGTATGGAGAAATGCGGAAGGTAATCGAAAGTATGTAAAGTATCATTGGTACCCATTTGAAGGTGTACAGTACATTACTAGTAAAGAAGCAATTAAATTAGCTGCTGAAAATCCTGATTATAGCGGGAAAGATTTATATGATGCTATTAAAAATGGTAAACCAGTGGAGTATGGTTTATACGTCCAGCTCATGGATCCGAAAGATGAAGCGCACCTATCTTATGATCCTTTAGATGACACAAAAGTATGGGATGAACAGACGTATCCTCTCATACCAGTCGGGAAAATGGTATTAAATAAAAATCCTGAAAATTTTATGGAACAAGTAGAAAAAGTCGCATTCTCTCCTTCTAATTTACTGGATGGTGCAGAACTATCAGATGATAAAATGCTGCAAGGGCGCGCTAACATTTACAGTGATTCACAAAGAAGAAGAATTGGTCCAGAATTTCGCAAATTAACGATTAACCAGCAGCAAGATTGGACACCTGCTAATCAAATTACAACCGGTGAAGGAAGGTACGTTGAAGGTAAACTTGAAAGAACTTCTATAACGAAACAGGATGACTTTACGCAGGCTGGTGAATTTTATACGAAGTTACAGCCGATAGAAAAAGAACATCTCGCTGAAAACTTAGCTAGTGATTTAAAAGTTATATCCGATGATATCAGAAAGGTCGTTTTAGGGTATTTTCATAAAGTGTCTGCTGATTTAGCTGCAAAGATTGAGAGTGCGTTGCAAAAGATTTAAGCATATAAAAAACGTCATTTTAATGTTTAAAATAACGTTTTTTATAGAAAAATTACTAATAAAATTTATTGTCTCGTTTATAAATTATTAAAGATAGATTCTCCTGTAAGATTTTCGTTATTTCATTTTATATTATGATACTCATTTTCCTTTTTCATATAATCTTTTTCACATTGCAACGGCTTGAATTTCACTTTTTTCCCTTTCTTCTTTTTCGTTTTTATAACGAGCCATTCCCCTTTTTCAACGTCTAGTTTTAGGCGTTTCATTACATTGATATTATCTTTTTCTTTATAAAGTAAAAATGCTTCTTGCGCCCTCACAAATAGGCTGGGCTGTTCGCTAAATCCACCACTATCATAAATTTTAGTTAGCGAAGTATAATAAGAATCATTTTCCTTTCCACCATACATCAAATGAGCAGCCTCCAGATCTCTTTTACTTACTTCCCAAAAACTATGTTCATCAATATTTAAATTAAATGTGGATTTAATGTCCTGTATTATATTCTTCACATACTTTTCATCTCTAACTTTTCTTTCTTCGAGACAATCCGAAGATAACTCTGGTGCATCTGATTGGGAATGTACAACGTGTTGTATCGATACACACAGAATAAATACGCTTAAAATGTAAAATATTTTTTTCATATTTACATATCACCTCAAATGATTTAGATACTATATCATTTGAGGCTTACAATATTCTTATGCTAATAATAGGAAAGATCCTATAAAATAAAATTTTTATAGGATCTTTCCTTTTAATATTGCTTTATCAAATTCACGGGCGAGGCAACTACTTTACTACTTTTCACATCATATAATCCTATAGGTGTTACTCGTACAAAAGGCAAGTGCGTCGCAGAAAAGAATAAAATTGTAAATGCTGGATCATCATACGCGTAGCCACGCTCTTGTAGTAATTTCACCATCTGTTTCTCTTCCTGTATTAATTCTCTCATTTTTAAATTAGACATAATCCCGAGTAATGGTAATGCTATTTCGTGTAACACTTCATTGTTTTCTGCTATGACCATTCCACCACCGAGCTCTTTTACTCTACGAAAAGCTGTAAGCATATCTTCTTTTCTTTTTCCTATAAGAATGATGTCACCTGTACCAGAATAAGAGCTAGCAAGCCCACCTAGTTCTTTTGCAAAACCTTTCACAGCTGTATTCACTTGCCAACCGCCATCACGAGCAATCATCATAAGGAAACATTCATCATGATCTGTGGACAATTCATCACAGTCTATATTGATTTCACTAGTGTATGGTTTTGTAATAACGTTATTTAATAAGTGTATCCCCGTTTTATTAGAGAAAATCATATCCTCTTTTTCTATTGACCAATCTAGTGATAATGGAGTTACTTTATGTTTACTCCAGTCTATATGTAATGCCTCATGTGTATTTACACCGTCACGCTTCACCCATTTCCCCTTTGCAATTACACTTATTGGAACCGGGTTTTCTTTACTTTCCAAAATATTAATATTAGCAATTCTACCTGTCGCAATTGAACCATGTAGATGTTCCATATTGTAATAACGAGCGATATTATAGCTTGCCATATGATAAGCATCTATTATTGGCACTCCTTGTTTTATCGCGGTAGCTATCATTACATTTGTCATTCCATTTTCATAGAACGAAGGATGTGAACCGTCTGTCGTAAGAATAAATCTATCAAACTGCTTTACTCCTAATTCCAGCAATTCTTTCAGTAACACTTCTAAATCTGGACGGATTGAAGAATTTCTTAGGGAAACCGTGTAACCTTGCATAAGACGAGCAAAAGCTTCCTGTCCTGTCATCGCCTCATGATCACAATCTGTACCTAACAGTTTTAACTTTGCTAAAGTCGTTTCAGATGCTCCTGGAAAATGTCCTTCTACTTTTTCATGTAATCGTTTCGTTTCCTGCACCCAATGTAACATTTCATCATCGCCATGTAATAACTTTGGCCACGCTGTTAGCTCACCGCCTTGAAGAACTGCTTTATGCTTTAGCCACTCTATTATTTCTTCACGATTAAATAAAGATTCCCCGTTTTGCAATTCAGTCTGTCCATCAAAACGACACCACCAATACATACTTGCTGGAATCTTTTCAAATTCATCTAATAAACAAAATGCTTCTTCACGTTGTAATGTGAAAAATAAAGTTAAATTATCATTAATAAAAGTAGTCGTCCCAAATTGCATCGCATAATTCGCTAACGTTTCTGGATTATATAATTGATACGGATGTGCATGCGGTTCTATGTAACCGGGTACGACATACTTTCCTTCACAATCAATGACTTCGCATCCTTGTAGTTGCACTGGTAGTTTTTCTCCTACATAAATAATGCGATCATCATAGATCCAAATATGTGCTTGCATCCACTCGCGTATATAGGAATTTAAATAAGTTGCATTTTTCAATAAAATGTGTGGACTTCTTGTGCCGTCTATTACTTCAACATGTTCTCTTAATTGCTTGTTACTCCATCTAAACTGATTTTCTCCCAATGAATTTCACTCCACATCTAGTTACTATTATTTATTAAAATAAAAATAATTAACAAACTAAAGTATTATCCATTCATAACTCCCCTGTATAACCCCTATCCCCTTCATTATATGGAATGATTGTAAAAATAACAATTTTCAGAATCAAAAACACACCTCTTTGCTCAACAATAAAAAAGGATGTCGTGTAACTGACATCCTTTTTATTGTTGAATTACACTTGATGTCATACTAGGAATGCTAATACTGTCCTTTACAACAGAATGCTATTCGCTTTCTTTTCATCTATTTCTTAAATTCAATTTGCATCATTTTATTAAACTGCGGAACAATATCGATCCCACCTATAGAGTTAACACTGATAGCCAATGTATGTTTGCCTCCAATTACTCCCCCAGCAAAAGTTGTAAATCCAGGAATTCCTCCTCCATGCCCCCAAACTGAAACACCGTTTGGAAGTTTAGTCTCATAGATTCCAAGACCGTATGCGTCACCAACCCCTTTTCCTTCTATAGGAACTGTAGTAAGCATTTCTTTTAGCTCGCGTTCCTTCAGTAACTTACCACCGAGTAAAGATGAAAAGAACTTATTTAAATCATCCGCATTAGAAATCATATCTCCAGCTGCATTAGCTAAACTCGGATTATAATAAGTAATATCTTTCAACTCGCCTGTTCCTTCCATTTTCACATATCCACGAGCATGATTCTTTCCTGGGATGACGGGTGAATTTCCTGGTAAAAACGTATTTGATAGGTCCAAAGGTTCAATAATTCGCTTTTCGATTTCTTCCGCATAACTATTTCCAGTTATTTTTTCAATAAGCATTCCTAGTATTACGTATCCTGTGTTTGAATACAACCAGTCTTTACCCGGTGAGAAATCTGGAGGCAGCGAAAGGCCTATTTTCACTATTTCTTCTGCTGTATACGTTTTTTTCGAATTCATTATGTCCGCGTCTTTTGACTTTAAGTATTCAGCGATACCACTCGTATGATTCAAAAGTTGTCGTATCGTAATTTGATTACCATCATACCCACTTCCTTGCACGAGACCCGGTAGCCACTTTTCAATTGGATCGTCAAGTTGTAAGCGATTTTCTCCTACTAATTGAAGAATAGTCGTGGCAGTAAACGACTTCGTCACACTACCAATCCGAAAGCGATAATCCGAATTCACCGGTTTCTTTGTACTTAAGTCCGCCACGCCAGCAGTAAAACTACTAGTTTTTCCGTTATTAGACGCCTTAGCTAATATTCCTACAGCACCAAGCTGTACTGTTTCCTGCATTACTTGTTTCCAGCCATTACGATTCTTTTGATCATGTATTTGTGACGAACTAGAAATATTTTGAGTTGACTCTGCAGTCACAGTAAAACCAGGTGTGAATAGAGCAGTACCCGCTAATAAAACTGCAAAACTTGCTAACTTAATTGAATTACATTTTTTCATAAGGCTTTCTCTCCTCCATTAATATCGGATTGATTCAAGCTATACTTTCATCCTATATGATAAATCTCTCTTTTTTCTTATCCATTCCTTACGAAATACTTACTTTCAAAATTTGGCGACCAGATGAGAAAAAATTATGTATGGAAATAAAAAAAGAACGTGTTTTCATTTATAAACACGTTCTTTTAAGCACTCTATTAACTTTTACCATCCTGCACTAGCGTTCATACCATTTCCTATAATAGTAAGAAGTAGTGGCCACAGTACTGGTACTAACGTAAGAAATAGATTAAACAGTATAAGTATTCTATATCTTCCAGGAATATTATAATTTTTACGATTAACAAATAATACAAAAACTAACAATATTATGGTCGTTACAAACAAAAGTAACACTAACAACCAATACCAAACCATTAAACTGAGACTCCATGGCTGTAATAGCTCGTGTACAATACCAAAGGTGATTCCCAATACTGCAAAACTAAAGGTAGTAATTGTTGCTTTGATAAACAATTTACTCGTTTTTTTATCGTATGTATACTTACAATATAAATCTATTATCGTGTATAAAGATAAAACTGCCATTAATACACCTATCCAAGACAATAACCAATCTCCGCCTCCTCTAACTACCATAAACAGAAACCAACACATCCCTGCTGCAGAAAAAATAAAGGAAAGGAGTATGTTTTTCAATACCGGTTTCATTCTGTTTTCACACCCTTACAAAAATTTAAAAATAAATAATAATTTCTTATTTACATGCTACTAGTAATTGTTTTATCTCTTTTTCATTCTATATTGATGTAGTGAAGATAACTCCACAAAAAATGTAACGAGCAATACTCTATTAAGACAACCCATTTCCATTAGTATTGATATAAAAAAGTAAGTATACATTACCATATAATTAAATATAAGTAAATAAAATTAATTATATGGTAATTTTATTTACTTATATTAATGTCACCCTTTACCGTCTCGCTCTATCCATCGTACAGTCTTCTCTACATCTAAATCCGTATACGTCTTTTCACCATAACGAACAGACTCATATATCGAAATAATATCTCTCGTTCTACAAATTCTCGTTAACCATTGTTGCATCGTTTCATAAGACCTTCTTTGTTCGTGAAATGGTAATGTTCTTTCCCATTCAACTAACGTTTTCCTTATCGTATCTTTAGGTAACGGCTGTTCAAACTGATGCTTCACTTTCTTGTTCTTTTCGGTTCTATCCGTATTTTCCTTTGTTATCGATTGTTTATCCTGTTCTATTTCTAATTTTGTTACCTTTTTCCTCATTAATTTATAAAAAGCATATAGAATAACTAATGCAATAATTACATAAAAAACGACACTAATCCATGCATTTGAAAGAACAGAAAACACATCAGTCCATGAATTTTTTCGTACAAAAAGTGGAATTTCCCTATATATTTTTGTTCTTGTATCTACAACTCCTATTTCTTCATCTATAATTCTTTCAGGTTCATCAAACTGTGCGTCTACACTAGTAAAATCATAATTTCTTTCCGATATTGTCTCCGTCTTACTAGAAAAAAGCCCATTTACTATGTCTTGTACATGCACAACACCTTGTGATAACGTTATCGCACTAACCGTAAAGAAAAGTAGTATTAATACTCTAACACTCCACAACTTTACTTTCACATGTCTCTCTTTATTAGCCATGACATAAACCCCTTCTTATTCTTTAATTACGACCCATTTATTCGTTCTACTGTATTTCCTTGGGGAAGTACCAAGAATTAAAGGAACCGCATCTAATTCCTTTCGCCGAAATCCAGCTGTGTAAAAATAAGAAGAAGTTATAGGTGTATCTTGATCCGATATTGAGGCAAGTACCTTTAATACATTTTGCAAATGTTTCCGGTTATCTCCATTTTTTATATGTAGCAAACCATTATCTTTCACACTATTGATCCATACTTCAAACGAACAGTTTTGCATAAGAAGTTGTTTGCATATACCTGCTGTTAATTCAATTAGTTCCTCTATATCATTTCGCAAAGAAACACCACTTTTATTTTGCAAGTTGAGATAAATCGCGTATTTATCACATTGTGTTCGCTCATACTTTTTCGCAGTTATCGTCCCTGTTTTCGCTGTTGCACTCCAGTGGATGGAACGAAAATCTTCATTTTCATAAGACTTTACTCCCATTACTTTCGTTTCATCATATAAGGGTGAAGACATCGCTTTTCGAAATCCTCGTGACCATTCTTGTAATTCAGGAACTTGTATTTTCGGAACAGCTGGTAAGACTAAATAAGAGGGCGTATCAACTTGTTTATATGTTATATGGTTCGTTATAAATCCAAAGAGATCAGTAATAACAATTTCAACTTCTTCCCATTTCGCGATGCCTCTTTTTAACGCTACAGCTTGCAAATCAAATGAAACTGACTCCCTTCCTTTTAAATTAAAATTCATATAATAATTTGAACCTGTACTATGATTTTTGTTTATTTCATCATGATTCCAAGTTAGCTTATTTTCACATTTAAATCGAAATACGATATTAAGAATAGGAAATATCGACTTGTTTGAAATTTTCATTTTGCACATATTCGTTTCACCTATAAAAACGTTCGAATTCCCTTGACTGTATTCCCATTCAACACGAGATACTTTACGTATATATACATGCATAGCACCTATTAAAATTACATATAAAAATACGAGAGATAAAAACAGTAGATTACTTGAAAATACACTTAAAATAACGGCTACAACTGACATAACCCCCATTACGAAAGGCTCCGCTAAAGGTGTATACACAAGCTGTTGATTCATTGTACATTCTCTACTGGCACACTAATCGTATGAAGAATTTCTTTCATAATTTGTTCTTTCGTCGTTTTCATCTCTCCCTCAATCGTTAACGTTAAACGATGAGCACAAACGGATGCAGCGAGCGTCTTAATATCATCTGGCGTACAGTAATCTCTTTCATTTAATATTGCCCGTGCTTGAATTGCTCTCATAAATGCCAACGTTCCCCGAGGGCTTACACCAATTTCAATTAACTCATGGTTACGAGTTGCTTCAATAATTTCAAGGAGATAATCTTGCACATCATTCCCTACTAACACTTCTCTTGCACGCTTTTGCATCGTAATAATTTCTTCACTTGAAATAATAGAATGTAACGTTTCTAATGGATCATTCATTTGAAACCGATTCATTATTTCCTTTTCAGCTTCTCTCGTAGGATAACCTTGGCGTATTGTGAGTAAAAACCGGTCTAACTGAGCATCTGGTAACGGAAATGTGCCGGCTGATTCGAGTGGATTTTGCGTTGCTATAACTAAAAAAGGTTCTGGTAATGAATGTGTCTGTTTCGCAATTGTAACAGTACGCTCTTCCATAACCTCAAGTAACGAAGATTGTGTTCTCGGTACAGCTCGATTAATTTCATCCACTAATACGATATTTGCAAAAATAGGACCTAACCTCGTTTTAAAATCCGATTCCTTCACATCAAAATATTCAAGACCAATAACATCTCCAGGCAAAGTATCCGCTGTAAATTGTATTCTTTGAAATTTAGCGTCCACACTTTTAGCCAAGCTTTTCGCTAACGTTGTTTTTCCTGTCCCAGGTACATCTTCTAATAAAATATGCCCCCTTGCTATAAGAGCTATAGCTGCCAGTTCAATCGATTCATCTTTTCCTATAATAACTTTCGAAATATTATTAGTAATCTTCTTTAATGTACTCATATAGTATCTACCACCTTTAAATTATCTAAAAATTAAGAATATATTTTTCCAAATTATAACATGTAATTCGAAGATGAAATAGAGTGAAAATGAATCTTTTATTTTTTCTTCATTGCACGCAAAAAAGCACCTATTGTCGTATATTGACAATAAGGTGCTTAACTCACGTAATTTTCATATTGGGTATTTAACACCTTATATACATTCACTATCTTTCTATTTCACTCCAAATATCAATATCACTTTCATTTAAAATCGATTTAATTTCGTCTTTTTCAAAAACTACTAAATAATTATACGGTAAAGCTAGTACTTGAATAATTGCAGGTTTCATTTTTAATAATTCGTAGGCGTATATGGTCTCTAATTCTCCTGATACTTCTTCATTAATAGGACCTATATACCAACCCGAATCACCTTTATCACAACCACTAGATCTTTGTAAATAAAGCCCTTCTTGTTGCAACACATTTTTCGCTATCCCAACCTCTCTAGCTGCAGCAATATTGTCTTCCTGCTCTTGTAAGTTCAATTGTTGTTCTTGCAAAGTAAATTGTTTCATCTTGGTTTGCCAGCTTGTACTTCTATAATCTCTTGAGTTCGTCTCATTGTTTCTTTAAAGAATCGACATTGATTTCTATTAGATATCCTAAGTACACTCATACTCTCATCTGCCTCTTATTCTTGCAACCAATTTCGTGCCACTGATGAACACCCTTTACAGGTGTTAAAAACATAGAAAAACCTTGAAAAGCATATATGCCAATCAAGGTCTCAGTTTATATACCACCTATTATTTACATATTCCACTTTCCCATACTCTTTTTCCGTCAGTTAAAAACACTGCACTTGGCGGATCATCATAGAGAGAAATTTCAACCAATGAACTTTTTTCTTGTATCAACCAATTATATACAATACCTTCGTTAGTAGAAGGTTGAGATAAAATATGATTTACTTGAAATGCTGTTGCATAATATTCTGCGTATGCGGAGTCATCATCATCTAATCCATTGTCTGTCTCATAAAATGTGTCTGTTTTGCCTATAATTCTCAACCCACTGTTCCACTCTAATATGATTTCTACACCTTCATGCTCTGTTAATGTTTTAAATAAAGAATCTGCTTCCATAGACATCCTCTTTCTTAATTTTATTCTGATGGTTTTGCTGGTACTATATGGGCACCATCTTTTCCATAATGTATCATTCCTCTATTAGTCTCTATATATTGTCCGGTCACAGTGTCATAGTATTCACCTATTGGTTTACCAAAGTCCACTCTTTCTTTATTTTTGGTAACAGTGGTTCCTTTTCCGGCAAACTTATCAAGCAATTCTTGCGCTATTTTATTATCACCATAGAAAATGCTCTTATTTTTTCCATTTGCTAATTCTTGTTTATAGTTCGGTGTATCAGGAATATGCTTTTCTTGAGCTCCTGCTTTCACTTTTATTGGATAACCATTTACTTCACGGTATGGACCTTTAGGTACAGAATCTTTTCCATAAGAAGGTATTCGATTACTCGCACCCTTACCCCCCACCAGAAGACTGAATTTTTTGAATAGTACCCTTAGTATTTTGAATCGATTTATCCCATACAAATCCACCATGTGCAAAAAGACTAGCCCCAGCAGCTGTTGCTGCTATATCTAATGGGATAACAATTGGTGACGCTAACCCGCCAGTTCCTACTTCTGCCACGATAGTTAAGAAATTAGATCCGCCTATGAGCGAGATACCTTCAAACATTTCTACAATGGACCCGACTATTTAATAATATTGCCCTGTTTTTTTTAATGTTTTTTGACATTGAAAAACAAACTATATACCTGCAATTGAAGCCTATGTGCATATTCTGTTAGCTTTAATTCATAAAAATAATTTCGATAAATTTATAGCTTACCTTTCAATTAAAAAAGCACTTATTGTCTCAAATAGACAACCAAGTGCTTTAAGTTCATATGTTTTTAAGTAGCATAAATTTGTAAATTTTTGCCCATTCCAAGTCTTTAATATTCGTCGTACAGTAAAATGTCATCTCGCCTAAGCTCGTAATTCTTTTTCTATTCTCTCATTGCACACAGTACTCCACGATGGTACAACCATCATGATCTATGAATTTCAAGAAAGTATCATTATATCCCATGGTTCTATGCTTAAGCACACCAACTATTCCTTTAATTTAAGGATTTTCTATATAACTTTCTGCAATATCAATATCATTTGTCATTTCTAATTCTGGAAATTTTCCATCTAATTTTCTTAAGCAATTAATTAGTTCTTTACTTTGTATAATTTCTACTATATCTTCCAAAACTTCACTTATCCAATATAACTCTTCTTTACTACAGTTCTCTAAATATCTTATAGTATTTTCCTCATTTTCTGAGAGAACTTCTATTATTTCATTCCAACTTTTTTGTATCCCATAGTCATCATTCAAATTTAATTTTTTTCTTTCATTTAATATAACTTCCATTTTATTTGCTATATCCATATTAATCCTCCAAACTCTATCTACGGTTGTTTAGTCGCATCTGGAAAAATAGTCCCTATCTCTCCATTTGTTTTTATAACTCCAACCCTAACCCCATTATACTCTCCAAAAATAGCCACACCATTTTCTGTATTCGCAAATCCGGGCAATTCAGCAATCTCAGCACCTGCTGCTGTAATATCAGACTCTGTCCAGCTTTCTGGAAACCATGATTGATTGGAACCTGTTCTTTTTGCTTTCACCTTGTGTCCAGGTACATTACCTACCCTAACACCGTTTTCGTATACTTTATTTATATTATAATCTACATTATTTTTTTCCAAAAATTCAATATTACTTTGTCCATGTCCTCCACCCTTCATTTTTGAAATATCTCCTGTTTTAGGATGTGTTGTAAAGTCACCTACATTTGAATGTTTAATGCTACAACCTTATTGGCCAGACTAGCTCCATTACTGAATTCACCCGTACCCTTATAGTTGTTATCTCACGCTAATTTTTAATTAGGTATTTTTTCAATACACTCAGCAAAAGAGACCTCAAATATGAGGTCTCTTTTGCTGAGTGTTCTTCATCTATAACTTCCTCTTTACTTATTCAATATCAGACAATCTTCCTTATTGAAATATAATAAAATCCTAATAAAAACGCGTTCTTTTTCTGCCCTTCGAATCTAGTAAAACGGCTATAAGATATTACAAATTTAAGCTACGCTTAACTTGTACTAATAAATCCATTACTCTATTTCTTTCTGGATTTTTTTCCACTTCTTTTTTCACATGTTCTTCCAAATAATTATAAAAAGTTTCAAAGTCCAAATACACTTGTTGTTCAGACTCCACAGCTGGAGAATCTAATTCAACTAACACATGCTTATCATCTAAAGGTGTAGGTAGCTGTGACATATCAAATTCATCTAAATCAGACTGAAAATGAACAAATACTATTTCTTGTCCAAACCCCTCTTTTTTTACAAAAAAACTCAAAGCTCTTTCCAAGTACTTACCGTTTATAAAGTTAAAATATATTGACATCAATTCATCATTTTTCTCTTTATCTTCAATAAATTCAAAATTACTATTCATTTTATCCTCCTATAAATATTGTATCTTGATAATATCAGTCTAGAATTGGGAAAAAGTTAGTTATCTCCCCAGCATCATTTAAATAACCTCTGAACTTCAATCCATTTGAAGCAGTACCTTCAACAAGCCTACCATTTATTGTTCCCTTTTGCATCGCTTCTTTTCCCCACTGATATATCTTATCATCACTAATCATTGCTGGATCGTATATTGTTTTAGGCTCCTTAATATTTTTATACGAAACGGGTTCTGCAATATTTCCAGCCATATCTTTTCTAGGTATTTTGTATTCTATCTCATAAATCCCTTCAATTGAAGAATGTGATTTTTTAGATATAATTAATTCTTCTACATCAACACCCTGATTTTTTAAAGCATTGTAAAATTCATCCATGTTATGTCCACCACTAACCCCTTTCTTAGTGCTTATATTCTCAACATTTTTTAAATGATTTTTAGCATTATCTCCAAATTTAAAGTTATTAGCTTTACCCGTACCCTTAGCAACCCCCGCACTCCCAGACGTTGCTTTCTTCACATCTCCAACCTTTTTTAAATCATGAAGTTTATCAACTATTTTTACACCTTTCCCATATGGAGTCATCATCCCAACTGCTAGGAGTTTTTCACCATAGGTAGCTTCTGGGTCAAAGAGTGTGAAAAGATCACCAAAGAGAAAATCGAATCCAAACTTCGCCACACCGATTAAAAAAGGATTGAGTACTGGCCTTCTACCACCGACTGGCTGGCCAAAAATGTTATGCTCCATTTCATAATCATCGGTTTCAACTTGGAAATCCTCACCTATATTCCCTTTTATTGTACCATTTTTAATTCCTTCAAGGTATTTTTGTGTCGCTTGTATCTCTTCTTTTGTAAATCTATTATTGATAGATTGATTTTCGCTGCTTATTCCTTCAATGTCGTTATACACATTGTGCTCTAAGTCTACACTTTTTCCAATACCATTATCAGATTTCCGTATTTTCTCTTCTATAATTATTTGAATTTGCTTTGCCCATTCCATATTTAACTTTTCACTATGAAACGTCCCACTCACAGGACTAAATCCTTTCCCGCTTTGCACTTCAGCGAGTCCGACTGTGATGCTAGCGGCTAATTGGAGGGCGGTGCTGTAGTTGTTGCTGGATGATTGATTGAATTCATTAAACATGCTACTTACTTTACAGAACCATTCGTAAATACAAAAATAGTGGTAGTTGGATTCTCCAAACTACCACTATTTTTAAATTCTTCATTCATTAAATTACGTATAAATTAGTTTTTTAACGTTACTCATGATGCGTATATTTCGATTTGTTCATTATAGAACTTCCTCTACATCAACACTCTCTATCTTCACTTCATACATATTTGGGATATTTACTTCTTTCGGTACCCATGCATAATAGTCTTGATCATTCTCTAAAATAAATTGAACTAACTTTGTTTCTGATCCATTCCAGAAATTTTTAAGATTATCAATGTAGTCTTCGAAATCCTCTTTATAATCCAATTGTAATATATAATCTCTTACCGTCAGGGCAAACACAATTAAACTTCCTAATAGATTTTTTTGCTCATTTTCTTCTTCATACTCTTGTGGTAAGAACCACACTTGACCTATTCCTATCGTTTTTTTGTATTTTTCATAAAAACTACTATCGTCCATATTATCATAGTCATGGATCAATTCATTGACCAATGAATGCCATTTTGGCGGAATAATGTTTTCCAATGCAGGATTATGTTCAATTCCTTCTACTATATCCTCGATTTCTTCTGTCTCATCTTCATAGTGATATTCACTTAGGTCTATATGCTTAAATTTCATTTCATTTTTATAATGTCCCAAATCATATGGATAATGATTATTATCTTTTAAACTTGTATCATCAAGTTCGAGTATCTTTACTATTGCAGCTGTCTCAAAGCTCCAATACCCTACATATCCAGGTTCTTTATGCGCATTTTTCCATTCATAATCATAATGGCCTTTAAACCATTCTTTCTCCATGTACGTTTGTAATCTTTTAGATGCTTCTTTTTTATCTGTTTGTGCAAGTTCTATAATCTCTCTCGTTTTTGCATATGGATTTTCTTTATAATATCTGTTCGTCATTTTTGTGTATCCGATATCACTAGCGCATAAGAGGAAATCGATTGCTGCATCGTTCATATTTTCTTTCTCAACTAGCTTAGCTAAACTTACAAGATTCTTTTTCTCCGTCTCTAATAAAATCCCTAGAGATATCATCCAAATTAGATTTAAATATCCAACTTCATTTTCCCCTATATGCCTCAAATCAATAAGAGCGTTGTCAAAATCTCCTTCTATTGTATGGATAGCTTCTCCTAGGGAATATTTTGCAATAATATCCTCTAACTCATAATTAAAATTTAATAGATACCTTCCTTCTATAAGACTTTTATTATCTTTAGCCTTTCTTTGAATACCATTCCTTTCATCTTCTTCAAAACTTTTAATCTCCTCTCTATTTTCCTCAATAAACTCTTTATTATATTCTATTCCTTCTCTACATTTTTCTTCTATACATAAAGGATCTCTCATACTATTCAATTCCTCCTAGTGCCTTAAATTATGGCCATTCTCCAATTATGTCTCCCTTTGCATCTATTCTAAATGTTTTCACATTTCCACTACTATCAACCTTTGATAACACTCTCTCAACTTCCTGATCTTGTAATGCTTTCGTAATCTTTGATGCTAATTTTGCATCTCCATCAACGGCCTTCAATATTCTACTTTTTCGGGTCTTCGCACCATTCAACCAACCATCTGACATTTGTCGTCCATCTTTAGTTTTCCCCAATTGTGAACTACCAAACTTAGCTTCATCAATAACATATTTGATCTTTGATTCTGCATTTGCATTTTCGTATAATCCATCAATCCCTTTTACTATTTTATCATTTATGCCTGATGGTGTACTTTTTCCGACTGGCTTTAAATCAAATCCAGCTTCTTTTAAACTTTGATTATTCAATAAATTGTCACTAGATTTTATTTCACCATAATTACCTTTTTGCTTATTTGTAGCTGTTTTTGCATCAAAATTGTCTACATTTGTATTTTTGTTACTGCTAGGTTTACCCTTACCACCATCTTTAGACTTCGCAAACTTATAATAAGCTTCTATCAATTCACCTTGAGGTATTTTGGTTACAACAGTTCCACCAACACTAGAGAATGCATAGGAAGCCTCTTTCTTAAATGATTGTAACATTTCAAGCGTAGGCTTCAATTCTTTTGCTAGTTTTACTGCATTAGCAAATGTACTTAATCCACTTGATGCTTTTGCTCCTTTTGTGATATGGCCTACTTTATTTAGTCCCCTATCGCCTAATATTGTGGTAGCTATTTGTGTTAATCCATAGGTAGTCAATTCTGTACGACTCTCTGCATCTCCCTCTATCATATCTCGTTTTATTTTATTTGAAAATGCATGCCACATATTTTTTGCAGTTTCATCCAAATGGAAAAGTGCATAGGCTACATTAATAAAAGTTCCTATGTCCATATTACTTAAAGCTATTGCGGACTCGATTTCATCACCAACAGCTTTCCCCGATCCTCTTTGAATAGCTTCCCACATCTTTTTCGCTGTTTCAAACGTGCTAACTATACCGTCTGCCGCATCGTCCCAAGCATTTCTAACCGGAGATTTCTTCTCAATTATGTTATTTGTTTCTATATCTTTAATTGACTGATCATTTTTTCGAGCTGTTTCTTCTATAATCCCCTGAATCGAACTCACCCAATCCATATTCAACCCTTGTGTACTAAACGTACCACTCACAGGACTAAATCCTTTCCCACTTTGCACTTCAGCGAGTCCGGCTGTGATGCTAGCTGCTAATTGGAGAGCGGTGCTGTAGTTGTTGCTGGATGAATGATTGAATTCATATAAATGCTCTAGTTTTTCTTCCAGTTTTTTTCTCATTGCACCTAATACCGTTACAATTGCACCTACTCCGGGCATTGGTGTAAGTACTTCTATTGCTTCTATACTTGTAATCGATTGATTAATTCCCCTTATTTGTTCTCTTATTTCTTGTTCAATCACATCTGTCGAAGCAACTTTCGCTTGGAACTCATTTGGAAATGCTTCATTTTGGCGAATTAATTCTTCACATAAGCATATGATTCCTTGCGCTAATGGCCGAAATGTTTGGACAAGGTAGGCTTTTGCACTACTGTATGTTTGTCCTTGTAATACTGTGTCTATCGCAAAGGCATCAATAGATTGAATGGCTTGTTCCATACTTTGAATCGTAGCATTACATATAGCGTTCATACTTTGAGTTTGACTTTGTACTTCTCCCAAATACATGTTTAAACTCATGTATTGGCCTCCCTTTGTAGTTGCTGCTGTTCATAGGAAAGGTTGTTTTCTTTCTCACTGAGATGCCGTTTTTCTTTAAGCAACGTCTCTTTTTCGTTTTCTAATTCGAATGTAAGTTTTCTTTCATACTGCCCGATCTCTTGCCGCATATTCGTAAAAAAGTGAAATGCTTCTTTGTCACCATACCAAGTTTCTAGTATTCGGTTAAATAAACGATTACTTCTATTTTTCCATTCATGAAAACTAGCCTCAGCTCGTTCTTGATTTTGCAGCGCGATTCGGTTTTCATTTTGTTCTTCAAATATAATTCGTAATTTTTGATTACATTGATTGATTCTCGTTTCAATTCCTTGACTCATCTTTTCTCCCTACCTTTTCCCCTTTACGTAGGTTGTTACATTATTGAAAAGTCTTTTGAAGTCCTGTATCCATTTTCTCAAATTCATTTGCTACGGAATGGATATTATCAATTGTTTGTTGAAAAGCAGTACAAAATTGTTTCGTGATCTGTAAATTTTGTTGATTTGCTTCTTGTGCTTGGAAGTTCACAGATAGTGTAGTACGCGTTGCCTTATTTATAGAGCGACTAGTAGCACTTTGCATTCTATCTGAAGCAGTTCTCATTTTCGTTGCAAATTGTGTTGCCGTATGCAAATTACTTTGAAATTCTCCCATTACTTACTCCCCTCTACCTTTTATTTACAAGAAAATTATAACACGGAAAAATATCCCAATAAACCGAATGTTCGAATTTAACATACAATTCACCACAGTTACTGAGGATACGAGCAACGCTTATCTATCAACATAACTGAGTCCAAGATGGATTCTACTTATACAAAAAAGATGACTTCAGCCATATGCTAAAGTCATCTTTTTCTACCTTATTATTTTACTAATTCTCCATTATAAGCTTTTATATTAAGCGGAGCAGTTAAAAATTGTGCTGCTTTACTAACGAAAGATGTGAAGTGTTCACTCGTATTATGGCTCGCAACTGCTGCTTCATCTTTCCATACTTCTACCATCGTATAAACACTTTCTTTTTCTGTATCTTTATATAAGTCATAAGATACATTTCCACTTTCTTCTCTTGAACCATGAATGAGTGGCTGAATTTCTTCTAAAAATGCTTGTTGTTTCGCTGGATCTACTTGAAATATTGCGTGAATAATAATCATGGTGCTTCCCCTCTCATCTTTCACTTATTGAAGTTCTTTTATAAAATTATTTCCATTCTGCAACTTTTTCAATTGGAAGACGTACTGATTGGTAACCACTGTCTGCAGCTTTCCCGATTGAAATTAACATAACTGGTACGTAGCGTTCTTTATCTAGTCCAAATGCTTCTGCAATTTGGTCTTTTTCAAATCCACCAATTGGACAAGTATCATAACCGTGCGCACGAGCTGCTAGCATAAATTGCATTGCTACAAGACCACCGTCAATTAATACCGTATCTTTCATTACTTCTGGTGTAACCATTGAGAAGTAAGCTGAAAGTTTTTTCATTTGGTCTTCTTTTACTTCTGCTGGCATTAAACCACGCTCTACTGCTGTACCGTAAATTTCTTCTGCGTTATCAAAGTTGTTTAAATCACCAAATAAAGCAATCATTGCTGAAGATGTTTCTACTTGAGATTGATTGAATTTCGCAAGTGGCGCAAGTGTTGCTTTCGCTTCATCACTTTCAATCACTACGAATCTCCATGGTTGCATGTTTACTGAAGATGGTGCAAGTGTTGCTTCTGTAAGAATTTCTGTCATTTCTTCTTTGCTAATTTTCACTGAAGGGTCGTACTTACGAATTGAACGACGTCCTGTTAAAATTTCGTTAAAATCATTTGTTTTTACTGAGTTAGTCATAGTTGTATTCTCCCTTTTTTATAATTCTTTTATATTTTCTTGAATGTGATTTAACATATTTAAAAGATTATCGCGTTCTTCCTCACTTAATCCTTTAAATGCAGATGCTGCAAAACGTTCTTTTTCCTCTTGAAACGCTTGAATTTTATTTCGTCCCTCTTCAGTAAGAGAAACTAACGTAATTCTGTTATCTTCTGGATTTTTACGTCTTACAATCATTTCATTGGCCTCAAGCTGCTTTAAATGCCTTGTTATCGCAGCATTATCAATATTCACTTCTTGCTGAAGTGCTTTTTGACTAATTTCACCTACTTCAAATAATTGAAGTATAAGCTCTAATCGAGACTGGCTCATACCCGTACACCCTTCAAATTTCGAACTTACTTCTTTATTTAGAAAGTGTAATTTATATAAAATAATCGCTTCTTTTGAGCATGAACTTGTCAAATTAACCCTCCTTTACAATCAAAATAAAAACATTTGATGTATCAATAGTTGATATATCAATTAATATAATCTATATCGATTTAGAATGCAAGCATTTTGTTTTTATTTTATTTTTTCCAAATTAAGGCGCTTTGTAGCGTTACAAATAATGTTAATTGCACTATAATAATACTAATTTAAAGAACTGGAGAGTGATTGATAATGCGGCAATACACAAATAGAAATGAGGAATTGAAAATGGAAAATGAAATGAGGATATTCACAAATGACAACAATAAATATAGGGATTGTTGCGCACGTAGACGCTGGCAAGACGAGTTTGACTGAGCGTATTCTTTATGAAACGAATGTGATTAAAGAAATTGGCCGAGTTGATAGTGGTAATACACAAACTGACTCAATGGAATTAGAAAGACAACGCGGAATTACGATTAAAGCATCTGTCGTTTCTTTCTTTATTGATGATGTAAAAGTAAATGTCATTGATACACCTGGACACGCTGATTTTATCGCTGAAGTGGAGCGATCATTCCGCGTTCTAGACGGTGCGATTTTAGTTATCTCTGCCGTTGAAGGTGTACAAGCACAAACAAAAGTTTTAATGCGAACATTACAGAAACTAAACATACCGACTATTTTATTCGTTAATAAAATTGATCGTAGTGGCGCAAACACTGAAAAAGTTATGAAACAAATAAAAGAGGTTCTTTCAAATGAAGCATTCCCCTTCTACTCTGTTCTAAACGAAGGAACGAAAGAAGCCCGGATCATTGAATACAAATCATATGACGATTGTATGGAACTGTTAGCACCATTTAATGAATCGTTACTTGAATCATATGTAATTAACGAAATAATACCGGACGCACTATTAAGAGAAAAACTAGAACAGCAAATACAGCAAGCGAATGTGTATCCAATCTTTTTCGGTTCAGCAATGACTGGTATGGGCGTAACAGAACTTCTTGAAAAACTTCCGGCTCTCATTCCAGCTCATACATCGGTACAAAATGAAACATTATCTGGCGTTGTTTTTAAAATTGAACGTGAATCTTCCGGTGAAAAAATTACTTACGTGAGAGTTTTTTCTGGTAGTTTACACGTTAGAAAATATGTTGATATACAGCGCTGTAAATCTCTATCCCATAAAGAAAAGATTAAAAAACTATGCCTATTTCATAATGGAGATGCCGTTCAAACTACTACCGTTCCTAGTAGTGAATTTTGCAAAGTGTGGGGACTGAATGATATTAAAATTGGTGATATTATTGGTGAACGTACGGATTATATAAAAGATATTCACTTTGCCGAACCACAAATGGAAGCTTCCATTGATGCAGTATCAAAAGAAAGAATTCATGATTTATACGCTGCACTTATGGAGCTATGTGAAGAAGATCCACTTATTAAAGTGTGGAAAGATGATGTTCATAATGAACTATATATTCGCCTTTTCGGTGAAGTACAGAAAGAAGTAATTGAAACGACTCTTTTTGAAAAATATAATTTGCAGGTTACTTTTTCAAATACGCGAGTTGTATGTATTGAAAAGCCAATTGGCATTGGGCATTCCGTTGAAGTCATGGGTGAAAAAGCCAATCCATTTTACGCAACAGTCGGATTCAAAGTTGAACGTGGTGAACTTAATTGCGGCATAACATATAAATTAGGTGTTGAGCTCGGCTCACTACCTTTAGCATTCCATAAAGCGATTGAAGATACGGTATTTCAAACGTTAAAACAAGGATTATATGGATGGGAAGTTACAGATATTATCGTCACGTTAACACATACTGGTTATGCTAGTCCTGTTACAACAGCGAGTGACTTTAGAAATTTAACACCGATCGTATTAATGGATGCTTTAAAGCAAGCTGAAACACATGTATATGAACCAATAAACGAGTTTGAATTAACTGTACCGGAGCACGCAATTAGTACCGCGATGTATAAGCTCGCTGCCGTTCCAGCAACTTTTAGAGAGCCTATATTGAATAATAACTCTTACCAGTTAACAGGATCATTACCTGTTGCAAAAACAGAGAATTTTAAACGAATGCTACATTCATTTACAGAAGGAGACGGCATATTTACAACGAAGCCAGCTGGTTTCACAAAGCTTATGGCTCCCTTCCCTACTCGAAAACGTGTTGATTATAATCCGCTGAACCGTAAGGATTATTTACTTCATGTTTTGAAGGCTTATTAAAGTAAAAGAGGTGCAATTCGCACCTCTTTTGCATGTATTAATAGGTTAGTTTGTCCTAACAACTTCTTTAAGTTCTCCTATTATTTTCGCTATAGCCTCAATTGAATTTTCCGTTTCATATCCCCCAACATTTACAGAATGATTTGCATTTTTGACAACTTCAATCTGTAAATTCGTTTTATATAACTGATCAATTTGATCTGCATTGTATTGGTGATCTTTATCCCCAATAACTAAAAAACCTTCGTGTCGACTATGTAAGATAGAATCAAAAATTGTATCAAACGTCAGTAAAGGTGTAAGTAGTATCATTTTTGACTGCGCGAATTCTTCTCTCTTCATTAAATCATTTGCAATCGGAATTGTTCCGAGTGACTTCCCTAAAAACATAGTCTCGTTGTATTGCTCATCTTTTAATACTTCATTTATTACAGGATTAATATCATCCATCATTACTTTCGTTACTTCTTCCATTGTTTTATTCATTACTTGTTCGTCATAAGAATAATGAATATGTACTACATCTATTTTATTTTCGAGCATAAGCATCGTCGCATAATAAAATAACGGTTTATCGTAATTGTATCCTGAACCGGAGAACATAAAGCAAATCCTACTAGAACCTTTTTCGATATGTGTGTAACGAATTACTTTATCATCTATATGTATTTCTTTTTTAGTCCCCTTCACCCTTTTCCCCTCCGAATACATTTAATTTTGTAAAACGATATGTTCTGTATGAACTGCTATATCCTTTACTTTCTCTTTTATAAATGCAGGCTGTAAATTATATGCATGTAACTCTTCTACCGGCACCCACTTAAAGAAATACGTTCTACCTTCTTCTTCCAAAATATATTGATCCGCTCCATTTGCAGGTAACTCATGTAGCTCTACTTCATAATAAAAACTAATTTCATGAAACTTTCGCTCAGAAAGTGTAAAGAAATTTTCTACTGACCATATTAATCTTTTCCCTTTCATAGGAACACCTAATTCTTCTGCAAGTTCTCGTTTTAACGTATCTTCACTATTTTCTAGCATTTTCACTCTTCCGCCTGGTACATACCAATAATCTTCCCCTTTGTTTTGAAGAATAAGTATTTTATTATCCTGTTTACAAATTGCTCCAACGCGGTAATTAAAACATGTTTCCTCTACTTTAAACGTAAGATCCATCCGTAATGCCCCCTCATATAAATATCGAATTATTACAAAACAATTATGTAATTACTGTACAAATAAGGTTACTAAATTTATTCACTTCATTCAATCATTTTCGAATTTTCTAAACTCTTATTTTTCATCATTACAAGTGTATATACATATGTTACAATCACATTGCACACTAGAAAACATTATGGGGGTACGGATGGAAACGTTATTAATCCAGCAAACTGAGAAATCAAATAAGTTTTGGAAAATCGTTGTGAAAGAAAAGGACTATGTTGTGTTTTACGGAAAAATTGGCACAGCTGGCAGTGTGAAAGCGAAAGAGTTTGAAACAGAAGAAGAATGTATGAAAGAAGCTAATAAACTAGTTGCTTCCAAACGTAAAAAAGGATATACAGACCCGTTGCCTGGGGAAGATTACATAAAAGAAAAAACGATAACCGAAGAAGAATTTTGGGAACTACTTCATCATGCAAAAACGAAAGGTGAGGACCAAGAAGAACAAATAGAATGGCTTACTTCTCACCTTGCTAAACGTACAGTACATGAAATTGTAGCATTTGATACGCATATGCATCGTCTTTTGAAAGACTCCTATACCTCCCGTTTATGGGCAGCAGCCTATATTATTATGGGTGGCTGTTCAGATGATACTTTCGATTACTTCCGCGGATGGTTATTATATCAAGGAAAAGAGACATACGAAGCTTGTATTGAAGATCCAGAACGATTAATTCCTGTATTAGAAAACTTGAGTGAGTATGACGTCCCAGAGATTGAAGAACTTTCTTTATATTTCGGTTTCACTGTATATGCAGAAAAAACTGGTGACGAAGATGATACTTACTTTACACTTTACCATGTCTTATCTAATGAAGAATTCGACGATGTAGATTTTGAATTTGACTGGAATGAAGACGATGAAGAAGGTTTAAAAAAGATGTTTCCTAAGCTATGGGAGATGTATGGGGAAGAACCGATTGAGTAGTAGATTAATTATTCGTGAAAAAGCGCCTTGTTTCTTTAGTAACAAGGCACTTTTTTTGATACTATATTTAAATTATTATCTTCCCACTCTCCCACCACTCCATAAAAGTCTTTAAAGAAGGAGCAACCCACGTTCTACTATCATTTTCATGATTCCATACATATATATCATCTCTTTGCACTTTTCCATTCAAAATGGAATAGCCAAACAAATCACCATTTCCGCCATCAGCAAAAAATAATAAACAGCCAAAAGGCATATATAGATCCTTAAAATCAGCTATATTTCTCATATTCATATTTTCAGTTTTAATTTTTGAAGCAGACCATATAAAGTCCCCGTACTCACCTTCTATACCGTTTGTTTCTTGTAATAATTGATATAAATCATTCGGTAACTCCACATATAAACATTGTTGTATATCAGTAAGTTCCTCCTTCGTAGCCGAATTTTTTAAGCTTAAGTTTGATGAGATACTGTGAATGGTGTCTTTCCACATCACCTTTTCTCCTCCTTATGTGCAATCAAGTATATTCAAAGGACTCCGCTAAATTTATTGATACCATCTTTCTAACAATTCCTTCTCCCTCTCCCCTGAAATACCTGCTTTTAATTCCCATTCGTCTGTACTCTTCATCCACTCATACACGTCTGTAACTGTCTCTTCTATTTTTCTAAAAGTAAGTCCTTCTTTAACAGCATTCTCGATACTTATAGAAAACCCACCTTTCCACGGCTTCGTCTCACCTTCTAATGAAAAAGTTTCTGGAAGCCATAGTGGCATCTCTGTCCAAGGCTGTACTTTATGTCCATTCATAAACGATTCATCTACCCAAACGAATTCAGCATCACTATTCATAACCTTTTTACACGTATTTAATAGCTCTTCCATCGTCAAATCATAATTTGGACCTGTTACATTGAATGTACCTACATTTTTATTTTCTGCCATGTTTAGTCCCCAGTTTGCGACGTCTTTTATATCAACTATCTGCACTGGACGGTCTTTTCTTCCTGGAACTAACACTTTACCTCCTTTTGCTACACGCCCGATCCAATATGGAAGTCGATCTGTATAATCAAACATTCCTGAAAGAAGTCCTGCTCTTACGTGTACAACACGCCCTGGCCAATATTTCTCTGCTTCTTTTTCACATAATACTTTTAGTGCACCATAATGCTCATAATGAGATATTTCACCATTCTCTACAGCCTTTATTTGCTCTTCCGTTGGTTCAGGTTGTAATATATAGTCTTCTTTTATGTCATGCGGGATCCAATCCTTATATACGGAAAGGCTTGAGATGAATATATAATGTTTTATATTATCTTTTAAGACATCTCCAATATTCCGAATGTGATGCGGAGAAAACCCACATGTATCCACGACAACATCCCATTTTCGATTTTCTAAACTTGATACATCACCATTTCTGTCACCGATAAGTTGCTCCACTTCAGGAAAAATTTCTTTGTTTGTTCCGCGGTTAAAAAATGTAACTTCATGTCCTCTTTTTAATGCCTCTTCTACAAAAGCTCTTCCTAAAAATCGTGTACCGCCTAGAATTAATATTTTCATAGTTCTCCCCCATTCGTGATTAATAACCCTTCCTAATGTTTAACGATTTTTTATTGAGGAAAGTTACGGGGAGCATTTAAATTTTTCTACAAGTTCACCATTACTCTTTTAAAAGTATATACTCTTTAATTAATCTCCATCTATCCTTTGCTTCTGGCACAACTTCAGAAGCAATCGCCACCACCAGTTCCTTCTCTGGTACGCAGCAAATCATATTCCCACCATCGCCCATTGCACAGTATGAAAAAATTCTATCCTCTTCTCGTAACCACCATAAGTAACCATATTGATTTGGGTTCATTGTTGTCGATTCTTTTATCCATAATTTTGATAGTATTTGTTTTCCATTATGAATACCTTCATTCAAATACAGCTGTCCAAACTTAGCCATATCTTTAACTGTTAACGTTAGTCCCCAGCCGCCCGTCGAAATACCATTTGGATCATGAACCCATCCCTTTACATCTTTTCCGAATAAGTCATCAAATCCAAATGCTTTCATATTGTAGTTTGGAATTTCTCTCATGCCGAGTGGCTGAAATAAGTATTTATTCGCAAATTCACGGGCACTTTTTCCTGTTGCGCTCGTTATGATTGCTGATAGTAAATGAGCTCCTGCAGATGAGTATTTAAAAGATCCGATTTCTCCGCCTTTTCCTATCCTATTTAACGTATACTGTACCCAATCTTGTTGTGTACATAGTTCTTCTAACGGTTCCTGCCAGTCTACGAAAGGGTGTGGAACTGTCATCGTAAGAAGATGCCCTACTGTTATTTCAGATGAATGAACGTTGTATTTCGGGAAAAATTCTATTACTTTTTGATCAACACTTTTTATATAGCCCTTATCTATACATATCCCAATTAACGCAGAGATTATCGTTTTTGCAACTGACGCTATGTGAAATCCATCATCTGTACCGTGACCGTTATAATATTTTTCAAAAATAACATTACCTTTCTGCATTACTAACATACCGTTTATATTTTTATAGTCTTCTTTTATAATGGAATCTAACTTTTCAACGGTTTTCATCCTTCTTTCCCCCTCAATCTATCATTAAAAAGGTTCGATAGGTACATATATATCAACTATATGTTTATTTTCCGGGTGCTGCCTTGGGTCATTTTTATACATTTCAAAAGGATATGAATCTCTCGGTTTATATCCGCTATTGGGAAGCCACTCACCGTATAAGAAATCCCATGCTCCTTTATATTCATCTTGGAATATTTCAAAATGACCTACCGCATACTTTCCAGAAGGTATTACCATTATTCCATTGTCGTTCGTTTCTACTGCGGACTCATTCGGAATTGTTATGCATAAACTAGTTCTTAAATGATTGTCCTCAGTAAATTCATGATGATCGTGGTAAATGGTTAATACTTTCGTATCCTCAAATACATGATAATTTTGTTCAACTGCGTAATGAAATAATTTCTCTATCATTTTTGAAAAAGCTATAGTTAACTCTTCATATGTACCGATATGCCTTATGTATGCGACGTTTATATCATCTACTGTTACAATTTCAACATTCCCTCGAACCTTCTTACATTCATTGTATTGAGAAGTTCTTCTTACGTCTTTGCAATTCTTGCTATTGTCATTTCGATATTGAGACGGACTTACACCGTAACACTTTTTAAATGTACGAGAGAAAACTGCTGAATCGGTGAAACCAAAATGGTAAGCGATATCCGTAATCGTCATATCCGGGCGATATGTAAGAAGGTTTGTTGCCCTTTCTAACTTCAAGCGATTCACATACCGAGATAACGACTCGTCTACGATTCCTTTAAAAATCCGATGAAAATGAAACTTTGAAAATCCTGCTACATCTGCTAACTCTTCAATTGAAAGTGCATCATTTATGTTTGATTCTATATAATCTTGAACCTTATGTATGCGTCTTAAATACTCATTTCTACTTTGTTTACTCTCCATATTTCTAGCTCCTCACAACAAAAAGGCTAACTTTGCGCTAGCCTACTTTTACACATGTTTCAAAAATAAAACTCTACTCCCGCCATTCCCATCATAATTTGTATGTACCGATACACCCTCTACCTCATCATCCCCAGCCTCAATTCGAAAACCGATTTCTTGATGAAACTGTATCGACTTTTTATTAGTTGGTGACGTAATTGCTTTTACAACTTTACGATTATTTGCACGAGCGACATCAAAGAAATAAGAATACAATGTCGATGCGATTCCTCTTCTTCTATACTTCGGATTTACACCGATAAAATGAACGTATGCTTCATCTTTATATGTTTGTGAAAAAAATCCACATAAGAAACCTAACGTTTCTCCTTCTTCTTCAATGATAAAACTCGTTTCTTGAAAGTGAACGAAAAACAATTTTGGCAACATGGCAGCCATGTCTCTCCCGCCCCACCAATCATTTAAAACAGAATGAATCTTTACATAATCTTCCCCTTGGATGTTTCTTACTCGCATATGTTTCTCCCTCTCACTCACTTCATTTTTTCATAAATTTTAATGACTGTTTCTACTAATAGGATGAATACCCATATCCCGCAAAATACAAGAACTGACTGAAATATAGAACCTAGCATAACAATACTTATTAAACCTAATTCTGATCCTGAAATGGACATTTCATCAAACCCCAGGTTATGTATAAATGGACCAGTTGAAAAAGCCATTAAAATAGATCCTATTAAATAAATCACACTCATTATTTTTAATATTTTTATAGAAAGATACGAAGTTTGTTCTTGCTCCACTTGTGATAATTCGATTTCTCCGTTCTCAATTCCTTTTTGTAAACAGTCTTCACATAGAAATTATTCCTTAATTTTTTTACCACCGTGCATCGTACCTGTTCTTTCTTTACATCTTGAGCATTTTCGATTTATCATGTTGTTACCACTCCAATCTATTAAGATTATACTTATACAATTCTATTTTTACCTTAATATCCCTTTTATGTATTTTATAGAGAAAGGTCGTGTTTTATGATTTCAAAACTCACGTTTGGCTCGAAAAAACGTACCGTTCATTATGTATTAAGACCTAGTTGTTATGCGATTATTTTCCATTCATCTTCTTCAAAGATTGCTGTTATCCAAAAAGGAGACCGTTACTTTTTACCTGGTGGCGGTATGGAAGGTAATGAAACAAAAGAAGAATGTTTGCACCGTGAACTACTAGAGGAATTAGGATGGGCAATTAAAATTGATCAGTATGTCGGTAATGCGGCTCGATATTTTTATGCAGAAAAGGAAGATATATATTATTTAAACGATGGATTTTTTTATATTGCGAATATGGTGCAGAAACAAACTGAAAACTGTGAGGAGGATCATGTTCTAAGGTGGATGTCTCCATTGCATGCTATAAAGCTTCTCATACACGATCATCAAAAATGGGCCGTTGAACACGCGCTTTTATTACGAAATAAAAAATGATCTCCTTCTATATGAAAGAGATCATTTTTACTGTTAACTTACTTTTTTCAAATTGAGAGCAGGCTTTTTCATTCCGCCTTTTTTTACAACATATAAACCGATAAAGATAATAAGCCCGCCAACGAGTTGCATCATATTAACTTGCTCCCCAATTGTCACTGCCGCAAAGATAACTGCGAATAAAGGTACAAGATACATATAAACCATTACTTTTGTTGAGCCTATTTGACTAATACCGACATACCATATTGCTAGTCCGAAGATGGTCGCGAAGATGATTGAATATGCTAGTGATCCCCAGCTTGGCGTATCTACTGGCCATGTTAATGAATTTACGTTGAATAAACAGTATATAACTAGCGGTACAATTCCAATTAAAGTAGACCATGATGTGACTCTCATTGCGGAGTATTTTGTGATAAGAGGTTGCGCTAATATTGGATACCATCCCCACGCAATTGCTGCGACTAATCCAATTACATTTCCGAGCCACGCATACTCATAAGTAGCTCCTCCTGTATGTCCTGTTAATAAAACGAATGCTGCACCAATAAACGCTACTATTGAACCAATTTGTACTTTCATCGAAAAACGTTCTTGTTTGTGTAATACTGCTAATATCCCTGTAAAAATAGGTGACATCGCAATTAATAATGAGGCGTTCGTTGCTGAAGTATATTTCACAGATAGCATAAACATCGTTTGATACATTGCCGTACCAACGATGCCGACTGCTACTAATCGTAACCAATCTTTTCTTTCAATACGTAATGAACGTTCCATCATAAACGTAATAAGTAATAATACCGGAGATGCTACTAAAAATCGTAAACTATTAAATTGAATGGATGACATAAATGCCACGCCATACTTTCCAATTGTATAATTTGCTCCCCATACTAATGCAACTAATACTAGGAGCCATTCCATTTGCCATCGTTTCATCCGAATCTCCCCTTCCATATTTAGCATAGTAAAATTGGCTGGATATAACACCGTCCAATTGGCTGTTTTTTTACCCAGCCAATTTGTTATACTGAATATATATAAGAGATTCGGAGGCGTTTGTATGGAATGGAAGCTAGATAACGACAGTAAAATCCCCATTTATCAGCAAGTTGTTGACTTTATTGAAAAACGTATTACATATGGAGAACTTCCTCCAGGTAGCTTCCTCCCTTCCGAACGGAAATTAGCTACACAGTTAAATGTAAACCGAAGTACAGTAACGACTGCTTATAATGAACTACGTGCAATGGGAATTGTAGAAAGTACGACTGGTAAAGGTACACGTGTAAGTACACATATGTGGGGCGTTTCTCCAACATTAACGCCGAACTGGAGAAATTTCGTAGAAGGTGGTACGTTTTTACCAAACTTACCGTTACTTCGCCATATTCGGGCAGAAGTACAACAAAATGAAAATATTATAGATTTCGCGAACGGAGAACTCGGTTGTAATCTTTATCCTCACGATCAACTACAAACGATTTTACGAGAACAACCGTTAACGCATTCATTAAGTTATGATCATCCGCAAGGCTATCTCCCGTTAAGACAAGCGGTCGTAAAATATATGAAAGAATATTTAAAAGTTGAGGCGACTGAACAATCCATTATGATTACATCCGGCGCCCAGCAAGCACTTCACCTTATCGTACAATGCTTATTAAATCCCGGTGATGCAGTCGCTTTTGAAAGTCCTTCACACTGTTATTCCTTACCGTTATTCCAATCAGCAGGTATTCGTATTTTCCCGTTACCTGTCGATGAACATGGTATTAATCCGGATGATGTACAGGAATTATATAGAAAGCACCGCATTAAAATGATTTTTTTAAATCCAAATTTCCAAAACCCTACGGGCACAATGCTTCATCCAAACCGTAGAAAAAAACTGTTATCACTTTGCGCAGATTTACGAATTGCGATCGTTGAAGATGATCCATCTAGTTTGCTGACACTAGAAAAGAAACAACCTTGTCCTACTTTAAAATCAATAGATGAAAATGGGACAGTCATTTATGTACATTCCTTATCTAAAATGATTGCACCAGGTTTACGAGTCGGCTGGCTTGTCGCCCCGCAGTCTGTAGTAGAAAGGTTATCCGACGCAAGACACCAAATGGAATTAGGTATGAGTATTTTCCCGCAGTGGCTTATGCAGCAATTTTTCGAAACTGTGCCATTTCACTCTCATATCGTACCGTTACGAAAACAATTAGCGGAAAAAAGAGACGTTATCGTTCGCGCCTTAAATGAGCAACTTCACGACAAAATCTCTTTTTCAAACCCGACCGGCGGTATATACATATGGGGAAAATTAAACGAACCGATAAACGAAAAACAACTCATTATGCAAAGTTTAAAACAAGAAATCGCCTTTATGCCGGGTAGTATTTTCGGCGCGAAAGATGGTTATATTCGTTTATCTTATGGAAAAGTGAATATTAATCAAATTGAGGAAGGGATTTCTCGTTTACGTGAGGCTATTTTGCTTTGTGAAAAATAATGTGAGATAAAGCCTTCTCGTTTGACAAAAGAAAAATCTACCATTATTATCAACACGAACCTAGTTACCCCGCATTAACGGGCAATAAAACTCCCAGCTCAAAATTTAGCTGTAACAAAGAAGTTAGGTGGGAGATTAACTGCCCGTAAATGCCCGATTGGTTCAACTAATAATCAGTGAAGGGTGAATCCCCCCACTGATTAAAGTTTCACTTTATAGGAGTGGTAAAAATGAAAATTTACGTTGATGCAGATGCTTGCCCTGTAAAAGATGTAATTATTTATGAGGCTACGAATGCAGTAATCCCTGTAACCCTCGTTACTAGCTTTTCTCATTATTCTAATGCAGAGCAGCCAAAAGGTGTCGAAACAATTTATGTTGATTCTGGAGCAGATGCTGCAGATTACCGAATTATGCAGTTAGCAAAAAAAGAAGATTTAATCGTAACGCAAGATTACGGTCTTGCTTCGCTCGCTTTAGCAAAAGGCTGTATCGTAATACACCATAAAGGCTATAAGTATACGAATGATAACATTGAACAATTGTTACAAACACGATATTTAAGTGCAATGGTTCGAAAAAGTGGTAAGCGTACAAAGGGACCGAAACCATTTACAGCAGAAGATAAAGAGAAATTTAGAGCGCTCTTTAAAAGTATGATCGCCCATTAAAGATGAACCTTCTTTTCGAAAGGAAAACTTCGCAAAACAAAGAAGAGAATATCCAAATGAACATTCTCTTCTTGAGGTTTACCCGTTTAAAATGAAGGTAAATTATCTAAGTTATTTTCCTTTATTCCATCAGGTTCACTACGTATAATATCTCTGCCATACTTATGAAATACATCCACATGAGCTAACTTCCCTGATTTTGCTTCACTAAGAGCAGTCATATAATCTAACTCTCTCCCGCTACTTGTTTTAAACGCTATTAAATCACCATCATCATTTTTACGAACAGCAACAATTTGTTCTACTCCTGAATTGACTTCATTGTCTACTTCAAATTGAGCTTGCTCTTCTCCTTGATGTAAGTAATCATTATAAACTTTTTCAAAGTCTTTATTGTCCATAACATTCACCTCCAGCACATTTTTTAGTATGGCTGGGAGGTAGTGGTTTTATGTACTTTTCTCTTAGAAAAACGTATTTTAATACCTACACAAACCCTTCAAAGTCTCCAATATATCATCTGTAAAAGCTGTACTACCCTCTGTCTCTAAAGCTCTGAAATATAAACTTCTTAAGAAAGCTCTAATATTTTGTACTAAAATATCATACTGAGGATGCGGGATGTCTTCAACAATTGCTATACTATGTAACCAATTGCTCCACTCTTCCTCAGTTAAAAGATTTTGGTTACGTAACGACATAATTGGCGCTACTAATCTCTCATCTTCAAAGTGAATGTATACGTAGTCATGTAAGCGAACCTTCTGACGAACAGCAGCTAATATAGCATATGAAAACTCACGATTTTGGATTGTACGTGCTAAAGCATCAAGCGCATCTGCTGCATGTGCAGTAGAGTGTGCCCAGCCTTTTCCTTCTACGTAGCCTCTTACATCTTCTTCTAAATACACATATTCCAGCACTTGTTCTGCTACACTGTACAGTTGTTCTTCGGATAACAACGGTTCTCTTTCATGAACAGATAAAATAAGTGGTGGAATTAATACGGAGAATGCACGTTTAAATACAGAGTCTGTTCCCTTTTCACCAATTTTATAAAATAAATAATCAGGACTAATTGCTTGTAACATTAATCCTCTTAACTCTTTTTGTCTAAATACATCATTTGTAATCCATGTGTGAAGCGTACTATAAATTAAATCATCACGTAATTCAGCATCAGTTGATCCGATATAATCTAGCATCCATTGCGCATATGGATATGCATCTACGTCTTCTGGTACAGCATAATTGTTATTTTTAATTTGTAGTAGTTCTTCTTTTAGTTCTAGTACTTCATTCATTATATTTCTTGTCCCCTTTTTGCGTTTTTTATTGTCTTATCCCCTTTTATTTGCTTCATAAAATTAATTTAATTATAACAATAAATAAAAGGCTATACATATATTTCTGATTATGTATTACGCTCTTTCATGAAATATAACTTCTGGATTTCCTAAATCATTATTCTTAAATATAACATTCGTACACTCTTTTGGATTATGCTCATCTATATACATCTTACAGGCCGCATGATATCTGTTCAAAAACATCTTCTCTGATTCTTCATAACTTCCAAAAGCTTCAGTTTCCCGCTTAGCACCACGTTTTCTCGCAATCTCAAAATTTGTATCTACAAAGATTTTGTAATCAAATAAATGCGCAATGTCTTTTTTCAATAGAAACGTTCCATCTACTATTAATATCATATTTTGCGTGGCCAATAGCGGCTCATTATGTACAGGCATATCCGTTATTAAGTTATGAGAAATCGTTTCATACTGTAAATTCCCGTTAGGTCCTAAAGGCATTAATAATCTTTCTTTGAAAGCTGTATAATCGTGTGCATCTTCATAATACCCTCTTGCAGATTCTTTTCCTTTTGCATAGCGAATCACTCTTGGATTATGAAAATCATCAATGCTGGCGCGTGTTACTGGTAATCCTCGTTTTTTTATTTCTTCCGCTAGTTCGTTTGCAAATGTTGTTTTTCCTGATGCTGTAATACCACTTACTCCAACTCTTGTTGGATAGGTTAAGTTTAGCTTTAAAATATAATCTGCAATTTTTTTGATTTGTTGTTTTCGGTTCATGATATCTCCCTTTACATTTAGTTTACATAATATTATTACAAGTAATAATACATGTCGCTATTTGTCGGTAAGTCGATATTCTTTGTCGAATCGTTGATATATCGAAAAAATCGTTGATATATTATGATTGGCTTACTTTCCCTTAAACCCTCGATATAAAGCAGTCCGTAATTCTTGTTTGTATTCTTCAATTTCTGGCATTTCGAGTTCTTCTGCTAGTCTGATAGCTAATTCAATATCATACGGTACTCGTACAAGTTGAATAGAAAAGCTCGCTGCTTCTTTTTCATTGTAAGTTCCTTCAAATATTAAATAGGAAGCTTGTGTTATTTCAAGTGGGTTTCCTACGCTACCGGCATTACATAACGTTTTCCCTCTGAAATTTTGAACGAATGCTTGGTGAACGTCACCGTAACAAACGACATCTGGTTTTCTTTCCCCTTCTATATTTTCCGTCAGATCACTATTTTCGAACATACTAATACGTTCTTCTCTTGAAGCGTGTGGTTGAATTCTTTCATATAAACTTCTCGGTGAAGCGTGGAACATACGAATCAATTTGCCACTCATAAAAAATTCGATTGAAAATGGTAAGCTTCTTAAATAATCATTTTGTTCTTCCGATAATTGTTTTTGATGCCATTTTAACGCTTCAAATTCAGTCGGTTTTGTAATAAAATCATCCCAGTTACCCATTACAACTACTTCACATTCTTTACGAATGATTTCAATTACTTCGCTAGAATGAGGGCCTTTTCCGACTAAATCTCCAAGACAAATAATGCGTTCAATTCCTCTTAATTTAATATCTTTCAGTACAGAATCTAATGCCGGAATATTGCCGTGAATATCTGAAATTACTGCTATTTTATCCATATGAATCCCTCCATTACTTATAGTTTATTATATCCTCATGTTGTGATTGATACCATTTTGGAATATAGGATGAAAAATGATTATGATCTTCTAAAATTCTGTTCAATCTTTCTTTCATATCATCTACTAAATGGGGCATGCTTCGGTTTGTCCATACGATATCCGCTGGGAATGTCATTGCTGCATATAAGGAGTACAGTTTCCAAAAATGAAGTGACGGTTCTCCCCCGCAATAACCATGAACTTGTCCAACTGCAAATGGTTTACTTATTCTTGTAGTAAAAATCGCTATGTTATAGAAATCGTGTATTGGATCGCCAAAATCATATCCACCAAAATCGATAACGATAAACTCCTTATTATGAATCATACTATTTGCTGGATGGAAATCATCGTGTGAAAAGGTGATTGGACGATTTTTCAATAAATACTTATGATTTTCTACAAAGGTTAATATGGGCTTCAAATCGAGAAATTTCACCTCGTAACCTTCTAATGCTTCTATATATCTTTCATACTTATTCCATCGAACCGTTTCCCATTTATTACTTACACTTTCTTTTTCAATTGAATGAATCCTCTTTAATACTTCCCCTGCTTTTCTTCCTGCATAATACTGTTCTTCCACCGATAGCTTCCCTAAACCTTCTTCACCATTTACACCTTGGACCCATTCAAATACTTGAACACATTTATTTAATTCCTCAAGTTTTATGAAATGAATTAACTTCGGCGTTGGAATATGTAATAACTCTAATTGTTTCATATACGTATATTCTTCTTGTTTACGTTCAAAATGAACAGCATCACATACTTTTACAAAATATGTTACTGTGTTTTCTAACTCTATTTTATATTTCTCTTCATGTGAAAAACCTTTCGAAATAGCTGTACACTTTACAATACGAGGCCATTCTAGTTCTCTCTCTATCTCTCTAAGCATTTCTTCCACAACGTTCACCTCTATCAATATATGTACAAACTACCTAACACTTCATGCTCTCGTTTATTTTCACCTTTAAACTCCACTGCAAATGGATATTCGCCATGATTTTTTTTGTATTCTTGCACTAGACCTTCTCCAACCGGTTCACAAAACTGCACATGAATGTCACCAAACGATACACTTTGACACTCCGCATTCCATTCTTCATTTTTCACGACCGAGCTTGCAGTTAACTCCATTACTTCTTTCCATTTCTGCACCGTTTCTCGAACATTTTTCACCGCATAATGAACCGTTTCAATTTGTTGTACCTTGTTTTTATGTTCCGTGATTGTTCCAATGTTACGTAAATCTTTTCTTCTTTCTTCATCGGTTTCATTCCATTGTATAAAGAAAGGTAATTTCGGCCCGTTCTCTTCTTGCTTTACAAATAACATTTTCCATTCTAAAAGGCGACCATCTTTTCTCATACGTTTCCCTTCAAATGGTCCTTTTGTTTGTAAACCGTATTTACTAAACTTATCTGCTAATTCTTCAATGGCATCTGTTCGAATTGCGATTTGTAGCATCCCTTCGCCATCTTGTAATTTCACTACCGTTTCTTGTACTAACGGATTTTCTGCTTCTTTCGCTTTTTCTTCATGTTGAACTGCTAAAAATTCTATATATGATAAATCAAAATAACTTAAACTATTCCAAGTACCCCAATTCGTATGCTCTCCGCCTAATACAGTATGAAATCCAAGTTCCTGCATTTGTTTTGCTGCTTCCTCCGGTGTACCATGTACTGCGTGTACGAGATGATCAAATCGTAACATGTCTTTCTCCCCTTTCTTTCCATCCTTTTATTGTATATTTTATTTTTCTTTCATTCAATTCAAAAAACTTTAAAACCTAGTTGATTTATAAGATTAATATGTATTATAATGAAACAAATTTAATTATTGCTGATTGGAAAAACCAAAGGCACTTTTCTCATACGGGAAAAGTGCCTTTTTCATTTATTATTACAGGGGGATTTTTTATGCAGAAATTAATTGTCTTTGCTATTATTGGATTTTTCGCTCAATTAATCGATGGAGCGCTTGGAATGGCGTACGGGGTAACGTCTTCCTCTTTATTATTAATGTTTGGTATTGCACCAGCTGTCGCTTCCGCATCTGTTCATTTAGCTGAAGTCGTTACAACCGCGGCTTCTGGTGCATCTCATATCAAATTTGGAAATGTTGATAAATATACAGTTTCCAGGCTTACATTGCCAGGAGCAATTGGCGCATTTGTTGGGGCATGTTTTTTAAGCAATTTACCTGGTGATGTCATTAAACCGTACATTTCTGTATTTTTATTTACTTTAGGGGTTTATATTTTATTACGATTCATCATTCAAAAACAAATTGTTGCTTCAAAAAAACGTATGTCTGCAAAACAACTTGTGCCGCTTGGCTTATTCGCTGGATTCGTTGATTCAACTGGTGGTGGTGGCTGGGGTCCGATTACGACACCTGTACTTTTAGCAAGAGGAAATGAAGCGAGAAAAGTTATCGGATCTGTAGATACGAGTGAGTTTCCTGTTTCACTCGCTGCAACAATTGGCTTCTTCATCTCACTTGGCTGGGAACAAGTAAGCTGGGTTTGGGTATTTGCGTTAATGCTTGGCGGTATTGTCGCTGCACCAATTGCTGCATGGTTAGTTCGCATCGTTCCAGCACATTTACTTGGCGTATTAGTTGGCGGTCTTATTATCTTCACAAATATTCGTACACTGCTTACTACATTTAAAGTGGATCCAACTATTATTTCACTTTCTTACGTTGCAGTTGGTCTTGTCGTTATTATTTCTATTTTCATTGCTGTTCGAAATCATTCCAATCGGCCTAACGCATCAACGGCTGAGTATCCGAATGATCAGAAGCAAATGCTACCATAACTATAAAAATACCGCCCAATTTAGAGCGGTATTTTTTATTTTTCTATTTTCCAATTAATCATCGTTTCTGTAGCATTTACTCTCTTCATATGTAACTTTTCTAAAACACGCATCGAACTATAATTATCTAGGAGTGTCTCTGCAATTATTGTTTCTACCTCTCCTGTTTTGAAAGCCCAATCGATTAGTTCTCTTACAGCTTCTGTTGCATAGCCCTGATTCCAATATTTCTCAATAAATCCATAACCGATTTCTACTGTTTGATTCTCATTTGGTTTCCCCTTAAACCCAATATCACCTAAAACGATATCATCTTCTTTCCGAAGAACATACCACGCCCCCCATGATAATAAATCCGCATCTTGTTTTATATTCCCTACATGCCCCACAATATGCGGACCGCTATTATATCCTTGCTCGTTAGCGACTTGAATCCTCTCTTCTGTACACGGCACTATATAGAGCCTTTCTGTTTCTAATTTCATTTTGATTTCCCCTTTTTGCTTAAACGTTACTCTAATTATAACAAATAATATGACCTTATCATGAATGTCGAATTATATTTTTCTGAATTTTCTTTTAATTTAAAGGATTTTTCAATATTTTTTGCGAAACATTTGTATAACAATTTTTTCTTTGCTTATTGCTACATAATAGTTGGTTCGGGTGGAGTTTTGCAAGCGTTTCCTATACAATAACCGATATTTTTTGATTTTTTCCTACAAAATATCTTGCAATATATTCAGAAAGTCATTACAATTGCCATATATTAAAAATCTTAGCAATATATAAATCCTCATCAATCCGATGAGGTAGAGGTTGCGACTTTTAATAGTAAAACGGACGAGACACAGAGAATGTCAGCTGACTCCGTTTGAAAGGAAAAGTTGCCGAAGTTTATATTTCTTCTCTGGAAATATGAGCTGGGGCTGTCTCCGAAAGGAACAGAACTGTCACGTTTACAAAATTACCGTGTAAACGTGGGGTGCTATCTTAACGGAAGGGTATGATGGGGTGGTTATTTGTGAAACGTTCCGCCAAATTCCTTTGGCGGTTTTTTGTATTTTTCTCCCCCGCTCCTTCCTAACCTACAAGAAAAGGAGTGTTGAACATGAATAGCGCAACAAATCAATCTACCTCTAAAACGCAAACTACACAAGGAAAAGGTGAATTAAGACGCGGTCTAAAATCAAGGCACCTTACGATGATTTCTCTCGGTGGTACAATTGGTACCGGACTATTTCTTGCCAGCGGTGGTGTCATCCATACAGCTGGACCTGGTGGCGCATTAATTGCATACGCCGCAATTGGAATTATGGTTTATTTTTTAATGACAAGCTTAGCTGAACTTGCAGCTTACATGCCTGTTACTGGATCTTTTAGCACGTATGCAACAAAATTTGTTGATCCATCACTTGGCTTTGCACTTGGATGGAACTATTGGTATAACTGGGCAATTACAATTGCGGCAGAACTAGCGGCCGTAACATTAATTATGAAATTTTGGTTCCCGGATACCCCTTCTCTTATTTGGAGCGGATTATGTTTAGCTATTATTTTCCTTTTAAACTACTTATCTGTTAAAGGGTTTGGTGAATCTGAATATTGGTTCGCACTTATTAAAGTAGTTACTATTATTATCTTTTTAATTGTTGGTTTCATGATGATTTTCGGAATTATGGGCGGCGAAACGGTTGGATTCAAAAACTTCACTGTTGCAGATGCACCATTTAACGGCGGTATCATGGCAATTATCGGTGTATTTATGGCAGCTGGTTTCTCTTTCCAAGGAACTGAATTATTAGGAGTAGCTGCTGGTGAAACATCTGATCCAGAACGTAATATTCCGAAAGCAATTCGTTCGATCTTTTGGCGTATTCTTTTATTCTATATCCTTGCGATTCTCGTTATCGGTTTATTAATTCCTTATACAACTGAAAGCCTTGCAGCAAGTGATGTAACAGTAAGTCCATTTACACTTATTTTTGAAAAAGCGGGCGTTGCCTTTGCTGCTTCTGTTATGAACGCTGTTATTTTAACTGCTGTACTATCTGCTGGTAACTCTGGTATGTATGCATCAACTCGTATGCTTTGGGATTTAGCTCGCCAAGGAAAAGCACCAAAATTCTTAGGCAAATTAGATAGCCGCGGTGTACCTGTTAACGCGTTAATCGTAACGTCAATTGTTGGTAGTATTGCTTTCATTGCTTCTTTATTCGGTGACGGTGTTGTATACATTTGGTTATTAAACGCATCTGGAATGTCTGGCTTTATCGCATGGGTTGGAATCGCAATTAGTCATTACCGTTTCCGTAAAGCATATATCGCACAAGGAAAAGATTTAAATGACTTACCATATAGAGCAAAATGGTTCCCATTTGGTCCAATCTTCGCATTTACACTTTGTATCATCGTAATTTTAGGACAAAACTACGGGGCATTTATGGGTGAATCAATCGATTGGAATGGCGTACTCGTTTCTTACATCGGTTTACCACTCTTCTTAGTACTATGGTTAGGATATAAATTTACGAAAAAAACAAAAGTGATTCCACTTGATAAATGTGAACTAAAATAAAGTGAAACGAGCAAACAAATTTGTTTGCTCGTTTTTTGTTGCAAACCTCTTTGCTTCCCTATTGCTCCTGTTTTTGCAATAATAAAGGAAATATAAATAAAGGTTGGGATACTATGAACATTCGTATTACTGATGAAGCAAAAGCAGCTATACATAGATTAGAACGTGAAGACAAAAAGATCATTCGCATTAGAGGGACAATGACAAACTCTTGTAGTATTTTCGTTGATGTCGATTTAATTTGGGATACATATAACGCAGATGATGTTGTATATGAAGATGCAGAGCTTATCGTACAAATGGATTCATTCACGAAAGACTACACTGGTGATACAGTGAAGCTTGATTATAAGACGACTGGTTTTAGTATTACGACTCCGAGTGAGACGTTAGTTTATGGATTGTCGATTAAAAAATAAAAATTGTTTTCATTTGACCACCGAGGTGAAAAAATGGATAATTATGTTCCGTTAAAATTTTTATTTAGCGAAGAATTAGCAGAAAAAATAGCTGATTCTATTTGTAAATACGATCCGAATTTCTCTAAAAAAAACTTTGTAACCTCTGTAACATGTAAAGTTGAAGGTTTAGAGTTAAAACAACGTATTGAAGTAATAGCAGATGAATTACAAAATGCTTTACAAAAAGATTTTAATGCAGCAATACATATATTACTGAAAACATTAGGACCAGAAAATACAACAGAAGTAGGCATGTTTACAAATGGATATATGTACATGCCTCTTGCAAAATACGTTGAAAAATATGGACTTAACAACTTTGAAACCTCATTCAACGCCATGTATGAAATAACGAAAAGAAATACTGCTGAATATGCCATTCGGCCTTTTCTTGAAACATACCATGAAGACACACTAAATATATTACAACAGTGGATTCATGACGAAAACAGCCACATTAGAAGATTAGTTTCTGAAGGTACAAGACCAAGGCTTCCTTGGGCTAAAAAAATAGGAGCTCTGAAAGGTGACTTTAAGTACAATTTACAGCTTCTTGAACCATTAATGAATGATACTTCTAAATATGTCCAAAAATCAGTAGCCAATCATATTAACGATATTACGAAAGAAGATAAAGAACTCGTTTTTCAATGGTTACAGCAATTACGTGATAAACAGCATCCTATTAATCCTTGGATTATAAAACATGGGTTAAGAACAGTTATTAAAAATGGTACTTTACCAAAAGATTTTTGTTTTTGAGTATATTAAACAAAAACGCTATCCTTTCCTATGATTCTAGAAAAAGAATAGCGTTTTTTTACTCGTCCAGTATTTAGTAGGTATAACTTTTTATATTTCAAAAGACTTTTCTCTCTAAAAATATTTTTCATACAAATTTTCACATTCTAAAAAATCTATAAATTTCTTATAATGTGTCACTGTTCTTTCTAAAGCAATCATTAAAACAAAAATAAAATAAATTGCTTGGATTCCATTCATATAATTAAAGAGTGATTCAAATATATATACAATACTTGCAATCATAGAACAAAACCATAAATAAAACTTCATTTTCAACTTTTTAATTTTTTGCTTAGTTGTCTTACAATACTGACCATGAACTCTTATAAACAAATAAATTGCTGTATGTAAAATAATAATTGAAAATTGAAAACTTCGATTATCCTCCGAACTAAATTCAGAAAAATCTATTTCTAATGAATGTAATACTATCCAAATAGAAAATAAAGATAGCAGAAATACATATAAAAAACCAATTAATAATTCAAAAATAAAGAGCCAAGGTTTATTTATGATTGAGTAAAATGGATTTAGATATTTTATGGTTAATAAAAATTTTCTCACTAAATCAGTAATAATAATTGATGTATTAGTTATATTCATATAGAAAAGTAATGTTATTGGAACTAATAACATTATAGTGATGCCCCAAACAGTAATCTTAATGCCTGATAAAAAGAAAACAGCTCCATAAATTATAACTGAAAAAATAAAAGTTGATATTGGAACAAACATTAAAAATGTAAAAGTTCTTATTAAGATTAAATCCCCTAAAAAATCTTTTATTATGGAAACGTGTATTTTTTCCTCCTTGTATTTTTTCACAGTATCAACTATTTCTTTCTCAGATAAAAGAAAACACTTCAATCTATTAAACATAAAAAAACCCCTTTATATTAAAAAGATTAAAATATATACCAAACTGTTATTAAAATTTCATAAAAATAATTGTAAATTTTGTATAAGCATTTTTTTCACTTTCAACTGTAATTAAGGCGTGATGTGCCTCTATAATAGCTTTGACAAGTGCCAATCCAATTCCGGTCGATCCGTGTTTTTTAGAACTACTTGATTTATAGAATCGTTCAAAAATATGAGGTAATTCTTCAGCTGAAATTCCCTCTCCAAAGTCTTGGATTACTAGTTCTGTATAGATTGGAGAATTTTTGGCCTGAATCATTATTTTACCACCGGGTTTAGAATGTTCGATTGCATTCTTCAACAGGTTTAACAAAGCTTCCTGCATCCATAATTTGTCGTGAATAACGACTATTTCTCTTGGTGCATTCCAATCAATCAAAATATTTTTATCACTTATCATGCTTTGCAAGCGATTTAGTACTTCCTCAGTCGTATCTACTAAATTCCCTGGCTCTTTATCAAACGAAATCGCTTTTGCATCAATTTTTGCTACTTTTAACAAATTCTGAATTAAGACATTCATTCTAGAAATCTGAATATCATTATTTTGTAGTAATTGAGCTTGTTGCTCTCGGGATAGTTTCTCATTTAACAACATTTCATTATAGATAGAAATAGTTGAAAGCGGCGTTTTTAACTGATGAGATATATCCTGCAACATTTCTCCTAAAAACCGTTTCTCTTCAAGCAAATCATGCATATTTTTTCTAATGATATCCCTCATTGAACGAAATGAAATCGCCAGTTTCGCGAAATCCCCCTCTTTATTTTCATTGATGACAACCGAGTAATCTCCCTCGATTATCTTTTTTGCAGCTCTAGTAAGCTGGCTAATCTTATTGAAAATAATTTTTTGTTGCATGTAGTTTGCAACAAAAAGTAAAAATCCAAAAGCAATCAATCCCCACATCATAAATTGATTGTGATTAATAATTAGATTATTTAAGTGAGGAAAAAATTTTGAATCCAAGTCTTCATATAATCCATATTGCTTTAGGATCTCTGTCCCTTTTTCCTGATATTTACTTGAGTGAGACGAATGACTTGATAAGACTTTCATAATTTCCGCTTCATTTTCTGGATCCTGCTCTACCAACCTAGCTGTAATTTCCCCCCATGTTGCAATAGAGTCTCTTTTCAAATGATCATAAAATAATTGTTGAATAATAAATTGGTAAATCACAAATATAGATAAAAGGACGGCTAGTATCGTCATATAGCTTTTTAACTCGGTATTTTTCATTATCTTGCTCACCCAATCACGTCCTTGCTCCAACGATAACCATATCCTCTTTCGGTAACGATAAACTGTGGTTTTTGAGGATTGTCTTCAACTTTAGCTCTTAAACGCTTTATGTATACAGATAACGTGTTTTCATCAAAAAAAACATTTTCTCCTTCTGTTATTTGTTGTAGGAGTTCATCTCTTTTTAATGCTTTGTGAGAATTCTTCATGAAATTCAATAGCAGCTTGTATTCTAAATTCGTCAATGTAATACTTTCACAATTTTTATAAACCTTGACTAGGTTCGTATCGATTCTTATATTCTCAGATCTTAAAATTTGAGATGGCGTTTCTAGCGACGCTTGTTTACGCAATTGTACTTTCACTCTGGCCATGAGTTCCCTAACCCGAAAAGGTTTGGTTATATAATCATCACCGCCTATATCCAGCCCCATTACCACATTTGCTTCTTCATCTAGTGCAGTTAAGAAAATAATAATCGAATTCTCGTTTTTCTTTTTAAAATACAAACATAAGTCATAACCATTACCATCTGGTAGGCCGATATCAAGGATGGACAAATCAAATGTATTGTGAACAAACTGGTGTTTAGCTTCTTTTACACTGGACGCTCTAATCACCTCATAACCTTCATTTCTCAATGAAAATTCGATGGCTATGCCAAGAGCTTCATCATCTTCAACTAGTAATATTTTTTTATTCAAGTATGCCCTCTCCTTTTTTCCCCTAGCTTATATTCCAATTACAATAGCCTGGCTATAATCTAGCCAGGCTTATAATATTATTGTTCTCTGATATTATCAATAATATTATCTTGTTGAATTTTTTTCAATGGATTTAAGACTGATAAATAACTAATTATTAAAGCTGAAACAAACGTAATGATACAAGCCTCATAGGGAATTGTCCATGTCATTTTCAACATATTAGATATAGCTAAATATATAATATAAGACAATATACAGCTAAAAAAGATTCCTTGTAAACTTCCAGAAAAACCGTAAATCAAAGCTTCATAGGTAATCATTTTTTTCAAATCCTTTTGTGACATACCAATGGATTTCAACGCGGCCAATTCTTTTCGTCTAGTCATGATACTTATAGTTATAGTATTGAGGATATTAACGCTACTAATTAAAGAAATGACTGTGATGAAACCATATGCAAGCACTTGTAAAGTAAGTTTTTCTTCTTTTTTTGTTTTATTTTCTTGATAATTATTTACGATTGTAATGGAATATCTTTTTCCAATCGTGTTTTCTATTTCCTTTACTGTCGCGGAAGATTGAGTTACATCCTTTAATTTAGTTTCAAAGCTATTCTCCTTTTTTTCGTATACTTTAGATATATTTTCAAGTGATTTCAATTGATGCAAAACTTGTTCACTCTCAGCTAAATGATCTGGATTATTATCCTCTATCTTAATTGTAATATCCGATTTAACAGATAACTTATCAAAAGATTTAGATGCAAATGCAACACTCATTAAATACGAGAAAGTAATAAATAACACACTACTTATAATAATTGATAAGATTGTAATGGTATAGCGATTTTTATTTCGCTTAACATTTTTCATAGCCATGCTCAAAGGAATAGATAAAGGTTTTTTCACCATGGAATTCTTTTGTTTTTTGATTTGTTCCTTTTTAATTGACAACCTGCTACTAATTGCCAACAAAGGGGAGATTTTCCCTGCAAAATAAGCTGGGTACAAACTTGACGCTATTACAGAAAGTAAGGTAATAATCGAACTGATTAGTAAAATATTCCAATCGACATGGAATATCGAGACCGCTTTACTATTTTCCATTAAAAGTGAAAAAGTGAACTGCAGAGAGGCAAGTGCTATTAGGCTACATATAATTCCAATTGGTATAGCGATGACAGCCAGAAAAGTAGCTTCTCTCAGAACGATTTGTCTAATTTGCTTTCGTGTTGCACCAATGCTTCTCAACAAGCCAAACTGCCTCGTTCGTTCTACGACACTGATTTGAAAAGCGTTGTAAATCACAACAATTGTCGCTATCACAACAATGCTGATTGTAATAATTAGCGTAGCCATAATCGAATTATTGTAACCTGGTTTCTCTAATTGAATTAATTCATTACTTATATTAATATTATTCTCTCCGGAAATGGTCTTGAGTCCCTCTAAAACCTCATTAAAGTTTGCTTTTGAGCTAATTCCAACTAATATTTTCCCTTCACGAGCGCTAAACTTACTCTTATAGGTTAGTAACCGTCCCACCTTATTCTCCTGTGTATATGTACTATCACTTAGAAAACCAACCAATTTGTATTTTTTTTCATTTAATTCGAATGAATCACCTATTTGAATATTTTCTTTTATATAAGGTAATACCCAGGGATCAACAGCAACTTCTTGATCATTAGATGGCAATCTGCCCTTAATAATACTGTATTTTAAAAATTCCAAGGCGTTATCATCAGCAAAATTCATTTGTACAGCAGCCTCTCCAACTTGGACTGTTTCTCCCTGTGACATTAAACCAAATGATTCAATTTGCGAGTTATATTTAATTTTTTTCAATATCGATTCATCGTAATTTAATACAACGGCATGAAAAGAATACCCTTGCCTCTTTTTCGTATTCTCGATTTGAGAAATCTGAGTACCGTTCATAAATAGGCCGATTGTAGAAATTAACGATACAGAGAGTACGATTCCAATCAAAGTTAAAATTGTTCGTTTCTTATTTCCCTTTAAGTATCTCCTGCTTAATTGTTTATAATTACCAATCAAGATTAGTTTCCTCCCGTCTTAAGGCTTATTCGTAGCTAGCCACTGATCAGAAATGATTTGGCCATCTTCAATTGTAATAATACGATCAGAAGTTGATGCAATTTTTAAATCGTGAGTAATCAATACAATAGTTTGATTATATTTTTTTGCTGTCAATCTTAATAAATCCATGACTTCTTTTGTATTTTGAGTATCAAGATTTCCTGTAGGTTCATCAGCTAAGATTAAATGTGGGCGATTTATAAGTGCCCTCCCAATCGAAACCCGTTGTTGCTGACCTCCTGATAATTCAGATGGTAAATGATTTCGTCTTTCATGAAGTCCCAGAATTTCAATAATTTCGTCCATATAAGGATTATCTACAGGTTCATTATCTAGTAAAGTGGGCAAAGCTATATTCTCTTGCACATTCAATACAGGAATTAAATTAAAGAACTGAAATATAAAACCAACTTTTCTTCTTCTAAATATCGAAAGTTCATTATCTGAATAATTATAAATATTGTTCTCTCCAATAAATACTTGTCCTGAACTCGGACGGTCCAACCCTCCCAAAATATGCAACAATGTACTTTTACCTGAGCCAGAAGCTCCTACGATTGAAACAAATTCCCCCTGATGTATTGTAAGGTTTATTCCCTTCAAAGCATCTACCCTACTATTGCCTTCACCATAACTTTTGACGACATCCTCTATTCTTACGATTTCCACTCATATCACCTTATTTTCATTTTAATTTAGTCTTGTACCTCTACAAAGTTTATTTTATTCTGATTATTCGAAGAGAGCTTATCAATCTGTTGTAAAACTTTGTCTACTTCTTGTTTGTTTTTATAATCAAAATTACGTTTTTGAAATTGAATCAATTTCATTATTGACTCTGATTCAGAAAGTGTATTATATTCTTGGTCGTTTAGAATAACAAGGTTCATTGGAACATACCCAATCCAAATTTGCTGTTTAACATACTGAGCAGGTACTATCTTATCGTTCAAATTCAACTGGTTATTTTCAAAATTATCAACCGTAAAATTATCACCCGCATAAGAAAATAATAGATTCTGATCACTAGATACTTTATTTTTATCTTTCACCCTCTCAGAAATAATAGATGCTGAATTTGGATCTTTTCTAGCTCTTAGAAGTCCCTTATTAAATAATTTTACCGCGGTAGAACTATTAATAACTGCATATTCTGTAGTGTTGATTTCAAATTCTTCATTTGTATCATTTTGTTTCTTATCTTCTTCTGATAATGGAATCCTTTTTGTTGTTGTGACGTACTTTATCTTATAGTCTATTGATTGTTTAGTGTCATCTTTAAACTCTTGTTTAACTTTTTCTACGTCAGTTGCAGTACCACTAACTAGAATCCCATCGACTGGTTGTCCTGGACCTTGCACATAACGTTTTACTCCTAATCCTATTCCTATAAAAATAGCAATAACAACCGTATAACTGATAATTTTTTTCATTAGAATACTCCTTTAGTAAATGATTTATATCTGGATTATAGATGAGTTTTTTTCATAAGTTAATGACTTCTATCTAACTATGTGACTTCTAATCTTACAATTTTGTAAGATTAGTATTCCCCATGCTCAACAAGCTAAATTTATATAATAATAATCTTATACATTATTATTCTCTTTTTTATTGGAACGGGTCGAATCACAGGCAATAACCCGACCTATAATGATTAATGTTACAGATAATAACTTAAGGCCCGTCTTATATATAATCTAAATCTTTAAAATAAACAAAGGATATTACTCCTAATACAGCACCAACTATCCCTAGCATCAAACCCTTATACTTTTGTATAAACATCTTATTCCTCTTTTCGTACAAACAAATTATCCATATATAAAAATACTAAGTTATGGAATGTTTTCAAAGAATTAAAGCGTTTTTATATTCAGTTTATATGTCTACTTCTTTTCTTATCCCATAGTTAAGTAAATCCAAAGGGATACAAAAACGTCACTTCTTTTATAAACAGTACGACTTTATTGTTACTTAATAGTAGTGAGAAATATCACATATCTCATAAAAGGGCTGGGCGGAAATTTAAGTTTACTAAATACCTTTTCTAAAGTTTGAGTGCACCCTTTTTCTGTACACTCCATCCAACCTTTCATTAAACAACTACCTTCTCCCATAATTTCAAAGGATTTCCACTCGGTTATCCCGAATATATAAATTACCATTCTCACAAGGAGCGAATCTATATGAATCTATTCGAACACGAAACGTAAAACTGCCTCTCTTTCATAAGAGGTCCTCCCTTTTTCTTTTCTCATCATATCATTCATTTACGAAATAGGAGGAAATAATTATGAAACGTAATCCATTATTTTTAACTTTATTAAAAAGTGCAAATACAAACTTTAGCGGCTGGGATTTTTCTTTCATTTCAGAAACGGGTCGAATGAAGAGCGAGCCTTTATCGTGGTCGTACGGCAGCACTGCTTTTCAGCTTATGCAATGTGCAGAATCAATGCTCGATATGGGTACTGGCGGCGGAGAGTTTTTATCTATGTTACAACCGTTCCCGTCAACTATATTCGCTACTGAGGGCTACACTCCAAACGTGTCAATTGCTCAAAACAAATTAGAGCCTTTAGGAGTTACTGTTTTAGAAGTAACTGATGATACTGCATTACCATTTCAAGATGGGCAGTTTGATTTAATTATAAATCAACATGAATCGTATGCTGCTTCTGAGGTAAACAGAATCCTTTCTCCAAGTGGCGTTTTTCTTACACAACAAGTTGGCGGTCTTGATTGCGCGGAACTTAATGAGCAGTTTGGCTCAACACTAAATAGCGACTTTGCAAGTTGGTCTCTCGAAACAGCATGCAGTGAGTTAAAGCAAAATGGATTTACTATTTTAGAAGCAAGGGAAGAATTCCCTTTCCAACGCTTTTATGATATTGGCGCTATCGTCTATTATTTAAAAGCGATTCCGTGGCAAATTCCTGATTTTACTGTCGAAAGATATTATGAGGATTTATATCGCATACATGAGAGCATCTTGCAAAAAGGATATTTTGATGTGAAGCAACATCGATTTATGATTAAGGCGATTCGCAGCCACCTCCTTTTTGCTCCGTTTACGTATGTTCTCTACTCTTTCATCATAAGAAAAGTTATATCATACATATTACAATTATGACCAATGAGTTGTATTTCTGAAACATATAATCACCTCGCATATATAATGAGAGCAAAAACGTGATTTTTCACTTTCCTCTTCTATTGAGAAACAAGTTGTTTTTCATATCGCTTGTTCGTATCATCTTCTGTCAAATATGCAGTTGTGTAATTAATAATATTCCGGTTATCGTACGTGAATATATGTTTTAACTTATTTTCTTCTGTTAATACTGTCGGTAAGTATTTTGGTAAGTTGCTAACTACACCTCTATTATCACCATCTAATATCCAATCAATTTCTTTCCATTCTAATAATCCTTCAGCCGTACGAAATGGTGTATTCATCTGCATTTCATCTGGCAAATCAGCAACGAACACATACATTCCTTCATTAGCCTGGGGCTCATCTTTACCTTTAAAAACAACAGTCCCTTTATACGTTACACTTGAAAGTTCTATGCCCGTTTCCTCAAATGTTTCTCTAATTATTCCTTCGTATGGCGTTTCATTATCTTCTATTTTTCCTCCGACACCATTCCACATCCCCATATTCGGCTTTTTATTTCTATTTAATAGCAGTATTTTATCGCTTTTTCTAATAAAGCAAATTGTGTACTTGTACATACAATCATTTCCTTTCATTTTCCACATGAGTTATTTGGCTTATTTTCAAGTAAAAACACTCGCCTTACAATTCCTTACTACATAATATATAGTACAACTTTCATGCGTAAACACTTTACGTCAAACGAGAGAATCCTTTTTAGAAAGGAGAATTTAAAATCGATACTATAAGCAATGAATTTTTAAACCAATATTACAACAGCCTTGTGTGGTTAAACGATACACACTGGCTCGGGGTTCCAATCTGTAAACTTCCCTCTGATCTCTTTTTGTATCAAGAAATCATTTATGAATTAAAGCCCGATTTAATTATTGAATGCGGGACTTTTCATGGTGGTAGTGCACTGTATTTAGCTTCTATGTTAGATTTAATTGGAAAAGGTCACGTACTTACTATCGATATAACTCCGCAGCCAAATCGGCCATCACATAATCGGATTACGTATTTAACAGCCTCTTCTGTTTCTGTGCAGGCCGTTCAAACAATAGTAAGTATGCGCAAACCTGATGATGTGATTTTAGTTATTTTAGATTCTGATCATAGTAAAGAACATGTATCCAAAGAACTCTTACTATATAAATCTATCGTCACTACTGGCAGTTATATAATTGTAGAAGATACCTCCATTAATGGAAATCCACTTCTTCCTGATTGGGGTCCTGGCCCGATGGAAGCTGTGGATGAGTTTTTAACAAAAAATAATCACTTCATAATCGACGACTCTAAACATAAATTTTTCATATCATTTAATCCAAAAGGGTTTTTAAAGAAAATAAAGTGAAACTTTAATCAGCCCTCACCAATCGGGCTTTTACGGACAGTTGATCCCCCACCTAACTTCTTTGCTTTCCCTGAACTTTGAGGTGGAGGTCTTACTGCCCATTAATGCGGGGTAAAGTGAAACTTTAATAAGTGGGGTTTTGCTCCTCCCCCACTTATTCTATCATTTTCATTTTTGAAAAAGGATAATATACGAATTCCACCTTGCCAATTATGTTATCTTCTTCAATATATCCTAAGCCATTGCGACTATCTCTACTTACTTCGCGGTTATCTCCCATTACAAATAACTTATTTAGTGGAATTTTTGTCTTTTGAAAGTTATAAAACACTTGTGTGTTGTTAAATAAATCTTTGTTCGTATATGGTTCTTCTTGCTTTTTATCGTTCACATATACCTTTCCATTCGTTATGTTAATTACATCACCCGGAAGCCCTATTACACGTTTCACATAATATTTCGATTCATCCTCTTCTTTTATAATGACAATTTCTCCGTGTTGTAAATTAGAAAGACGTACTGCTGCTTTATTTACAAATACGTAGTCTGCTTCATATAAAGTCGGCTGCATCGATTCCCCTTCCACCTTACATAAAGTAAAAGAATGGTAGCCTATGACTATCACCAATATAAATAGTATGTACTTTCCCCAGCCTCTCTTAATCTCCTTTTTCATATCCATTCCCACCTTATAAAGCGCTTTTTAACTCAAAAAATATATCACTGCACAATAAGTTTCCATGCAGTGATACTATTTTTACTGTGCCTTGTTCGGTTGTTCTACTGGAATTGAATTTGCATTTGATCTATTTGTTTTTAATTCAAAATACGCATCCAAAATCTCTTTACCAATGGCAGAATTAATTCCTGATTTATCATCATTCACCCATGGCACAACAACTGAAAAGGCTATTTCCGGATCAGCATCATATGGCGCATAACCGGCAAGAGTTAAATTATAACATTTTTTTCTGTTGTTGTTCTCATCTCTTCCAATATCACTTTCTCCACCATATACTGTCTCAGCTGTTCCTGTTTTTCCCGCTGGTTTATATGGTAAACCTTTAAACGTTCCAGTACCTGTTCCGTCAGCTTCTTGAAAAACCCTTCTAAATCCTTCTTTTACATGATTAATGTACGAAGTGTCCATATCCACTCGATTTAATACAACTGGTTCAACCGACCGAACGACTTTTCCTACATCCTCTGGTCTATTCGGTTGTTCTCTAACTTCTTGTACAATTTGTGGTTTCATTCGGTAACCGCCATTTGCAATGGTTGAAATATATTGCGCAAGCTGAAGCGGCGTATATGTATCATACTGTCCAATCGCGTAATCAAGTAAAAATCCGGGTATGTTATCAGTTCTACCTACTTGACCAATTGATTCATTTGGCAGGTCAATACCAGTCGACACACCTAGGCCAAATTGTCTAAAATAGTAGCGCATTTTATTAAATGTTTCTTGTTTAATGTCTAATGGATTGTTTGGGACATAATTAATGCCTGCCATTTTTAAAGCCGTATTAAACATATAAACGTTCGATGACACTTGCAAAGCTCTTAAATCATCAATATCCCCAAATTCTTTCCACGATTTCTTCGGCTTAGAACTTCCTTTAAAATACATTGGTGCATCAAAGAAATGTGTATACGGCTTAATCGCTTCTGTTTGATATCCAGTTAATAAAGTAGCACCTTTTACAGTTGACCCTAACTCATAAGAACTTGTCATCGTTCCTAGTGCATAATCTTCTATTTGCATACCGCCATCTTTATTTACAATTTTCTTTCCTGCCATTGATAAAATTTGACCGTTTTTCGGATTCATCATTACTACGAACGCACGATCCATCATCGGCTCTGCAGTATGAAAAGCTCGTAAATTCTTTTCAAGGCTTCCCTCTACTCTTTTCTGTAAATCCATATCGACTGTTAACATCAAGTTATTTCCACTTTTTCCTTCAGTCACTTTTTCAGTTCGAACAATCTTCCCTGCTTTATCCATAATATTTTTAGACTGTTCTTTCGTTCCATGTAGTGCATCTTCGTATTGTTTTTCGATGTAACTTTTACCAATACGGTCGTTTCGATTATAATCACGAACTAAATAATAATCTAATTGTTCTCTTGGCAACCCTTCATTTTCATTAGAAACGCTACCGAGTATAGAGCGCAGTATTTTATCATTTGGGTATTCACGTTCCCAATCTACTGTTGTATCTACCCCCGGTAAACTTGCCAACCTTTCACTAACGACAGCATATTCATTTTGACTTACATCTTTTTTAACGATTTGCGGCGTCATTTTATATCCCGCATTCATTTTGCTTTTAATTACTAATACTTCTATATCTTCCTTTGAAAGCTCATTTAATTCTTCTTGTGTAATTCTTTCCCGGCGCAGTTCTTCTACTTTTTTATCTAACTCTTTTCCTTCTATTTCTTGCTTTCTAAATTTACTCTCATCTTCTTTCGTTACTTTCGCTGCTGCCCGCTTTTCATTTAACTGCATCCAAAAATCTTTCTTATCTGTCTCTGTTAACTTATCCATGTCCTCTTGCGACATTTCAATTAGCTTAGCTAAATCTTTTGCTACCTGTAAAACTTCTTTCGAGTCTACTCCTCTCATTTTCGTATATGTAACGGTTCGCAATGGTTTATTATTTACAATAACGTGACCTTGCCGATCAAACATTTTCCCTCTAGGAACGGGAGTGCTTACCGTTACATCTTCCTTTTTGTTTACTTCATTTCTATACGTTTCTCCATCAATGATTTGTACTTTACCTAATTGAATTATAATAGCTGAAAATAAAAGAAAGACAATAAAAAATAGTACATTTAACCGAAATGGAATATGAGTCTTTTTCTTTTTCGATTGTTTTTTCTGCTCCTTTTTCTGTCTCATTTCGCTCCCTCGCTTCATTCTATTAACATTTCTACGCAAAATCATTATGTATCAAATTTATTTATATGATATATATAGAATTTTATATTAATTACAAAAGAAATAAAAGATTTAATTTTCAGTTTTTTATTTCACTATCCTATTTATTACCATTCCCTTAATGCACAATAACATGAATATTATTCTAAAAGAAAAATGGGACAAATTGATTTTTATACCATTAATTAACATTTCTTTGTATACTAAAGAAATAGATTCATAAAAGACATTACTTAAGGAGAGAACGAAAATGACAGATTCGTTTATCATACATACTAATACGCCACATTGTTTAAACTTTATGATTTACATTCAAAATATTTATCTCAATCAAAAAGGAAAAAAAGAAAATTTTCGTTTTCCTTACATAACAAAAACATTACATTTCTCCACTGACTTTAAAACAAACTTCAAAGAATTATGGCTGACTCTTCGTAAGCAAACTGTTAACGACAGATATGATTTACAAATTTTTCACGAGGAGAATCATATATTTTACGAGAAGCTTTTTGACACTCAATTATGTAATGAGGAATCTTTTAAAGAATTACTGTGTAGTTTTAAAGTATGGTGGACTAGCATAGTAGGTCAGCATTCATTAGAATGGTCTGTAAGTGAGTATAGTACGCAACTTTATAATGATTTAGTTTTATACTTAAAACAAAACCAAATAAAACCTTTACAACAGCTACACATTAGCTTACTTTATGACGATTGTGTATTCGCTAAAGAAAATATTACTTCTTACTCTGCCATTTTACCTACCAAACTCTTTTTTATAAATTATAAAGATGTTGTTACTACGTTATCAAAATGTTTTCATATCGCTTTAAACAGCGATTACTCAAATAAAAAAGTGAGGTAGATACCTCACTTTTTTAGATAACTTATTTCACTGAAGATACCCCTTTAACAAACTCACCAATCTTATTTTGAAAAACAAAATCAAAGTTATATTCTTGCCCTGTTAACTCTTCATTTACTAAAATTGTTGTTGCCCCTATTTCCCTCTTTGCGATTTGCGGGAATGAAGCGACGGGTTGTACTTTTAATGACGTTCCCATAACGATAAATATATCTGTTTCATATAAACGTGTTATCGCATTTTGATATTGCGGTAATGTATCTCCGTATAAAACTACGTCTGGATTTAAAATGAAATTACACTTCTCACAACGCGGTACTTCATGATCAATCATATACTGTAAATCATAGCCTGATTTACATTTTGGACAATGTGCTGTTTGAAGTGTTCCATGTAAATCAATAACATGCTTACTGCCACCTAATTGATGTAAACCGTCAATATTTTGCGTTAAAATCGTAATATCTTTCCCTTGTTCTTCTAGCTCAGCTAAAAAACGATGTCCACGATTTGGTTTATATTGATGGAACGTATTAATTTGAAAGATTTCTTTATAATGCTTCCAAAATTCTTTCGGACTTTGGTTATAGTACCCTCTTGATAAATACATCTCCACATTCGCATCAGCATACAATCCATTTGCTGAACGGAAATCTGGGATACCACTTTCCGTACTTGCACCAGCGCCTGTTAATACTGTAATTTTCTTCGCTTTTTCTAAAATTGAACGTACTTCTTCAAATTGTTGCACAAAAATCACCTCTATGTATTTTCCTATTCTTATTATACCAGTTGTTTACAGGAGGTGTTGTACAATTCATTTTACTTAATGCGTTGCGCCCCCAATCTCTACAATATCTACTTCAACTGTCATCGTTACTTCAATTGCCAATTCTATTCCCTTACTAATAGTAGAAAGTGACATACTCGGTTGCCCTGGATAATTACTCGATTGTTCTGGTAAAAACGGAATATGAATGAATCCGCCTTTTATTTTCTTATCATGTTTCTCTAGTTCATGCATAAGTCCATAGAATAAGTGATTACAAACGAATGTGCCTGCCGTCTGTGAAACAGATGACGGTATGCCCTCTTCGCAAAGTTTTTTTACAATTGCTTTCATCGGAAGTGCAGACCAATAGGCAGCTGGTCCTTCTTCTACAACCGGTACATCTACCGGCTGATTTCCTTCATTGTCAGCAATTCTTGCATCATCAATATTAATTGCAACACGTTCTATCGTAATATCTGGTCTGCCCCCAGCTTGTCCAATGCATATAATAATTTCCGGCGCTAGTTCTTCTATATACTCTTTTAATACGCTTATTGATTTATGAAATACAGTTGGTACTTGTTTGCTTATTACCTTGTATTCTCCAATTGTTTTTTCATGCAAACCTTTTGCTACTTCCCAAGCTGGATTGATATTTTCTCCGCCAAATGGATCAAACCCTGTTAATAATACTGTTTTCATAGTTTTCTCCTCCTAATTAGAAACGATATACTAGGCCATACATAATAAACATATTGATAATAAAGATTGAAAGAGCAATTGGTACTTGTGCTTTAATAACTGCATTTTTGTCTTTTAGTTCTAATAGCATCGCCGGAACGATATTAAAGTTCGCTGCCATTGGAGTAAGCAATGTTCCACAGTATCCAGCAAACATTCCAAGTGCCGCCATAATTGCCGGATTTCCTCCGTGCATTTGTACAATTAAAGGTAAACCAATTCCGCCAGTAATAACAGCAAACGCTGCGAATGCATTTCCCATTACGACTGTAAATAGCATCATGCCTAAACAGTACGCCATAACAGCAACGAACGGATACTCTGTCGGTAACACTTGTCCGACTAAGTCTGAAACAACTTGTCCAACGCCAGACTTCGCGAATATACCACCAAGTGCTGCTAACATTTGTGGTAAAATGACAGCCCAGCCGACAGCTTGTAATAGTCTGCTTCCTTCTTGTACAGGCGTTGTTATTTTTGATTTTGTAATACGCATTGCCGCGACGAATGCGAGTAATGCACCAAGCGCTAATGCAACTAATGTTACTTTATCTGGATCAACAAGAGAGACATTTCCCCATTTAATTTTCCCTAACGTTAACGTACCGATAATTGTAAAAATAGGAATTAAAAGTGCAGGCATAAAAATTTTATTTTTTAATTTCTCAGCATGTTTCACACGTTCTTGTACTGGTACTTCTTTTTCCTGAGACTTTGTTACTTTATTTAGTGAAGCTAAAACGACCATAGTAAGCACTATACAACCAACGTAAAACGAAGGAATTATATTTCCGAATAAAAATGTAACTGCAAACAATGCCCAAAATAAACTAGAACCGAATCTGTTTGGATGTTCACGATCGAATGCGATACGAACAGCGATAAAGGAAACGATTATCCCTAATACATAATAGATTGTATCCATTGTGATGATGTTCATATTAGATTACCTCCTTCTCTTCTTTTCCTTCTGCCTTCATTGTTTTCTCTATATATTTATCAAACCTTCTAAATCTAATCCAGCTTATAATAAGTGCAGATATTGCTGTCGGAATGCCCCAAAGTGCCATATCCCATACACCGACATGCATACCTACTGAATCGAAGAATCCTTTCATTAATAAAATAGCACCAGTTGCGATGAAAATATCTTCTCCGAAAAACCAAGCTGTATTTTCCGCAGCAGCTGCGTTTGCTTTAATCTTTTCTCTTAATTTTTCAGGGAGTTTACCGTATTTACCTTGTGCGGCTCCTTCTGCCATCGGTGCAACGAGCGGTCTTACTGTTTGTGCATGACCACCAATATTCAGTCCAAGTGCTGCTGAGGATTCTCTTATCGTAAAATATGACATTAATACTCTTCCAGTTGTTGCTCCTTTTGATTTCGTTATAAGTGCTTCTGCTCTTTCTTTTAAACCGTAACGCTCTAAAATTCCGATTACCGGTAATGTTAATATAATTGGCATAGACATATATCTATTTTCTATGAAAAATTTACCGAACATACTGATCACATCATAAAAACTTAATCCTGAAACCATACCAGTAACAATACCTGCAACCATAACTACTAAAAGTGTATTTAATCTAAATAAAAAGCCCACTGCAACAAGTAATATCCCGATTAATTTCACCAATTCCAACACTTCCCCTCATTTTTTACTTCAGTGCACAAATAGAAATGCCGTTAAGTTTGAATGTTCTGTATATTCTTTCTGCAAATTGCACTGCTTTTTCCCCATCACCATGTAAACAAATCGTTTGCGCCTGAACTACTACTTTCTTTCCATTGACCGAATTTACATGGCCTTCTTTCACCATTTGAAGTACTTGCTTTATCGCTTCGTCTTCATCTTTTATAAGCGCATTTTCTTCTGTACGGCTCGTTAATGTACCATCTTGCTTATATGTACGATCCGCAAAAGCCTCTTGTACGAGAGTTACTTTGTATTTTTTTGCAGCCTGTATAAATGCCTCACTATTTGCTAATCCGTAAAGTAATAGATTTGGATTACTATGATAAATTACCTTCGCAATTGCATCTGCAATTTCCGGATTAGTCGCCGCCATATTATATAGAGCACCGTGCGGTTTTACATGATGCATCTTCCCGCCAGCTGCTTTCAAAAAAGCGTCTAATGCACCGATTTGATACAATACATAGTCGTATACTTCACTTGCTGAAACATTCATGTTTCTTCTACCAAATCCAATTAAATCAGGAAATCCAGGATGCGCCCCTATTGCTACGTTATGCTCCAAAGCTTTTTCAACAGTTTGACGCATAACAGACGGATCACCCGCATGAAAACCGCAAGCAACGTTTATAGAGGAAACGAACGGAAGAATTTCATCATCATTCCCCATTTTATAAGCGCCAAAACTTTCTCCTAAATCACAATTCAAATCAATTGTAGTCATGATATTTCCCTCCTGCTCTCAGCTTCGTAAAGCGATGAATTTCTTTAATAGATTCATATTTACTTCTTGTTCTATGTACAATTGTTCCGCTTCTTCAAGCGTAATTTTCTCAAAAGAAACATAGTCCCCCGGCTTTAGCTGGGCAAGAAGAGGTAAATCTACTGAAATGATATTTCCAATTCTCGGATAGCCACCTGTCGTTTGTCTATCTGCCATTAATATAATCGGCTGTCCACCATTTGGAACTTGAATGGTTCCAAATGTAACAGGACTCGATAAAATCTCTTTTTCTTCAATCCTATTTAATACTTCTCCCTCAACTCTATAGCCCATACGGTCAGCATGATTAGATACCTTATACTCTTTCGTAAAAAATGCCTTTCTACTTTCTTCTGTAAATTGATTATATTCAAAGTCAGGTATGACACGAAGCTTAGGATGTTTCTTATACTTTGGTAGTACGCTGTTGCTAATTGCCCATTTCGTTTTTATTCGCTCATCTTTTTGTAAGTCTTGAATGAAACAATTCGCCATTTCTGGTTGTGCACCAATTTGGAAGTAGTCACCCTTTTTCAACATTCTTCCTTCTATACCGCCAATCGTAGCACGTATGTACGTACTTTTACTTCCCATAGTGCGATCAATATGGATGCCACCCGCAAAAGTCACATACGCTCTGCAACCACTTTTCACCTTTCCAAAACAAAGCATACTACCTTCTTCCGCTAAAATGGGACGCCATAACGGGATACGTTCTCCATTCAATAACGGTTCCATGTCTGCTCCGCCAATCGCAAGTAAAGTCGGTTTCTTTATTAACAATTTAGGTCCCATAATCGTAATTTCGAGTCCGGCTTCATCCTCTTCATTACCAACTAACATATTGATCATCCGAAGCGCACTTTGATCCATTGCCCCGCCAACGGGTACACCGTATTGTTGATAATGTGATCGCCCTAAATCTTGGACTGTTGTAAACATTCCCGCATGCAAAACTTCTACATCCATTCTTTAGCCCCCTCAAGTGATACGTACTCTTCCTTCGTTATTGGGATAAATCGTAAATACATACCACTTTGAATATATGTTGGTATTTCTTCTTCTGGATTAAATAATGAAATAGGAGTTCTGCCGATAATATTCCATCCTCCTGGTGTTTCAAGTGGATATATACCTGTTTGATTCCCGCCAATACCCACTGAACCAGGAGAAATTTGTAACCGTGGTGTTTCTTTTCTAGGTGTTTCTAATTCTTTTGATAGTCCTCCTAGATACGGGAACCCTGGTGTAAAACCTAGCATATATACAAAATATTTAGTTTCACTATGTATTCGAATCACATCTTCTACTTGTAAACCTTTATAATGTGCGACATCTTCTAAATCAGGTCCATATTCTCCCCCGTAACAAACTGGTATAGAAATATGTTTCACATCCTGTTTTACTTCTTCTTTATTAGAATCATAAAGCTCCTTTATATACTGGCGAACATAATCATATGGTCTTTCACTTCTTTCACTTCTCTTCCATACTTTATATACATTGTAGTAAACAGCTAATGAAGTAAACGATGGAACGCACTCAATCATTCCTGCAAACGGATGTTGCTGCAGTGCTTGAAATAACCGCTGTACTTTCTCATATATATCCATCTTAATTTCTTCACCAAATGTAACAATAATTGCTTGATCCCCTAACGCAGAAAATTTCATCCTACTCCCTCTTTCTATGCCAAAAAGCCGAGTTCTTTCGAAATGCGATGTGCTGTTTCTTTCACCTTAGCGATAAAATATGAAATGTTACTTTCGCTGTACTCAATTGCTAATCCCGAAATACTAATGCCTGCTACAACCGTTCCATCACTTGCGAAAATGGGCGCTGCTATAGCTGCTGTATGATTTTCTAACTCAGAATAACTAATTGTATAGCCTTCCTTTTTTGCCATTTGCAACACTTCTAACAATTGTTTCTTATCCACGATTGTTCCATCTGCAAACTGTTTTAATTCCACTTCCTCTATGTATCTCCGTTTCTCTTCCTCAGAGAAATACGATAGTAAAATTCTTGGACATGCGCCAGCATAAAGCGGTGCTCTTCTTCCAACCGCCGTATACACGCGTACCGGCTGAACACCTTCCATCTTTTCAACGTAAATTGCGTCATTACCATCTTGAATTATTAAATTAACTGCCTGTCCTAAACTATCTCTAAGTTCTTTCATATAAGGAATTGCTATATTTCTTACTGATAATCGTTGTGAAACAAGTTGACCGAACCGTAAAAATACGACCCCTAAACGATATTTCCCCTTTTCGTTTTTTTGTAAAAACGCCATCTCTTCTAACGAGCCAATTAAACGATAAACAGATGTTTTCGGCATATTTGTAAGCTGAACCATCTCAGTTAAACTTAGCTCTTCATGCTCATAAAACAACTCTAAAATATCCATTGTCTTAACTGCCGTTTTATTTATACTCATTCTATCTCCCTTTCGTTCCGAATTACGGAACTTAAATTCCGTTTTTCGAAACAAACATATAATTTAAAATTATAAAATATTCTTTCAATTCAATCAATAGATTTTAAGCAAATAAAAAAGTATGGAAGAATATCTCTCCCATACTTCACTACACTTTATAACGCTCTTACTTGTTTCAACGGCCAGAAAACAGCTTGTCCTTTTCCGACAATTTCATCTTCTGAAATAAAGCCAAACATGCGACCATCCTTAGAAACTTCACGATTATCCCCTAAAACAAATACTTGGCCTTCTGGCACTTTCGTTTTTCCTGTGATTTGTTCTAACGTAAAGTCTGGAGTTAATACACGGCCTACTGCTTTTTCTTTAAACTGTTTTAAATATGGTTCTTCCATCGCTTTGCCGTTTACATATAAAACATCATTTTTATACTCAACTGTATCGCCTGGCAAACCAATTACTCGTTTTACTAAATCGTATCCTTCTTTTCCGTGGAAGACGATAATATCAAAGCGATCTAATCCACTTATACTATAACCAATCTTATTCACGAGCACTCGTTCGTTATTTTTTAAAGTGGGCATCATTGATTCACCTTGCACTAAAGAAGGTGTAAATAAAACACCGCGAATAATAGCAATTAATACAAGGGTAAAACCTATCGTTTTAGCCCAAGAGAATAATTCTTTCTTCGTATTTTCCTTCATCGTTTCTCCTCTTTCTTAAGCACTTATTTTATGATTTTAACTAATTCTTGTACTAAATTAGGGTCTATTTCAGAAAAACATGATTTTCCTTCTCTTACCGCTGTACCGACATGAGCTTGCGAAATTCCAGTTTCATCTAGCAATCGCTTTATATTTTCTTTCGTCACGCCAGCTCCAGCTACAAGCTGAATTTGACCATCACTTACCTTTTGCATTTCTGTAAGCACCGGAATATTCTCTACTATATTTCCTTGTCCACCTGAAGTTAAAACGTGAGTCACTTTATGAAACTTCTTTAAAGTGTTCATCGCTTCTACTGGATTTTCTATATCATCTATCGCACGGTGGTACGTTACATTTATTCCATCTACAACAGATAGTAAATCCGCTAATTTCTCTTCATCCACTTCATTTCGTTCGCTTAATACGCCTAATACTACACCAGCTGCTCCTAACTTCTGTGCAACTATAATATCTTCTTTCATCATTTCAATTTCTTCTTCCGTATATGTAAAAGACTTCGCATGCGGACGAATCATAACATGAATTGGTATACTTACCGCTTCTACCGCTTTTTTTATAAAAGCATAACTCGGTGTTAAACCACCTTCTGTATAAGATGAAATTAATTCAATCCGCTTCCCGCCAGCGCTTTCAATTCGTTTTACATCTTCTAAACATGTTGCAATAACCTCTAGCATGAGATGACCTCTTTTCGTGCTTTTTTCTTATTATAACATTAGTAAAAATAAGAAGCCTAGCTTTCTCCTTTAAAACTTAAAAAAGAAGAATGAAAAGAAAGATTTTTTTATTGGCAACAATTATTGGTAACATCCTATTATTCATGTACACTCCTACCATAATGAAAAAAAACCGTCATTTTGACGGACTTTTCTAATTTCAAGCTTTTCTTTCCTCAGTTTTCATATCAATGCCTAATTGATCTTCCAATAACTTTACACCTTTCTTTGTAAGATGGACAGCTCGGTTCTTATCCGTTTTCGTAATCCATCCCTGTTCAAAAAGCAGTTTTGCAATTGCAGACCCTAACCAACCGGAAATATGGTAACGCCGTTCACTCCAATCAAGGCAAGGTTTTGCAAATACCCTCCTTTTTGTATCTGCCTCATCAACATTTATTCCAAAATTCAGAAACCATTTCTTACCTTGTTCCGTTACAATGTATTCTCCATCCTCTAAAATTATAAATTGCCTATCTAGTAATTTTTCAGTTATCTCTACACCGAGTTTGCCTGCAAGATGATCATAACAAGTTCGAGCATAACGAATTTGTTTTAGTTGACCTGATTGTTTTAAAGAGCGAACTTGAACTGTTGGTGCGATTGTCCCTAACTTTTCAAGCACTTCTGCAACTTCTTGATTAGCAAGTCGATAGTAACGATGTCTACCATGTTGTTCAACTGTAAGTAAATTCCCTTCTACTAATTTAGAAAGATGAGAACTAATTGTTGGATGTGACACTTTTGCCATATAAGCCAATTCACTAGCGGGTAGTGCCTGATTATTCATTAGACAATCTAATATGATTGCTCTTGTAGGTTCAGCAATTAGTTTAGCTATATATGAGATATTCGGATATACATTCATATTTCGATGATACCCTAACTATTAAATTGATACAATTATTTTAAGTTTAATAGTAAAGGAGAATTTATTATGAATGCAATTGATCTTAGTATATTAAATTTGAAAGAAACGAGAAGGCGCTCAGAAAAATTATGGAATTCTCTTCCTAATAATTTTCTTAATTGGAAGCCTGATCCTGAGGCTATGTCTTTTGGTGAGATGATTCGTCATGTATGGAGTTCAACTTTTTACTACCATATGATTATAAAAAACAACGGTTCAATAAACGACATACGTATCACGTATGATGACGAGCCGATTACTTGTGTAAAAAAAGAAATTGAATTGGCACAATCATACTTTACTGACTTCATAGAATATGTTCAATCAATAAGCATAGCCGAGCTAGATTCAAGACTTATTGATAGAAGCGATGTTGGCTATCAACGATATTTAGGCGATATGCTATTACGAATTGCCTATCATGATGCGGTCCATGCAGGTCAATTTTTACAATATTTACGAATGGTAAACTTAGAAAGACCATTAATTTGGGATTAAATACGAAAAATGTTTATACAGCCTCCAAACTGGCATTACAATAAGAATTTTTCAACAAGAAACAATCACAAACCATGATAATCATTTATATTAAAAACCTACATCTCAACTAAGTACTTCATACACATAAAAAGCACGGGTTTGATTACTAATCAAACCCGTGCTTTCAAAACAACTATAATATCCACAAACAATAAAATGTAAAATTTAAAAACTACGACCGAAACGCCGCATCCGCCAACATAGACAATGTTGCATCATCCATCGGTGGATTGTGTAATCCTGCTCTGACATTTAAATAGTAACGATGGAGCGGATTTTTTTCTGATAAACTTTTTGCTCCTACGATGCGCATCGATTTATCCACTATAGATATCGCCGCATTTGTTACGGCGTATTTCACGGCTGCTAATTCTGCTTGCAGTGATAGTTTATCTTCTGCCTCATCGTACTTTTTCGCAATTTGATATAAAAAGACACGAGCCTGCATAAGCTCAAGTTCTAATTCTCCAATTAATTTTCTAACATTTGGCAATAAACTAATAGAATGGTTTAAACTGTTTGGCTTGTATGATTCCGCAAATTGAACTGCATAATTTCTTGCTGATTGTGCAATTCCTAAATAACATGCTGGTATATGTAGCAACCAGCCAACACCCTTTTGTTTTACTTTCCCGCCTTTTATATCTGTAAAAAAGCGACTTTCTATCTCTACATTTTGTAAGACAAGGTCGTGGCTAGCAGTCCCTCGCATTGCAACGCTATCCCACGTTTCTTCAATAGATACACCGAGTGTATTTCTTGGAATAACAAACTCACCAACTTCTTCTTGGCCTTCCATACTTGCTGAAATAATAAAATAATCAAGTACTGGCGCCATCGTTGTAAAAGTTTTTCTTCCATTTATAACCCACTTCTCGCCTTGTTGAACCGCTATTGTTTCTGGTTTGCCGCCACGCGTCGGACTCCCTGTTTTCGGTTCTGTTGCTGCCCTGTTAAAGAGCGCACCATTACGTACTTCTTCGCAAAACCATTTGAACATCTCATCATTCCAAGAGCGATTTTCCGCTAGCTCTTTCACAATGCCAAGATGCCAGCCAATCGATAATGCAGTAGCTCCGCAGCCTTCCGCGATTTTCTCTTGAAATAAAACAAAGTCATATAAAGAAATCGCACTACCACCAAATTCCTTCGGTAATGTTAATTTCGTATATCCGATATCTTTCAAATCATTTATATTTTCATACGGAAATGATCCTAATTCACTTAGCTGATGCTCCCTTTCCATGAACTTCGGAATCAATTTATTTATTTGTGCAATAATGAAAGATTGTTCTTCTGTTTCAACAAATGAGAGTGCCATACTATAATCTCCTTTATGTTCGATTCATCAACCGCTCACTTTTTCATTATGATTATATGAAGCTACCTCTCTATTGTTTCACTATTCCGATAAAAATACAATGTTTTTGACTAATAAGAAAAGTTCCTATTTAAGGATAGGTTCTTTTCTTATGTTAATCTCCCTTCAATGCCTTTAATGGCAAAGAGGTTACATATCCAATATACGAGAATAATTCTTTAAAGAAGAATGGAATTTCTGTGTCTAACGTTTTATATGCTGATGTCGGCGTTGGTGAAGCATACGCTTCAATATTAATATGTTTTGCAATTCTCATTGCGCGTTTCATATGAAGTGGATCACTTACAATCGTGTATGTGCGTATTCCGTTCTCTATTCCAACTTGCTTCGCATTTTTTAAATTTTCTTCAGTGAAAAGGGATTTAGTTTCAATTAAAATATCTTCCTCTTTTACACCTTGTTTCATTGCATATACTCTTGCAGTACGTGCTTCCTCAAGTTCTGCCTCGAACTTTGTACCACCTGTAAAAATAATCTTTTTAATATTTCCGTTCTTATATAAAGAAATCGCATGATTAATTCTTTCTTTAAATACAGGAGATGGTTTTCCGTTCCACGAAGCTGCTCCTAGTACGATACCAGCATCCGTTTTCACGTCATCATTTGCTTTAAAACGATAACTCCAAATATCGTAAGCTGCATAACTTACATATAAAATAGCAGAACAAATCATTAGTAAAAATACTTGAAAGATTCGTCTTTTCTTACTCTTCTTATTCTCTTTCATTTGTAATTGCCTCCGTACATCATCCATACTTCTATAAAAAACATTTATATCAAATCGTTTTGTTTGAGTTTATTTAAAAGAAGGAACTTTACTTGTTATTTATATATAAAAGGGTTTTCATTTAAAATTGAGGATTATCAATTCATTTTCATTTGCGGTTTTCATTACATTTTTTAAATTCATAAGTTTATTACCATACAACTACATTGTAACGAATTTTTTCTCAGAAGGGAACGATGAAACAAAAGGAATTAAAATAAAGTAGCATTTTGTAAGAAAAAAGGTATATTTTTCATATATCACGAACAATATACCTTTCAAAACACGAATTATAACTTTTCTTTATATAACTCTAATTTTTCTAACAATTGTTCTTTTACGCCTGGCCATTCACTCGAGATAATACTGTACACCACCGCATCTCTCACATAACCATTCGGTAATTTTCTTTCATTTCGAAGCACACCCTCTTTTACTGCTCCTAACCTTTCAATTGCTCGTTGTGCTTTTTCATTTCTTGCATCCGTCTTAATTTGTACCCTAAGCATATGCAGTTTTTCAAAAGCATACTGGAGAAGCATATACTTACACTCTGTATTTATACTCGTACGTTGCACACTCGGATGATACCACGTTTGCCCTAACTCAACTGTCTTATCTTCTACTGAAATATTATATAAACGTGTACTTCCTACAATCTTATTCGTCTGTTGATCTACGACTACGAAAGGTATTTGAGTACCTCTTCCGTAACCCTTTATCGCTTTTTGAACGTATTGTTGCATATCTTGCACACTATCCGTTTTAGAGATTAAATACGCCCAAATATCCCGATTTCCTTCTACAATCGAAAACAAAGTTTCGACATCAGTATTATCCATTAACCGCAACTTTGCTCTTTCGTGAATAAATTCCATTTGTAAGCCCCCTTTGTTGTTACTATATCATAAGAATTAAAAACGTATTATAAGAATAAAAAAATATAATAAAAAAATTCTTTTCAAATATATTCTTCTCGTATTATACGGTAGGAAGACTCATCAGTAACCCTTAAAAAAGAAGCTTTTCATAATTTCCAATAAATCCTATATAATGATAAACGGGAGGGGATAAAAAATGTTAGATCAAATTACTTGGGGAACGCCAGGCAGCTTATTATGCTTAGGGTTCTTTTTTGCGGGACTAGGAATCTTCTTAAGAAGCGTTACGTCATATACGAAAAATAAATAAAAATATCCCGCTTTTAAACAAAAGAAGCCCTCTTTTTACAGACGGCTTCTTTTTTATAACTTTATCTTATTAAAACTTCAAAGCAACAAATAAGCAATCGGCGTAATGATAAGCAACGTTAAAATCGTTCTCTGCACATATAAAATAATAAGTTCAGATACTTTTAACGGAATATCTGTTGATAATATACAAGGAATGGAAGCAGAGAAAAACAGTATAGATGATACGGAAACAACTGCAATAACAAACTTTGTCACAAGTGGTGCACTTACTACTAATAATGACGGTAAAAACATTTCTGCAATACCAACTGATGCGGCTTTAGCAGCTAATTCTGCTTCCGGTAATTGTAATAGCCATGTAAATGGATAGAAAATATAACTAATCCAATCAAATATTGGCGTGAACTTCGCTAAGACGATACCAATTAATCCTACTGACATAATAGATGGTAAAATTCCCATCGTCATAATAAATCCATCTTTTAAATTCACTGCAATGTTTTTCATAATGCTCGGTGCAGATTTTGATACTTCTAACGCATCTTCCCAAGCACGTTCTAACATTTTCTCTTTATAAACAGGCTCTGGGAACCCTTCTTCTGTTACATATGTATCTGGTTTTCTACTGAGGGGCGGGATTCTTACGGTGATAGCAGTCACGATGAATGTTACAACAAGTGTAGTCCAAAAATAAACATTCCATAAATGCATAATATCTAATGTTTTTGCGATGATGATCATAAATGTAGCGGATACTGTAGAAAATCCTGTAGCGATAATCGCCGCTTCTTTTGTCGTATACTTTCCTTCTTTATACACGCGATTCGTAATAAGGAGAGCAAGCGAATAACTTCCAACGAAGGACGCAACTGCATCGATTGCCGATCTCCCCGGCGTATTCCATAATGGCCTCATAATCGGACGACAGAATGTACCGATAAATTCAAGCAATCCATATCCGACTAATAACGCTAAAAACGCCGAGCCAATTGGAACGAGCAAACTTACTGATATGACTAGCTTCTCATATAAAAACGGTCCAACATCTGGCGCAAAGAACCAAGCTGGTCCTACTTTTAAACAATATAATATGCCAAAAACAACGCCAACTACTTTTAAAATAGAAAAACAAATGTCTACGATAGATGCATTCCATTTCTTCGTATAAAATGGATAAATCGCACCAATCGCCATAACGAACAATGCATAATAAGGTACTACGCCTGGAACCGAAGCCCTAATCCACGATACGATATGATCAATCATAATAGACGATGCACCGTTTATCGTAACAGGAACGAAAAACATAAACACCCCAACGAGACTAGCAAGTATAAACCGAAGAATAATCCCCTTCTCTCGCCCTGTCTTAATTACATTACTCTTTAATTCAATTTCACTCAAAATTCGACACCTCCTATTATCTAAATATTCTGTATAATTATGTTATATTCCTTCTTTCCATTTCTACTATTTAATCATATGAAAAAGCCTATTTTAAAATAGGCTTTTCTATTACCTCTCATAATCATCCACAATCACTTGAATGATACGATACGATTCTTCTGCTACTTTTTCATTACTATCCCTATTCGCATCATATGTAATTAACGCCTTCCAAAGAGCCCATCCTCTCGCTCTATTCCACTTTTCTTCATCCATGCGTAATACTTCTTTAAATACATTTCTACTATTTTCATCAAAAAACGTCCACGCCATCGCTGCATCACAAGCAGGATCTCCTACACCTAAAATACCAAAATCAATTACAGCACAAAGTTTTCCCTCTTTAACGAGTAAATTCCCCGGTGCTACATCTCCATGAATCCAAACTGGCTTACGGTCCCATGTTGAACTAAGTGCTACATTCCAAAGGTGCTTTAATAATGCCTCGTCAAAAACATCCTTATTATTTTCAATAGCAACTCTCGCCTCTTCATCATATACAGATATAAGTCCGCCTCGGTAAAAATTATGTGTTCCAGCTAAAGGTCCGTTACTCGCATTAATAGATTGCAATTCTACTAAAAAAGATCCTAAGTCCGCCGCAAATTCATTTAAATCCCGAACGTTTTGTTTCGTAACTGTTTCTCCCTCTATCCACTTATTAATAGACCAAGGCAATGGATACGCTTCAGACGGATTTCCTTTCGCAAGTGGGGTAGAAATCGGTAAAGAAAGCCCCTTACTTAATAGTGGTAACCACTTATTTTCTTTCTCTACTTGCGGTGCATATGCCACATCACTTGGCAATCTTACACTCATCTCATCCCCTAAGTGAAACGTCCTATTATCATGCCCACTAAACTTTACAGGTTTCACTTCTAAATGGGCCCATTCAGGAAACTGTTCCTGTATTAACTTTTTAACTAAACTTACATTAATTGGATGCATTCACATTCTCCTTTTCTTTTGAAACTTACTAAGCCCATCCGTACTCCCAACATATTCAAAACTATTTTTCTTATAAAAATCATTCAACGTACGATTATGCCCCACGCAATCTAACTTCAAATACTCTTTGTCATGTTGTACATTCTCTTCTATCCACTGTAAAATCCATTCGCCAATTCCGTTCCCCTTATACTTCCGTTTCACCGCAAATCTATGAATATATAATGAATTAGAAACTTCCTCTAAATATTTTATTCAATTGTTGCACTACGTTTTAAAATGTTTTCTAATATATGCACCACATTAGCCGTTCATTCTTAATGCTCACTTCGACTTCAGGAAGTAATATAAAAACCATACTGCATGATTTTGTTCATCTTGTATAGCAAACTCTAATCCTTGTAAATACGTATTCGAACAGTTTTCAGTAATTTGTGCTTTCGGCTGCCTGCCAGTTAAGTTCGTATAAATTTGTACAAAGTTGTGGAAATGCTTTATTTCATCATTACGAATTTCAAAAATTTATTTTTGTTCTACTTGATTTGGAGCCATATTCGCTAATTTTGCATAGCAGCTTATAGCGCTATACTCTCCATTTATAGCTTTTTCAATATCACTAATCAACTTATCATTTTGTCTATACCAATCATAATAATTCGAATTATACATCGTATCCCTTCATACTTTCGCTTAACATTTTATGCATTTAGAAATAGTAGGAGCCTATGTATATAACGGGACGGCTTTAGATTGAAAGAAAAGTTTGAGAAAAGGGTCTATTTTGCAAAGGAATTGCTTATTCATAAAGTGAAACTATATTCAGTGGGGATTTTACTACACGACAAATAGCAGATAAAATATCACTATTTTTTTGTACGCTGTTGCTATAAATTCGCGAATGAATCAGGTTTCCAACCAGATGTGGTGTTGAGATGCGAAGCTATTATGAATCCAGTCATATAACTAGGAGGTACCACTATGCCATCTTTATTTAAAACTATGGCCTTCCAGCTGAAAACCGAAAGACTTGAGCTTAGTATGTGGGAGGAATCCGATTTCGTTTGGCTGAGCAAATTAATTGGCGAACGTGGCGTGGACATTCCAGCCGTTGATTCCGTTCGTAACCGGCTCATTGAGATGCGCAAGAAGGCAGACGAAAATGGCATTTCTCTTCTCACTATTCGAAGGCGCAATGAAGGTGATTTCATCGGATACTGTGGCTTAATTATTGGACGTTCCACAATTGAAGAGCCGGAGGTTGCATACGAGTTGTTCCGTAGCGTTCATGGTAAAGGTTATGCGACTGAGGCGGCATCTATTGTACTGGACGCAGCGATTGCTACTGGGCGCCAAAGACTTTGGTCGACTGTAGGTGCTTGGAATATCGCTTCCCTCCGGGTACTAGAAAAGATAGGATTTAAGCGTCATCACAGTACGTGGGATGATGAACGTGGTGAGATTGTTTGGAACGTACGCGATTTTTAGAGATTCCGACTTAATTCTAAACAATACACTTTTCAACAATCAGGCATTTACATTGAGAAAAAATCAAAAACAAGCCGTTTCACTAATTAGTGAAACAGCTTGTTTTTAAGCATTCAATTCTGTTTCATGCCCTTTTACTACACTACGTTTGAGTGCAGTTGCTAATATAGTAACCATACTTACTATACCAATCCAAACGAGTACAGTAACAGGAGTATTCCAACTTAACCCTTTTCCGAAGAAGAAGATTTCTCTTAGGCCTTCAATCATAAATTTCATTGGTAACCATGAGTAAACCCAGTCTTGATAAAACGGAGACAACATCTCAGGTGCTAACGATAATAACGGCGCCCCGAAGAATAGTAATAAAGCGAATAAACCGATCCCTTTTAGCCCAACTAATGAAAGTACCGCAGATATCATTAAGAAGAAACTAAAAGAAGTAATGGATAAGAATAGAGCTGTATCCGTGAAGTTCGAGATATTTAACCCTACCATCCCATCCGCAATCCATGTAAGACCAAACCCAATTACAAGTGTCGCAATAATACTTAACTTCTTATATGGCATCTGCGCATATAGGTGTCATCCAACAATGGTTAAATAATGGACAAAAAGAAACACCTGAGGAGATTGCTCGCTTTTTATCAACAATCGCAGTTCATGGTCCTTTTTATGCGGCTGGTTTAAAGAAATGAGTTGTTGCAAAATAAAAGATCATCCACTATTTATAGCGGATGATCTTTTATTTCATTACAACACTTCAATATACCCTTCTGTTCCATGTACCCGTATTCGTTGCCCATCTTTTATTAATTTCGTAGCATTCTCTACCCCGACAACTGCTGGTAATCCATATTCACGTGCGATAACCGCTCCATGGGTCATCAGCCCGCCGACTTCAGTGACTAATCCTTTTATAGATACAAATAATGGTGTCCAGCCAGGATCAGTAAACGCAGTAACTAATATATCTCCTTCTTCTAAATTCGCTTCTTCCATGTTTAAAATAACGCGAGCTCTTCCCTCAATCACTCCTGAAGAAACAGGCAGGCCTACAATCGCGTCAGCTGGAAGGTTTTCACGTTTATATTTACCTGTAATGATTTCTCCATCAGACGTCATTACACGCGGAGGCGTTAGTTTTTCATATAATTTATAATCATTTTTTTGTTTATGAATAATTTCGTAATCTAGTTTCTTCGTGCGAACAACTTCGTGAAGCTCTTCAAAAGTTAAATAGTAAATATCATCAACTTCATGAATGACACCGCTCTGCACAAGTTGCTCAGCTTCTTTCAATAACGCCTGCTTATATATGAAATAACGATTAATCATACCGTATTTTGGATATTCACGATAGCCAATAAAATTACGGATATTACGAATCATTCGCTTCGTTTCTTCTACTTTTTGTTTACTATCCGGCACGTGCTGCAATCGGTCTAATAATTCTTCTTCTTTTTTCAAAGCTTCTTGCAGTCCTTCTTCAAACTTCCGCTTACTCGCACCATATTCAAAGTCTCTTATATTATTTAATATCATTGGGATAATGGTTGTTGGCTTCTCACTCCAGCGCGTTTTCGTAATGTCGATTTCTCCGCTACATCTCATTCCATATTTATTTAGGAAAGCAATGATTGTATCTCGAGTTTTTTCTCCGCCGTTATACTGAACAAGTTCATCTAAAAAGTTATCCTCTTCTACATGTTGTAAATACGCAATAACTTCTGGATACGGCCGAATCACATCAGCAACATCCATTAATGCTAGCCCCATTTCTGACGTAATATTATTTTGTACCGATTGAGAAAGCGCGTCTGCTACATTCTTTTCGCCTAGCCATTGCTCCATTTTTTCATTGATCCAAGCCGAAGCATTCATACCTGCCATAATGACCGCTATACTTTGCGGGTTAAATAATACTTTCTTTAATTGCTGAATGTCTTCCAAAATAAAATCAAGTACATCCACCCTTGATTTCGTTTGCATGTTTCGCTTTAACTCTTCGATTGATGCTTCACTATTTTTTATTAAATCTGTAACGATTGCTGGATCAATTTCGATTTCTGGTTGCGAACTTACTGGTGGATTACTTTTACTAGCACTCTTTTCTTTTTCTTCATCCGGTAATAATTTAATAAAATAATCTCGTTCGATTATAGTCGTTAATGCATCTCTTACGAGTGGATCCGATTTCCCTAAAGTGTTTACTAAATAATCTCTGCTAGCAGGTAAAGCTAATTGTTGCGTAGCATCAACAAACAGCCTTCCTCCCGCTTTGCACATAGGAGCATTAGTCGTTAACAAGAAAAAGGATAAACCTAATGGTTTCATCGCATCGGTCATCATTTGTTGGTGACCAACTGATATATAAACGTGATTTCCCCCATCATTTACTTCTGGAATTGGATATAAAGTCGTAATTGGCCTGCTTTGGACTATATAAAATGTATCATCAACTAAGCACCATTCAATATCTTGCGGACAACCAAAATAAGCTTCGATTTGTCTTCCGATGCGTGCTAGTTGTAAAATCTGTTGTTCAGTAAGTGTTTGAACTTTTTGCTTATTAGGAGTAATTTTCTTTCTCTCTGTTCCGCCTTCTTTTCGTCCATAGATGGCTAATTTTTTCGTTGCGATGACCTTTTCGACGATTTCGTCTTCTTTTACCTTATAATTATCTGCAGAAACCAATCCAGATACTAGCGCTTCGCCAATTCCAAAGCTGGCATCGATTGACAACACCTTCCTATTCGAAGTAATCGGATCCGCAGTAAATAAAATCCCTGAAGCCACAGGGAAAACCATTTTTTGAATGACAACACATATAGAAACTTGATTATGATCAAAACCGTTTTGCATTCGGTATATAACCGCTCGATCTGTAAATAAAGAAGCCCAGCATTTTTTAATATGCTGCAAAATGTTTTCTTTTCCAATAATATTTAAATACGTATCTTGTTGACCAGCAAACGAGGCATACGGTAAATCTTCAGCAGTAGCACTCGAACGCACTGCATACCCATGTTCATCGCCAAAGTGCGAGAGATAATGAGCTACTGATTCCACTACATCAACTGGAATTTCCACCGCCATAATGACTGCTCTAATCTTCTTACTAATTTCACCAATTTGATCTCGTTCCTCAATTTTTAGCATTTTTAATTGATTCAACAAAGTTTGAAATGCTTCATTTTTTCCGATGGCCTGTTCATACCCTACCGTTGTAACACAAAAACCTTCTGGCACTTGTATCCCTTGAATATTGGATAACTCCCCTAAATTCAATCCTTTTCCACCAACGAGAAAAAGCTGTGTTTTTTCTATTTCCTGAAAACCGAGAACGAAAGAACTCATTTGGCACCTCTCCTTACTATTCATGTGTTCTTGATTGTAACAGTAGTAAATGAGAAGAAACAGTCTATTTCGAACTTGATTTACATGATATAATTAAGTTAGGAAGAGATTAAAAAATGCCCCAGTTGCATAATGAAGTAACTGGGGCTCCTTATTTCCGCTCAATTTTAAATTATAATTTATTCACAACTAACTTCAATGTACTTCTGTTTTTCTCCTTTTTTATAACACGCCATTAATTATCACACACAATTCTTACCTCGACAAATAGTATATAACTCGAAATACGCTTTAGTTTAACCTCCTGTGAGCCTTTTCACAGGAGGTTTTATACATACATATATTATTTATAATGAATTAGTTCTCCTATTTTCCCAAAAAAAGGATGATTGTATTGGAAATGAAAAAACTTCAAGGAATTTATGATGATGTTATTAGTTTAGGGGAAAATTGTTATACCGCTATCCATCTGAAAAAATATAGGCTGCGGAAATATTCAGGTCCTCTAGATTGGTTTGAATCACCGAATCTTTCTTCTATCAACACATTATTGAAAAATAATTTTATAGACTTTATGGATTTAAAAAACATGCACGCAATGCAGGAACAAAATATTGTGTTTAATGATGGTGTGATACAACCTGTTTTTTCTCATATTATAAAAGACACAAAATATAACGTAACATCTTATCATGATTTCCCTGTTATTCCAAATGAAGATTGGTTCATCACATACCATGATTTTAAACAAAAATTAGATCGAAGAATTGATAACTTTTACGAAAAAATTCATCATTCACAATCCATTTTATTTGTTAGATGGGGCGGAAACTTGACTGAAGCACTAGAATTACAAAGCGTTTTATCGAATATTGTTAAAAATAATTTTAAGATTCTTTTACTCTATCCAACAGGACTTGAAAATGAAATAAACGAATTAGAATGGGGGCTTGATCATGTTTTCCCTATTCAAGTTTCAAGTAATTATCAAAATAAAAGAACTTGGTATATCCTCTTAAAAGATATACACTTAAACTCAAAATAATAGTAGAAACTACGACTTTACAATCAATATTTTTTGTTTGCACTTTATATAAATTGATATGTCTCCACCTTAATTCTAGGAGTAAATTATTGTTTTTTTAATCCCCCACTCATTCTTTTCTCAAATCCTCCAAAATGGATTTGAGAAATTAGGGAACTATAATGTCGTATTAACATATAGTAAGGGGGATAAAAAGTGGACAATGAGATGAATTATGGAAGTGATTATAAGTTTATTCCAGCAACTTCAATTGAAAGTGGTCATGGCATCGAAGTATTGCCTGATTTGTTTTGCTACACGATTCAAATCGTCAACATATGTTTTGTTGGGAATCCGCATACCGATGATTTTGTTTTAGTTGACGCTGGAATGCCTAAATGTGCAAATGAAATTATCTCTATCGCTGAGAATCGATTTGGTACCAATAGTCGCCCAAAAGCAATTATTTTAACTCACGGCCATTTTGATCATGTTGGAGGAATAATTGAACTCATTAAATATTGGGATGTTCCAGTCTATGCCCATCAAATGGAGATACCGTTTTTGACTGGACAACAAAGCTATCCTGAACCAGATCCAACAGTTGAAGGTGGTATGGTAGCGAAAATGTCTCCCCTGTTCCCTAATGAACCGATTGATTTAGGAAATAGCGTAAAAGCACTACCTACCGATGGAACTGTTCCCCATATGCCAGAGTTTAGATGGATTCATACATCAGGGCATACTCCTGGGCATATTTCATTATTCAGAGAGAAAGACCGAACTTTAATTGCTGGGGACGCTTTTGTTACAGTGAAACAGGAGTATCTGTATAAAGTAATAACTCAAGAACAGGAAATAAGCGGACCCCCTCGTTATTTAACAACAGACTGGAAAGCAGCTAAAGAATCAGTCATTAAATTAGAAGAATTAAAGCCTCTAGTCGCTATTACTGGACATGGGATACCAATGTCAGGTGAATTGCTATCAACAAGCCTCAATACACTGGTTCAAGAATTTGATAAAATTGCTACACCTGATTATGGAAAATATGTAGATAAAAACATAAATTAAACAAAAAACTAAAATGTCTCACAAAATCAAAATGTCAAAGAATGTTAAAATATGTGAAAACAATAACCTTAGGCGACCTCTCTATTTTAAGAATGGAACTATCCTTGTTGAATAAAACTCGATATTCCGCAAACACTACCTGTAGTGTAGCCTGCTTCTTACCCAGGTTGTACTTCTTACCATAAAAAAGAGCAGTCATAATAAATAACTGCTCTTTTTACTTTTAACATACTTTTTTAAATTTTGTTCATACCATACTTAATCCATAATACAGTTTAACTACATTTCATTTCAAAGTTTTTAGTTTCAAAAAATCCGATACATCCCATGCCCTTACTACATTATTAACTTTTGTTCTCTTTCTGCTACCCCTAGACCATTGCAAACAAAGTATAAAAATAAGAACAATATCAACGAAATCTCCGCCATAATACATCAGCACGCCCCCAATTTCTGCTTGTTTAGTAACTACACCAGCAGGCGGATGAGCATATATGTATTTTGATAATATCCCATGACCAGCTGATGCAATTATTAAAATAATTGATCGGTACGTATAGCTATACCTATGGGATATTAAATCAACATAAATCATTGATGTGGTAAACAGATATCCTGCAATAAAAACGTGGAAATGTATGAACAAATGAAGAAGTATACTTTCGTGCATCATCGAGTATAAGCTAGTCGTATAGAGAATCCATAGTCCTCCTAAATTAAGTAAGGTTGCGATAATTGGATGAGTAAGAAGTTGTAGAGGCCTACTCTTTAGTATCCTTGAAAGACGTCGTGCTGCTTTCACATTGAGCGTTCGTAAAAAAAGAGTCATTGGAGCGGCTAATGCTATAAAAATTGGAGCAAGCATCCCAAGGAGTAAATGCACAAGCATATGCACTATGAAATCATTATGAGCACGATGAGCTAAGGGCCCAACAACTGCTATTGCCACACAAATAAGTCCTAAAATCCAGAAGACACTTCGATATAACGGCCATCGTTTGTAATGGCTATTTGATAAAATCGTGGCTACTATATAAATTATTAACATAATTAAAATGAATACGAATAGTAAAATATCCAGTGCATTCCATATTTCATGATGAAGATGGTTATTGTTCATTTAAGCTTTTACCTCTCAATAATCTTTCATCAGTTCTTGTCTGAAAAACTAGCAGAATGCCAATTAAGAGCATTACAGTCGCAATTATATTCCATATTACGTCGTAGATAAGAACATTATCTACGTATCGAATCTGATGTATTTTCATTAGTTTGTGTTGAAATATACCGTCATATAATTGAAATCCACCACTACCAAGCATTAATCCGCTCCACCATCTTTTCAACCAAAATGCATTTCTACGGCGGAGATCAGCAACCATAAACAAGGAACCAATCGTTGCAAACCAACTAAAAGCATGAAAAAGACCATCTGAAATGAGTCCAATATCTGTTGTAGATTTATCATAGAAATGGTGCCAATGTAGCAGTTGATGAAAAATAGTTTCATCTATAAAAGCTACTAACCCTAGCCCAAACAAGATACCTGACCATAGATTACGGGTCAAATAAACAGAAGAGGTTAAATAGCTTGTATTATCGGTTTTGGTAAACATTAAATCCTATCCTTTCCACTAATGTATATTCTTATTTTTCCCAAAAGAAAAACGTGCTAAACATACTTAGTGCCGAAGGAAAATAACATTCAATTAGATGTATCATATAAATACTTATTCTCAAGCGTATTTAATATTTTATTAAAACTCACTAAAAAAGCTTTAAGGAATTCACCATTCTAAAATAGCGCTAGTATAATTTCTTTAATATTTTAGAATGAATCTATATTTTTAGCATTTAATTAATTTATTAACAATGGAAATTATCATATAGTCTTAATTATTTGATCCTCTATAAATAAACTATAGTTTTTCTCTCATGATAATTTCCAAATCTTCATTTTAATATTGCATTTGTATTGCCTTTTGCACATTTTGAACATCATTTTTTAATAGTTGCTTTAAATCATAAGCTGGATAGTAACCACGCTCATACATAAAGTTAAAAACCTGTGCATGTAATTGTATAGCACCATTTATTTGACGGATTAAAACTTCTCTAAGACGAGGCGTTGCAGTTTCAGTAATCGCTATTGCATAATTTCGAACAGATGTCTTTGCTAACCCAAGCAAATCTCCAGCGTAAAATCCAGTGTCATCACGATGTTGCGATTGAAATCCAGGAGCATATGGATAAAACTGTACTAACTCTTGTAAATTGTTTTGGATGGCATTTATAGCTTTAATATATAACGATTGAAGTGCTTGATCAGGTACATTCCTAACTGATTTTTTTAATTTGATTAAACCGTTTGCTTGAAATGCTACTAATTCATGTAACTCCAATGTTTCATGCCAAGCTAGTTGATTAGGATAAGACATAGACGTTCCCCCTTAATATTCATTCATGCTACAATATGCAAAAAAATTCAAAAAGGGCCTATACTACTGAATTCATTTCAATCTAATTCATGGTTACTTTTCATCCTTCTATGTTAATCACAATAAAGTATCCTTAATTCCTCTTCCCTACTTTTTTATATCCTTAATTTTGATTTTCAAAATGACTTCCTCGCCTTTACAATCTATAAATTTAATTTTTTCTTCCTTAAAAATCCCCATCATAATACATCCCTTCTTGTTTCGTTATAAACCATATTAGTTAGAAAATATAAATGTGAACATTGTACCTACATATTCCTTATATATTTTTCAAATTTTATAGCTACTTAAATTTATACGTTATTAAAGATCAACTATTAAAGTAACTACATTGAAGGGGATTCTTCATTAAATCATTTTATTTTTATAGATTAAAAAATAATTATTCTAGCCGTGTTAGTCACCTATTTTTAAATAATTAATAGGTTATATATTATGACTTAGGAGGGATAAAAAGATGACTATGCTTTATGATAAAGACTCTTTACAAAAAAATATTACTAACCTTCCACATTGGCAACAAGAAGCTTTCCGTTCTTTTAAATTAAAAATGACAGATAAAAATAAGCCGTTCCCTTGTATCCCAGCTCAACACGGCTTTACAGCCAATCACCTCCGGTACGGATTCATAGGTGATCCTAGAGATACGAATACTAGCGCTGATTTTGCAACATTACTTAAAGAATATACGGAATGTTCTAGAGACACAGGGCAATACGCTTCACTTATTGTTTTTATTCATACACCAATAGATTTACTGCGAGAAACTACAGTTGAAGATTTTGAACATATTTATTGGTCTCTACTTAATACAACTAGCCGTTTGGACGAAATGGAATGGCCTATGCACATTCCAAATGATCCTATGGAAAACACTTGGGAATTTTGCTTTCATAATGAATCATATTTTGTTTACTGCGCTACACCTGCCCATGTCAATAGACAAAGTAGACATTTTTCATGTATGATGCTTGCTTTAACTCCTAGGTGGGTTTTACAGGGAATTATGAATTCTGAGAAACGCAGTAGAAAACTAAAAAACTTAATACGTCAACGTCTAGCCGCTTATGACAAAGCTCCTATTCACCCTTCTCTTAAAGATTATGGTGAAAAAGATAATTATGAATGGCAACAATATTTTTTACGTGATGATGAAACAATTCCATCCAAGTGTCCCTTTTCTCGAATAATAAAATACTTGCATAAAAATAAGTAACCCACTCCACTTTTTATTATTTAGTTGTACAAACTTTAACCACTGAATAGATTTAATATAGATCAAATTTAGTGGGAGGAGCATATCATACGTGGGCATATTTTTAAGCTATGTTTTCTTAGGTTTATCATTATCTGCTCCAATGGGGCCTATTAATGCTGCACAGTTAGAAAAAGGTATTAGGAGTGGGTTTTTTCACGCTTGGATTCTTGGCATAGGAGCCTTACTTGCAGATGTCATCTACATGGCACTTATTTATTTAGGTGTCATTCATTTCCTCGAAAAAGATATTATAAAACTTTTCTTATGGTCTTTCGGCGCTTTTGTTTTAATCTATACAGGTATCGAAAGTTTAAAAAATGCAAATCAAATTAGCATTAGTAATACGAGAAATGATGATTCAGTTATTAAAAGCTTTTTTTCTGGTTTTTTTATGTCCTTATCTAATCCATTAACAATTCTATTTTGGCTTGGAATTTTCGGCTCTATATTAGCAAAAGCCGCTTCTTCCTATAATAAAGAGCAGCTTTTGTTATATAGTTTCGGGATTATTTTAGGCATTTTTATTTGGGATATTACGATGGCAAGTACATCTAGTATATTTCGTAAAATTTTGAATACACGTATATTGTCTCTTATAACAGTAGTATCTGGAATATCACTTATTATTTATGGATTATATTTTGGTTTTCAAACTTACCAAATCATTTTTCAATAACTTCTATTATTTAGTTCTGACATACTATTCATGGTGTGAAAAGAAAGATACTTCATATAGCTGGATTCCTTTTTCGTGAGACAAAATGAACAATTATAGTAACAATAATAACTATTCCTAAAAACAACAAGCTCACTAAGAAACCAAAACGCGTTGTTTTTTGTAATAGTGTTCCACTAACAGCTAGTGCAATCATAATAAGACCAATAATACTTTTTATCTGCATCCACCCTTTTGGATTCATTAGTCTCCAAAAGGAAAGAAGAATTAAACTCCATGTATACAACAACATTAATCCAGCTGCAGTTGTTACATATTCATATATATTTTTTGGTAGTAATAAAGCGCTAAGGATAGAAGCACCAAGCCCCATTATGATAAGAATTAAAGCTGGAAAAGAGATATTCTTCTTGTTTTTTTTCGCAAACATCGCAGGTGCATCACCCTCTTCAGCTAAGTTCATTAATACACTTGTCACTGCAAATAATGAACCAACTAACGTTGAAAAGCCCGCTAAAATTAATACTACATTTAAAATAAATGGCACATACGGTAAATTATAGTCTTGTAACGCTATTACAAAAGGACTTTCTTTCGTATTAAACTGATTTAACGGAACCATCATAATTGCCAACCCTAAAGAGACTACGTAAATAATCGTTAAAATCATTAACATTACTCTTCCTGACTTTTGTGCATCTTTAGGGTCTTTCAGTCTTATTGTCATTAACCCCATAATTTCGATTCCTCCAAATGCATAAAATGCATAAATTAGAGAGGACCAAGTGCCTTTTAATCCATTTGGGAACCAGTCTTTAAAATTACGCGGGATTTGTGCCTTATATAAACCACCCTTTATAAATCCTAAAATAACTAAAATGGCAATTACAATAAACCCCACAATAGCAACGATTTTTATAATAGCCATCCATTTTTCTAAACGTTCGAATATCTTTACCCCTATAAAAATAATTAATATAGCCGCTACTCCATATACAGCAGCAAATATCCATAGTGGTATTTTAGGGAACCAGTAACGTGAAAAGATTCCTAACGCACTTAACTGGCTGCCCATAATAAGCAACTCCGAACACCAATATGTCCATCCGTGACTAAAACCCGCCCAATTTCCAAAAGCTTTTCTTGAATAAATGCGAAACGATCCTTTTTGCGGATCTTCCACAGCCATTTTTGCCAATGCTTCAAATACAATATATGTAGTGAATCCAGTTAAAATCAAAATAAGAATAATTGAAGATCCACCTATTTTAATCCCTATACTGGATCCTAAAAAAAAGCCCGTTCCTATCGTACAACCAATTCCAATAAGTGAGAGTTGCCACCATTTTAAATCTTTTTTTTCTTTCGTTTTGTTCTTAACATCATGACAGGTCATATTACGATTCTCCTTTATTCATTTTGAGAATGTCCCTCATGATTACTTAAGTACTTTTCAGCAAGCTTTTCAACAACATCAACGACATCATGTGCCTTTATTTTATGGTTTGCTACTCTCTCACTTCCTACAGAAATCTCAACTGTAAATAACGCTTCATATTTCATTTTTTCTGCCCCTTTCGCATCAAATATAACCTCTTATCTTTTATCCTTTTATTTCACAAAAAATTCATTATGTATTTAAAACCTCGAGAGTCTAAAAGTTAAACAAATAAAAATGTATGAGAAAGGAGAGACGGCATGCCTCTCCTTTATATCCATTTCATATATAAAATTAACGAGTAACGCCACCGCCAAGTTGTTGCTCAGCTAATGATACAAGACGTTTCGTAATTTCACCACCAACAGATCCGTTTGCACGTGCTGTTGCATCTGCACCAAGTTGTACGCCAAATTCTTGAGCAATTTCATATTTCATTTGATCAAGAGCTTGTTCAGCGCCACGTACTAATAATTGATTGCTGCTTCCACTGTTATTGTTTGACATGTTCATTCACCTCCTTCTTTCTTTAATATGTTAAATTACATGCTAAAATATATAGCTAATTAATTGGTAATTACGACCGTGAATTCAAAGGTATAATTTATGCCCTTTAAGCCCAACATAATAGTGTATAGGAGAACGAAATACAATATACGTGCCATGGGATATTATAAATAGGCCTCCATCAGAAAATGAAACGGGTTACGCTATATAAAAGCATAACCCGTTTCTAATGAAATATTTTATTCCATATACGTTTAAACAATGGAGGAAAATGATGAAACATATTGTTGCTTTATTAATTAAATACACAGCGATAACTGCAGTATTACTTATCGTACTCAGTATCTTTCAAGGCATTTCCATTCCTAGAGTATTACTCATTTCTCTTTTCTTAACAGGAGCTGCCTATTTAATCGGCGATCTCTTCATTTTACCTAAATACGGAAATACGATTGCTACAATGGCAGATTTCGGCTTAAGCTTCTTCGGAATTTGGCTTTTAACATACTTGTTTACTAATTTAGATGCTACTCGTAATATTGGACTTTCTTCATTCTTAGCCGCTTTAATTATTGGCGGAATAGAGGTTTTCTTCCACATTTATATGAAGAGGTTAGTACTGCGTAACGACGATGAATTAAGAAATCACAATCATATTCATCATGATAAATATGCTATGGAAATGTCAGATGAATATATGGATTCTTCTACAATAAATAAATCCAAAGTTGAGGATACATCTAAAAAATAAAAAAGTGGCCAATGCCACTTTTTTATTTTTGTTTATTAAGCTTGATCAGAGTTTTTCACATGTAATGGAGGTGGAACTACCCACCCTTTTTTCTTACTTAAACGTAGCAAAGTTACACCTGCTTGTGCTTTTTTCATATGAAATTGTCCGAATAGCATCCCTACATCTTCTCGAAGACATTTTCCCATCACTTGACTACATGTCACAAGTCCAGCTGCTAATCCTGTAGAAACCGCTGCTGCAATTTCTGCATCATTAATACGTGCTCCAGGAGGAATGTCTTCAATAGATGCAACTGGTCGTTCTGGCGGAGCTGGCGGTAAAGCTACGCCATTAACTTTTAAAAGAGTTTTTAACTCTTCTATTTCTGAATTCATATCATTTTCAATTAAGCTTTCTAAAAACTTCTTCAAATCTTCGTCACCTGTATGATTCATAAATACTTGATGGCTTGCGATTCCACCTTGTGCGGCTAGAAGATAACTCCAAATATCAAATACTTCTCCGTAATGTAACGGTTCATTTTGAGGGTTTCCACTTAAAATACCCATTTTTAAATTCCTCCCTTTCGAAAATATCATAATCAATATTGATTTCAATATTGAAATCAAATTTTTAAGTATGCTTTTTCCTGCAAAAGCTTTTCTACTATGCATGGAAAACACCTTTCCAACACTGCGTGTTTATTGTTTAGGAAAGTAGTTTACAAATTAAATACCCAAAGATTATGAAAGAAGATTATCAATAATCTTTGAGTGAGAATCCATTTACTATAAGGGTTTTTATTTTTATACATATACAAAAGAAATTGATTTACATATTCGCTATATTTTATACAAATTCTCTTAGCGGTTAGCTCTACCACCAAGTTGTTGTTCAGCCATTGCAACTAAACGTTTTGTAATTTCACCACCAACAGATCCGTTTGAACGAGCTGTTGTATCTGCACCAAGTTGTACACCAAACTCTTGTGCAATTTCATATTTCATTTGATCAAGAGCCTGTTCAGCTCCTCGAACTAATAATTCATTACGATTTCCACTATTATTGTTTGCCATATTATTTCACCTCCGATGTTTTTAATATGCGACAAATTATGAAATAATAATTATCCTTTTTATGGAAATTAGATTATGAATAATTATTGAGTCTCTTCTTAAAATAGGGCAAAAGATATAAGAAAGAAGAGTTGCTATAACATACTTTCATAACAACACTATGTACAGGTTTCTCTTTACTAAAAATTTATATTTTATCAGGAGATACATATAAAGTGAAATTTTAATCAGTGGGGTTTTGTTCATCCCCGGGTGATTATCAGCCCTCATCAATCGGGCTTTTACGGGCAGCCGGCAAATAGCGAGATAAATTATGAAAAATGATTCCTAAGGAGATATGAGATGAAAGCTGTAACCTATCAAGGACCAAACCAAGTACAAGTTAAACAGGTTGATGATGCAAAGTTAGAGAAAAAAGATGATATTATTGTAAAAATTACTTCAACTGCTATTTGCGGTTCTGATTTACATTTATATCAGGGCAACATGCCTTTACCTCCAGGTTACATTATTGGTCATGAGCCAATGGGCATTGTTGAAGAAGTTGGTCCAGATGTTACTAAAGTGAAAAAAGGAGATCGTGTTGTCATCCCCTTCAACGTTTCTTGTGGACATTGTTTTTATTGCCAACATGAAATGGAAAGCCAATGTGATAACTCCAATCCTCATTATGATTCTGGTGGATACTTTGGTTATACAGAGAAATTTGGTAACCATCCAGGTGGACAAGCAGAATATTTAAAAGTTCCTTTTGGAAATTTCACTCCATTTGTTATACCAGAATCATGCGAACTTGAAGATGAATCTTTACTGTTTTTATCCGATGTTTTGCCAACAGCCTATTGGAGTGTAATAAACGCTGGTGTTAAGCCAGGTGATACTGTTATCGTCCTTGGTTGCGGGCCTGTTGGATTAATGACACAAAAATTTGCTTGGATGCAAGGTGCTAAGCGTGTAATCGCAGTCGATTACTTAGATTATCGTATAAATTATGCAAAAAAGATTAACAATGTTGAGGTATTTGAGTTTACAAAATTCCCCGATATGGGAGAACATTTAAAGGAAATCACACATGGCGGTGCCGATGTAGTCATTGATTGCGTGGGCATGGATGGAAAAAAATCGCCACTAGAATTTCTAGAACAAAAATTAAAATTACAAGGCGGAACTCTCGGCCCTATTCAAATCGCTACGAAAGCCGTAAGAAAATATGGAACGGTTCAAATGACTGGCGTTTATGGTGGCAATTATAATGCATTTCCACTTGGAGCATTTTGGGTTAGAAATATTAACCTTAAAATGGGACAAGCACCTGTTATTCATTTTATGCCGGAACTATTTGAAAAAATAATAAACAAAGAATTCGATCCAAAAGAGATTATTACACACAAAATCCCCCTTGAAGAAGCGAGCTATGGTTATCAAATTTTTAATAATCGTGAAGATGATTGTATAAAAGTCATTTTAAAACCTTGAAGATACAATTTATTATTCTTAATAAAAAGATAAGATTACACTCCGTAATCTTATCTTTTTTATTAAATTGTAAGTAGCTATTCCCCCATTTTCATCTCATATCGAAAATAGTTATTTCCAAAAGAATTTGCATTTTGAGATCATGATTTATTGGTAAAAAAATGAATTTGAGTATTAAGTAACCAATTAGCGGACACGATAACAATGTTAACTAACTTAAAAGAGGTGTACTTCATGTTTTATTATAAAGAAGAACTGATTAATATTATCAAGCCGGACAAGCCAGATCCAGCTGCCGCAAAAGTTTTACAAGAAATATTAGGTGGGCATTATGGCGAAATGCGTACAATGATGCAATACTTCTTCCAAAGCTCAAATTTTAGAGGTAAAGAGAAGCAATATCGCGATTTACTTCGAGGTGTTTTTTTAGAGGAAATAAGCCATGTAGAACTTGTACAACATACAATTAATCAACTATTAACTGGATCTGGTGAACCTACGCCAGGAAATGCTGGTGTTGACAACGCACCACTTGATGAAGCGGTTAAACATGCAAATCCTCACCACTTTATTGTAGGTGCTCAAAGTTCATTGCCTGTTGATGCAGCTGGCAACCCATGGAATGGATCTTGGGTATATAGTCATGGGAATTTAATTAGCGATTTATTAGATAACGTAGTACTTGAATCTACAGGTGTACTTCAAAAAACTCGAATTTATGAAATGAGTTCCAATCAAACTTTTAGAGAAACACTTGCATTTTTAATTGTACGTGATAATGCTCATCAAAATGCTTTCGCAAAAGCTTTAGAGACATTGGGTGTTGAATGGGGGAAACTCTTCCCTGTGCCGAACTATGATATTAATAAATACCCAGAGTGCAGAAAGTATGTAGACATGGGATTCCATAACGCACAATTTAATTTTAGCTTAGATCCAACAAGAATAGGAGAAATATTCCAAGGTGAATCACCAAGTAGAAACAAAGGAACATTAGCAGTAACTGACCCGCCAAAAGGTTTTCCTGTACCAGAACTTCCTGAAATGCCAAATGAGCATAGTCCTGGATTAAAAGATATGGGTCTTTGAGATAACTGTAACCAACTATTCATTAATAGTTGGTTACAAACCTTTACATAGATTCAAGTAAATTTGTTTTAAGAGGAGGATATTCATTTGAGTATAATAAATGATAAACTATCTATTTTTGCTTTAGGTGGTGTTAATGAAATTGGTAAAAACATGTATGTCATACAATATTCAGATGACATTGTAATCATTGATTGTGGTTCTAAGTTTCCTGACGAGAGTTTATTAGGCATAGATTTAATAATACCTGATGTTACATATTTACAAGAAAATAAAGATAAAATTCGAGGTTTAATTGTTACACATGGACACGAAGATCACATTGGAGGTATTCCGTATTTTTTAAAACAATTGAATGTACCAATTTACGCAACAAAATTAACCTTAGGCTTAATCGGCATTAAATTAAAAGAACATAAACTTCAAGATTCGACACAGTTAATTGTTATTGACTCTGAGTCTTTAATTGAATTCGGACAGATAAACCTATCTTTTTTCAAAACAAATCATAGTATTCCCGATTGCCTCGGGATTGCTTTTCATACACCAGAAGGTACAGTAGTCCATACAGGTGATTTTAAATTTGATTTGACTCCCATAAACAATCAATATCCAGACATTCACAAAATGGCTAATATCGGAAGTAACGGAGTTTTAGCTCTCCTCTCAGAAAGTACGAATGCCGAACGTTCTGGATTTACTCCATCAGAACGATTAGTAGGCGAAAAAATTGAAGAAGCCTTTGTAAAGGCTCACAGCAAAGTTATTATATCTACCTTTGCTTCTAATGTGAATCGTGTACAGCAAATAGTAGATGCCGCTTTAAAAACAAATAGAAAGCTTGCCCTCCTCGGAAGAAGTATGGTGAACGTAGTTTCTGTCGCCTTAGAACAAGGCTATTTGAATATACCTGAAGGCATGTTAATCGAAGCAAATGAGATTAATCAAATGGAACCCGAAAAAGTCGCTATACTTTGCACTGGTAGTCAAGGTGAACCTATGGCTGCTCTGTCCCGATTATCTAGTGGCAACTATCGACAAGTTGATATTTTACCAGGTGACACAGTCATTTTGTCTGCATCCCCCATACCAGGAAATGAGCGTAATGTTTCACGTATTATAGATAACTTATATCTATTAGGAGCAAATGTTATTTATGGATCTGGAAGTTCAACAGGAATGCACGTTTCTGGACATGCATATCAAGAGGAATTAAAATTGATGCTTACTTTAATGAAACCTAAATATTTCATTCCCATACACGGTGAATTTAGAATGTTACATCATCACCGTCAATTGGCAGAATCTGTTGGTGTCAAGAAAGATAATATTTATGTTATCGGCAATGGAGATGTTGTTGATATTAAAAATCAAACTGCTATGCAAACAAGACGTATAACTGCGGGTAATATATATGTAGATGGCTTAGGTATTGGAGATGTTGGAAACGCCTTATTGCGCGATCGCAAACAACTTTCTGAAGATGGTATGCTTGTAATAGTTATAACCTTGAGTAAAACAGAAGAGAAAATAATTTCTGGCCCTGATACAATTTCTCGTGGGTTTGTATATGTTCGGGACTCAGAAGATTTCTTAAATAAAATTAATCAATTAGTTGTAGAAACTGTCAACAGATTACAAAAAGCACATATTAATCAATGGAATGTTCTAAAAAGAGAAATACGAGAATCACTTGGTCACTTTATATACTCACATACAAAAAGAAAACCAATGATCCTCCCTATTATAATTGAAGTGTAAAATGCTTATTTTCTTTAGTCATTAAGTCTTGTCTTAATTATATCTATTAGTATCTAAAACGGCTTTTTCTAAATAAATATCGCACCCTCTAACAACTGATATTCATAATTTTAAGAAACCCTATAACTGCTGTTAATGTTAATGCTAATTCTATTGTTAACGGGGGGTGTTTCCCCACATTCCTTCATCTAAAATGCAACTATCGTCAATGGTAATAAAGGGTATCTTATTTTTAGTATAAGCCTAATACTGTAACTGACCTTTCTATGCAGTAGGCTAAAAAAAATACGCCTGCTGCATAGAAATATACTTTAATCAATCTCAATTACATCAAAAAACTTAAAAGTGCGCTTATTACAAAAAGCATCCGTACAAGTAATCGTCTCCATTAATGGATTAATATCCACTACTGTTATGTAATTTTTATATAAATAACCATCTTTATAATATGTAAGTAAAACCTCTTCCTCACCTAAAAATGAAATTAATAGCTTATTTTCAATCATTTGTTTTGCATCTTGCGTTACAGTTGGACGCGAGGCTTTCGTTTGCTCCTTTACCATTTCTTTAATAACTGCGAACTGCTCCGGCATACTGGCAAACGGTTGCCACTTTACCATACCTCTTCCTTTTGGCATATTAACATTCTTCACGATTTGTGCCCTCCTAATAATGTATTTCTATATCTTGCTGTTGCGACGCTTGTGTAAGAAACACCTCGTAAAATACTATTCTTACCAAATCGTGTTCGAATTTCGTCCATAACTTTCGTTAATCGTATTTCTTTTTCTCTTTGTATAATGTTATCGAAAAGCGAAATTTGCTCTTCCCCTTCATTAATAAGGTTTGTTAATGAAACACTTACTGATCGAATCGGCTCTCCTGTATGGCGTTCATATAAAAAATATGTACAAACATTATAAATATCCATCGTTAAGTTTGTTGCTCTATTTAACGTATGTACCTTTTTTATTCCCTCACCGTATTCCTTACTATATCCAACTGAAAAATGAATTGTTTGCGCGCATTTCTTTTCTCGTCTCAACCTATAACAAACCTCTTCTATATGCTCTAATAAAATAACTATGAACTCTTCTATCGAATAATTACGCAATAATATTTGGCTTTTCGCTATAGATGTTGTTGCTGGAACGTATTTTTCTGCTATTCTACTAAAATCAATTCCGTTACTATGTAGATGTAATTCTTCTCCTATTACACCGAATGATTGCTTTAAATATTTCAAAGGATACTGAGCTAATTCTCCAATGGTATGTATACCTTTTCGATTCAATTTCATCTCTGTTTTATACGATATACCCCAAAATTTACTGAGCGGTCTAATACTCCATAACTTCTCGGGTATATCGTCATACGTCCACTGCGCTATTCCATCCCTATTCTTCTTCGCTTCTACATCCATCGCTACTTTACTTAATAATAAATTAGGCCCTATACCAATCGTACTTTCAATCCTTGTACGTTCATATATTTCTCGCTTGAACTTTAATGCGAATTCGCGCGGATTACTGGCAAACAAATGAATACTTGCAGTCATATCCATAAAAAATTCATCGATACTATATTGATGAAAATCTTCCGGCGCGACATACTGCAAAGCCAAACCCGTTATGAAAGTTGAACATTTCATATACGTATGCATAATTGGATTCACAATAATAATATCTGGTCGCTTCGGTATTTCGTACAGCCTTGCCATCTTCTTTATTCCTAACGCTTTTAATGGCGGTGTTGCTGCTAATACAATTGATCCGCTCTGATTCACATCCCCTACGACAGCCAATTTTGTATATCTTGGATCAAGTCCTTTTTTAATACATGATACGCTTGCATAAAAGCTACGAAGGTCTACACAAAGAATAATACGATTCGGTAAAAGAGAATAATCATACAAGGTTATCACTCCCAACAAAAGAACATTCGTTCTTATTATATACGAACTTATGTTCTTTTCAAAGGTATTTCTATGAAAATTTTGGTTAAAATGACCGGGCTTTAAAAATCTAAAAAATACTTAAGAGCCCTACAATATTCAAATACCATTTTCACCATTAGGGGATGGCACTGTATTTAGTTCTAAAAAAATCTCACTTAATGCATACTCGGTAATATATATATAATAATAAGAATAATATCTATGCACTATCAATCACGGTGGGAAAAACTATGCATACAAAACAGCTAGAATTTCAAGTAACTCATGAACATAAAAACTACTAAAATTCACTTCAGCCTTCATGTCTCTAATTCATATATTCTTCTAAATTTATTCTCAGCAAAACCTCCTACATAACGCCTGTGCCAAGATTCATCTGCATAACTAGTTACATTCTCCTTTTTTCTATTATTAATAGCTTAGTAATAATGGCTGTTAAACAGCAAAAGTGCGAAGTCATAAATTAGACTTCGCACCTTATACAAATTTATAATCAGTGACGATACCAACACAAATGCAATAATGTATACATAATAATCACTCATTATATCTGTTACTTTTTTAATCGGCTGGAGAGAATAGAATATATAAACAAATCCTTTTACTTAGCAATCTCTCATTATTGGTTTGATTATTTCTAGATACTTAATGCCCCCCTATACTCATTTCAAGTGTTAATCCATTCCTATTGAAATTGCAAATGATAAATTTATCCAGTTTTCCTTTTTGTCTACTTGCTAAATTCAGCAAGTAAAATGTTTTTAAAAAATTCCGGGTTATTAATGTTTAAACTGTTCGAATTGATAGCGAGTGTATGTTTACCTCCAAGTGTTCCACCAACAAAAGTGGAAAACCCTGGAACGGCACCTCTGTGTCCCCATACCGAGACACCGTTCGGAAGCTTAATTTCAAGGATTCCAAGACCATATCCAGTTCCCTCTCTATTTGTAGTAACTGTAGTAAGCATTTGTTTTAGTTGCTGTTCCTTCAGTAATTTGCCACCTAGTAAGTAAGAGAAGAATTTGTTTAAGTCGTCAGCAGTAGAAATCATATCTCCATCCGAGCTACCTGGGTTAATATAAGTAACGTCTTTTAGCTCACTCGCTCCGTCTAGTTGCAAATAGCCACGTGCATGCTTGGTACCTGGAATCACGCTTGAATTGCCAGGTAGAAATGTATTTGACAAATCAAGCGGTTCAATAATCCGATTTTCAACCTCTTCGGCATAACTGTTGCCAGTTACTTTTTCAATAAGGATTCCCAGTAATACGTATCCTGTGTTTGAATAAGACCAACCCTTTCCTGGTGCAAAGTCTGGGGGAAGTGAAATCCCCATCTTTACGAATTCTTCAGCCGTGTACGATTTTTTTATATCCGTTATATCAAAGTCTTTTGAATTTATATAGTCAGCAATACCACTTGTATGATTCAATATTTGCCGGATAGTAATCTGGTTACCATCATATCCGTTTCCTTGAATGACACCAGGCAACCATTTTTCAATGGAGTCGTCTAGATTCAAACGATTCTCTCCAGATAATTGAAGTAGAGTCGTTGCAATGAACGTTTTCGTCACACTGCCAATGCGAAAGCGAAAATCTGCTTTCATTGGTCTCTTAGTTTTCAGATCCGCTACCCCAGCGGTATAACTCCAAGTTTTACCACCCTTAGAAATTTGAGCGAGTATTCCCGGGTATCCAAGTTGCAGTTCATCCCGTATTGCTTTCTTAACGGAAGTACGATCGCTTTTCGTACTTGTTTGTAACGAACTAGATACATTTTGCGTAGATTCTGCTTTTACAATTGATGTTGGTGTTATGTATAACAGGGAACTTCCACCTATTAAAAGTGCTAGACTTGCACATGTAATTTTACTGCGTGTTTTCATAAAGAATTCCTCTCTTCTATTTAAATTATATAGATAGTTAATAGCAGTGTCATATACGAACCACACAGCTATCCATTCTCTCAATGATGAAAAGGCAACAATGCATTTGCAATCATTGTACTCATTATTTTCACAAAACACTCTTGTTACTGATTATTTGTTTTATATGTAGGCCGTACTTGTTCCCCCCTTCACGCCTCCTTATATTTTTATCCTACACAATGAAAATCTCTTTTTCCTTACCTATTCCTTACAAATTCCTTACATACAAAATCACTTCTACAATAGGATCGAAGTAGCATCTGTGCCCAAAAGCGCAAAAAACACCGATGCTTTTCGCTTCAGTGTTTTTTGCGCTTTACATATTGAAGATTCGTTTTACTCTTAACAGGTTAAACTGCTGATTTTTTCTAATACGATTATTCTTCTTGCTATATAAAACAAATTTCATAGTGTTATATGAAACACTTCTCAAGTTGTCATTAAGGTACATTATTCTAAATTTATTGATGTAGTTGAGATGGACTCACTTTTTGAATTTGAACAAGTATATCAAACGTTTTACCTAATGATATATCAACAGTTTTTGGTATATCAGGCCCTTCGGTAGTTATTCCAGCGAAAATTGGATGTTGTTCGTTTAACCAAGTTTTTGTCACGCCGTTCGCCTTACGTAAATCAATAAAAAATTGATCTTTTTTGACCTGTCCAAAAATGTAGTTATAACTGTTTGGATCATCCGATTTTAATGTTCCATATGGGCCAAATTCACCATTGCTATTCTTGACATTGTATTGTCCTTCATAAACTGACGTTCCAATAGATACGTATCTTTTTTCGTAATATTCTGTCAAATGCTGCCCAGCTACTTTAGGATATATAAAAGGAAGCATATTTGTTTTCGAAACGTGTCCATTATGTCCCCATACAATGGTTTTCCCTAAATGTTCTTCAGTCCACTTCGCATTTTCATACATTGCAATATCATGTTTCAAATAAAAATCCGCTGGTTTATCAGGAGGTGTCGCTAACATTGTAGTAAACTGTTCAATAATACGAGCATTTTGCTTTATCCATGCAAACTCTTTAGATTTTCCATTTAAATAGCTTTTATTTCCCTCTAATAAAGCACTAATTTGTTTAGCATCTAAAACATACTTTTCTTTTTCTTCTTTCGTAAGGCTTTCAAAAGTATTCATATCCTTTGTTACAGGAATAAGACCTTTTATCTTCTCTTCTACTCTAGGCAACAGTTTTGAATTGTTCGCTTTAATATATTCTATTATGCTATTATAGACATTCTCGTTTACTGATTGAATGTCCATCCCAATGATACGTACTTTCGATTTATGTTTTGGATTAGCATTATATTGCCGAATCCAATCAAGTAAATCTAGCATTTCTTTCGTCTTAAATGTAGGTGATAAATGTTGGCTTGGGTTTCCCTTTCCAGTAAGAACATATCGATCAAGTTCCAAAGCTCTGTCCCATCCCTCTTCTAAAACTAAGTTGGTAAAGCCCTTTTCAGATACTAAATACTTAACAATGCGGTGTTTCATTGTAAAAATCTCATGAGCCCCATGCGTAGCTTCACCTAAACCTACAATTGAAGCTGAACCTATCATATTCTTAAGTGGTTTCAAATCATTAAGAGATGCAGTTGGATTAGTTGTTTTTAAAGGCTTTGCATGTGCTTCTAACCATTTCACTATTTGATTTATATTGTAGGGAGCTGTAACAGAAACCTCTGTTTTCGAATCTGCATAAGTATTTCCTACAAAATGAGTCATTGTTATAGCAGAAGCAACAATTGCAATAATTATTTTCTTTTTCATAAAAAACCTCCTGAAATATTTACTTATAGCTTTTTGACATACTCTGCCAACTTCCATTTAAAACATTCATTTTCTTATTACTGTTAAGATACATTTATTCTAATTCCTAAAACTCACTTATTTCTTAATAGGTTCTTAAGAAATTCTTAATTCACTTATACGAATATAAAACTACATAAGCTTCAATCCATTGTAGTGTAAATTCCTCATTGCATAACATTATAATGTATAGATATTCGTTATAAATGATGTTATCTAAAGTATTCAATTTCAGTATGTATTATTAACGTGGTTAATATATGGTTAATATGAATTTCCAAATTTTGATTGTTTGTAGTCTCTTTATCATAGAGTTAATTTAGGGTTTATTTTTTGTTCACTTCATTTTTTTCGGCACTCTGCATCTAGACGGTATACCCATTGGCCACAGTTAGACTATTTCAAATCAAAAAACTAGATTACCTGCACACTAAAGAGTATAGCGCACAGGTAATCTAGTTGTTTTTGAGATTAATAAAAACTAATTTATTTGTTGAATTCTTCCATCGATAATAGACTGAATTGGTTCTTTTGATTTTTTTATATAATCTACTAATGCTTCAAAATCAGTTGGTCCTGTTTCAGCATCTTTACCGTTTTTAAAGGATACAAATCCATCTCCACCTGAAGCTAGAAATGCGTTAGCAACGACGCTGTAAGTTTTAGAAGGAATGATTTCTTCTCCATTTGTTAAGCGAATACTTGTTACTTTTTCTCCATTAGGCTTGTTCGCATCCCAAGTGTATTGGATACCTGAAATTTGAAGCATTCTTGTTATATCTTTTTGCCATTGTTGATTTAAAATATCACGAATGTCTTGACCTGTTAAATTTATTTTTATTAATTGATTTCCGAATGGTTGAATACCATATATCTCTCCCCATGTAATATCACCAGCATCTAAGTCATTACGAATACCACCAGGATTCATAAGTGCAATTTGAGATTGCATTGTTGCACGCTGGGCATCAGCAACTAAATTTCCGAGAGTAGATTCACCAGCCGTATTGAGTTTACGATCTAGTGGAGCAATAGACTTACCTACAACTTCATTAACAAGAGGTGCGATTTTTGCTTGATATTTCTCCATCTTCTTCTTTATTTTTTTATCAGGCTCCATGCCTTCATGGTAAGTTGTAACAATTTCTGCTTTTTTCTCAACAATATCTTGTGTCTTACGATCAATCTTTACATCAACATCAGCAAAAGCCATACCATAAGAATTTGCTTGTACGACAAGTTTATTATTAACAGTTCCATTTACATAAGTGTGGCTATGCCCACCCAAAATAACATCGACTTCTGGATCAGTCTCATTTGCTAATCGGACGATATCACCATTTGTTACACCGTTCCCATCTGTTATACCTCCGTTATGCGCAAGAACAACGATAGATTTAACGCCTAGTTTTTTTAATTGCTTTACGGATTTGTTAATAGCTTCAACTTCATCTGTAATTTCTACATTCTTTAGCATAGTAGGCATAACAAGGTTAGGAACATCCGTTGTTACGACTCCGATGAATCCAACAGGAACTCCTTGTACCTTTTTTATAGTGAATGGTGGTAAATATAAACGACCAGTGGATTTATTATAGAAATTTGCGGCAACATATGGGAATTTTGCTCCTTTAAAATTCCCTGTTTTCTCATGGTATCCACCATAAATAAGGCGGTTCATTTCCGCAACACCTTCATCAAATTCATGATTTCCTATCGTTCCAACATCGAATTTCAAATCATTTAGAAATTCAATCGTAGGTTCGTCTTGTAATAATGCTGAAACAGGAGTACTTGCTCCAACAACATCGCCAGCATGTACCTTTAATGTATTCGGATTTTGTTTTTCACGATTACGTAAATAAGCCCCTAAGTACTCAATTCCCCCTGCATCTTTATTGTTAATTTTTTTTACCGTGTCTAGTTGCCCATGAAAATCGTTAATACCGAGCATTTGCACATCTATGTAGCGGTTTGGTTCTGTACTCGCTTGTACTGAAGGCAAAGCAAATACACTAGTAAAAGTAACTGTACTTATTGCTAAAGCAACTGGAATGATTTTTTTCAACATAAAATTTCTCTCCCCTAATAATTAAAATCTGACATAATACGATGTTATTTTAATATATTAAGAGAATTATTTCTATAAAAATTCAACTAATTATAAAAATTAATAAAATTTATTATTTTCTGACAAAACATTTCTTTTTTTGAGGATTATTCAAAATATTATCTTGATAGTAATATAACAATACTTCTAAGAAATCTAAAAAACTCTAATCAATACATTTTAGCTGTTAAGAAGAATATTCAATCCAAAACTACTGGAGATTTATCAATCTAACATCTCAATATCACCATTTAAAAAGATGCTCCTGGATTTATCCAAGAGCATCTTTTATAAAGCTTTATTTTAACTTGTTTATAAGTTATCAATTAACAATTATATAGTTATAATCAGTCCTTTAAAAATAATAGGAGTGCTTCATTAAATTCTTTGGCATGCGTTGCATTTAGCCCATGTGGACCACCCTTTATTAACGTTACTTTAGAATTAGGAATTGCTTCATGTGTTAATTTCCCACTATATTCAAATGGTACAGTCGCATCTGAATCACCATGAATAATAAGGGTAGGTATATTAACCTTAGCTAAATCGCCTCTGAAGTCTGTTTTGCTGAAAGCAGCGATACAATCTAGTGTTCCTTTAGGTGATGCACCTGCAGCGATATCCCTATTGTAAAGTCGAAATGGTTCACTAACTAAGTCAGTTCGATCTCCAGCAGCAAAAAATCCTTTCGTAAACTCATCAAGGAATGCTAGGCGATCACTTTTTACTCCATTTTCAAATCCTTGAATTGCTACATCATCTAATACACCCTCAGGATGATCTGCTGACTTGTAAAGGAATGGTGGTACAGCTCCTGCAAATACAGCCTTCTCTACTCTATTGGTTCCATATTTCCCAATATACCTAGCTACCTCTCCTCCACCCATAGAAAAACCAACAAGTGTGACATTTTGAAGCTCTAAATGTTCTAATAGTTGATGTAAATCAGAAGTAAAGGTATCATATTCATACCCATCCCACGGCTGAGATGATTTTCCAAATCCTCGACGATCATACGTTATAACTCTGTATCCAGCCTCAACAAGAGCTGGAACTTGGTATTCCCAAGATCGACCACTTAACGGCCAACCATGAATTAGTACAACTGGTTTTCCTGTGCCATGATCCTCATAATATATCTCAATTGGTGCTTGATTTTCGGTTCCTACAGTAATTTTAGCCATGCTTCTACCTCCAAAAAATATTCTAATATGTATCCTTTTCTTCAATAACTCGGCTGAATCTCATAACCTATTCATGCACCTTTATGTTGTGAACTCTAAGTATGAAACTCTATTGTTCCAATGCATTCATTTTCTCCTTTTGGAACAATCCCCCCCTCTAATACCTTTTTCATCATAAAATAATTACTGAACATTACTCATATTCAATTGTAATAACAAAAATAGGTGACTATCAATATTGTTCTATCTATAGGATGTATAGGTAAAACCAATCTATTTTATAGTGAAAACAACTATAGTTACGACCTATACAAATTATAGATGATTTAGAATTGATTAATTAATCAGTTTTCAAATACTATAAATTTGTATAGCACTTCATGTTCTGTGAATGCTGCTATAACCAATATTATTGGTCAGCTTAGTTATAAACGAAGAAACTTATGATAGTATTCGACTATTTAAACTTTCTTCGATTACTTAATTTTTAGGAGGAATACATAATGACTGATTTCTATTCTCGTATTAACAAAGATGATGCTGTCGTGCTTTTAGTAGATCATCAAACTGGTCTTATGTCCGGACTAGTACGTGACTATGGTGTTGATGAATTCAAGAACAATGTTCTAGCTCTTGCTCATACTGCTAAGTTTTTTGATTTACCAGTTATTTTAACAACAAGTTTTGAAAACGGGCCTAACGGACCTTTAATGCAAGAATTGGTTGATCTCTTTCCTCATGTACCAAAAATAGCTCGACCTGGACAAATTAACGCATGGGATAATGATGATTTTGTAAAAGCAATCGAAGAAACTGGAAAAAAGCAACTTATCATCGCGGGCGTAGTTACTGACGTTTGTGTTGCTTTCCCTGCACTTTCCGCTATAAAAGCTGGATATGAAGTATTTGCTGTTACTGATGCTTCAGGAACTTTCAGTAAACAAGTAGCAGATGCTGCAAATACTCGTATGGCACATAGTGGTGTGCAACTTATGAACTGGTTTAGCGTAGCTTGCGAATTACAACGTGATTGGCGCAACGATGTCGAAGGTTTTGGCAATTTGCTTGCTAGCAATCTTCCAGGCTATCAAAATATAATTGGAAGCTATATGGGCGCGCAGCGAGATCTTAGTAAACAAAATGCATAAATGTATTTCAAGGAAATAGCTTTAAATGGTGGTATTGCCATCCAAGACCGCATGGCTTTTCAAGGTGAATACTTTGTTGATTTATACGGAAAGGAAGCTGCAAAGCGTACTCCTCCGATTTATCGTATGTTAGACCTAGGTATACCTGTTGGCGCCGGTAGTGATGCAACTAGGGTTTCCAGCTATAACCCTTGGGTCGCTCTTTACTGGATGGTTGCCGAAAAAACCATTGGTGGACTTTCGATATACGATGAAAAAAATAAACTTGATAGAAAAGTAGCCCTGGAATTATATTCAAAAGGAAGTGCGTGGTTCTCTGGTGATGAAGGTAAAAAAGGAACCCTTGCAGTAGGTCAGTTTGCTGATCTTGCTGTATTGTCTGCTGACTACTTTACTTTGCCAGAAGAAGAAATCAAGAACCTTGAATCATTACTCACCATTATGGGTGGGCAGGTTGTTTATGGAAATGATGAATTTAAAAATTTATCACCTGAATTGCCACCAGCATCACCTGATTGGTCACCGACGGGAGTTTATGGTTATGGTGGTGCTAACCTAGCCCACACTATACTTTCTCACGATGCCCATGATCACAAGTTACATAGTTGCAGTAACCCTCTCCATCAACACACTCATACCGTAATAGGAAAAGATGGAACTAAATGGGGTATTGGTTGTACTTGCTTTGCTTTCTAAGTCAAAACCACCGGTATAATGCCGGTGGTATTCTTTATGCAATAAGGATATGTAAAAAGAAATAGCAATATCTCCCTAATGGAATCTATTACTATGTGATAAAATCGAAGAGCTAATTAATTAACTTGACTTATTTTTAACAGCCTTCTCTCATTGCAAAGTCTGCCCTTTTTCCCTTAAGTAAAAGTCAATGATATTCCCATTTGAATCGATCACACCACACATATAAAGCCAATGCCCTTTGACTGTAATTTAGGTCTTCTCCCAAGAATTATGTATCATGTTTAATCCTCACACTATAATCATTATTATTTCTATTATACTAATGCTTTTTCAGGATTATTTAACTTCTGCATAAAGATACGTGCTGCAAAACTTAAAAATTTATCATCAAAGTGGATAAGATTAATATCTTGACTTGGTGTCGGGTCAATAATACGAACTATGCTCAAAGTATCATTATTAACAAAGTTAACCAGTGAAAGAGGTATTATGGCAACCCCATGTCCATTGTATACAAGGCTCAATAGAGAAATAGAAGATTTTGTTTCTATATTTGCTTCAGATAAAGATAACCCTAAACTCTCACAATATATTTTAATAGATTCACGACAACTACATGAAACCATTATTCTACTGAGCCCTACTAATTCTCGAAAAGAAACAAATGATGTTTCATTCAAAGGATGATTTTTTGGAATGACAAGGACAAGCTCTTCTCTATACAAAAGGGTGCTTGTTAATGTCTCTGGAATTTGAGCACTACGTGTGATGCCTATATCAATATTTTTATCAACGATTTGATTTACAGCAACTTCGGATTCTATAATTTTCACTACGATGTTGGGATAATGTTGTTGAAACTTCATAATATAAGGTGTTAAATAAGTGAGATCCTCTAATAAACCACCTATAGTAATTACCCCTCTTTTTACACCCTTTAATTCAAAAATTTCATTATAAACTTCATCAAATTGTTGCATGATAAATTTTCCTTTATCAAATAGCAGCTTACCCGCTTCTGTCATTTTGATACCTCTTCCAACTCGATGAAACAAAGGTGTATCAAGTTCACCTTCTAACACACGGATTTGTTGGCTTAAAGTCGGCTGTGAAATACCTAGAACTTCCGCAGCTTTAGTAAAACTATTATTATTACAAACTTGAATAAAATACTCTAAATGACGTAATTCCATTCTTGATACCCACTCTCCGCTTTATGAAAGATTTATAATGAAAAGGACGATATATATATCGTTAACATAACAACTATCTTTCTTACTATATCAATTGCAATTACATAATTTATTTACTTTGCATTACAATAAATTTACTACTATTTATTAATTTTTCCTCCTATTTATTTAATTTATATTTAATTAGGATATTACTAAGCAGAAATAACCTCTAAAAACTTACAATTTCTGTGTGTAACATCCTAACTTTTTCAACTGTTTAATTATCATTTTTTCTCCATATAGTCCAAACTATCAAATATTTGCCGAATCCCCCTTTATGCTAAGGAAAAATAGTGTCCATTAATTCAATACCTTCTGAAATATTTGACGCATAGGTGATACTACTACTTGCAAGTAATATTTTGTCTCCAAGTTTTTGCATAAGCTGATTATCTTTACTGTATAGTAGCTCACGCACTGCAAATTCAGTTGGATTAAGTCCATAATTTTTTATATCCTTTGCAATACATTTAGTGATTGACTGTAATTCCCTTCATAATATAACAAATAACTTTAAATATAGGCTCTCATCGTTAATCACGCTCATAATTCCCAATCCTTTACAAGTTATCTTGAATTCGAGATTTATTATATTATCGTCAAAATATTATGTCAATCATTCATTTTAGCGTTATCAAGCCACTTATAATTTATTTCTCAACATAAGACATATGGAATTAGAAGAAAACAATTGTTACTATATAAGTATCTCAATTACGTTATTTCTTTTAAAGAGAGCTTGTTGTCTAACGCAAGTTCTCTTTTGTCATATTCTAAATTGAATCGGAACAAATTTCAGATGATGAGTCTGCCTATGTATATAATATAGTTTTTAAACAAAGATTAGAGCTCTCTTACAAGAAGGAGAGCTCTAATCTTTCATATAAATATTCACCATTTTTATCATTGCGGGGACATCAAAATTTTAACTTGGTGAGGATATGGCACTACCCCAATTAATAAATATTACTAACCATATATCTATCATATGTTTTATAAAACAAGATTAATTTGATTTAAAAAAAGATTTTTTTTTCTTTACTCGTAATAAATCACCTGTCCATCCTTTTACCCGCATATACAAATACATACCCCCTGTTGTGAAAATAATAAATAAGAGAGCGATTAAATAGCTATATTTCCATTCTAGTTCAGGCATGTATTTAAAATTCATACCCCATAATGCTCCTAAGGCTGTCAAAGGCGTACTCACAGCAGTTAATACAGTAAGAGCTTTCATAATTTCATTCCCACGATGAGAAGAAACAACTTCTTGTAAATGAATCATCGTGTCTAATTCTTCTTGGTACTCTTTAACAAGTTGTAATCCACGCTCTAATTTTACGTGTGTTTGTTTATAACAAAGGGTGCTTGTTAGTTTTTCTAACCAAGCTTCCTCCAATCCTTGTAACACTTCTTGTATTAAGCGAAACACATGTGTGTTCATAAATAATTCATGACGAATATGATAAATCCTTTCTAAAACTGCTATGTTATTATGATGATAAAAATCCCATAATACATTTCTGAAATTGTTTTCAAAGTAGTCAACCTTTCGCAAATAATGAGATATAAACATTGATAAGATAGCACATAATCCTTCAGCGGAAGTGTTACAATTTTTTGTACCCATAGGGAAATTATGTATTAATTTTTGGAAGTCCTCTTCCTCTTTTTCCTGAACTGTTATCAGTATTCCATGAGCTACGAAATAATGAAGAAATTTTTGAATTTTGGCCTCCTTTTTATCTTGATCATATAAAAACGAACCATATACACAAGTTTGACTTGGTGATAACGTATAAACATATAATCCATTTTCACAAGGAGAACTTATTTTCTTTACAAATTGAGAGAAATAAGATGTTATATCACGAGGGATTATAGAAGAAAGTTTTTCAAGCTCACTAGTTTTCACATGATACCAACTCCATTTCGTCATTTTTATGCATTCCATATTATTCTTCCTTTCTAAATAGTTTTATGTTTGATCGAATCATATCCGTAATATGAAATTTGTATGTAGGTATTCATATCTTGGAGGAAAAGTGTTTAGATAATAAATGGCATAGGAGGTCTTATTCTTTTAAAAGAAAGACCCCCTATATATTAGTTATTTTTATTCTCAATTTTAAACATTTCCTCTATACAAGCACTTTTTATCTTTTCTTATAAATAATTTATTATATGTGGAAAAGAAGCTACATAATTTGGCACGTCTATTCAACGAACTCCATTTCAGTCGTTATTATAATTTGGATTCATATGCAGATTGATTTGTGATGTCTTCAAATACTTGACTCCCAATAATGTAGTATCCATGAAGTGCAGCCTCTTTCGAAGCGTCTACCATACGGAAAGAAGAAATTTCACCTTGCATTTTTTCAATTCGTTTTTTGTGGAGATCTACTATTCCTCCTGTCCAAATAATAGTATCATACTGTTCTAACTTAAATTGTTCTTGTAATACACGCATGACGTCTTGGAAATGTGCATCCAACTCTTTTTGAATCAAAGTATGAACCTGACTTGTCTCATGATTTTCTTCTCGACATTCATATCCTTTTTCTAATATGTTTGGCATGTCGTTAATATGCAATTGATTACTTTCATCCGTATGATTCTGCACGATATTCTTAATATTTTTCAAAGGCTTGCTACATCCTAGTTCCGTCTCATAATGATTTAAAATGAGATTCTGTTTCATATCTGTCATTTCTAATGTACGAAATCCGCCATCAATAATTAAGATGCGATCTCGTTCCTGAATGATTCCCTCTTTTAAGAAATAGGCATGTAAAGCGACCGGTTGCTGAAGAATCAAAGCATTTTCCACCGTAATATTAATAAATTTCCCATCAATTTGCACGGAAGTTTCTTTTTTTAGTGCACGTTGTAATTGCTCCTGCTGACTACCAAAACAAGTGATGGGAAGCCCGGTAACAACTAGAGGTAACACGACATTTTCTTTATAATCCTTTGCAATGCAACCAAATATTTGTTGTTTAAATCGTTCGCTTTCATAATAATTTTCTATTTCTTCGTCAAATGGAGGAAGAAACGAAGCGTCAGATTGATGTGCTTCATTTCCCATATAGTATGCAAAATCTAAGTCTATAAAACTTACCTTTGTTAAATCTTCACTTTCAGCATGATTAGGTACAGGGGCTAGTGTGGAAGCTTCACTCTTGATCGTCATCTCAGAATCTACATCCTGTCGATATGCCCTTTTGGTAAAGCCAATTCCTACATCAATTGCATACAGAGATTTCATACTTTTTTCCTCACTTTCTATTTTTAGAGTTACATCTAGGCACTCTCTTCTTTCCCTTCTTTCACATATTTCTTTTCATTTTTCGTTTTTTCCCCATCTAAGTTCTTACTATTTTCATTTATTTCGTAATCCTTTTCATCTGTTTTCTTTTTGTTATTTTCGTTCTCTGTTAAGTCTTTAATGGTAGAAATGACAACTGGTGTGGCTGTAAGCAATTGTGGTAATGTTTGTTTTGCAACATTAGCTGCAGTTGCAGAGAATTGTTTACTTGTCTCAGTTACCTTCTCTAATGTTTCCTTTATGTTTCCTTCTTGTAGTTTTTCTTTTATGCTTTTTCCTTTTGTTTGTATAGCTTTCCGATTTTCTTTTTTTAATAGGGAGACTATGACTCCAGTCGTAATCCCAATCACAGCATATTTAAATATTGTATGTTTCATTTTTCTCACCCTTCTCTACTTTTATTTTCTTCCATGCTACAACCTAAAACAATTAACTTATCTATTTATCAGATGTTGCAAGCTATTAGAGAGAATGATAGTTTTGCAGCTGCCTATCACTCGCCGTTGGTGTTTCAGCTGTTACTAGGAGTAAAATCTTCCCTTGATCTAATTTTTCTTCATATAAATTAGCTTCCTCCTTCGACAACCCCATTTCTTCCATTTGATTTCGAAGTTCGTCTCCTTTTTTGGAGAAAAAATTGATAATACTTGTGCCCAATCCTTGTTCTTTTACTCCAATCGTATTTGTGTTTGTATCATCTGCAATCTTTTTTGTTATATGTTTTTCATGTGTTAAGACGTAAATGTCATCTTGGTGAATCCCTTGCAATTCTAGCTCTTTTACTTTCATAACTACTTCCTGTTCATTTTGATATTCATAAACCACCGGTTTTCTTTCATTCTTATACATGGTATCTTTCCTCCTTTAGATTTTTTTATTTAGTTGTTATGTAATATGTAATACACCTATTTTAAAGATGTTAAACCTAAATTTTCAAAAAACTTCATACAATAAGTTATTAATGCTTTTGAATATCATAGAAATGTCACGAACACTTTGCTTTGATAACAGTGTTACAAATAACGCTTTGTTTGGAAGGTAAGCCCATTGTTTTATAGAAAATTTCTATTTAAAAAACGTTACAAAAGGAGTACAAGATATTTTTTTTCGTTAATTAAATCAAAGGAAAATAAAAAAACACTCTTTTTAAAAGAGTGCTAAAAAACATATAATCTAATAATGTTTCTAGTTTGATGACAGAAAGAAAGTCTTTATTAAAACATATAGTTACTAATTTAATTGCGATTTTCCTTGCACCCAAGCAGCAATATCATTTATAACATACTCAGGAATATTAGCAGGACTATAATATTCATCTGGTTTACTTATTTCTCCATCACCTTCTGTAAAGAAATGATTTAACTTTGGATATAGCTGATAATCAACGTTATCTCGTTCTTTTAATTGTTCTTTCCAAAGAGGAATTTCGATTTTTGATTGAACTTGATAGTCTCTTTCTCCTTGAATAATAAGAAGTGGTGTCTTTTGTTCTTTTGACATTTCTGCTGCTTTAATTTTCCGAAGAGAATCCCAAAATACTGCTGATCCTAAGTAAAAATCTTTTGGGGGATTCTGCCCAGAGAAATTGGGATCATTTAATAATTCAAATTGCGATTTGTAGAATTTATATTGATCCAGGTTCATTGCTCCAATAGAAAAAAGATACTCAAATTGATCTAAAACAACGTCTTGGATTGTACGAGCTGGCCCTCCCATTACAATTGCTCCAGCAATATTTTTATTTTGGTCTTTTTCAATCATTTTCGGAAGCATCATTCCACCTTGACTATGACCAAGAATATATATTTGATTCTTATTTATTAGAGGCTCATTTTTAAGAAATTGAGTTACAAGAAGAGCATCATCTGTTGTCTCTTTATCAACTGTATAAAAGGGACTGAATTGTGTTTTCAACCCATGTTCATACGTTCGTTTATTATAGCGAAGGACAGCAATTCCCTTCGATGCAAGACCTTCAGCTAAATCGCGAAATGGTTTTAAAGCAAACGCTGTTTCATCCTGATCAGTTGCTCCTGATCCTTGAACAAGAATAACCGCTGGAAAAGGACCATTTCCTTTTGGAACCGACAATGTTCCTGGTAATGGAAATGCACCACTTCCAACTACTACTTCTTTATCAACAAATGATTCAGGCTTACTATATGATGGACGCTCTGCAACAGGACTAAACGACATGCTGAGTTGAAAATCGTCTATTTTTCCAGATGGATCTAGTTTAATTAGTAAAGGTACAGTCATTTTTTCAAAAACTAATTGAATCTCCACATTTGTATGAACAGGATTTGTCTCTTTTTGTGTAACCTCTCCAATTTCTATAAAAGAACCTGCTTGTAATTGCACTGGGAGTCCCTCCCAATAGCTCTTCAGCCATTCTTCGGATATTATTTTCTGTAATGACCTTGAGGTTAAATCAAATGCAGATTTATAATCTTCACTATTCATATGGCGAATAAATGAAAGAGTAGTAGATATAATAGGATTTTCATCATCTCTTTTGTCTACTTTTTTTATAGTTGTGTTTGCTTCCTTTAATTTCGAAATAAATTGTTGGTTAAACGGATAATTATATGTATCAGGATATAAGCTTGTTTTCAATACTGTCGTATTCCGTCCCTCATACAAATTTGAAGAACTCTTAAAATTTTCAGGTGAAATTACTTCCTCCGCATATGAAACTGAGGGAATTGCTATTGTAAAAATTGCACCGACAAGTAATAACTTATTACTTATTCTTCTTTTCTTACCCATACTTATTGATTCTCCTTTCAAAATTTAAAATTTCTAATACAGTATGCCAACTATAAGGAAAATAAAAATTATCAAAGAGATTAATAATCTATTTTACGATCCCCCCTAACTAATTAAAAATCTATCATTAACAAACTTCAATAAAAAATGCCTTCCCCCTCTTTTTTATCATTGAATTTTCCAAGGACTTAGAAGCACAGCACTAAATTACATGTAACCGACCCATGAGATTCTCTGTTTCAAAAGAAAAAAGCACCCCACTAGATGCTTTCTTTAATTGTTCTCACTATCATTTATTTAGATAATTCTCTTATTACTGTAAGATACATTTATTCTAAATACTAAAACTCACTTATTTCTTGATAGGTTCTTAAGAAATATCAAAAAATAAAGAAAACAAGTTATTTGGTTATTCATTCCGGAAGCTTAATGCTCAATTTAGTTTTTTTCACAAGGTGAAACTTTATTAAGAAAACTTTAAGGAATTTCCCTCTATATTTATAAGAATTTTTTTCTATACTGAATGATGTAAATGAACAAGAGGAGAAACGATAATGAGAAAATTTGTAATTTGCATATTAGGAATAGGCCTCCCTATATACTTACTACCTTTCATATTACGCGGGGATTTAGACAGATTTAATCCGATTGCTGAAGAAAAAAATGTATACGCCGTTGCGAAAGGATATGGTGTTCCAGATTATCATCATAAAGGACGAGCTATGTACACCATAAAAGGTGTTGATGAATCAGGGAATGAGAAAAAATATACAGTAGGAACTAGCACCCCTAATGATTTTATAAGAAAAACTTACTTAAAAATTCATGTGAAAGGAAAGTATGTGTATTCTTACGATATTATTTCTAAAGAGGATATTCCGGAGAAAATAAGGGGACAATTGGAGATAGCAAATAAATAAAAGAGCCAATTCGTACGTTTTGGCTCTTTATTATCTCTCCCATCTACCGTCGGGAAAATTCTTTCGGTAGATTTATTAAATTTGTTATCATTGTTTCAATAACCATTCTTCAATTACTTTCACTGTTTCATCTCGTTGTGCTTTTGACGTAATTAAACTAGCATTATCACCTTTTTGCTCACCATACATGCCAAAATGAGCATGATTGCCCCCTTTTATCATGTGCATAGTTTTATTTTTCGACATTAACTTTTTATTGTTCTCTATTTTTTCTACAGTTGCTAAAGCATCTACTTCCCCATAAATTGATAACATTGGAATCGATTTTGTAGAAAAGTCATCTGCAGGATACGAACCTAAGAAAATGATCCCGTCTACCTTGTCTTCATGTTGGAAGGCATACTTAGAAATCATAGCTCCTCCCATTGAATGCCCTGCAACATACCATTTTTGAACTTCCGGATACTTTTCAATTACACTGTCTACCTCATTTATTCCAAGTATCGCTAAATTTAATGGTAACTTAGGCATTACTACAAAGTGCCCATTTTTTGCAAGAGCTTCTCCTAAGTAACTATAAGCCTCAGCTTCTACTTTAGCTCCTTGATAAAAAATAACCCCTACTTTCGCATCTTTCGCTCCAAAAACGATATGATCTTCATCTTTTTTATCATCTACTAACGACAAAGCCTCTTTCGTCGGTTTATAAGTAAACTGAGACCAAGTCAAAAAAGTAATACTTCCTATAATTAAAATAGCTAGTAAAGAGTACAGCGTAATTTTTATCCATTTCTTCACAAGGATGACCTCCCTAAGATGTATATATTCCATATTTTAGATTATCATTAACACACATAAAAACTCGAGCATTTTTATTATGCTCAAGTTTTTAGTTCCGTCTTTAATTTATACTATAAATTGCCCAAGATAAATATGTAGCAAATGCAGACCATAAAAAATACGGAATTAGCAACCATGTCGATACTTTAGATAATTTGGAAGAAACCGCTATGAGAAGTAACGTCGTAATAGCGACAAGTAAACAATCTACTGTTGCTAAAAACAAATTCTTTTGACTGAATTGAAAATAGCTGAACGCTTGATTGCACATATAATTTAAAAGGAATATAAACCAAAATGTTTTTGGCTTAAATCCATATTTGTTGTAAATAATTGCAACTGATAATGCAATGAGTCCATATAATACAGCCCAAACTATGCCGATTGTCATACCAGGAGGTGTCCAAGACGGCTTTTCTAACGCATCATACCAAGCACGATCAATAGGAAATAAAATACTAGAAACATAAAACAAACCATATGTTAGTAAAAATACTATAATACTAGATTTTTTCATAAACATTCTCCTTTTTTAATAGAAGGTTTTAGAAACTCTATTTGATTCGTGTGCTCTTTCAATGAATAAAACTTTAATGTGTAAATAGATATTCCTATACTTTGCATTGTAACCTTTACATATGAAATTTATATTGATTCATTTATTTTATACAAGTTCTTTCATACTTTTATATGCACAAAGTGCTCTCTCCCGTGCTGCCTTATGATCAACAACTGGCAAAGGATATGTATGACCAAGTTTTATATTGGCTTTTTGCAAAATATGCTCAGGTGCTTCCCAAGGTTTATGTATATACTTATTCGGTATATCTCTTAATTCTGGTACCCATTTTCTTATATACTCTCCATTTTTATCAAACTTTTCTCCTTGTGTGATAGGATTAAAAATACGAAAGTACGGTGATGCATCTGCTCCACTTCCAGCAACCCATTGCCATCCCATTGTATTATTTGCAATATCCGCATCTAGTAGTGTATCCATAAACCATTTTGCTCCTTCCTGCCACGAAATTAACAAATGCTTTACAAGAAAAGAGGCTACAGCCATTCTTGCCCGATTATGCATAAAACCTGTTTGCCAAAGCTCCCGCATTCCCGCATCAATAAACGGATAACCAGTTTCACCTTTCTGCCATACTCTTAATAACTCCTCTTCCTTATTCCATGGAAAATGTTCAAAGTTTTTATTAAGAGGTTTATATACTGTAAACGGATAGTGATATAGCAAATAATAAGAAAACTCTCTCCAAATTAATTGGCGTATAAAACTAATCACTTGTTTTTCAAAAAGACTACATTGTCTTTCGGTACTTTTATTTATTAAGTAGTGATACATTAACTTCACTGATATTTGGCCAAATGAAAGATATGGCGCCAACATCGAATGAGCATTTTGATTTGGAAAATCTCTTCCTTCACTATAAAAGGCTAATTTGCTAGAGAAAAATTTCTTAAATACTTTATATGCCCCTTCTTCTGTCGGATCCCATATTGCTTCCATATGAGATGTCCACGGTATAGTCGGCAACAAGTGTAATTCTGAAACAGATAAGCTTGCTGGTAAAGAGCTTCCCCACTTTATACTCTGCACTTTGCTAGTAGGTTTAGGTATTACCTGCTTTTGAAATGCATTGTAAAAAGGTGTAAACACCTTATATTCAGTGTTATCCTTCTTTTTTATAATCCAAGGTTCTAATAATAAATGCGAATTAAATTCCTTACAAATAATACCTTTATCTTCTAATATCATTTTCATTTTTTGATTAGATTTTAACCTGTCTGGATCATAACAACTATTCCAATATACAGCCGTTATATCTAATTGTTTTATGAGAGAAAGTATTTCTTCCTGTGTATTTCCTTTGCGGATTATTAAAGTAGAACCCAATGCCTCAAGTTGCTTCTTTATATCTATTATAGCATGGTGCAACCACCACTTTGCCGCACTTCCTATTGAAAAAGTTTCATCTTGTATATATACAGGAAGAACCTCACCAGACTGAACAGCTTCAAATAGAGCTGGGTTATCATATAAGCGAAAATCTTTTTGAAACATAACGATAATTTTATTTTGCATGGCTATCCTTTCTTACTCTTAAAACATAATAGATTCTTTATGTGAATAATCTTCTTTTTTGCTTTTGCATTATTATATTAATAATTCTTTGTAATCATAAACAAACGTTTCCATGGTTATTGGACTTCTATCTAGTAAATTCGATAAATCTGATGTGACTTTTTTAGCTAACCCTAATTTTGCAGTTGTATATATTCCAATCATAACCCAAATAAAGTCACTGTTAAGTCCCTTTTGAATCATTCTTTTTCTAAATTTAAATATACTTGGATTTGTATAAGTAATATCTTTATTTATTATTTTTGAAATAATAGCAGCAACTTCATAATATGTTAATGCCTCATTTCCCGTTAAAGAATAGGCTTTAAATTCATGTCCCTCTTCGGTTAATATTTTAGCTGCAACTTCTCCAATATCCCGTACATCTATAAAACTTGTTTCCCCTTTACCAGCAGGTACTTCAATTATTTTTTCATTTCTTAATTCATCACCATGTTGTGATAATAAATTTTGCATAAAAAAACTCGGTCTTAGGAATGTGTAAGGGATCCCAGAAGCCTTTATCATAGCTTCAATTTTAGCATGAGGTACTATCGGATTTTTTTCTACACCTAATAAAGATAAAAATACAATGTGTTTTATACCTATTTCTTTTGCAGCATCTACAACAGGCTGGAAATACTTTTTTGCATCAGCTAGATGTGGTGGTCTTATTAGAAAGACTTTTGTAACACCTGTTAAAGCCACCTTTACAGATGAGGGGTTTTCAAAATCAAAATACACTCCTTCAGTTTCTCTACTGCGCGTTGTGACTTTGAAAGTAGCATTTCTTTTTATTAGGCATTTTACAACCTCTTTTCCTACATTCCCTGTAGCACCTGTTACTAAAATCATTTTAATCACCCTTTATTTTTTTGTAAATTTTGAATCATACTTTGCAAAACTCGAACTGTATTTTCTACTTCCTCTTTAGGAATACTAGCTGTAGCATTTTTTATAACTTCATCGCTTACATTTTCTATCTCCTGTATTAATGCCTTAGTTTCATCTGTTAAAAATATTAAATGTGACCGTTTATCTTTAGGATTATGTTTTATAAGAATCCATTCTTTTTGCAATAATCTTTGTATAATTCCGGTTACTGTTGGACGGTCTGCTAAGAGCCTTTCAGCAATCATAGCCGGGGTGGTTCCATTTGGATAAAGAGATATATCCTTTAACACAGACCATTGCTGAGCTGTTATTTTATATTCTTTTAATTGATTTGATAATTCTGTTTTCGTCATTATACTTACCTTGTGTAATAAATAGCCTAAATTATTCATATAACCTCCAATATAGTTAGTACACTAATTATATAGTTAGTATACTAACTATAATGTGTAATTACAAACTTCAATTAATAGTTTATATATAAAAGATATATCAAATTCTTATTTTGTACTATTTCATATTATATTTAAAATCTTCTTTAATCCTGTTTTGCATGTATTGTACACTCTATATAAAAAGGTTATTCCTTGCTGTTACTTTAAATAAGCATTTACAATTGTATCTAGCATAGGTATTTCTTATTGTACGATTAGTCATATTTATTCTTAATTCTGCAAAATAAAAAAGAAAATGGAGCGAAAGATGAGAAAACAATTTGATACACAATCAAACTTAAATACATTTATTGATTCAACAATCCTATGGACTTTTCAAAACCAAAATGCTATAAATACACTTTTGAATGAAGATAAGCTTATAGCCAATCCTATGTTTGTTAGTAAAGAAGATATCACGGCATATAAATACATTGTAAGACATATGAAACAGAATAGTATTAACTTTATTATAGATTTACCCATTTGGGCATGGCATTCATGCAATGGTTACCAAAAGAAGCCTACTTTTGAAACTGCAAGGGAATTACTATCAGATATTCAATTAGAGAAAGAAATATACCTCATCGAATTCACATGTCCTAATTTTTTATTTATGTTAACAAACTATAGCGGATGGTGCGACATTTATTTTAAACTTAGTGGCAATCCTAAAGCAAGTGTAACAAATGATGAAGAAAAATACTTATTTAACCTTTATCCTACCATTGAGGAAGAATGGGAATATCATAATATCCAAGCAACTCTACCCTACCTAAAAAAAGAATGGATTATACAAATAACAGAACTTAGTAAGATGAATGGATTTAACAAATAATATTGTTTATGAATGCTTTATTTAAGCATTCATAAACATAACAAATAGTCACATTAAACTAATGCATTTAAAATAGCGCTTTTTATATGGTACCCTAAATACTATGATTTTGCATACGTGCAGCTTACTCATTTAGTTTTGGTCTAGTTTGTAAATATAAATTCAAATCCGGACTTGAACCGCTAATAATTACATCTCGAACAATTTTAGAAAGTACCATACTATATACTAATCCATTATCTCCATATGCATAGATAAAGTGACAATTTGGAAACTCTTCATACATTCCAATTATAGGTAAACCATCATGAGTACCACCATAAAAAGCACTTAAATAAAATTCAGGTTCAACTGTTATATTTGGAAAGAGCTTATTAAATTCATTTACTAATTTCTCTTTTTTATGAATTAATTTTGAATCTCTTTCTTGAGCAATGTTTGTATCTTCATCTAATCCACCTATAATAATCCTGTTATCTGCAGTAGTTCTCATATAAATATATGGTCTCGCAGTTTCCCAAATAAGAGTACGCTTATACCAAGAAGATAAATCTTCCACAGGATTAGTCACAATTGCATATGAGCTAATCAGTGTAGCGTTCTTCTCCTTTTTAAATTCCAAACCTTCATATCCTGCAGCCACAATTACTTTGTTGGCAGTAATAGAATTGCCCCCTTTTGTATAAAAAACAGCACATTCTTTCTCTAACTTTTTGCCAACAATCTCTGTATCTTCATAAATCTGAACTCCTTTATTAGAAGCTTGTTTTAATAAACTATGTGTAAATTTATAAGGATTTATTTCACCATCATTATACGTATAAATAGCTGCACGTTTTTTAAATGGATATCTCTGTCCAATTTGTTCCTCTGATAGCCAAGTCGCTTTAAAATCATGCTTATGTAAATAATACAGTTCTTTTTCTAATTTCTTTATATCCTCTTCATAACTTGCATAATATAAACTGTCACGTCGTTTAAAATCAGAGCAATAAGGCAAGTTTTGATCAGCATATTCAATATCATTAATAGCTTGTTCACATAATTTCATATGCTTAACTGCATACTCTTCTCCAAATGTATTTACAAGTTCAAAAAACATCTTATCTCCTAAATATTGAATAAGTGCTGTATTTGTAAGGTTACTTCCATGTCCTACCTTTCTTTTATCAACGATAACAATATTTAAATCTGATTCACTCAAATAGTATGCTGATTGAGCACCTGAACTTCCTGCTCCTATTATTAGTACGTCACATTTTATATCTTCGTCCAAACGAGGATACGAAGGTGTATTAGAAAAAGTTGTGTTCCAATAGAATTTCCCTTTCTGTAAATCCATTTTAAGTGCACCATCCTAAATAAAATAGTTATATCCCCATCTGTATCTCCAAATCATTCTAACTATATACTTCTTATCAAAATTATTCTTATATCATTTTAGTTTTTAACTGTTTTATTCTCATAACAAAAGAATCTCCATTCTTTTTCATAATAACCTTAAAATAAAGTGAAACTTTAATCAGCCCTCACCAATAGGGCTGCCCGTTAAAGCGGGATAAATCACAATATACACTTCTATTTTACGATTAACTTTATTATCACCTGCTAATCCGCATTTAAATTTTCATGCAAAAATTTATATATTTTTATTTTGTTATGTATTAAGTGTCTCGTATAAAACACATTAAAAATCCAAACAAAAAAAGCAAAAGATCTCCATTTATAGAAGATTTCTTTTGCTCTTTGTAAAGGACACAAGTCCAAATAAAAGTTGCTTATCTATCGATAACTTACACATAAGAATGCATTTGTTTCACTACTTTATTAGCAGAAACTTTAACAACCGTTTCTTTTTCCCCTATTCTATCAATCTTGAAACCATGAACTTTAACATCAGACGGTACTAGTGGATGATGACAAATCATATCTATACTCTTCTCAATATTTTCACTAACATTTTCTTTTCCACTTAGCCATTCATCGAGGCTACCACTTGAAAATTCAGGCATGCAATTTTTAAAGAGATAGTCTAATTCTATATTATCTTTTATGAAATCACGTTGAGTTTGTAGATTAACTGAAGACGTTTCTTTATCCTCTATTCCGACAACAAAAATTTCTTTAACATTTTCTTGATAAATAGCAATAATAATAGATCTCATTATATCTCCATAAGGATGTACAATTACAGAATCATAGCTGTGTATAGTCAACATGTTTTCTTGGTGAATGTTAGTTACTTGTTGTATACTAGGCTCTATTCCGTGTTCAATGTCTGTTAATAATAAAACTTTTTTATTCTTTGAATTCATATGGAGCACTCCTTCTTCATTATTGTATTTATGAAACTTTTAAGCTAGTAACAATAATAATTGTTACCAGTTTTTCCAGCGTCCCTCTGGATCAACACTTGCAAGTCTAACCCATCCATTTTGAACTTTTTCTCGAAATGTGAAATCATTATTTAACAAACGTTCTATATATTCAATAGGTGCTTGAATGACAATTAGTAACCGAAGTGGTGAATGATACGTCTCACTATCTGACTGCATAACAGATTGCCAAGGTAAGCCTGGCAACAGGTCACTAGCATTCCCTTGCATAACACCGAGACCCGCCGTTACGGTTTGGGTTGTTTTATTTCCACTACCATAATAATGAGGAGCTACAGTTGATGCGTAATATTGTAGATTTATCCACTGCGCAACTGTTCCTGGTCCTGCAATAATGTTAGCTAATATATCGCCACTTTCATCCTGTTTCCAATCATAATTATGAAGGAAAGCCCTGCCTTCTAAGTCACAATCTTGAGTTAATTCACGCTGTCCGATAATAAAAGATGCATTACGAGCTAATCCCCATTCTGGACGTATTTCACTCCAATCTTCTGCAAATCGATGTGCCTCTTTACTAGGATTGTTTATTTCCGTTTTAAAATTAGGTAATTGCATTAAACGCTCTCTATTTGCATGTTGGCTCACATTTGGCATAATTGACTCAATACAATCAAATGCTTCTTGCGCAGTTTCCGAAAGTTCTGGGACGTAAATCCATTCCAATTCGTCCACTGTTGTTTTATGTTCAGCTGCTGCAAAAATGGTATCCTCAGGAATTTTAATGCCTTCAGCAGACAACGCCTCTCTTACTTCTGGAAGATTACATAAAGTAGCGAAAACTCTTGCATTGAATCCTCCTGCTGCTCCTCCACAAGCACCACACTCAAGTGCTGCAGCATAAGGATTGTTCGTACTTTGACTACTATGTCCGCACATTACAACTAAAGGAGCAAATTTTTCTGTCAGTCCCACCATTTTTAAAGCTTGACGCACATAGTTCACTTTTTCTTCTTTCGTAAAACCGATAGGTATCTCGCCCTTTGTGTCATGAACATGATTAAGCGAGAATGTTGTATCAGGTTTTTGTAACATAGTTTTACGAAGGTTACGAATGAAACCACCAACTCCTCTTGGGACAAAGCTTCTTGTCACCATCTGTAGACCAAGTAAAGGACCACTTAACTCAGGTAGCGCCATACTTGTCAGTACGTTCTGTTTCATCGTTTTAAATGTATAACGCACCGAACTGCCTACCCTCTTACGTTGCTCATAAGATTTAAATTCGTTTTCATCTGTGAGCTCTTTTATTTGATGCTTCGGTTTTAATATAACTGGCAAAGAAGGATGGCTGTCATTACTACCTAGTTCACTAGTCGCAATTGGTAATCCAAAGAAACCAGCTATTCCAAACGTTTCAAACGGACCTAGTTTTTCTAAGTGGCGACGAAACGGTTCTGAACGTACATCAATACAAAATGCTAATTGAGCTAATACATGCTTTTTATCATTAGTTACACGCTGTTTAGAAGAAATCTTCTCCCTTAATTGCTCTGCATGCGTCTGTTCCCAAGCTTCGAGCCAAAGTTTTCTGCGAATATTTTCATCAAAACGATATGCAAATGCTAACAATTCGCTTTGTTCAGCAGCAGGCATTTGTAACCATTCCCGTGTTGAAATATAGACCCAAGAAGCTATAAGCGGGACGAGTGCAACTTTTTTCTCAACCTTTTGATGTTTTAAAGGTAAATAAGGTTTTGCAATAGCCAGCTCCATAGAAATTCGAACTGCTAAATATTCTATTAGGAGTTCATGTTCCTGAATTGATTGTTGTGAGCGCCATCGTATCATTCCTGCCCATCCAGGCAAAGAAAGTAAGTGCCCTTCAAGGTAAGCTTGTATGTTAGATTCAGAAATTCCTAGTTCAGATAATGCTCTCGCTAAAGCTACTTGGGCATCTTGTGGCCAATCTTTTAAAACTTTACGCTCATTTTTACTGAGCGCTGGATCAAATTTAATAAGGTGTTGCCATGCACGATAAAAACCTTTCTCTCGATTTGGCATCGTCCAACTTGATCCGGAGTCATCAAGATATAATTTACACCATTTAATGATATGATAATTAAGAATAACAGATAGGTTTTCACTATTGTGATTCTCTATAAGCGAACTTATTGGCTGCATAACAGAGGCTTTCATACTCCCTGTATTTATATAACTCATTTCGTCTGCCAGTTTATTTAATTCTGGCGATGATAATAGACTAGAAGGTAATTTCTCTAACTTTAAAGCTGCTTGGCAAAATCGCTCTGCTTTCTCTCGCGGAATATGAAAAGATTGTGAATCCAGCCAACGAGACAAACTACTTTGTAAAAATGATTCCTCAATCTCACCTTTCGCTTTTGCCGAATGAATCATGGAGGCACTAGGATAAATATCCACATTACGAGCTTCTTTTAACCAATTTGCGACTTGTTCAAATGATTGCTTTTCAAGTCCCATCCAAGGGTGGTGAGCTGCAAACGTAGAGATAGGCCAAAGTGGTGCAATCACTCGGCTAGCAGATGCAACTAAATCATTTATATTATTTTCTTGCATATCAATGTTTGTATTTTTCTTTAATATTGACGTTATGCTCATCACGAATTACCTCCCTTTGATACATAATGTTTCAGATAGCTTGGGTGACTTTCTACTGACTTTCTTCTCGCCTCACCTACTCGAACTAACCAAAGATAAAGTACAGCGAATAAAGTAGAAGATTGATTACGAGTAACGAAAGTACTAATAGCACTACTAAATAGTAAAATACATATAACAAAGATAACGGCTGGAACTGAAGGTTGAACACTTTGATAAATGTCAGTATGCAACCATTTATAAAGAGAATTATGAACAGTAAAGTAAATGAGAGAAAATCCAATCAAAACAATTAAGCCAGCAATTCGTCCCATTCTTCCCTCTCCAAAAACAACAAGCTGTTTCCATGAAAAGTAAAGTGACCAGCCTAAGATTAACGCACTAACTAGTTGATATCCCTCTCCAGAAGTCATAAACCAGAAAGTAATTGCTATAAATAATCCTAAAACACGCCCGAATATAATCCATAAATTGGGCATTTTTTCATTAGACTGATTCACTACCCCAAAACGTTGCACTGAAGAACCAGCTTGTAAAAACAGTGTAGCTTTAAACAAACCATGTAAAATTAAATGAATAACAGCCGCTAAATAGGCGCCTAATGCACATTGAATAAGCATAAATCCCATTTGCGCAATAGTTGAACCTACTAGCTGACGTTTATAATCAACTTGGACTAAACTAATTCCTGTTCCGATTAAGACAGAAATACTAGAGAAAATAAGTAAAATGATTTGTGCAATATCATCATGAAAAAGAGGCGAAAATCTAGTTAACATGATACCACCAGCATTTACTAAACCCGCATGCATAATAGCAGAAACAGGAGTTGGAGCAACAGCAGACTCAATTAACCATCTTTGAAAAGGCCATTGTGCTGCTGGAATCATTACCGCTAATATAATTAATAAGTTAATTCCTGTTCCCTCCAATGTTCCATGTAGCGCTACATTTTCATTCGTTAAAACTGATGTTAATTGCCACTGTCCTGTTACTTGAAAAAGCCAAATGATAGCTGATAGCAACGCAATCCAACTTATTGTAAATAAATAGCCAGAGATTTTTGTCGCTTCACTAACTACTTTCCACCCTTTATTTAGCCCTATGAGTAGAACCAATCCTATAAGCGTTGCTCCCCAACAAATGAGCATTAAGCGAAAATCATCACTTAACCATGCAACCGAAGATACACCTGTAGTAAATGTAAAAAGTACAAAGTATTTTCGATATGAGCGGTCTCCCATTAAGTAACGTACAGAAAAACGCTGAATGATTAAACCAATTGTAAGAACAAAGAAAGCCATTAACCAAGCTAAAGTATCTAGATGCCAAGGCCCTACAACTCTATCTCCATTGTTATTAACAAGTGCGAGTAAAGAAATCAATGAAGGCAAAGCAGCGATACCAATATGGATATGAACAAAACGTAAAGGCATCCTTGCATTTAAAAACAATAATCCACTTAGCCAAGAAGCACTAAGCGCCATAAAAAATAATGTTAACAGTGTTGATGAACTCAGCGAAATTAACATATTAAATACTCCCTTCTAAGCGAAAATAACCTATAAAAATTCCTTTTAATTAAGATAATTTTTTAAATTTCAATTTTCATTCACTCTTTTTAGTGCATCGTTTTTTCCCATAAAAAAAACCGACAACTTCCATAATTCAATGATTTTATATCATCATTGAATTATGGAGATTGTCGGTTTCACTTCAACTAACTTCAATAAAGTTTTTTGAAGAGCTCCCATTTTATAGAGGATAGTAATGTATGTATTACTCCTATTAAAAATAACAGTATATCTCTGATCTCCTAGATTATGCAATCAATATATCAATTTATGTTATGCGCTATCTTTCAATTAAGAAACTTTTTCATTTAGTCAATATTACATATTAAAAAAATGCTAAAGCCTTAATTATAGCAAACAGTTAAAATAAGCATCTATTAATTTTTTAAAACAATTATAAGATAAACTATATTAAGCAGTTTGTCAATTTATTTATTAATTTTTTAGAGTAATTCGAGTTAAGCTTTATTACATTTAAATAACTTAATTTTTATTATTAGCATGTTAATAAAGTTAAATAAAGCGCAAAACTTGTAGACTTCTGAATCCTCCCGCTACATTTTCAGTTTATTTCCCCCTAATCTTAAGCTGTTTTTTATTTTTAAAACTTTTCCTCAAGATTATTAAACAATTTAAAAATCATTACTCGTTCACCTGTACGGGAGCTTATATCCGTATGAAAGCTTTTCACTTTTTCTCCAGTTAATTCTAGAATAATCTCTTTCAAATCTTCAATTCCAGATTCAACTAGCTCCGAACGATTTTTCTTTATCGTTAGCATACCGTCTTTTGTTTCGCAAACAGTATATTCAGCCGGCGTTAAAATACCTTGTAAATTTACGATAATCATATCCCGCAATATATCTGTCTTAACGGATATAGATCCGCGTCCTAGGTAGTCCTTTTCCCAGTGAGTAATTGCTTTGCTTATCTCTGATTCAATCGAGCCTTTTGAGTTTTTCATCTATGTATCCTCCTTCAATAAAATGTAATTACATTTATAATTACAATAACAATATAATAATCTGGATTGATTTTATTTTCAATTATTGAGAAGAATTTATACGAATCGTTGTCATGTATCCTTTAGTATTAAAGTGAATTTTTATATTGCGATATGCGTTTTTTGATTATCCCCAACAAGATACTCTTACTATAAAGGCTCTGTTGCATAGATTTCTAAAAAAGACATTCCGAAGAAAATAAGGAAACTCTTGTAACGTAATATACAAACAAAAAACCCTACACTTATGAGTAGGATTTTTCTCTTTTTATATTATTCAAAAAACTAAAAGTATACCTGCCCTCCAAACATATTACCGATTGGGTTTATGCATATTTCCTTCGAATTTTGCCAACCACCAATAACAGTAAAGGAATCCCTAGCTCATAAATGGGAAATGCAATTGGAATTACGAAAAATATGTAGTAATAATGGGTAAATGTCTGGATATTTTTAACTGACACAGCTATGATGAACGAAATAGGAGCAAGAACTAACGCTACTTTTCGCCAATCCTTCAAATGAAATATTTGTGCTGTTCCATAACAAGCGATAAACATGTATAACGCCAATTTCACAAAAATACTAAAAAACCAAATAATAACTATCAAAATATCCACATTTTGAATGAACTCCATGACAGATATGTATCGGCTCAAATCGTAAACCGGATACAAAAAACTTGAAGATAAATTCGGACCGAATGTTAAAATGACCGCTAATGTTCCGATTGTTACCATGAAAACGGCTAATCCTACCCCCAACATCGCCCTTGATGACGCTTGCTCTGGTTTATCCATAAAAAAAACGAACATCATCATCATAACAGCCTCTCCAAAAAATGCGGCTACAGGGGTATAGGAACCTTTAAGGATGGGAAGCCAGCCAGAATCGTGATAAATAGGCCGCATATAATCCCAATTCATATTGCCAACATTCAAAATGATTACAAACGTTATCATTAAAAGTACAATCGGCCCTATGATTTCACTTAAACGTCCAATACCTTCCACCCCTCCTTGGTAAATGATAAAAATGAGCAATAACATCGCAGTAAAGACAATGACCCACAAAGGTGTATTATGAAACAAAGCGATAATAATGAATTCACCAAATTCACGGACGGTTATCCAAATTATCATGTACCACCCAAAGAAGTAAGGAATCATCAGTAGCTTTCCTAGCCATTTACCAAGAATAGTTTGACTAAATTCAATGAGAGTTTGTTTCGGATAAAGCGAACCAAGTGTAGTTGCCAAAAAAGTAAGAGCAACCCCTATCACTCCTGCAATCAAAATCGAGATCCACGCATCTTGTTTGACAGTACGAATCGTCGCTGGAATAACTAGAAGGAGTGATTGTCCTACTTCAAATGTGAACATCATCCAAAAGATTTGCCTGCCAGAGATTTTCATCGAATTTCTCACACTCTATATTCCTCCTTATTTTTTCATTTCATTTTTCTTCAACTGCAACGGTGGTCCAGTCAGTCCTACTCGCCGAATAGTAAGCTTTGTATGAACAGAAACCTCCACTTTTCGAAATTGTTTACTCCAATTCTTTTTTAACCCTTTCCATTCGGATGGATATTTTTGATGAATGGCTTCTCCAAATCCAAAGATATCGGTTCCGTATTGTTTTTGAACCTTTTTAATAGTTTGGAGAGCTTCCTTATCGGACTGTTTTTCCAATACATGTTCTAAAAGAGTAAGATTTTTTGGCTGCGAAAGATCTAAATTCGTATTGTTCTCCTGAATTGTTCCTTCACCAGAAAAAACAATGTCACACTTAATTGTGTCCCCTTGTATAGTAGGTATGATTTTTCTATTGATCTTTGTCATATATAAACTTGCACTACCATTTCCTTTAGAGGCCGTTGCTGTAACTGTCTGTTTACTTAAACGATTCACTATCCAAAGAGTAGTTAACCATTCCTGCATGTTCAAGTATCCTACCAATTTGAAATCGTTGTTAAATATAGCACCGCCTACAATTTGAAACCCTTTGACCACGGTTTTACCTTTTTTAGGAGACACATTTAGTTTAATAACGGGCAAAATCGGGGTGATTCCATCACTCGTACCAGCAATAAGAAAATTTAACAAAGACATATCTCCCGCTGCCTCTATTTGCATATGCTCTTTAAGTGCCCCAAGTGCCGGGATAGACTCTAAAGGGATGGATGCTTTCAGAAAATCTTTTGCAGTATTCCCTTTTATAACGAACACACCTACTCGTAATCGAATATCAGGATCGCGGCTATATGCATCTAAAACTGGAGCAAGACCACTTTTAGCCATTTTTTCTCCAATCAATATTACACGCTGGTGCCCTCGAAAAATTTCTCTCGACATTTTTGTTTGCATCATTTGTATAGCTTCATGTGTATCCTTTCCCGTTCCCGATTCTGTAAAAAACGCTTTTCCTGCATTACTTCTTCCGCTCTGTCCCATTCCCATTTTTGATGGAATAATAAACTGAGCACTAATTTCAATCTTATTGTTCTTCGCTTGATCAAGTCCCCATCCTAATTCTATTGCCAAATCATTTAATTCTGTCCGATCCCAACATCCCGTCAAGAAGCATAAAGAAATGACCAGTATCATACAGAGTGCCTTGTGCAGGCTCATTCTGTTTCCCCTCCCCGTTTCTCATCTGGCTTTTGTCCACCTGGAAAACGGACTTTCTCTTCACCAGATACCATTATTGGGCGGTGGGTCATATTCCAACGAGGTGTTCGGAGAAAAACATCCTTTAAATCACGAGGAGTCTGAGGTGCAACTGGACTTAAATACGGAATGCCAAAAGAACGAATGTTAGTTAAATGAATCAAAATCGCAAGAGTACTTATTGCAACACCGTATAGCCCGAGCATTCCTGCCAATAACAGCATAGGAAAGCGTAACATCCGGTAAGCCGTTCCTAAGTTGTAGCGCGGGAACGCAAATGACGCAATACCGGTCGTCGCCACAACAATGACCAAAGGTGCCGAAATAATACCTGCTTGCACAGCAGCTTGCCCGATAACAAGTGCTCCGACAATACTAACTGCGGATCCAACAGGTTTTGGTAACCGAACCCCCGCTTCCCTCAAACCTTCAAATAAAAACTCCATCATTAGCGCTTCTATGACAGCCGGGAAAGGAATGCCTTCTCTCGCAGCTGCAATACTAATAAGCAAATTTGTCGGAATTAATTTAGGATGAAAGGTTGTAATAGCAACATAGAGAGAGGGAAGAAATAATGAAATATTAATTAATATTAAACGTATCCATCGAACAAAAGTTGTGTAGATGGAGCGTTCATAATAATCCTCCGCTGCTTGCAGACCTGTCCAAAATGTCATAGGAACAATCAAAACGAAAGGTGTGTTATCGACTAAAATAGCGACTTTCCCCTCTAATAAACTTGCACAAACCGCATCTGGCCGCTCAGTATTTTGAATTTGTGGAAAGGGCGAAAAGGGTTGGTCCTCAATAAACTCTTCAATGAAAGCTGACTCCAACACTCCATCAATTTGAATTCGCTTTACCCTTTGGCGAACTTCATCCAAAACCAAATCAGGTGCAATGCCCTCAATATAGGCAATTACCACATCTGTCTGTGACAATTCCCCAATCGAATAAGGTTCCATTTTTAGTTTTTGGCTTCGAATTCTTCGGCGAATCAGGCTCGTATTGACCCTTATCGTTTCCGTAAACCCGTCCCGAGGGCCACGAACAGAGATCTCGGCAGCCGGCTCTTCAATACCTCGTTTTTCAAAACCTTTTAAATCAGCGACTAGAGCTTGACTCTCTCTTTCTGTTAAAATAACGATATTCGCTTTCAATACCGCTTCTATAACCTCACGAACTTTTGAAATTGTCTTTACTTGAGAAACCGCAATTAGCTGATTTTGTATAATTTCTCCTACCGAATCCACACTCTTTACTCCACTAGGCAGACCTTCGAACATCATTGGTTTCAAAACAACTTGTTCCACAACTTTAGTGTCAACTAATCCATCTATATAAATAAAAAGAATTTTATTTTGACTATCTATGATTATTGGACGAAAAACAATATCGGAACAATTTTCAAAAACTTGTCTCAAAACTTCTTCATTCGCAGATACACTCTGCTTGAGTTCGCACTCTTGATCATTTTGAAGTAGCATACTTGCACTCTCAAGTTCCTGAATATCTTTTCTCAAACGCTTTCTACTAAGTTTTTTCATCATACTACCCCATTTATCGAATGGTTTATGTTTTTATACTTGAACTTTAGTGTTAGGATTTCTTGACAGAAACGCTTTAGAAACCGTTCCACTATAATGTTTTGGGTAAGTAATCATTTATCTAGAAAACAAAAGGAAAATATCTCCTCTATATCCTTCTTAAAATCTCCTTACACATGAAAATTATTCAATTTTTTCTATAAGTTAGTTATTTTAAAATGAGGTATCCATAAAGTAACTTGTAACTGATGCTTTGTTAAATTGGTAATAATGAGGTTATAGAAACAAGCAAAAAAAGCATGTCCTGAAGAAAGATGAATCAGAACATGCTCTTAATTTATTTATTTGATACTATAGACGTTGATCTTTCTGGAAATTTAGTTGAAAATGATCCGCTTCATTGTATACCCCGAATTCATACCCTTTTTCCTTATAAAATTTAATAATTTCCGGAAGCGCTTGTAATGTCTGTGGTTTTTCATGCATTAGAACTACTTCCACATCTTCTGTTGTTGTACGCTTTACATTTTCTATAATTTGCTGTGGATTACCTTTTAGTTTTCAATCATTTGAATCTATTGTCCAATCCCAAACTTTTATTGCTGCTTCTACAATTTGATTACGAATTTCCTCACCCTTTAATCCCGGTGCAGATCCATATGGCGGACGAACTAGTTTAGGAGTTGTACCCGTAATATTATGGATCAGAGCTAACGTTTCTTTCATCTCCGGTACAAATTGTCCCTTTTTGTATAGCTTATCACTATTATGTGTCATACTATGAGCACCAATATAATGTCCTTCTTTTACCGCTCTTTTTACATTTTCCTGAAAACCTGTATTTTGTAAATTGCTACCTTGCATAAAAAATGTCGAGGCAACATTTTGTTCTTTTAGTACATCTAAAAATTTCCCAGTTAATTCACTAGGACCGTCATCGAATGTTAAATAAACAACCTTTCCTACCGGTTTTCCATCAGGTCTTTTCTGTTTTGCCAGTGATGTGTCCTCTTTCTTTTTTTGTTGTTGCGTATTAGCTAGCTTAATACTTTCATTAGCTACTCCTTTCGCTGGAATAGAGTTCCATTTTCCTATTAAAAAGAACGTGAAAAAGGTCGTTGCTAAAACAACTCCTAGAGATAGTATTGCCTTAGTTCCTACATTTGTTTTTTTCTTATTTTGTGATTCTTTCATTATGTTTCGATCCTTTCCCTACTAATTTTCATATTCATTATTTATACAGCTAAGCATTAACTCCAGTTGATATTTACAATAAGTAGATTAATAGAGGAAGGTGAAGATAAAATGCAGATAATGTCGAAATTAGTTAAAGAATAACTTATTGCATCCACTCTTTAGAAAAATATTGTTTTCTCTAATACAGTTAAATTTGAAAACTGGATATACATCCAAAATAAAAAATACTACTCTTTCTAAACAAAATTTTTATATCAAGATAATAGCATGCTGTTATAAAGATAAAATACTGAGTTAGCCATACTATTGAAATTCTATTATAATTTTGTAATTGGAATTAATTTGAATCAAATAAAGAACTAGAAGAAATATTATTATGTGGAGGTGCTCCGATGAATCTTTTAATTAGAGAGTTAGAAAAAAATGATTTAGACAATTTCCCAAAGATCGATGACAGTTTTATAGTGAATGCTCGATTAATTCTTTCTCTTTCCAAAGTAAATAGACGTATAGAATATACAGTAGAAGACGTTCCGAGTTATGAAAAAAGTTATTTACAAAATCAAGATGATAATGAAGAACTGACTTACAATGAATATATAAATAAACCTAATCAAGTAATTTACATAGCACTGTTACATAACCAAATCATCGGATTAATAGTATTGAAAAAGAATTGGAACCACTATGCTTACATAGAAGATATAACAGTGGATAAAAAATATCGTTCACTCGGAGTTGGTAAAAGATTAGTTGATCAAGCAAAGCAGTGGGCAAAAAAAGGCAATATGCCAGGTATCATGCTTGAAACGCAAAATAATAATGTCACAGCATGTAAATTTTATGAAAAATGTGGATTTGTAATTGGTGGGTTTGATTTTCTTGTTTATAAAGGTTTGGATATTGAAAATGATGAAGTTGCAATTTATTGGTATTTTCATTTCAAATAAAACTGTTTTTAACATTAAACAAAGTCAAAATAAAAACCCCAATCTCTCTATATTAAAATTGAGAAATTGGGGTTAAGCTATTTAACAATATTTTTCATTTAAAACAAATAACTAATTAATAATCCTGCTGATAATAACAAGCCAAAAATCGTATTTGTCATCGCTGTTGATTTCATTGCGATGCGCATATACCCAGGATCCTTTGCTCCTTTTTGGAAACTTTGAATCGCAGAAATTGGCTTTCTCAAACCTAGGAACATAACTAATGCCCAAGGGCTTATATAACCCATTAATACAATTACGGCAATCCATAAATATGCAATGAAAAAGGCTACCGCTAGTGTTACTACAGCTTTCTCTCTCCCAAGGAGGATTACTAATGTCTTTCTTCCACCTTTAATATCTTCTTCGATATCTCGGATGTTATTCGACATATTGATTGCACCTACTAAAATTCCAATTGGAATGGAAATCAATACACTTTCAATCGTTACAGTATTCGTTTGAATAAAGAAAGCAATGAGTACAAAACATGTCCCCATTAACAATCCAGAAACTAATTCTCCAAACGGGGTGTACGCAATTGGTAATGGACCGCCTGTATATAAATAGCCAACTGCCATCCCAATTAAACCAATGACAACTAACCACCAGCTGCTATTCATACAAATATAAATGCCAATAAAAGCTGCTACTACATATAATAAAAGCGCAACTGTTAACACATTTTTTGGTTTCAATCCATGACGGACAATTCCGCCACCGATGCCAACGGATTCAGCAGTGTCTAGTCCACGTTTAAAATCATAGTACTCATTAAATAAGTTCGTTGCTATTTGCAGCGCTAAACATGCAAGCATCATCGCAATAAATAAAAGCCAATCAATTTCGGCAACATAAAGTGATGCCACTGTCCCTAAAATTACAGGTGAAAACGTCGCCGTTAATGTATGTGGGCGCGTCATCTTCCATATTAATTTAGCGGAACTAATTTCTTTTTCATTCCCCATAACTCTGTTCAATCTCCCTACATTTTTAGTATAAATTACTAGCAGTATCTTTCTATCTATTTCCTGCTTCGCATCCATTCATTATATCAATAAATGATTATCCTTTCTAACAAATCTACTTTTAATAAAGTAAAAATTATAAAATGAAACTTTAATTATTAGAAGTTTTGTCACCCCCACTGATTATTAGTACATATTCATTGGGATTTTACGGGCAGCCCTCCCCCCATTCGCTGAATTTTTAAGGAGGGGATCTTATCCGCCCGCAAATATTGGGATAAATAAAAGAGCCAACTCATATGAGCTAGCTCTTTCATCTCTTATTTTATAAAAATTCAATAGTTACGCTACATTGAAAAACAGATAGATCCTACTTTTTTAGCCCATTAATAATGGTATCTATATTCCATTTCATCATTTTTAAGTAAGTATCTCCATCCTCACCTGATTTACCTAGTGAGTCTGTAAAAATTGTCCCTGCAATTGGTACGTTTGTTTCTTTTGAAACAGTTTCCATACTACGTCGATCTACACTTGTTTCAACAAATAAAGCTGGCACTTTGTTTGTTTGAATTAAACTTACAACATCTCGAATTTGATCTGGTGTACCTTGATTTTCTGAGTTGATTTCCCAAATGTATCCCGTCTTAATGCCATATGCTTTTCCAAAATATTTAAAAGCACCTTCACTAGAAATTAAGAAACGTTTTTCTTCAGGGATTTGATGAATTCTGTTTACTGTCTCATCATGTAATTTTTGAAGTTCTGCTACATACTCATCAGCATTTTTAGTATAGAACTCTTTATTTTTAGGATCTTCTTTAATTAATGCCTGCTTCACATTTTCAGCGTATACAATACCATTTTTAATATTCATCCAAGCATGTGGGTCTGGTTCTTTTTCTAATCCTTTTGTTTCTAAGTAAATAGCTTCTACACCTTCACTTACTTTATAAACCGGTGCATCTTTCGCTGATTTATTTGCCGTTTTTAATAGCTTTTTAAACCATGCTCCGCCCTCTTCTAGGTTTAGCCCATTGTAAAATACCATATCTGCATCTGTCATTTTCATAACATCTTTTGGTAGTGGATCATATTCATGCGGGTTAGCTCCGATTGGAACAAGACTATGAATCTCAACTTTATCTCCACCAATTTGCTTCACCATATCATATATAATGGAGTATGTTGTTACAACTTTTAATTTTCCACTACCCTCTTCTTTCCCATTTGTGTTACTAGAACACGCTGTTAACGCAAATACGAAAATACAAATTACCGATAATAAAATATTTTTTAATTTCATCATTATCCTCCAATCAATTATGACAACTCTGCTCTATTTTTTCTAATTTTGATAGCTCTCCAAAACAAACCTTGTGATGGTGAGAAAAAGAATGCCAATCCGAACAAGAATGTTGCGACAAGAACAATTGTTGCACCTGAAGCAAGATTATAAGAGAAACTAAAATATAACCCTACTACAGATGAAAGCGCACCAATGCCTGCTGCTAAATAAATCATGACCCATAAACGGTTTGTTAATAAATACGCTGTAGCCGCTGGTGTAATAAGCATCGCAACGACTAGAATAATTCCAACAGTTTGAAGTGAAGCTACTGTAACCATTGTAAGGAGAATCATTAAGCCATAATGAATCCATTTATTCGGTAATCCATAGCTTTGCGCCATCGTTGGATCAAACGTGGATACGAGTAATTCTTTGTAAAACAACATTACAAGACCAATAATGACGACTCCAATAATAAGTGTCATCCACATATCGGAAGAACGAACTGATAGAACATTCCCGAATAAAATATGATACAAATCAGAACTACTCTTCATAAAGGTAATTAAAATAATCCCTACAGCGAAAACAGATGTAAACATAATTCCTATCGCCATATCATGTTTAATACGACTATTTTGACTTACAAATCCGATTCCTACTGCAGTAATAACACCTGTTAAAACCGCCCCTATAAAATAGTTCATACCAATCATATAAGAAAGGGCTACGCCTGGAAGAACAGCATGTGAAATGGCATCTCCCATTAAAGCCATACCTCGTAAAATAATAAAACAGCCAATTACGCCGCAAATAACGCCTACCATAACGGAAGTTAATAACGCCTTCTGCAGAAAACTATACTGCGTTAATGCATCTATAAATTCTACAATCTTCATGATGAATGTACCTCCGCTGCATTATTAAACAATATTCCTTGATTCACATACGCTTTTGACATAACAGTTGGTTCTAATACTTGGCGTACTTCTCCGTAATGAATTAAGCTTTTATTCATTAATAGTAATTTATCAAAATACGATTCTGCTTTACTTAAATCATGATGGACAACGACAATCGTTTTTCCTTCTTTACGTAGTTCCCTAAGAATTTTAATGATTGTCTCTTCACTTGTTACATCAATTCCGACAAACGGCTCATCTAAGAAGAATATTTCCGCCTTTTGCGCTAAAGCTCTCGCCAAAAAGACACGTTGTTGTTGTCCACCTGACAGCTCACCGATTTGGCGATTTTTAAACTCTTCCATTCCGACTTTTTTTAAGCAATCAAACGCCCAATCCCGATGCTCTTTCTTCGGTCTTTTCATCATACCTAAAGATGGATACGTTCCAATTAGCACGACATCTAAAACTGTAATCGGAAAGTCCCAATCTATATCACTTCTTTGCGGTACATATGCAGCACTCTTTCTAATGCTTCGAATATCCTCTCCAAGGATTTGGACATATCCCTTATCATTTGGAATTAAATCTAATACAGCTTTCATTAAAGTAGATTTCCCCGCTCCATTTGGACCAATAATTCCAACGAGCTTCCCTTTCTCAATATCGAAGGAGACATTTTGAACTACTTGATTCCCTTGATACGATACAAACAAATCTTTAACAATTATAGCCTCATCCATTTCTTATGCATTCCCCTTTCTTTTTTTCGTATATATAATTATTTTGCGTAAAGGCAACTTTTAAGCAAAAAAATATAAAGCGAATGTAAATCCGTGTTTAAGTTTCCTTAGGGAAACTTTTTTATATGAGTCAAATTATATAAGTTGTACGCAAATTTGTAAACTAAATTTTACTAATTTATAAATATATGATGAAAATAATTATCAATGTGGAACAAAATATATTATCTATTTTATGATTTTTTGAAAAAGATATTACTGTGAAAAATAAGCAATATAGTATATAAATGAAAGAACCTACTCGTATGAGTTGACTCTTTCTCTTTTACAATATTTGATACGCTCTGCAGCAAAAAATATAATTAAATTACTTCCAAACAACACCTCGCCGCTCATATTCCATTCTATATTCAACAGCGGCTGCAATTTTAGGACTTGCGAACTTTTCGATAACCCAAAGAGCTAAATCAATTCCTGAAGTAACTCCTCTTACAGTAATAATATCGCCTTGATCTACAATTCTGTAAGGAAGAAACTCTGCTCCATATTCACTCATTTCACTCTGCGCCAAATGATGCATTGTCGCCTTTTTATCATTTAATATACCGGATGCAGCTAGTAACATACCTCCAGTACAAACTCCCACAACAATCGTTCCTTCGTTGTGCATCTCTCTAATCATTTTAGTCAAAGTACCAAACTCAGCTTCCTTTCTTGCTCCGTGCCCAGCTTTATGATTCCAGCCTCCACCAGGTACAATTAATAAATCTGGGCGATTATCCGTTCGTAAAAAATCATGTAGTTTCACCGTAATTCCAAATGAAGTAGTAACTTCTTGTTTCTGTACACTTGATACGAGTTCAACCGTAAATGGAGCCCCTTCTTCTATCGCTCTTTTCAATACTTCAAAAGGTGCAAAGGAGACAAGTTCTCCAAAACCATCAAACAATACAATTTGTATTTTCATTTTTTGAACACCCCATATGCTTTCTTTTTCGCATCCAAAATTAGAATAATAAATGTTATCTACCAATTAACAATGACGACAGTCTTTCTCCTCTTCCTTTATAAACTCTCAAATGTTCTACTAATGCACTCTCGTCACCCATTAGGTTCATCGTCTTTTTAACAAAGTTCCAATTTAAACTACCTGATAACCATAGCAACGAAGAAAGTCTTTCATACTCATTTAAAGTTAAAATGTTATTAGCTCCATACCCTTCTAAAAATGCTCTAGCAACTTTCGGACATACTACATGTGACTCCATTCCTTCTGTCCGGGAATACCACTTTATTAAAAAGGCTAACCCTTCAACGCGGTCAACATAACTAATAGATTCAAAATCCACAATTCCTTTTACCTTTTGACTTGATCCCCATAAAACATTCAAAGGATTTAAATCGGTTTGTACAATAAACTCCAAATTATTCGTATATGCACATTCTATATGACACTTAGCGAGCTCTATATACCCCCGCAATTCCTTACATGTACCACCTTTATTTTCTAATAGCTTTATAAACTCACCATATCCATCTAAATGCGATTTCTTTTGAAAAGTCGAGTTTTGAAATGTACTAGAAATATCATGTATATTTCTTGCTTCCTTTCCAAAAATCTCTGCCATTGTTTCTGTACAATGAGTAATATGCTCCCCTTCAATCCAAGTAGACAATACAAACCGGTACTGTTCATCATTCCAAGTAACAAATGTAAATGACCCTCCCGCCCGATTCTCCTTAATCTGCATAAATGGGATTCCATGCTCTCGTAAATAATACGTAAATCGTACTTGCTCTTTCAATTGTTCATTTGATAATGTCCCAAAAGCTGGATTAGTTGTTCGATCGCTATTCATAAACCGTGCGGAATACCGGTCTCCATTTACGATGATTTTATAATGTAAATCTGTATGCCAACTGTTCTTATGTAATTCTGCTTCCACTATTAGTGGATGAATTTCTTTAAAATAATTTATTACTACATTTCTTATTATGCGTTTCACCCTATTCCCCTTTCATGCAAAAATTCATTCTTGTACTTCCGAATAAAAACCTTTTAAAGTGAGGATTTTTAAGATACACCTAATGTATTCAAATAAAGAATTCTATCCTACTGTGGAGTAATAATAAAGTTATGTAATTTTGCCGCCAAAATTACAATAGCCTTCTATATATGTAGATGAAAGAAGGCTACTAAATCTTTTTAAAAATCTAGTTATTTCATAGTGAATGTATTATTGATTAAATAATACATTTGTTTAATACAAGTACTAAATAAGAAAAATGAAGCGTCATAATGCAATTAGCAAATTGAGGATTTTCATTTAAACTTTATAAAACTCAAATGTATTTTTTTCTAAACATATTGTTTCATCAGAGGTTTTGATAATGATATCAAAACGCTGACTATACGAATGCATAAATACTTCATATTGAATCCGGCGTTCTTCATGAGACTGCCTCAAATAATTTATATCGGCTCCCCTTTCAGCTATATCCCGGCTTGATCTTCTCATTAGTTCCGTTTCGCCATCTGTATAAAAATAAATTTTCAAATCAAATAAATCAGGATTAATAAATGCGGCGCTCATTCCTTCCACAATCGTTACTTTATTTTCCGAAGAAATCAACTTACTTTTCATATAATGCGTATCTATCGTATAAAAATCTAGCCCCGCTCTAACCATATGAATATCTCTTTCTAAAGCTGCCAAATGGTGCGCCGCTGGATGACAAGCTGTCATTTTATAACGATGATTTTCATTTTGATATGTATAGTGAATCACTGCATGCTTGCGGATATCTGAACTAACAATGTAAGGATCTGTATTAATATAATTTACTTCATTTTGATTTAGTAGCTTTACGAGTCTATTAGTAAACGTTGTTTTTCCAGCTGCACCATGTCCTGAAATACCGATAACAATTTGTTCATCTCTCATCTTTAACCAATTTATAATTTCTTGTAACAACTTATCCATCATTCTCCCCCTTGCGCTAATATACTACCCTTTATTTATATATCCAAAAATCCTTTCATTTAATTATACTTAACAAAGGAAAGGTAGTGTGATTATTCATCATACCACCTCTAATTCTAAACAACTTTATTATCTTTTATATGACTTTATTATTTATGAACACCTACATGATTAAATATATTTCTAACTTTATAAACCCAACAGAATATCCTCTGCTTTTCGGTAATTTATGCGAACCAATGCAGTCATAACTATGTACAATAAAAAAAGAGCCAATCCCTATAAAATAGAAGATTGGCTCTTTCCTTTATTTACTCCCCTGTATCAGAAAATCTCTTTATACGTTCTCCAATTTCATCGCGAACACGTTGAAATTCAGACCATTCTTTTCCTGCTGGGTCATCAAATCCCCAGTGAACACGATTCACATGTTTTGGTGTAGACGGACAAACAGAATCTGCATGACTACAAAGGGTAACGACTAAATCAGCATTATTTAAAATATTTATATCAATCATATCCGAAGTTTGATTTGTTATATCAATATTTACTTCATTCATTGCTTTAATTGCGTTTGGATTTACTCCATGTGCTTCAATTCCTGCAGAATATACATTCCACTTATCACCTAAATATTGTTTGCCCCACGCTTCTGCCATTTGGCTTCGGCATGAATTTCCTGTGCATAAGAAATAGATTGTCTTTTTGTTTTCCATGTTGTTTTCCACCTTTGTTTTTAAATTATACTGGTTGATCATTAAAATATTTACGCTTAAACCAAAAAGCGACGTTTACAAGTGCAATCATTACAGGTACTTCCACTAACGGCCCGATAACAGCTGCAAATGCTGCGCCCGAATGAATACCAAACACACCAACTGCTACAGCAATCGCTAACTCAAAGTTATTACTACCTGCTGTAAATGCTAACGTTGTCGTCACCGGATAGTTTGCACCAATTTTTCTTCCCATAAAGAAAGAAACAAAAAACATTACAATAAAATAGATTAATAACGGAATCGCTATTCTTACTACATCTAATGGTACGCTAACAATCATTTCCCCTTTTAAAGAGAACATAACGATGATTGTAAATAGTAATGCAAGTAATGTAAGTGGACTAATCTTCGGTATAAATACCTTTTCATACCACTGTCTACCTTTTAACTTAACGAGTACAAATCGCGTCAACATACCTGCTATAAAAGGAATTCCCAAATAGATAAACACGGATTTCGCTACTTCTACCATTGTAATATCGACAATAGCCCCTTCAATTCCTAACCATTCTGGAATGACTGTTACAAACACGTATGCATAAACGGAGAAGAATAGCATTTGGAATACTGAGTTAAAAGCCACTAAACCTGCTGCATACTCTTTATCCCCATCTGCAAGATCGTTCCAAACAATGACCATCGCAATACAACGTGCTAACCCAATCATAATGAGACCAACCATATATTCTGGCTTATCAGGAAGAAAAATAATTGCTAAAACAAACATAAGTACAGGTCCGATAATCCAGTTTTGTACTAAAGATAAAACCAATACTTTTACATCTTTAAATACTCGGCCCATTTCCTCGTAACGAACCTTTGCTAATGGTGGATACATCATGACAATTAAACCAACAGCAAGCGGGATAGACGTCGTTCCAACTTGTAATGTATTTAGTCCGTCTACTACACTAGGAAATACATACCCTAAACCAATCCCAACAGCCATAGCTAGAAAAATCCATAGTGTTAAATATCGATCTAGAAAAGATAAACGTTTCATTTTATTTTCCATCTCCTATTAACAACAAGAATTTTGTTCTACTACGTTAGAAGTCGTGCAACAAGATGACTCTTCTATTTTGTGAACATCACTCTGTGCTTTTGTATAAAAGAATTCCCACTCGTTCCCATCAGGATCCGTTACCCAAAACTTATCTTGAACCGCATAGCAACAAGTTGTATCCATCTCATCACGTGCAAAGAAACCTTCTTTTTCTAATCTTTCTTTATGCAATGTAATCTCTTCAGCTGTATCCACTTGGAAACCGAAATGATTTACTTGGTTTCCCTTCACTTCATCTCGTACGTTCAGCGTGAAGTTAAGTCCTGGCGTCTCTAATAAAAATTTTGCATAATCCATTTTCACCTTAACTGGTGACTCACCAAATACTTTTTCGTAAAATTCAATAGACTTCTCTAAATCCGTAACATTTATACCAACATGAACATATCTCATAACTTATTCCTCCTCTTTATATGTTATTAATCAATTTTTTTTGATTAATACTACAAAATTTTAACAGCAACTACCTTTGCCTGTTTTTCTAAAAATGCAGCACAATTCTTCTGATAATAAATTATTTACTTCCGCATCATTTAAATCATAATAACTCCACGTACCTTTTGTTTCTTTTACAATTAAACCTGCATCTAATAAAATCTTTAAATGATAGGACAACTTAGATTGCGTCATTTCAAAAATCTCTGCTAAATCACATACACAAGTCTGGCCTCGCTGGCAAAGTTCATACATAATCTCTAAACGCTTTTGATCCGCTAATGCTTTAAATTTTTTCTCATAGAGCTGAAAATCTTGTGCCATTTTAGTCCCCTCTCCCTTCATCAAATTTTTTTGATGTTTATAGTATATATGTAGTTTAGCTCTTTATGCAACTAATTAATCAATTTTTTTGATTAATATATTCTTCTCTTCTTTCCCTTAACAGAACTTTTAAGTTATCAAATTACAAAATGCCCTGCATAACAGGGCTATTTTGTAGAATTATGTATGTTTGTATTTGAAATCATACGAAATACTTTCACATAGAAAACTGCACTAACAAGGGTACAAAGTAATATAATTCCGAACACAACAATTGGAGATAGCCATGTAGAAAATACAATCATTATTGGTGCAATAAAACGCCCAATGGTAAATTGTAAATTAGATGCTGCCATATACTGTCCTCTAGAATTTTCAGGTGCATATTTACTGACGAAACTATGCACAACTGGCGAACGAATCAATTCCCCAATAGTTAATATTGCCATAAAGCCAAATAGTAGCCATATATTCGTTGTTAACCCTATTAAAAACATACCCATTCCAAATAATATATTAGAGACAATTAAAACGTTTCGGTCGCTCCAATTCTCAAAATATTTTGCAACAGGTAAAGAACATAAAACAAACAAAATGCCATTTAACCCCATCATCCATCCGAAAATTTCAGTATTACTCAAAGAGAATGAACCAGTACTCCATGAGAAAAGAGATTGAGTTGGTACAAATTCCTTTACATATAATGCAAGATAAAGATCTAGCTGCATGAAAGCTATCATAATCAAAACTCCCGCAAATATGTAAAGAGAGAAAATTTTATCACTAAAAATTTTCATATAATTATTCCATTGTTCTTTAAAGATTTTTGATATTGGATTGTTATCTCCATCATTTTTAGAAGCTTCGGGCAGCGTTTCTCTAATTATGAAATAGATTGCTATAAAATAAATAAATGTAACAATTGTACAAGTCCATAACAATTCACTTCGATAATGAAAGAAGAAAAATGAACCTAACACTGGTCCAAATACAGCACCAATATTATTTGCTGTAACAAAAGTGGCAAAGACCACCCTTCTATCCTTTTCTGGCACTATATCAGCTATCATTGCAGAACTTGCTGGACTGTATATTGCCCCGCTAATTCCAATACCGATATAGGCTAAATAATTAATCCAATGTGAATGAGATAAAGCAAAAACTGCAAACATTGCTACTTGTATGATTGTGCCTAATAGCATGACAGGTCGACGCCCTAATCGATCAGCTAAATATCCACCTAACAAATTACCTATTATGCCTACAAGAGGTATAATTGCCATTAAAATTCCGCCAATTGCTTTACCAAAAGCATCGCTATAGTATATTGCCATAAACGGAAAATACATCCAAAACAATGTATTGAACATAGTTTCGCCAATCAATCTAGTTTTTAAATTTTTGTCCCAAGATAACCATTTCAACGTAATACATCCCCTATTTTAACTTTTCAAATATTCACTATACATTCTATAAACTGTCAGTCCAAGGGAAATATAATAACATAAAGTGAATTTATTTTACAAATTAATATAGAAATATAAATTTTAATTACAACACATTCTCTAGTTATTATCCTTTAATGCAATTCGAACTCACAGATCACCGTTACTATTAAACTAGACTAGACCAGATTCAAGATATCACTAAAGAAATAAATGATTCATAAATAGAAAAGAACATTGATTTTTCAATGTTCTTTTCTATTATTTCTGCATATGAATTAGATTTATATTCGAAAAAGCGCCTTACCCCTGATTCCTCTGTGCCTCTCTAAACTCCTCCTTCACCTTCTCTAACAACCCTTCTTCCGTAATTAATCGATACGCCGTATTTGCTAATGCTTTTGCCGATGTAATTAATGCTTTATCTCCAAGTTCTGAACGTGCTGCTTCTCTAAATTCATTCGTATGTGCAATTAAATCATCTGGTCCGATTTTAATGTACGGATGAATTGTCGGTACGACTTGACTTACGTTTCCTGCGTCGGTTGAACCGATCCCTACTCTTTCTTTACGGTTTACATCTTCACCTAATAGTTCTAGTTCTTCCGCTACGATATCGTTATATGTTTTTGTTACGAGTAATTCATCGATTTCATTTTGGAATTGATGGATTTTTACTTTTGCACCTGTTGCTAACGCTGCTCCCTCAGCAATGTTTCTTACTTTTTCTGTTACTTCCGCGCATCTTTTTCGCGTTGCTGCACGGATGAAGAACCTTGCTGAGGCGTAGTCAGGAATAATGTTAGGTGCTTTTCCACCTTCTGTAATAACGCCATGAATTTTCACATCTGACGGAAGTTGTTGGCGAAGTGCGTTAATACCGTTATAGAGCTGAATAACCGCATCTAATGCGTTAATTCCTTCTTCTGGTGAAGCTGCGGCGTGAGCTGTTTTTCCGTAAAAATGAAAATCAAGTGGATCGACTGCTAGTGAAGGGCTTGTTGTCGCTGTTTTTCCGCTCGGATGAATCATAAGTGCCGCATCAATGTCTTTAAATAAACCTGCCTTTACATAACTTGATTTCGCGCTACCGTTTGGCCCTCCTTCTTCAGCTGGTGTTCCAAACACGACAACTTCCCCGCCAATTTCTTCAAGCGTTTCTGATAATGCGATCGCTGCCGCAACGCTAATTGTGCCAATTAAATTGTGACCACACGCATGACCGAGTCCTGGTAAAGCGTCATACTCAGCTAAAAATGCGATTGCCGCTCCTTGTTTTCCAGAGCTTTTTCGCGCGATAAATCCCGTTTCATGTCCAGCTATATTGTGCTGCAGTTGAAATCCTGCACTACCCAGTAATAAACTTAACGTTCTTGATGCATAAAACTCTTGGTTACCAATCTCCGGATTCGCATGAATATCATGACTTGTGTCTATGTACTTTTCCTTATTTCTTTCGATACTCTCTTTAATTGTTTTTCTTTGTGACGCTACTCCTGTCGCTCCCATTGTTCTTCCTCCTTTTATTTTCACATAAAAAAGCCTCTTTCTAAAAGATAGAAAGAGGCTTCTGTATATACAGTCAAAATGAGCTTCTTTCTTATCTTTCAAGTTACCTTGCTGGAATTGGCACAGTATTCATAACGAATCCGCTGCCGAGGTATCATAGGGCCAGTCCCTCCACCTCTCGTGATAAGAATTTTCATAAAATTATATTAAATTACATTCATTCTAAGTTCATTTCAAATAAAAGTCAAGGAATTCCTATCCGAATTTACCGAATATCTAAAAATCCTTTTAATACACCAATTGTTTCAGGTGCTTGCAGTCTTGCACATACGTATGGAAATTCTGTACTACCTTCAAACATCATTTGAGATGTGAGCGGTGCGCCTGCCCAGAAGATTTCATCATCAATTACGATAAACGGGAATGCTTTATTTTGTCTTTGTAACTTTACATTTTTCAGTGGAACTGGTCCATCACTATACACCGTTATTTGCGCATTTGTACGCATTAACGCTTGCCATACTCTTTTATCCACTTGTTTTGTACTTGGAAGTGAAATAATAATTTTTCGTTTTGCGGCTAAAATATCTTTTAATAACCCTTTCGTTTCCTCAAGATTCATTTCCATAAACCAGCGTAAACGTTTCGAAATTTTCCGTTCCCACAATTGTCTTGATGTCGTGCGATCATACACATCTCCGTGACGTTCTATATGAGCTGTTAATTGTGATAATGCTTGTTTTCTCGAAAGGTTTTTACGCATATAATGGCAATCTGATAATTGAATGAACTTCCCTCTCGCCCTTGTCACTGCTACATTGACGAGGCGATGGTTTTTGTGATCAAAGAATAATACGCCAGGTCGTTCTTGCGGATAACTGTCAACCGTATCAAAGATCATCATATCTCTTTCAGAACCTTGAAACTTATGAACCGTCGCCGCTAAAACAGGTATATGACGATACTTCGTTCTCTGCAACATTTCTCTAATACACGTCGATAAAAAGCGTGACTGCGCCCTGTAAGGTGTCACAACACCAATCGATTGAACACCATCTAACAATCCGATTAACATCATTTGCATTGCTACTAAACCAGACATAATGTTAAAACGTGAACCAGATGCAGCGTCTTTTAAAGAAAAGGCTCCCATTAAGCTCGTATCGAATAAAACACTCGCCTCATTTGCGAACGGCTGCAATTGCGCAAGTTCTTTACGCTCTGAAACAGACGGATGATCGTATACTCTATTTTTATAAATAAACGAATTCGTAAACTTCGATATATCCGCATGCATACGTCTTTGTTCCTGCAACATAAATAGGTTCGGATGTGCTTCTGATTTATTAACAGACTCAACAATCCCAGCATGGTAAAACATATCTTCCCCGAGCCATTTGCGAACAAGTTCATGGTTCGCCATCGCAATTGGAGGTAATTGTAAAAAGTCGCCACAAACGACGATACGTTTTCCAAGTGAAGCAGCTAATGCGATTTGCGGAACATATGCCATACTCACTTCATCTACGACAACTAAATCAAATGTACGCTCATAAATCAATGAATCAATGGTACATTTCGATAAAGTCGCGCCGATTACTTTCGCATTTTCAATGTATTCTTTTTCTACTTCTTTAATTTTTGCTTTTTGCTTTCGAAGATCACTTTCAATCTCTTGTATACGCTTCTTATCAGCAGAAGTCGCTTTATGCGATAAAATCTTTTCGCGAAGATCTTGTCGTGTTTCTTCTAAATAGAGTCTTTCTTCTCCCCAAGATCCGTTCGTCGTTTCAACTAACTTCGACGCAAGTAACGTTTCATGATTTCGTATATGTTCATGCTGACTATAACCGTAACGAACAATTTCGCCAGGCGTCCATTTCTTTTTCTTTTCAATTTGTTTCGTTACTTCACTCATTAATACGTCTACTGCCGCATTACTATGGGCTAACACAAGTACCGACTTTCCTTTTTGATAATGCGCCGAAATAATACGTGATAAATTGTAAGACTTCCCTGTTCCAGGTGGTCCCCACACGTACGTCGTCGGATTGTAAAATGAACGATACGCCAATTCATTTTTTGGATTTTTCATCTTCTCAATATGTTTCGGACTGCTCGTCCCATCAACAAGACGCTTTATACGATTACGTTTCAGCTTATCTTTACGTGCTTCTTTCAATCGCTCTTGCAGCTGCTCTAAAAGCTGCCACGGTTCACTGTATAAAACAGCTTCTCGTATTTCACCTTGTATATAATCATTTAATTTCAATTCTATTTCTAATCCGTGTACAGATAATACTTCCCCTGTCGCTTCCTCACCATCGAACTCAATTCGAATCGGTGAACCTTCAGGTAAGCTTACTTCCGAAATAAGCTGAAATACATATACTGTACTTTCATAATCTGTATATAAAAAACGACCATTCATGATAGAAATTTTACTACCACCTATCGTTTTCCAATGTTTAATTTCATATGCTAATGCATAATGCCACTCTTTCATCGTTTCCGATAATGAAGGAGTTTGAGTAGGTGTATTCATCGTATAATCTCCTTCCTTCTCCCCAAACATACTTTCTCACTATACCATATAACACGCTAAAATTTGTAAGGTTTTTATCTTGCTTATTTTCTTAATTTTCAATATTATATTGTATATAATTTTCAGAAAGAAGGAATCTACATGCCTGTTAGAAGAATAGAACACGTCGGACTTATGGTTGCAAACTTAGAAACATCTATTTCATTTTATGAAGAAGTAGTTGGCTTACAGCTCATTAAACGTATGGGGCACCCGAATCCAGACTTAAAACTCGCTTTTTTAGGTGTAGAAGAATCGAAGGAAACGATACTAGAACTCATTGAAGGCTACAACTCTTCTCTTCCGGCAGAAGGAAAAGTACATCACATTTGCTTTAAAGTGGATTCATTAGAAGATGAAATCGAAAGAATACAGCAACACGGCGTAACCTTTTTATTAGGAGAAGAAATTGAAACATTACCAGATGGAACACGTTACTTATTCTTCGCTGGTCCTGATGGAGAATGGATTGAGTTTTTTGAAACCGAGAGATAAAGCAAACCTTTATTTTGCGGAATAGAAAAGGAGCCGGAATTACGGTCCTTGTTTTTAACCAGTAACAATGAAACATACCTCCAACCTAAGAATTTACCAAGATTAAAAATACAATCATTTTGTTAGGAGGAGAGAATGGGAAATACAGTCTTTATTCTTGTTTTTTTGGATACTGATACTATTTCCAATCCTTTATGTCATCAAGATAAAGGATTGGAATATAAAAACAGCTGCCTTATTTGTTGGAAGGATTCTATTAAGTATTGTCTATTTTATAAATGGAATGGTATTAGGTCTGCAACGAAATTGGGTAGAACCTCCCTATGAAACAGAATGGGATTTCTTTGTAAAGTCTTTACTAAACGGAAAAACTGATGCACTTATACACTTGTTACTTCTAATTATTATCATTCCTTTGGATCTATTCATTACATTTTATTATATTAATAAAAAGAAATAGGATATTCTCTCCTATTTCTTTTTTATGAGTAGCGCCATATCGCTATCAAACTAATGTTTTACGCTGCCCCTAAACAATAATTTTTTACATTTTTACTCTGGGGATGTCAATTTTACTATTTTTGGGGTATTTTTTTTACTAGCTTGATGGACATGGGGTTGATTTATTTTCTTAGGCTGATAGGCATGTGGTCCTATCCCATTGCTATTAAGGTAAGAATTTAAGTGTAATATCATTTAAGGTAATACTTAAGATACAAATAAAATATCTTTTCCATGTCGCACTGTTTTATTGAAGTCTATCCCGAGTTGTAGCTAGTTCAATGCGACTGTAAATTCGGAGTTCGGTGCGCCAGCAAATACAACCGTTCCGTTCTCTGGTAGTTTCACTTTGTTATTATCACTAACGACGGTAAAATTGACGCATACTCCATTCTCATCATACACCGCGAATGAACTTCCTGATGACAACTCCACATTCATCGTTTTCCCTGCTGCCTCTTGCGGGACCGTAAACCATTTCGCATGCCCATTTTTTTGCAATGTAACTTTCGATAATTGACCTGTATCAAGGGGTTTTACGTTAGATTCACTGACGTATAAAAAGCTGGACATCTCCATATATTCAGTACCATCCTCTGTATAGAAATGGGCTTCCTTTGTATCCCGCCCATTCATCACAGGAATTTGAATTTGATGCGTCGCCGTATTCGGACCTGTAATTGTTTTGCCGTCCCAATATCCATCCTTGATCGTAATTTGTGTGTTAAGAGGCATTAGTTGTCCTAGATAGTTCATAGAATTAAATTTTTCGTTAACGAGATAGAACTTGCCACCCTCGCGCTTCGCCCATGCAGCAGCTGTTTTCTTCGGTAACACATTGTTTTCTAATTTCTGGGCTAAATAGTGAGTCAGCACATTTTGCCCCAATCCCGGTGATAATTCATATGTGCTCTCTCTCAAATAAACTTTTCCATTCTTCTCTGTGACGAAGTTAAGCTTGGAAGTACCCTTCTCATTTATAAAGCTTCCATCCGCCGTATATACATATTTTTCTTCCGGTTTAGTTGGTAAAAACAGTTCTCCCTTCTTCGTAATTTCTATTTTGAAATGGCTATAGCTATTTCCATAAAATCCTGCTTTTTTTACCACGTCTTGAGGCACTTTGGCCTTGTCGGGCTTGCCGAAGGATTTATCTGGCTTTATATCCTTAATTGTCCCTTTCTCTTTAAGCCTAGCTAGCAGTAATTTATTTGCCAACAGTTGATTTGTCATGCTGCTGCCACGGGAGGACAATACAGCTGCTGCCATCTTCTGTTCTGGAAGCACGACCAATGTAGCATGTTGCAGTATCGTATCCCCACCCTTAGTCAACGCTTTTATCCCATATTCACTGAATGGGTATAGTTTCACACTATCCCAGCCAAGTCCATAGTTGAACACATTTCCGCTATCTTCCGGCCACATTCCTTTTTTATATTCTTCTTGTTCCATCGCCTTGACTGCTTTATTAGAGAGAATTTCTTTTCCCTGTCCCATAAATATTTGTGAGAATCGCACCACATCTTCTGCAGTAGAAGAGATTCCTCCCGTACCAATTAGATTCACCATTTCACTTGGTAGCTGTCCCTGGTATGTCGGAGAATACAGTCCAGCCCGCTTTTCGTCTTCCCATTTGTCTTGCGATGTTATCGTATGATTCAGTTTTAATGGCTCTGTAAACTTTTGATGTAGAAATTCAGTAAAACTCATACCGCTGACTCTTTCTACCAAGATCTCAGCCAGTGTAAAACCGTCATTACAGTATACTGAGAACGCACCAGGGTCTGCCTTCAAGTTTTGGTTGGACAATTGTTGCAATAATATATCATGGGCATAAGCATCATTATCTTTAAATAAAAATGCATTATTGAACGTCGAACCTTGCATACCCGAGGAGTGATTCAACAGCATACGCGGTGTAATACGCTTATATCGTTTATCTTTCATTTTGAAATCAGGAATATAGCGGGCAACAGGAGCATCCAAATCAACTTTTCCTTCGTCTACCAGTTTCATAACAGCCGCAGCTGTATATACTTTACTGGTTGAACCAATTCCATATAGAGTATCTTTAGTTAGTGGCTCTTTCCCTTCTATGTCGTTCTTACCTGTCTGACCCGACAAAATAAGTTTACCATTATCAATCAGCGCATACTGTACACTAGTCGTCTCATAGGACTTCGTGAGCAGTGCAGCGTTGTCTGCAGCAATCTTCTCCAAATCTTTGCTAGCAACTTCTTGGCTAGATACAACCGGAGTCTTACTGCTAGAAGACGCTATCGCTCCTGTTGGTAGACTCATCGTTAGAGCTAAGGTAGCGGCTAACACTCCAGATAATTTATTTTCCATAAGAAAAATTCCTCCTTAGATAAATGATCGATTTCATCTTTTATTTGTTCAATTACAAACATCACATAAACTACTATTCTGGCTTTATCCCTACTGTTGTAACAAACGGTAAAACCTCTCTTTTTCACATGTATGTTAGTACCATAAATGATTTTTTTATTTAGAATGTGCTTGTTACTAGTTTGGTTTTCGTATAAATAAACCCTATTTATCCTCCCTCTTTTGTGCTTCTCTATATTTGTATCCTACATAATAAAAATTTCTTTTTTCTTATGCATTTCTTACAATTTCCTTACGTTCAAATCACTTCTATAATTAGGTAGATTTTATTTTAAAATCTCCAGGATAATAAATGCTTATATAATCCCACAATTTCATAGAAGTTGGATTCATAACCTTGCGCCAAATCATCATGCACATCTCTCATATTTCCTTGGATGCCTCCCTCAACCTTTACCACAGTTCCAACTGGCATCAACACTTCTTCACATTCTTATAAGTGGAAGTCATTATTTCATATTCATCATTGTAAAAAGATAAAACGAGAACTGAAACAGCCCCTAATATAATTGACGTTGTATGAGCTTAGATTGATAGCGACGGGGTACCGCCAGTATTTCGGAAAAAACCACACTAAGGGTATACAAGGTTTTATACAGTTTTTCAGTTAATCCAATAACAGACAAGAACCCTAAAACCGCACCAGGATAGGAAAGTATAAAAAATGCATAGATCCATAGAACAAAAAAAAGACGATTCCCTTGTAAAATTAGGGAACCGTCTTTTTCTTCGCTATCGATAACAAAAATCAAGTACGTAATATTTTATTTGTCGATATTTTTTCAATCTTCATTATCGATTTCTATTGTACCCGTTCTAGCACTAACCTTTAAAATATTTAACAGATTATTAGGTGTCTTAATTTCCACTTCATATTCAAATTTTGATTGTGCTAAGTTGTCATCTTCTAATTCAAATTCTTTTTTCACATTAATAATTTCTCCATTTGTATGAGCTAAAGAAATTTCACGAACTTGTTTCTCTGTGTAGTTTTCATTCTTTTTTGCATAATTGTAACCCATACCATAATATCCACCAATAATAGCAATACCACTTACTAAAATAGCGATTACACTTATAATTATTTTCTTTTTATGTTTTAACATTTTCATCCACTCCTTATTGATTAATCCTCTATTCCAAATCTTGCTTCAAGTGCCTTTTCTGCTTGTTCTAATTGATCTTCCAGTATATCGTATTCTTTTTCTTGCGCTTTATATTGTTCAATCGTTATCGTTCCAGCGTGATAATCTGCTTCTAGCCGATTATCAGATAGATCTATCTTGTCATCCAATTGGTCAATTTCTTTTTTTACTGCTAAGTACGTATTTAATTTTTCTTCTTTTGCTCCAACTGGTTTCGTGTTATTGGCCTTTTCTACAATAGATGTGACTTCGTTTTTGAAATCTTGTGTTTGCTTCGTATCATTCGTAGCGGGCCCTATTTTGTTTGGTTCTTGTTGGAGTTGAGCAACTTCTTTTTGTAATTTATCATTTTCCACTTTCAGTTGTTGCACTTCTGTATTGTTATCAGCTTGAGTAGAACAAGCTGTTAACAATACACAAGATATCGCTCCAATCAGCATCCATTTTCGCATTCTGTTTTCCTCCCTTTACATGTGCACCTTATCCTTGCCTTTATATTACTGAACAAACATTAAAGGAAGATTAATGTACAAAAAATAAAGTGAAGACTTTTACGGGTAGCCCGACTTCCCCTAACTCCCTCGCATTCGCCGAATTTTGAAGGAGGAGTCTTACTGTCCGTTAATGCTGGATAAAATGATATAATTAAATCGTTTCTAATCTTTCTTTAATGTTTTTGAATTATAGTGATACATATTAATAAGAAGAAAAGGAGAATGTTAATGCGAGTTCTTATTGTCGAAGATGAACAAGACTTACAAAATATATTGGTGAAACGATTAAATGCAGAACATTATAGTGTCGATGCATGTGGGAATGGAGAAGATGCCTTGGATTATATAAACATGGCTACCTACGATTTGATTGTCCTTGACATTATGATTCCCGGAATAGATGGTTTACGCGTATTACAAAGATTACGCGCGGACAATAATGCAACTCCTGTCTTGCTTCTTACAGCTAAAGATACAATTGATGATCGCGTAACAGGACTCGACTTAGGTGCGGATGATTATTTAGTAAAGCCGTTTGCTTTTGATGAACTGTTAGCAAGAATTCGAGTGTTAATGCGAAGAAAAACAGGAAATACATCTAATGTGTTTGAAATCGCTGACCTAGTGGTAGATTGCAATATGCATAAAGTAACAAGAGGAGACCAAGTTATCACTCTTTCCAGTAAAGAATTTGCTATTTTAGAATATATGATTCGTAATAAAGAAGTTGTGCTGACACGAGATAAAATTGAGCAACATGTGTGGAATTACGATTATGAAGGTGGCTCGAATATTATTGATGTTTACGTCCGCTATCTTCGTAAAAAAATTGATAGCCAGTTTGAAACGAAGTTAATTCATACAGTGCGAGGAACTGGTTACGTATTGCGAGTAGAATCATGAAAAGACTATCAATAAAAATGAGAGTAACCCTGTGGTATACGGGGCTAATTGTAATTATTATGGCACTCGTGTTAGCTTTTATTTTAACTTCTTCAGATAAAGTTTTGCTTTTTAATATGAAAGATAAATTGAAGAGCACAGTAAAAGAAAGCATGGAAGATATCGAATATAAGCATGGACACTTAAAGATGGACGATGATTTTGAAGCCTTAGAAGATGGCGTAAATATAAGTATTTATAATAAACAAGGTGAGCTGCTAGCAGGAAATAGTCCTACAAACTTTAATAAAAAGGTATCGCTTAAATCCGATGAAATACAAACCATTAAAGACGGTAATAAAGAATGGATTGTATATGATTTTCTCCATAATGGAGGCGACGATGAGCAAGTCTGGATTCGTGGAATAATGACCATGAGCCAATTATCTTCAACGATGAATACACTTATTGTCATAACACTCATCTCATTCCCATTACTTATTCTCATTGCGGCAGCGGGAGGATATTTTATTACGCAAAGAGCGTTTCGACCTGTGCAACAAATGAGTGATTCAGCTAGTAAAATTGGTGATGGTAACGACCTTTCGAAAAGAATTCATTTACAAGGTTCACCAAAAGATGAAATGTATCATTTAGCCCAAACCTTTGACAAAATGTTCGAGCGATTGGAGACATCATTTGAAAGTGAAAAACAATTTACATCTGACGCATCTCATGAATTAAGAACACCAACATCTGTTATTATTTCGCAATGCGAATACGCTTTATCACAGAGGAATAATCCGAAAGAAATGGAAGAATCGTTAGAAGTCATTTTGAAGCAATCACGTAAAATGTCCGCTCTACTCTCCCAACTCTTATTATTAGCAAGAGCTGACCAAGGAAAACATAATACTTTCCAATTTGAATGTATCAATATGAGTGAATTAACGGAAATCGTCGTAGAAGAGCTCTCATTAATGGTGCAAGAGGCTTCGATTGATATAACAACTAATATAGAGGAAAACCTGTTTATAAAAGCAGATCAAACATTGATGATGCGTTTATTAATGAATTTACTAACGAATGCAATTGCATATAGCAAAGCGAGTGGAACTGTGAATATGCAACTATTCCGTGATGAAACCAACATAATAGGTAAAGTCTCTGATAATGGTATAGGCATCAGCGAGCAACATATTACTAAAATATGGGACCGCTTCTATCGAGTTGACGCAGCACGAACATCTTCAAACATCGGAAACACAGGTTTAGGATTGTCTATGGTAAAATGGATTGTCGAACTACACGGAGGAGAAATTACAGTTGAAAGTAAATTAGGAGAAGGCAGTACTTTTACATTTAAACTACCAATTGAAAAAAGAGCATAATTCATGCGCGTCTGTCGCTTCAAAATAAAGATTGATATTTAAAGGCTCTCTACAATCCTTATGTAAAAATAACTGACGCATTTTAAACATCATCGATTTTATCATTTTGGACAACCTATTCTGTTAAATTGATATACATGCGAAAAAACTATCGAAATAAAACCCCAGAAATCCAACGGTCTCTGGGGCTCCATTATATATTTAGCTCTTTTTGCTTTTTGTTTTGTTTATGTCTATACAGCAATTTTCGGCTTATTAGAGAAATCACTAATAAGGTCAGAATTAATAAGATAAGTTGCATAAATGATAGATCAAAATATTTAGCACCTGTAACGATTAAAAGTGTAGAAATTGTGCCTTTTACAACGAAAAAAATAATAACCCATAATCCGCCTTTTTTCCAGTTCATTTTATATTACCCTTTCCTACATTTAAATTCTTAAAAGATTTAATGATAGTTCTTAAATGTGACAACTTAATAGAAATCTATTATATTAACAAAAAATTCATGTCTAATTAAATGCGACGATTCTATATTAAGTGAAAATGATATTCATTGTCAATTTTATTGACTATTTGAATACTTATTCTTAATCTCTTCCTACTTTGTTTCTTATAAGCAATACACTCTTGTATTCAAACAAAAACACCTCCATTGCATTTGCACACTTAGTATGTGAATGCAAGAGGTGTTTTTTCATATACCATCAGGTAAGATTTCCTGCTTTGTTTATTTCTTGATACGTAGCTATTTTTTAGTACACGATAACTGGATCATAAGTGTTCAAACTATCATATACAGTTTTTGCAACATTAGGAAGAAGGTTCACACATCCACCTGATCCTCCTGTTAAATAAGCGTTATTTCCCCAGTCTTTTCGCCAGCCAGCATCGTGGAATCCTTGACCACTATTTGTGAATGGAACCCAGTAATCTACTTTAACCGCATAATCAGCTTTTCCTACTGCGCTACCTCTTAGCGTGTATGGTGTTCGTTTATATAGAACGTACCACACACCTGGTGATGTATCTTCACCAGTACTATGTTTACCAGTTACTACATTTGTTGTAACAACTAATTTTCCATCTTTGTAAATCCAAATTTGTTGCTCTGCAATTGAAACTTCTGCATACGTGTCTCCGATGCCATTATTCGATGTTGTTTTATAACCGATACCTTCCTTCTCCCAACCATTTCCGTGAATATTAGATGCAGAAAGCGATTTTTCGCCTTTCTCAAAGGCTTGTTGAACTTGTTTAGTTTCTTTTTCAACATCTAGTGCCCAGCCGTATCCTTGTCCTTTTACTGATATGACTGAACCGGAATGAGTTTTAAATGAGAAATCTTTATTTAATGTTGATTTGGCATTATTAATTTCAGTAATTTTCTTCTTAATGTCACTCGCATCAATTGTAACTTTCATATCCTTTGACATAGAGGCATTTTGAATTAAATCTTTCGCTTTTAAAGGATAAACTTCATCCTGCACTTTATACTCAACAGACTGCCCAAGAAGATTCTGTAGTGCTTTCTCCTCTTTTTTGACAATCGGATCGTCTTCTTTAATAGGTTTTATGTATGCAGACTTCAGATGAATTTCGCTTTTATATTTTTGCTTATCATAATCTTTCAGTAGACTAGTAACATCATACTGTTTTCCTTCCACACTTTTCGAAATAACAATTTTCCCTTGTTCTAGCTTCGCCATAGCATCTTGAGGCGCTTTTAATTTCTCATTCATAGAGATGAGCTTTTCTTCCACAAGTTTTTTCATCGTTTCACTACGATACTGATCTGCCTTCTCTGGTAGCAATGAATAATTTTTCCCCTTTGAAGAAGGGAAAAATGTCCACTGGCTTTTTAATAGTTTCTTAATTTGAGGCAAATCTTTTTCCGTAAGTTCCGTTTTTGTATCTTTTTCATCTAAAATTTGTTGTTGATCAACATAGACTTTGTTTGCTAGTCCAGATGTCTTTAATTTTTGTATTGCTTGATCAGCGCTCAGACCACCAACTTTTGTGTCATTAATTGTAACATTCGAATTGAAGTGAGTTGCCTGGTAATAACTCATTCCCCCAATAAGAAGTGCAATTACACCAATACCCGCTGCGATAAACTTCCAATTTGTATAACGTTTGTTTGATCTTACTCGTTTTTGATCAATTTCTTCAACTGATTCATTTGTTGTATTGTTGTTCATCAATCTTTCCCCCGTATGTATTAACGTCAAACGATTTTCAATTAAAATCATAGACTAGTGTACCTTATTTTTCCTAAAATTTCATTATTTCCGACCACATTTTATCGCAATTTAATGATTAAATTTAGATTTTTTAATAGTACGATGCATTGCACAGCCCTTTACAAGTTATAAAATGAAATTTCAATCAACCGTTATACCAAGGGAATTAACTACATCTTCTTTGGAAAACTTTTTCTCTTTACGTAAAATACGAATTATATTATCCGTTTTATGAACATCACCTCCTAATTTTGTCAAAAAAAAACGATAGTCCTTCTATCTAAAATGTAGAAGGACTATCGTTTTTTCAGTTAGAGTATTTGTATAATCGTTTAACTTTTTATTTCCTGAAGGTCAAACTTGATGAAGATGATGAAATTTCATCTCATAGCCTTTAAATGAAAACATTATGTTTTTTATGGCAACCAAGTTTATTTTCTTAGCTTGATGTCCCCCACATATCCAGCAGCCTAAGATTAAGTAAGAGTCTGTTCAACTAGATTTTTTCTAATATTTTTAGGAGCATCTTATTTCACCTTGTCATATTTCACTAATTAAATTTAAAACACATCCATATGCTATTTAGTAAAATTTACGATTCGAGACGTAATTATTGCAGTAATCAAGATAATAATAGCGGTTATCAAGCCAGATTCTCCAATCCAAATCTCAGTTTGATATCCTGTACTTGCACGTGCGAAAGGTCCTTGGATAATGGCATTCCAAGTGGTATGGATGATAACCGAAGGCCAAACGCTACCTGTGATAAGTCGTAAATAAGCTGTAATATAACTGAATGGCACAATACATAAATAGATGCCAAGTACTGAGAGAAAGACAGATGATCCCTCTACATACAGACCAGCGATAACAATTGGAACATGCCACGTTGCCCAAATCAATCCACTAATAAGGATGGGGCGTGAAAACTCTGCATCGATTAGCCTTATAAGCATGTAACCTCGCCACCCCATTTCTTCTCCAAAAACTGGGATTAAGTTAAGCAAACTTCCTAAAATGCCGCTCAATACTACTAGATAAATGAAACTGAATGGTGCCGTTACATACTGAAGTCCAAGTATATTGTAGATTGGTTCTAACATACCACCTTCGGGATGCCGAAACCTCGCAATTCCGCTCAACCAGGCTATAGAATAAGTAATTCCACAAATAATCATAGGTATTAACAGAGCAAAACCAATCCCCTTCCATACCTTTAAGTTACCGAGACTAAAAGATACATCTTTAAACCCTTCTTTCAGTATTATGCGAGTCAAAATAGAAGAAAATGCTGGGGTAAACATATATACCACAATAAGCGGCATACTGTTAGTAACCATTACTACTACATTTAGGATAATGGAAGTAATGGTTAAGATACTTAGAAAGAGTCGAAGTCCTATTTTAGCACGTTGGATTTTATCTTTATTATGGAATGCTTCTCCGTGTAACAACATTGTAATCCGCCCTTCCCCTTTTATTCATTTGTTTATTAAATTTACTTCCTGTCATTTCAACAGCTACAACTTAGAATAAAAATATTTTGGCATACAGATTCATTCATCTTTACAATTCCTCCCAAATTCATAATCTAATCTTACTTGCGGCTCAACAATGTAATTATTATTTATAAGGTGTCATAGCCGATAGTACAAAAGTGTAATGATTAGCCTATGACTTGTGTCAATTAACCTTATGACAATATGTAACTAGAAAATATGATATGGAATAAATAAGAATTGAATTAAGGCAATTAATTCGTGTAAGTACATGAATCAATCTTGCTTTTACAAATAATTCAATTGAGGTGAGCAAAAATGAATAAGAAAAAAATGATTGCAATGGTTAGTACAGCTTTATTAGTCACAGGATGTGGGGAAGTAGGAAACGCTCAAACTGTAGCAGTCGAAAACTCAGGTCAATCAATCCAAAAAAATATAGTTAAATCAATACAATCACAGGCTAACCCATTAAAAACGATAGAACCGTCAAAACCATTTGAAGATTTAAAACCACTTAAGAAAATGATTGGGAGCGCACAATATGTAGGATTAGGAGAGAATACTCATGGAAGCTCTGAAATTTTCACTATGAAGTTTCGCCTTGTGAAATATTTGGTTACTGAGATGGGCTTTACAAATTTCACAATGGAAGAAGATTGGGGAAACGGCTTAAAGCTAAATGAATATATCCAAACAGGAAAAGGAAACCCTAGGGAATTTTTAAATTTGTTATATCCTACTGATGAAATTATAGCCATGATTGAGTGGATGAAAGATTATAATGCTGATCCATCCAATAAAAAGAAAATCCAATTTATTGGAATCGACTTAAAAACGTTGGACCAAGGTAGCTTTAATAAAGTAATTGATTATGTAAGGGTACATCGACCAAATTTGCTTGCAGAAGTAGAAGAAAATTATAAAGAATTATCGTCTTTTACTGGAAGTATACAAGAATATATGAAACTTACTCCTGAATTGAAAGAGAAGTTCAAAGCAAACGCTGAGAGAGTAGCCCGATTACTAAATGATGAGAATGAGCAAGCCAACACAGAAATAGTTTCACCTGAGTACATGTGGGTAAAAGCAACGGCAAGTGCAATAGAGAAATTTACCACAATGCTACTTCCTAACGACTATCCAAGTATAATAAAGCTACATGAGCAATACTTGGCCGATCATGCAATGTGGGCACAAGAGACATTTGGTGGTAAAACGATGGTATGGGGACACAATATTCATATAGCTAAAGGAATTATCGATGAACAATTATATCCTGATGTTGCGGGGCAGTTTTTAAAGGAACGTTTAGACAATAATTATGTCACAATTGGTAGTACAACTACGGAGGGGAATTTCACCTTATATAGCGAATATAATCCTTCCACCGGAGGTAAGATTACAACAGACGCTATTCCACAAGATGTAAAAAGTTTCAATTATACTCTCGGAAAAGTGCCCTATAAAATGTTTTTATTGGATAACCGTCACCTTAAAGGACAAGCAGAGAAATGGGTTAAAGCAAAAAGACCATTACTAAGTATAGGAGGACAAATCCTCCCGAACAGTTCGGTATACTTTGATACTTCATTGCTTGAGCAATTTGATATTATTTTTCATATTCGAAAAACAAGTCCATCTCATATTAAATAAAAGTACAAAAAACCGTTCTTGCAGATGCAAAAACGGTTTTTTTGTGGAGGATTAATAAAGTGAAACTTTAATCAGTCGGGATTTTATTCATCCCCCACCTAACTTATTTGCTTCCACTGAATTTTGAGGTGGGGGTCTTACTGCCCGGCAAATAGCGGGATAAAAGGATCTTTTTTAACTAGAAGTAAGCTGTTCTCCCCCCTTTTCAATCTCATTTAAAACTGTCATATGACACTTTTACACTAGTGAGAATGACAAAAAAAGCAGTATGATTCGGTTATTACATAGATAGGAGCGATGAACTTTATGAAATCAAAATTCATCCAGAATGGTTATTTTTTATTGCTAACTTTCATTACAGGATTGTTTTATTTTTGTTTTTATCTAATAGCTCTGCTATTTAGTTTAACCCTTTCATTTACTGTTGTTGGGATTCCATTAATTATGCGCGTACTACAGACTACCACACCCTTTATCCAATTCGAACGCATACAGACGAAAATTTATACAGATGTTTCAACAGACTCTTACGATCGAAGTATAGCAATGGATACATCGAACTGGGCTCAGGTGAAATTAGTGCTTGCAGATCGTCGCACTTGGTGTGCTGTCTATTGGTTAATGCAGAAATTTGTGATTGGCATTTTCAGTCTCATTAGTGCAATCATTTTTTATGTAATGCCACTTATGTTCCTGTTGGCACCACTACTGTATCGATACATCGATATGAATATTATATTCATACAGATAGATACTTTTGCCAAATCACTCTTTGTAATGTTTATGGGTATAGTATTTACCGCCATAAGTATTAGAATAGTAGATGGTTTGACAAAGAAAATCGGGGGCTATACACGTAGTATGATTCGGCAACTAAATCAATAGAGGTTTACAGTCTGTGAGTAGTATCACAGTTTTAAATTAAAAAGTATAATAAGACATGAAAGATTAAATTATAATATAGGAAGTAAAAAGGCAGGCTATTTAGGAGGTAAATGACTTGTTAGATATGGTTAAGTATTGGTTTTGGTATGATTGGATTATGTTAGGGATTCGTCTACTTACTAGTGTATCTATCATCCTAGCTACATTAAATTTTCAAAATGGTTTAACATTACCACTTTGGATTATTATTCTTTGGGAAATTATTGCCTTCTCAATTCCATGGGTAGCCTTACTATTCAATTATAAATATTATTTGTTCACAGAAATACTGCTATATGGTGGACTATGTATATATTTAACCTCATTATTTCCGGAAGCTTACAACACATTTCTTATATCGGTGTTTCTAATTGCTGCAAATAGTAAGCATTTGTCCTATTATTGGACAGCTCCAATAACAGTTTTTATAACGACTGGAATTTTCTATGCGGTTGCGCCAAGTAATAGCTATTGGGTTATGGTCACCTATTATGGATTCGCATATGTAATGGGCTTCGCTTTTCATTTATTAATCGTCAATCATAAGCAAAATGAATCAATTCGTAAACAAAACGCGGTACTTGAGCAATATATGTCTCAGATTGAACGCATTACACTGGCGGAAGAACGAAACAGACTGTCGAGTGAGCTTCATGATACAGTTGGTCACGCTTATACTTCTATTATTATGGGAATGGAAACGTTGCGCACCGAACTTGCTACTGAAATGGGTATACAGAGGCTAGATTCTCTGCTTGAAATGGGACGTAAAAGCATCGAGGACGTGAGAGGTTACCTACATCAAATGGAGTCTCCGTGTCAATCGCCTTCCTTAATTCAATCTCTCCAAAATCTTGGAGCCGAATTTCAGGAGCACGCTCAAGTTAATGTAAGTTTTCGAGCATACGGAGAGGAATATGAATTGTCTCGGCAAGCGAAGATAGCGTTCATTCGTTGCTTACAAGAGTCCCTTACAAATGCAGTACGTCATGGTCAAGGAACTGCAATTATAGTTTCATTGCAGTTTGAACAACAATATACGAGATTAGAAGTTCAAGATAATGGAAAAGGAAATGTAGAATGGCAGGAAGGCTTCGGTATGAATGCGATGAAAGAACGAGCAATGAATTTGCAAGGTCAATTGTCTGTATATACAAAGCCGGATGAAGGAATGCTTGTTACATGTACCGTACCGCGACAAACTGAAATAAAAAATGGACTTATTCGTTTGTTAATTGTAGACGACCAGCCGTTTGTTCGAGAAAGTTTGAGGACACTACTCGATAGATATGAAGATTTAAATGTAGTGGGTTTGGCCGAGGATGGCAATCAAGCCATAGATTTGTGCGGGCGCCTTCAACCCCATGTTATCCTTATGGATTTAGATATGCAGCAAATGGATGGAGTTGAAGCAACCAAAAAGATTAAGCAACAATGGCCACATATCCGCATATTGATTTTTACAACGTTTCAAGATACCAAACAGGCGTTGGAATCGCTTCGCAACGGTGCGGATGGTTTTTTACTCAAATCTATTGAAACGTTGGAGCTAGCTAATACGATCCGACTTATTCACAAAGGTGGGACACTGATTGATCAGGGAATGTCTCAAAAAATATTTGAGAAGTTTGATAAGCAAAAAGAGACACCACAATCAAAAGCAACCGCTTATGAGCTAACAGCTAGAGAGATAGAAATATTACAGCTAGTAGCAAAGGGACTTCGATACACTACCATAGCATCAAGGTTATATTTGTCAAATGGTACGGTCAGAAATTATGCTTCTACAGCTTATACAAAGCTAGGAGTCCGTAACAAAGAAGAAGCTGTTCAAAAGGCTCTAGAAATTGGAATTATTGAATAAGAAAAATGTTTTTTGTTTCTCTATAGCAAGGTGAAATGTAATTACAAGATACAGTAAAGGATAAAGTGAAACTTTAATCAGCCCTCACCAATCGGTTTTTTACGGGCAGCCCGCCCCCCCACCTAACTTCTTTGCTTCCGCTGAATTTTGAGGTGGGGGGCTTACTGTCCGGCAAATAGCATCATTACATTAATCTTTTTTCGGGAGTACTATTCCTTTATATAATTGAACTGTAGTTAAGTACTAAATCGAGTAAATTACTACAAAAATAACAAGTGGTAACCAAATGCGAGAGTACGGATCGATTAAAAGAGGGCTAAACATGTTCATACCAACTGATATATGAGTAATCCCTATAATTGCTGGGAATAAAAATATGAAGAATAACTCTTTATAGATTGATTTTGTTAATAATTCTCAGCGGACAACAATTTTACGAAGCATTTGATAACGAGCCACATCTTTTGATGCTCCCGACAGAACTTTAAACATTAAGCAACTTGCCATTATTGCTAAAAATGCAATTCCAACGAAGAACACCATAAACATTAATCCGCTAGCAAAATCATGACTCACAATATTGTGACGAAAAACCGGGAAAATAATAATAACTAGTTACTATTATTATTTATTTGTCACTTTTAAAGCATCTAACACTATCTTGGTTGCTTCTGCAATAAGCTTATCATCGTATTTAGCATCCTCTTTATCATGATTAGAAAGTATCGCAAGAACAATTGGCTTTTTATTTGGTGGCCAAATAATTGCGATATCATTTCTGGTTCCATAAGATCCCGAGCCCGTCTTATCAGCTACTTCCCATCCTCCTGGAACTCCAGCACGAATTAAGTTGTCTCCGGTAGTATTCCTTTTCATCCAATCTATTAATAAATCCCGTTTCTCAGTTGAAAGTACATCTCCTAACGCAAAAGCCTGAAGACTAGTAGCTAATGCCTTTGGGGTACTAGTATCATGTACGTCTCCTGGATGCACTTCGTTTAACTCTGGTTCAAAACGTTCAGGATTTGTAACGGTATCTCCTATTTCTCTCAGTGATTTTTTGAATTCACTAGGTCCACCTAATTGTTTAAGAATAAGATTTTGTGCAGTATTATCACTATATCGAAGGGAAGCATCTGCAAGCTCTTTCAGAGTCATGCCCCTATCAACATACTTTTCTGTAATTGGATTGTAATTAACAAGATCTTCACGAGTATACAAAACTCTTTGATTTAGATCTTCTATTGATTTCTTTTGTAAAAGTACTCCCACAGCTAAAGCTTTGTGGGTAGATGCGTATGCAAACCGTTTATCTGATTGATACGTAACGGTTTGATTCGTATCAGTGTCCAATGCATAAATACCAAGTTTAGCATCAAATTCTTTTTCAAGTTTAGCAAAAGAATCATTACCAGTAGTTTCTTGTTTGATTTGATTTGTTTGTTTCGTTTGTTTAAGTGATTCAGATTGAGTATTACCATCGGAACAGCCTATAAGCGTTGCACATGAAAGAAATACTACAGGTACCATCTTTTTGTAATGTAAAATGTTAAAAAACTTGTTTAAGACTATCATACATTTTCAACCTCTTTCAAGAATATATAGTTTTTCTAGGTGTTATACATACCGACACAATGAAAAAGTCTATCGGATATCACTCTTCTTGCATCTCACTTTTCATAAAGTGAAATGCAAGAAGCCCTCACCAATCGGGCTTTTACGGGTAAATAGCGGGATAAAATGAGCGAATTATCATGAACACCTGTTTTATACGTATACTTAATAGACAACTTAAGTAACAAGTTTGTTCCATTTTTATCAGTAGTCGTATCTAGAAACCTAAAAAAGTCCATTTAGAAGATCTAAATGGACTTTTTCACTCATATAATCCTATCTATAGTTAAACGAATAAGATTAAATAAATTTAAATTTTCTTGCTTTATCTACTAAACTGTTTAGGCATTTCTTTAACGTGCTTATCATCATCACGCCAATCATAGGTTTCTTTCTGTGAAATATCTAAAGTTTGATCTCCAATTCTAACAATATTCTTATTTACCCATTCAATATATGGATCGGTATCTGGATAATTCCAATATATATTTTTCTCTGAATCTGTATCAAGGTTAACTAATTCACCCCTAACAGCATCCGCACTTAATGATCCTGCATTATGAAAATAAGTCTTGATGAGATATTTTCCATCTGGAGATTTCACTGTTCGAATTAATTCCCCTTTTGGAACACCTTGCAAACTAAAAAATTTCCAATATCCAAACCCAATTATAATTACTAACATAGTAATTATAGTTAGTAATACTTTTCTTTTTGTTTTTTTAATTTCACCTTTTGTATTTATAATACTCATTCAACTCCATTCCATAGAACTAATACCATATTATACCATTAAATAAATGGTATAATATATCAAAAATAAAAATCCTCCCGTAATAGTATTATAAAAAGGGCATGTGATGGTCTCCCTATTTATAAAGTGAAACTTTAATCCCACTCACCAATCGGGCTACCCGTTAATGCGGGATAAACATGAAAATTCCCCTTTAAGAAAAATATAAAAAATCAGACAGTATACTTGAATTGCTCTTCGCAAGAGAATATACTAATAAAGCAGGCTATGACGTTCCTTCCTTCTAACTTCTTTGGCGAAATAGGGATGTTACTTTCCTGCTAAACACATAGGCTATGACAATTCTTCCTTCTTTTCCAGAAATTCCAAATTGTTTTAGAGTTGTCAATTTCCTATGAAAACAATTAGACTATAAAACCTCTTTCTTCTTTGGGATTGAATAAACTTTAGTTTATCAACCATTGATGTAGAGGTTTTCTTTTCTTAATTAACAAATTACCACTTAACAACTAAATGTTATACCCCTAATTTTCCACTAAAAAATAGCTATGTACCCTCAGTGCATTTCTCTATAATTAGTGTGTTTATGCATGTAAAAATAAAAATCTACCACTGAAAGGAGGACAGTCAGACTATTCCCCTCTTTTATAAGGAGTGAATAGCTGGCGTTCTCATGAAAAATTCTATTTACATAAGAAGAAGTTTGAAAGTAATTATAAAAAGAGAAGAAAATAAACTACCGAACATTTATTTAGCCACTGTTTTAAAAAACTTGGAAAGTTTAGGATTTACTTTTTCCGAGCCTTTAATAGAAGAGTTGCAAACACTTTCGGTTGATACATTCACATCGTTTTACAAAGAGTTGGTAAAACATTTAAAAGAAATGGTTGGTGCACATATTCAGTTTACTCCTATGTATCCAAACTTTCCGCAACAAATGATGGATTTAAGTGACGCTGATTTATACATTAATGCTATTATTCATTATGTGACGTTGCGCCTACCTGTATCAAAAGTAGAAGAACGACTTCCTCTTTTAGATAGCGTTGATTTGAAAGTTATTAACTTAGGAAGTGAAGAAGATTTCAATCAAATGATTTCTCAATTGATTAGTGCAAACAGCTCTATTTCCTCAACTGATAAGACAGATGTAGAATGGGCTATTACACACACTGAAGATGTTTCCTGTTTTCTACCTAATGTAATTCCTCATAAGGAAAATATGTCTTTTATAATTGGAGTTTTATTAATAAACAGAAAAATATCAGCCGATGCTGCTGCAAAGTATTTTAAAACAGCAACTGATGTTCTTCGCCTTGCAGTTGCTTTATCTGAAGGCGATGTGAGTTTAGCATCTTCCGTTCGATTCAAGAAGTTTAACCGAGCAGAAAGACGCTTCCTTTTAGGATTGTTAGAGCAATGCGGAAACATTACTGAAGATATGCTTCGATACAAAAAACGTTGGATTCGTCTAGGTGAAATTCTTCATCCAGCAGAATATCATACTCGTTTCCCAAAAACCCACCGAGCATTTGAGATTCTTCGCAACAACATTAAAGTTGAAACATTTAATGGAAAAATAGAAGCAGCTTTGTTGAATCGTGATATCATGACAGCGAAAAATCTTTTAAAAACTCGCCCTGGGGAATTTGCCAGACGCTTGGATCATTTAATCCGTTTATGTAGTGATAAGTCAACAGATGTTTTCCATATTCTCGAAGAGTTTCTAAGTATAATAGGAGACGTTTCTACTCCTGTATTACTTCAACTCACAGCTCATTTTAAGCATCGAAATGATAAAAATGAATTTCGTACCTTTTTTCCAAAGGGAAATGTAGCAAAAGCTATAGGTATTGAAAATACACTTCCATTTATCTCAGAGGATATTTGTTTAATGATTGTAAAAATGTGTGAAGATACTTTAAAAAATCGCTTCGCAAAACTTCCAAGTCTCGGAAAAGTATTTTTGGATGAACAGTTAAAAAATCACTTAGTTCCCTTCTCTCAACGTTCAGCCAGCAAAGCGCTTCGCACATTATCTCGAGGAAGTAAAGTAGATTTGCCAGAAGGAGATACGATTCGTTTTTTCCTATGGTGGAAAGAAGGCTATGTGAATGGACAACATACAGGACGCGTTGACATTGATTTGTCTGCTGCAATGTACGACGAAGATTGGCAATACAAAGAACATGTATCCTTCACGAACTTACGTTCAAAAAATTTCAAAGCCTACCATAGCGGAGACATTACTTCTGCACCAAAGGGGGCATCTGAATTCATTGATTTCGATATTCCGTCTGTGCTGAAATATGGTGGACGCTATGTAGTCATGACTTCGCTTTCTTACACAGACCAACCATATAAAGATTTACCAGAATGCTTTACTGGTTGGATGGTTCGTCAATATCCTGGTTCAGGTGAAATATTTGAACCTTCTACTGTTCAAGATAAAGTGGATATTACTGCCGACACCCAAATCTCTATTCCAGTTATCTTAGACTTAAAGGAACGAAAATTGATTTGGACAGATTTATCTCTTACAAGAGATCTAACTTATGATAATACCATCGAGGCTAATCAAAAAGGTATGATACTAGTTGGAAAGGCTTTAACTAATTTAGTTAAACCGAATTTATATGACTTGTTCCGATTACATATTGAAGCTAGAGGTGAACTCGTTCAAGACATCGAAGAAGCAGAAACTATTTTCACTTTGCATAAAGGGATTACTCCTTTCGATATTGAAAAAATAATATCTGATTTTATAGCTGACCCACAAGGCTAACTACATTACAAACATTGATAATGTGTGGAAAATATCCATGTATAATGTCTATGTGAAACAGGACCTGATAGATGCATATCAGGTCCTGTTTTTTATTTAGTAGATACTAAATAGTCCGGTTAATCATTATTCAGCTAAACACACGATACTAATAAAGTGAAATTTATTCGAAAGAAGTTCATTAGTTACTACGTATCTAATTAAGAAACATTCATATACCAGCCCAAACATCTTTTCCATATCGCCCTTCATCTTGCACACGATCCAACCAATTCCTTGCTTCTTGTTCACTGACTTCATGAATTTCTTGATATGCTTGACAAAGGGTATCTTCTACATCCGGAGCCATTTTACTGCCATCACCACATATATAAAGATGAGCTCCATTATCTAATAACGAAATTAAATTGATACTATCTTGTTTTATTAAATGCTGTACATATGTTTTGGGATGTCCCTCTAGACGAGAAAAAGCTGTGTGTAAAGAGATTAATCCATCTCTTTCATCATTTTCTAGTTCTGTACGATAGAGATAATCTTTTTCAGGATGACGACAACCAAAATATAGATGCGCTTGTCCTAAATTAATACCTTTTTGCTTTTGAACACGACGCGCTTGCAAGAATCCACGGAATGGTGCAATTCCAGTACCTGGCCCAACCATAATAATTGGTGTTTCTGGATCTTTAGGTAATTCAAAGTTTGATTGTGGCGTTCGAATGAAACAAATAATCTCATCTTTATTATGACGCTGAGCTAAATAATTAGAAGCGACTCCTTCATATGTCCCTTCCCCACTCCATGCAGGCGCATTAACAACACCGACCGTAATGCTCAGACGATTCTGTGCAACAAGTGGAGAGCTTGAAATAGAATAGTAACGCGGTTTGAGCGCAGGAAGAAGTTCTAAAAAGCGTTCAAATCGGATTTCACAAGCCTCATACTTTTCAAGAAGGTCCAACATTGAAATCCGTTTCTTTAATATTTGTTCATGGTAAACTCCTTCTTCTAACAATGCTTCCAATTCTTTTTTATGAGGAGGACATGCTGTGAATGTTACCATTTCTCGTATTTGTGCACGAGTGGCTGCTTCTTGAACTTCGACACTATAACTAAGAAGGTCCAATAAACTAACAGGACTGTCTAAAGGTATGTGATTTATACTTCGTCCACTTGCACTCAGTATAACTTGATCCTTCCCATTTAATCCAAAGCGTCTTAAAATTCGGTTGATATTTTTCTCGCTATTAACTGGCAGCACTCCAAGGTGGTCTCCTTCTTTATATGTAGCGCCTTCTGGCAAGGATACCTCGATATGTCGTGTACTTCTATCACTGCTGGATGATTGGAGTTCACGATTTTCTAGTATAGACGCATAAACTGCTTCATATGTTCGTGCAAGAGAAGATCCTCCAAGACGACTGACAAATTGCAGACTCAACGTACTGCGCTCTTTTTCCATATTTTTGTTGAGCTCCAATCCAAATGCCTTCATCGCATCAGACCACATGCTTTGTTTCCATTGCTCGAGCTGTTCCTCGAAATCACCACTTGCATCTGCTTCTCCGCATTTAGAAAATCTTGTTGCTCCTTTTTGAGCCATCTGCTCATCAATATATCTTGGAATCCGTTGATAGGTACTAGCCCAATTATGATCTCCACAACCAAAAACTGCGTATTGAACCCCTTTTAGCTCATCCGGTTTTAGTTCCTCCAACCATTGCACAAACTGCCCTGCATTACTTGGCGGTTTTCCATTATAAGAAGAAGTCACAATAAGTACCGCTCCTTCTTTTGGCAAACTTCCAATTCGATCGTTAAGAGCTACCACTTCCGTTTGAACTCCTTCTAAACTAGCTGTATCCGCTAATTCTCTTGCAATACCTTCTGCTACCCCTGTATCCGAGCCGTACAGAACAAGAAGTGAAAGATTATCGGCCCCAATAATAGAAGGTGTCTTCTGGACGTGCTGCTTAATTTCATGACTTTTCAGCTTGTCCTCTGTAGGTGCAAGAGCAGTAGGATGGCTTATAGTTTGTTTTCGGGGTAGAATCCTAATCTTAAAATCACCGGGCTTTAGCGTTAATGTTTGTTTTACGTCCAGCTGATAGTTTTGATAATCGATTAATTCAAAATGTTGAAGAAGCATTCCCATTACAAGAGTGGCTTCATGAAGTGCAAATTGCATACCGATACATGCTCTCTGGCCATTTCCAAATGGCTTATAAGCATGATGAGGAACCTTATCCAGCTCTTCAAATCGTTCAGGTTGGAATTCTTCCACATTGTCTCCCCATGCATCTTTATCCCTATGTAGCTGTGGAATAAGAACAGAAATACGATCTTCTCCTTTCTTAATTGGGTATTTCCCGCCAATCACTGTATCTTCTTTTGCATAGAGACTGAATGCTGGAGCGGTAGGCCATAGACGTAGCGATTCATTTAAAATCATCCGTATATACTTCAGTTTCATAACTTGTTGGTATGTTGGAGTGGGATCTGTCAAAACACGGTCTACTTCTTTATAGGCTTTTTTCAACTTATCCGGATTCTTTAATAAAAAGTAAATTGCAAACGATAACAATCCACTTGTTGTCTCATGCCCAGCTATTAAAAAAGTGATAATTTGGAAACGAATGTTTTCATCATCTAATTTTTCACCAGTTTCCGGATCCTGAACATTTAACATACGGGAAAGTAAATCATTTTCTTCCTGATCTCCACTACTTTTACGTTCAGCAATAATATTATCTACTAAAGAAAACATAGATTGGATATCATGCTGAAATTGACGTTTCGTTCTCCACATGAGTTTGTCTTCTATATCCAGCCGCTGCAATTGGTGCATTGCCTCATCTAGAGCACGGCTCATACTAGTGATAAAAGGATGAGGGGTCTCACGATAAAAGCTATTAAATCGGTAATTAAAACCACATAGACCAATTGTATCTAACGTAAGGCGAGTCATATCCTCCGGAACATCTACGTCTTCATTCGGATTAAGCCGTGCCCATTTTTGAACGAGTTGTACAGCAAGATCGACCATCATGGCATGGTAATCTTTCATTGCCCGTTGGCTAAATGTAGGCATCAAAATATTATGAGCTTTTTTCCAGTTAGGCTCGTGAGTCTCGCTAGTAAATAATCCGTCTCCAGCAAAGGCACGAACCTTTGCCAAAGCACCCTCTATGCTTTTATCGAACCGCGTTTCGTCACAAACTTCTGCTACCAGTTCATGTCCAGAAACGACAATTATGGCATCACTTAAAGTTTGAATTCGAAAAATGGGACCATACTCTTCCGCCAGCTTAATAAACGATAGAGTCGGTTTATCTTTATCGATTAATGGGAGATTACCCAGCGGTCCATATGTTTTCGGCTGAGGAATGGCAGATACTTTTTTTTCCATTTAAAACACCCTTTCAAAAAAGCATGAAATAAAATATCCCATTTAATAAAGAGGAAATAGCAACTAATCGCCTGGGATACAGATATGTAATTGATTACCTTATTTTATCTTTTCCCTAACTATTCATGATTATGATATTGAGTATAAGCTTGGCAATTAGATTTATAACTTGTAGAAAAATACTAAATTAAAATGAAGCGAATACATATAATTAGAGCCTTTTAATGTTGGTGTTAAAAGATAATCTAAAATTATAATGTTTATGAGAAATTGCAAACGGATCTCATCTCTTTTATTTGTTTATAAAAACGATTATTTTGATTCATTTTCTTATAAAACACCCCAAAATAGAAAAGTTGACGAGCTTAAGATTGTAATCAGTAGTCTAGTTAAACCAATATGATAAGCAAGTATACTGTGTTACTAATGAAAGAGGACCTGATATGAACATCAGGTCCTCTTTCACTATATAATTATTTCACTGCTTCTTTCAGCTCTTTTCCAGCTTTAAATATCGGCGCCTTAGCAGCAAAAAAACTTGTAGGAATCATTATCTAGCGTTTTATTCTTCTCTATCGATTTAACTTCTCGACAGCTTCCGCACTTGTATCTACACGTTTAACGAAAAAAACTAATAGTAGTGCAACAACATTCATGCCAAGCGCTACATAGAATGAATATTGAATTCCGGATAATAAAGCCTTCTGAGTTAACATTGCCTTCGTAGCCTCTGTGAAGGTTGTTGGATCTACATCAGCCATTAGACTTTCAGCTTTTGTTTTTGTTACAGAATTCATAATTGTAACAAGAATAGCAGTACCAATCGAACCGGACACTTGTTGAGCTGTATTATTAACAGCTGTACCGTGCGGATTTAAGCGCGTTGGCAATTGATTGAGGCCATTTGTCATAAGTGGCATCATCACCATCGCCATCCCAAACATCCGCAATGTGTAAATAAGAATAATATGTGTGTGACTAGAATCGATTTGCAGGTTTGCCAGCATATAAGTTGAAACAGCTGTAATGGAAAGTCCTACTATACCAAGAATCCGAGGGCCATATTTATCAAATAGTTTACCTGTAATTGGTGACATAATCCCCATTATTACCGCACCTGGAAGCATCATCAGCCCAGAGCTCAGCGGTGAAATACCGCGGACGTTTTGTACATAAGCTGGTGTTAAAATCATCCCCGAAAACATGGCCACTGCGTTGACAATTGCAATTACAGACGCAAGCGCAAACATTGGGTACTTGTAAACACGTAAATCCAATAACGGCTCATCCATTTTTAATTGTCGAATAATGAAAGCAATTAGGGCAATAGCGCCTATGATTAAGGCTGTTAAGACAACTTTATTCGTCCAACCATCGGAGCTTGCAGAACTGAATCCATATAACAAACCGCCAAAACCGACAGAAGATAATAGTAATGAGATATAATCAAGTTTTGCATTTTCATTTTGTCTCATGACATTCTCCGATTTCCAAATCCCTAACAGTAAGCTAATGATTGCTAACGGTAAAATCATTTCAAAAAGCAAACGCCAGTCATAATACTCTACAATATAACCTGATAGTGTCGGCCCAATTGCTGGAGCTGTAATCATAACTAGTCCAAAAATCCCCATTGCTGTTCCCCTTTTTTCTCTTGGAAAGCTTACTAGCATAATATTCATTAACAAAGGTCCCATAACTGAAGAGCCTGCCGCTTGAACCATCCGACCAGTAAGTAATAAACCAAAGTTAGGTGCTACAGCCGCTAAGGCAGTACCAAGAATAAAAATCACCATAGATGTAATAAATAGGCTCCTATTGGAGAAACGCGTTATTAAAAATGCTGAGGCCGGAATTAATATACCACTTACAAGCATATACCCTGTAGAAAGCCACTGGATCGTTGAATAATCTTGAATGTTTAAATCTTTCATTATTGATGGCAAGGCTACATTTAAAAGGGAGTTATTTAGAAATGAAACAAATGCCCCAATAAAAAGGATTACAAGCATTACATATGGTGGTTTTCTTTTATGTAATGTTTCACTCATATATTTAATTGCCCCTTCATTATAAATTTCATTGATTCGTTTAAATCGTTTACATATTTGCACAAGAAAATATTACCCTTGCAGTATTTTGCCAAACTCTTCGAATGGATATTCTCTTTTTAGCAATTCCACTTGCTCAACATACCATTTTAAAATCTTTTTGTTGATTAAACCTTTATAAAAATGTTTGTTAACGGAATTTAAATTAGGCTGAAATACACAAAATAAGCAACTGAAAATCCCCTTCTAAAATAAAGTGAAGCTTTAAATCAATGAGAATTTTACAGGGAGCGAGAAAAATCAAAAAGACCACGCACCCATTCCTTTAAATACAGGCTTGTAGATCTAGTTATGTAACCATCCATAAAAAGGAATATTACATAGGCTAAGTCTAACATTACATTTTTAAAGTGAGGAGAATAAGCGTATGGACCAATATTGGTATTTGAATTCAAAGGGAAATGGTCAACAATATAATAACCAAATTTCATTATATTCACAGCCCGAGATAACTACATCTGAGGTAATGAATGATTTGAAGATTTCTGAGAATTGGAGTTACCGAGTCTATCCAGTTAGTTGGGATTCATCAGCCAATTATACGGGGTTCAATCCCCACCCCCCTCTCTTCTCTTGGGGGCAGCCAATTAATTATGCAGGGATAATGCCCCAAGGTCAGCCTGCTAATTGGACTCCATTACCAAGTCATGCAGGTTTTAATTTTCAAAAACCTCCCTTCCCCTGGGCGCAACCATTCAGTCATACAGGGATGTTCGCACAAGGTCATCTTGCAGCTTTACTATCGCCGCCAGCCAAGCCTTTTCATTTCAATACCAATAACTCGGGTGTTTTTGGAAATCCTCCAGGATGGGGTGGTCCGTGGGCCCCAATGGGATGGGGAAATAACGGAGGTAACGGTCAGCTAGGAATGCTTGGAAACTTACTTACAGCAGGAAAAGGCACCATGAGTGGAATAGGAATGATCAGTAGTCTAATCGGGATGGGGAAGTTCTTCTTTTAGTTAATTAGAACAGGAGAATGTGGCTGTAGCTTTAATCAGCCACATTTAAGGACAGTAATCTCCCACCTAACTTCCTAGCATAGCATTCGCGGAAATTTTATGTAGATATGTATTGTTACAAGTTACTGTTTTACTTTGAGTGCTCCTTTACTTTCTTATCAAGTGCCTTACTATAAGCATCTTTGTTTTCCTGTGATAACTCATAAATTGCTTTTTTCCAATGCTCTCCGTCTACACCTGATAAAAATTCAGTACCTTTCATTGTAGCTTCTTGAATCTTCTGTTTATCTTCTTTACCAGCATCCTTAATTAACTTCGTTGCTTTTCTTGCCTCTGTTACCCCTTCTTGTATGGATTTGTGAATGTCTTTGTATGTATCAGGTACTTTTATGTGTTCCATATTGTCTAAAATTTTATCTATCTCGTTTGATGTTTTTAAAACAGCTTTTGCTTTTTCTTTGCCCTTTAAGGATTCTCCTAAGTTTAGTAATAGTTCATCCTTCTTAAATTGGAACTCTACCACTTGCTCACATATGTAGTACGGATACTGTTGTTCAGAAATTACTGTTTTCGTTATTACTTTACTAGTTTGCTCAGTCTTATGAGTAGAATCTTTATCTCCTACCTCGCATCCGACTAACAGTATAAATGGAACTGCTAACGTTACTAGTTTCTTTGCTCTCATTATGTATTCTCCTTGTAGAAAGTATTGTAAGTAATTAACATATCAAACTATAACATACATTACATTATGGTTCACTTCCATTACGCTTTTAAAATGTAAAATAAGAATACACCCCATAAGCCACAAATAAGATTAATAGAATAGAAATGCCGAGTACCGTATATATAATCCATTTTAAATTTGAATTCATATCATCCTCCTACCTCTCGATAATTCCAGTATATAACAAAAAAGCATTGGATACCCAATGCTTTTTACACTTACACAAATAAAGAAGTATTCGCATATAAAGCTGGTGAACCACCTGAATGTACGAATAAAATATTGTCTTCCCTATTAAATTTACCTTTTCTAATTAAGTCGATTAATCCCGCTACCGCCTTACCTGTATACACTGGATCAAGTAAAATACCTTCTGTTTTCGCAAGTAACTGAACTGCCTCTACCATTTCCGGCGTTGGTAACGCATAGCCGGGCCCTACATATTCATCAAAGCACGTAACAGCGTCGTGCGAGATAAAGTTTGGAATACCAACGTGTGCTGAAGTTTCATCTACAAGTTTTGCTACTTTCTCTTCTTGCTCAGCTTTTCCTCTACTTACGTTAATCCCGATTACAGGAATATGACTTTGTGTTCCAGAAAAACCAGTAATTAAACCAGCATGCATACCGCCGCTACCACTTACACAAACAACTGAACTGAAATCAATTCCTTGCTCAAATGATTGCGCCATAATTTCTTGCGCACAAGCAACGTATCCCATTGCGCCCGTAGGATTTGATCCACCAACTGGAATTACATATGGTGTATTACCTTTTTCACTTACTTCTTGTGCTACTTTATGCATTTCTTCCATAAGATCTGCTCCGTTCGGTACAACAATTACATTTTCAGCACCTAATAAGTGATATAAGAAATAGTTCCCGTTAAAGTCTCTCTCCTCTTCTGTCTCAAGCCCTTCCTCTAATACAAGGATACATTTCATTTTTTCTTTTACCGCAGCAGCAAGTGTCAGGCGGCAATGATTTGACTGAATACCACCAGCTGTAATTAACGTATCTGCACCCTTTTCCTGTGCATCTGCAACTAGAAATTCTAACTTTCTCGTCTTATTGCCACCGGCTGTTAAACCAAGTAAATCATCTCTTTTAAAATAAATAGTCGGACCACCAAGTGCTTCAGAAAAATTGTTTAACTTTTCAATTGGTGTATATGATTCTGTATATTTTTTTCTCGGGAATTTAGCTAAATTCATTGTAACGCTCCTTTTGTACTTCTTTCACAATATATGTAACGTTACTATTATTACACGTAAAAATGGTGAAGTCATCTTTCTCGGTTAAAAATGTATTAGAATTTCGTTTTGATAAGTAAAACCGTATTAATGATTTTAACTTAATTACGGTACATGAAATTTATATCAACGATTTTTTAAATATATCGTTCATTCCTTACAATATATCAACGATTTTTCAAATATATCTATCGTAACTTGCAATATATCAACGATTTTCTTAATATATCGATCTATCGACAAAAAACGACAGACAGGCAACCCCTTTCTCATCAACAAAAAAAGAGCCCACACATTCAAATGTGGGCTCCCTCCAATCACTTATTTACCGAAAAACGAAGTAAGTGTGTTAATCCCGGCTCTAAATTCATTTCACCTTTATGGCGTACGTATACGACTTTATCTCCATCAAATTTCGTAGGATTTGCTTTACTATACGTATGCCACTCATTCGTTCCTTCTATAGAATACTCCATATATTCAGTTGCACCGACAATTATATTTTTACGATCATCTGCCGTTACATTTGGTGCCATCTGCGCAATTTTTGAATCACTAATTAATAACTTCTTTATATCCTTATCACGTTTGTAATCGTAAGCTGTCACAATTACATCGTTACCATATGCTTTCACTTGTAACCCTTGTTTAAATGAATAGCCATCTGGAGCAGTTTTCTCTCCTCCATTTGGCCCTGCTGACATCCAGCCTGTTTCAATACCGCCCGTATTTACAACAGTGAAACCTTTTTCATCTCCACCTTTAATTTTCTTTTTACCAGCCCAGTCAGGTAAGTTTAAATCCCAATGCGTATGGCTCGTGAAGAAAACAACTTGCGGATAGTCTTTTAATATATCGTACAATTTATCCACGTTTAAATAATCTTGTAAATATGGTGATTGTCTTGATCCCGATACTGTATCAGGTAAAACATGATGAGAGAAAATGAAGATTGGCTTATTTTTATCTTTTTGACTGTACTCTTCTAAATTTTGTTTTAACCAACCTAATTGCTCATCACTCATATATACTTCATCCCACATTTTTGAATCGTGGTATTTCATATATTTTTCAGTTCCTAAAAATAGAAGCGGATAACCGTCTAATTCTTTTTTATGATATACCTTTTCTTGTCCACTAAATTTCAGATAGCGGTTAAATAAAGTTTCCTCAGTTACACCATTTGGCCATGTACTTTGAGAGAGTTTCCCATCTGCTGTCCATTTACCAGCATAAAACTCATGATTCCCAACAGTAGACCATATATTTTCTGGATGCTTATTTTTATTTAACACACGCATTACATCATCATATTGTGACTGTTGTCCAGTCGGCGTTATATCCCCATTCATAATAAGCGCTCTAGAAAGTGGCGTTACTTTATTCATATCTTTTAATACGTGATCAAAATCTCCTAAATCACCTTGAATGTCACTAATAACATTAAAAGTTGTAGCTGATTTTCGAACTTTCTCTTTCCCTTCCGCATGCACTGAAAAAGTCGGTAATAATGCCGCCATAACTGCTAACGAAGCAACTGTCTTTTTCATACAAATTCTCCCCCTAATAATAGAATGTACAAACTGACATGTTCTGCTCTGTCTTAGGTGCTTGTCCAATTCACATTATAGGAGGAGATTGTAAAGATTGATGGAATGAAAAATTAAGTGTTTTTTAAGAGATTTTGTCTTTTTTCACACTCCACAATTAGCAATTCGCGCCAATCTAGCTTTCTAGTCTTTAACATTACATAAATGTAAATGAATATGATGAATCTCTTAGTTTAATATGTTGTCTTTTTAATCTCTGTTATATAACCGCCACAAAATATGCTATCTTTTCAAGTTCTTTTTCTTTAATAAACGTTACTCCTCTTTTAATTAGCCTTAAAATTGTAAAGTGGCTTAATAATATGTTTAATATCAATTGTTTCTTTTGTATTCTCAATAATTTCATCCATTGGCTTATATACCATTGGTGCTTCATCTAAAGTACTTTCTGCAACAGATGTAGTCCAAACCTCTGTCATTGTATTTTGAAAATCCTCTAAGTTAAGTACTTCTTTCGCCTTCTTACGGCTCATAATACGCCCTGCTCCATGAGGGCCAGAAAAGTTCCAATCTGGATTTCCTTTACCAAATGCAATGATTGAACCATCTCTCATATTGATTGGAATGATTACTCGTTCATCTTTCTGAGCTGAAATAGCACCTTTTCTTAGAATCATATTGTCCATATCGATGTAGTTATGGATTGTAGTGAATTGATCTGTTACTTTCCAATCCATTGTAGTGACGATTTCATCAATCATTGCTTTACGATTTAACTCCGCATATTTTTGTGCAATTTTCATATCATTCATGTAATCTTTAAATCCTTGTCCTTCTAAATAAGCTAATTCTTTACGAATCACCGGTTTCTTAATTTCACGTAAAGCTTCATGTATTTCTTGTTGTCTGCCTTCTTTCGTTAAACGCTCAATCATTTCTTCTTTAATAGATTTAACGTTTATAAGTTGCTCGTAAGCAAAGTTTTGATAATACTCTGCTACTTGTTTCCCTAAATTACGCGAACCACTATGAATAACAATGTATACATTTCCTTCATCATCCTCATTCAGTTCGACAAAATGATTCCCCCCGCCAAGTGTACCAATACTTTTTTGAGCACGTTGCAATGTAAACGGGGCTCTTACACTATCAAAATCAATCATTTTTGAAAATCTATGTTCCTTATCTCGAATACGAAAACCACTTGGGACAAATTTACGTATCGTTTCGTCTAAGTAATCGAAGTTGATTTCCTCTTTTTTCTTATTAATTATAACAACCTCCATGCCACAACCAATATCGTACTTACCTCCCAGTTTCCTGAAAGTGTGGACTATACCTTCTCTACAGTCATCGAGATATGCAGTCTCTACTGTAGGCTCACCGTATTAATTATTCCTCTTCAACTCAAAATGGATGAGGAATAATTCTGTACCTTAGTCTGCTAACATGGTACAAGTCTCTGAACCATTCGATTATGTCACCATAACCACTGGCTGCTGATTGCCCTCGCCTTTTATCGTTAGGGTTCCCAGTCAATTGAGTGAGTAGTTTAAAGTCTGAGCCGATTAGTTAACCCCGACTAAATTAGGAACAATCTTATCTTGAATTGTCATTGTTGTCCCAATCGTGCAACCTGCACCCGCATGTGTATCTGGCATAATACGAATCTTGCTATCCTTTACGAATTCTTGGTTACAAAGATCAATAATTTGACCTGCTGCCGTTTCTTCTACATTCGTAGTATATACTTTTGCTTCATTGTATTTTCCTCGTAATTTCAACATCTTCTATTTCCCCTTTCCTTTAGTTTCTACAAAACATTAATTTATATATATTTATAATTATATTTTCCACCACTACAGCTCATTTCCTTTTTTATAAAAAAAGACACAGAGATTCCTCCCCATGCCTACTAATTTCCTACCTTTTCACCGCATGCACATAATGCACTGTCTCAAAAGCTTTCAAATAATCGTTTCGTCCTTCAAAATATAATTTATTTATGTCTTCTGGCGATAAATGTTCATAAATGAGTAAGCCCGCCTTCTCTAACAGTGCTTCCATTTCGGCATAAGAAAAACATGATTTCATCGGTTCTCCGCCTACCGCAGCCATTTTTACCATATTTTCAACTCGATTGGACAGTCCCTTTTCCGTAAATAAGTTTTCATCCGGATAATCGAAAACGATAGAACTCCCTACTGGAACTATCTCGAATAAACACTCTATTAAACAAGCAAGCTCCTTTTTCGTTAAATAGTACGTAACACCTAAAAGGCTAAAGAAAGTCTTTTTATGTTCAAATCCTTCATTGCGTAAATGTTCATAGGAAAATCCTTTCGTAAAATCCATTGAAACAAAATGAAGGTTATTTGGAACTTCAAGTTCTACTTCTTTTATTCTTTCCTTCTTAAACGCCTGCGTAGAAGGATGATCCACTTCAAATATTTCTATTTTATTTTCTAATTCTCGGTGTCTAAAACTGAACGTATCTAAGCCTGCACCGAGTATGACGTATTGTTTCGCTCCTAATGTAATTTCATGTAGTAATACTCTTTCACAATATGCGGCACGTGCTAAAGGTGTTGGTGATAACTGAACTTGCGTAATCCATTTTAATATTTCTTTCGGATTGTCTTGAAATTGCTCTGCAATGTCTGTATTGAAAAAATGTATTCCTTGAACCATGTTCGTTTCAATATCGTTACATTCTTTTTGTAAAATGAAATCTTTAGCTACATAATCATCAAAGATTTTAGGATTATCAAATTCACTATGATACGCCCTGCTAAAAGCTGATACTAACGACGTTACACTTGCTTCACCTTTTTTCACGCACATACACTCTCCTTCATTTTCACAACAAAAATAGGGTTCCCCTGGCCAGGAGAACCCTATTATACACCTTATTTTTATATCGGTAAATTATAGCATAAATAAGTTTTTTTGTCAAGTTTTCAACCTACTAACGCTCCAATAATTTGTGTAATCTCTAGCAGGAAGATTTCGATCTACACCGAATATTCCAGTTCATAACAATACAAATGGAGGGCGTCATGAAAAGATTAGTCATCATTACAGTTGGAAAAACACACAGTGGAAAAACTACATTTGCAAGAGCATTAGAAAAAGAGTTACCCCACTCTTTCGTTATGGATCAAGATAATCAAGCTGAATTTATTAACACGCATTACGAAAAATTACAGCCGGCTAAAGGCCCTAATACATTTAAGCACGGTCTTTCAAAATTCATTGTTGATTATGCGAAAGAACATTCAAATTTACACCTTATTATTAGTAACTCCAATCGCAGTAAAAATGGAAGGTTATATTTACTAAACGAATTATTTCCACAGAATGAATATGTACGCATACTCGTTCATTTTGATATTCCAGATGATGTCCTTTACGAAAGAGTAGCTCGAAGCACACGAAGTACGAATATTTTTAGAGGTGGTTATTCTAATTTCAAAGAAGTACTCGATCGACAACGGGCTGAATCGCAACATGAAGATGTGGTCGATCCGATAGAAAACGAGGCTGATTATTTGTTCGTTATTCGTAATAGTAAGGATGTAAACTCTACTATAAAAGAAATTGTTCATCTAGCTAAAGTTTTGTCCCCTACTCCAAAATAAGAGACTATAAGAATTCCATAATGATAGATTATTATGCAAATACTTCCTCTAGACATCGTACATGGTATATAATGATAAGATAATCTACTTCTATATGCTCATTTTTACACAAAACAGCTCATGCATATGAAAGAAAAGAGGTACAAAAATATGAAAACAAAACAAACAATCGCTGCGTCTACACTAGCTTTAGCAATGATTGCTGGCGCAAACTCTGCTCATGCGGAAGTAAATGATGCTACTCCTCAGCAAAGTACGGGAGATCGATTAGCTGAAATTAAGCAACATAAACAAGAGTTAGATGCGAAATTGCAGCAACACAAAGAAAACGTGGATCAAACATTCAATGAACTTAACAAGGTTAAGGAAAATGTTGATACGAAGGTGAATGAACTACATGAACGTAAACAAGTTGCTGATGAAAAAATTAACGAGATTAAACAACATAAACAAGAGTTAGATGCAAAACTTCAGCAAGACAAACAAATCGCCGAAGATAAAATCGCGGAAATAAAAGAGCATAAAAAACAAGTAGAAGATAAAGTTGCTGAAGTAAAAGAACATAAGCAAAATATCGATAATAAGGTTAATGAGATTAAAGAACATAAACAAACTGTCGATGAAAAAGTGAATGAAATGAAGCAACATAAAGAGAACATCGATCAAAAGGTTAATGAACTTAAGGAAGTAAAAAAACAAGTAGATGAAAAATTAGCTGAGTTAAAGAAAGCGAAACAAACTGCTGAGGACAAACTTGCTGAGTTAAAAGAAAACAAGCCGAATACTGGTAACACGTTAGAGGAACTTAAGAAAATTAAAGGCAATTTAGACAGTCTTTCCGCTAACTTAGAACTAGCTAAACAAGATGTGAAAAACAAACTAGCTGCATTACAAGAAGCTAGACAAGATTTAATCAATAAAATTAACGAAATTAAACAATCAAAACAAACTGTTTCAGACGTTTTATCAAAGAAAAAACAAGACTTAGATATTAAAATCAACGACTTTAAACACACTGAGAAAAAAATTGATGACAAATTAGCTGAGATACATACAACGAAGCAAAATGTTGATAACAAGATTAATGAAGTATCACAGTCTAAACAAACGCAAGCAGATAATGGTACTAAAAACAATAACGCTAAAGAACTTCCTAACGCTGGTAGCGAGCAATCAAACAATATGGCTCTAGGAATGCTATCTGTATTAGGCGGTATTTTATTACTTACTCGTAATAAAATTAAAACGTTATTCTCTAAATAAATCCATTAAAAAAAAAGGAAAACCGCACATACATGTACGGTTTTCCTTTTTTATATTAACTGTCCATCTCGAAGCGTCAATATACGATCACATACATCAAGCATTCTTTCATCATGCGTAATCATAATTGCTGCTTTTTGGCTCTCTTTCACTTCACGTTTCATCATTTCTACAACTTCACGTGCACGTTTTGAATCTAAGCTAGCCGTTGGTTCATCCGCTAATATTAAATCCGGATTGTTCATAAACGCACGAGCGATTGCTACCCTTTGTTTTTCTCCGCCAGACAGTTGATTTGGATAATGATTTTTTCTTTCCCCTAATCCAAATGCTGCTAATAAATGATCCGCACGCTTTTCTGATTCTCGTTTGTTTTCTTTTTTTAGCTTTGCAATATAAAGCAATTGTTCTTTCACATTTAAATATGGAACAAGGTTTGCGAACTGGAAAATAAAGCCGATTTTTTTCAAACGAATGTCTGTCATTTCCTTTTCTGATAACTGTGTAATATTTTGCTCACGAATGTAAATATCCCCTTTTGACGGTGATAATAATGCACCCGCGATTGATAATAACGTACTTTTCCCCGATCCAGAAGGACCGACGATTCCGATAAATTCTCCAGCTTTCACATCAAGCGATATCGGATGAAGGGCTATTACTTCCGTATTCCCTTCTCCGTACACTTTACTTACTTTGTCTAATTTTAATAATGAAGTCATTACATCCCGCCTCCAATTGCTTCTAGCGCATCAACTTTTAATACTTGATATAATGAAATAAGTGTTCCTAAAATACTAATGACGATAAAGATTGCTGCATATTGTGTAATCATCGGTGCTGTTAATAAGAACGGCATACCTGCTGGTAAAATTTTCTCTAACCCTTGTACAAGAACGATGCTAATTATCATCGCAACGACTGATAAGAATAACGCCTGCACGACTAAGCTATTTGCTAAATATGAGTCCTTTGTACCAATCGCTTTTAATACGCCTAATTGCTGTGTTTTTTGCAATGTAATGACGTAGAAGAATACACCGATTAATAACGCAGCGATTACAAGTAAGAATGCAATGATCATCGTTAACGTTCCTTGCTCTTCTTTAAACCCTGGAATACTTTGTAGTACTTCTTTTTTATCAATAACGTGAGCATTTTTAATTTCTTTATCTGTATTCAGCGCAATTGCACTATAATCTTTTTGGTTTGGTTGGGAAATAGCACCCCATACGTCTTCATTTACATAAACGACTGGTGTATGGCTAAACATTTGGTCTTTCGTAAATCCAACGATTTTAAATTCTTTTTTTGAAACAGGATCGATAATTGTATCTCCAATATCGATTCCCTTCTCTTTAATCGATTCGTCAGCAACCATTTCGTTATTTGCTGTGCCTAATTTCTCACCTTTTACAATGTTCGGCTCTAAAAATGAATCGCGCTCACTTGAGAAAATAGCGATATCAACCTTTTTCGAACTATCTTTCTTTTCATACGTTGAAACTTTTACACGAAACGGAACAGCCTCTTTCTCGTCTACTTGATTTACTACGTTATCAACATCGTCTTTCTTAATTTGTGAACGAAGTAATTTATTTTCCGCATCATCTGCTAAAACGAACTTATTTGCCTCCATATTTTGAATCGATGAAGCATTATCATATGATAGTCCATTTGCCAATCCTGAAATAACAAGAACTAAAAATGATAATAACACCATAATAAGTCCGATTAATCCATATCTTAATTTTGATTGTTTTAATTCACGCAGAGCTAAAAACATTTCGCTCGCTCCTTCCTCTTTCTTTCTATGCACTTATCATAAAAAAGAAATATGAACGGAATATGAACAGAAGATTACAGAGGGAAAATTAAATTACATCTGATACTTTTTGAGCGCGGGAAAGGTGCGGCTTTATAGCAGAAATGGGAGTACGTGAAATTTATATCAGCAATTTTTCAAATATATCAGCGCAAATAGAATTATATCGGCGATTTTCACAATATATTGGCGCAACTCAAATTATATCAGCGATTTTCCAATTATATCGACTTATCGACAAAAAACGACAAAAAAGAGGCCGTTCCGAAACAGCCTCTTTCATCTATTTAGGAAGCTCCACCCGAACAGTCGTCCCTTCCCCCTTCGTACTATACACCGAAACGTTTCCATGATGCAGTTCAACAATCTTCTGCACAATCGATAACCCTAAACCGCTACCTTCTACGTTTCTTGCTCTTGCTGTATCCACCTTATAAAAACGATCAAAAATACGATCCATTTCTTCTTTTTCCATACCAATTCCGTTATCAGATATAGAGATAATGACACTAGACTCTAACTCTTCGAGGAAAAACTCAATCGTTCCACCATCGTTTGAAAACTTAATGCTATTCGTAAAGATATTACTCCATACTTGATGAAGTAAGTTTTCATCACCTTGTATTGTAATGTCCGGCACATCAAATTCAACAGCGATGTCTTTTTCACGCCATTTCCACTCAAGCATAAAAATGACGTCTTTAATTTGCTTCTGCAGATTGAATTCTCTTATTTGTAGAACCTTTTCCTCTTTATCTAATGAAGCGAGCGTAAGTAACTGTTTACATAAACTAGACATTCGCTTACTTTCACCCTCAATAATTTGTAAGTAATGATTTCTTTCTTCCTCACTCATCTTTTCTGTTTGCAACGTTTTTGAAAAACCTTGTATGGAAGAAAGTGGCGACTGAAATTCATGTGAAACGTTCGAAACGAATTCTTGTCTCATTTCATCTAGTTCTTTAATACTCTTCGTCATCTTTTGGAAGCTTGTAGATAACGTTCCTATTTCATCTTTTCGTTTTACATCTAATTCAATTTCATATTCCCCACTCGCAATTTTTTGCGTAGCCTTCGTAAATTTACGGATTGGGCGAACGATATAACCTGCTGCAATCGCTATAAAGATAATACTTAATAGTACGATAAACCCAAGTAATACCGCTAAGAAAATTCGCATCTCGCCAAATTGGTTCTGAATGTCAGGACGAATAAATAACGCGTACTGTTTATCACCGTGCTTTACCGGTACACCAACACTATTTATTAATTCATTATCGAAAAATCCTGTAATAAAAAGACGCGTTGGATACGTAGAAACACCATTAAACGTTTCTCCTTGCAATACTTTATGAACAGTAGCATCGCTAATAGACGTCTTACGAAACGCATTACCAATACGCTTCCCATTCTTTTGATCATCGACAATATAAATTTCATACCCTAACTTTGCAATAGAATGCAAATACGTCTCTTGATTTTCTTCACTTTGCTTTTCATATAACGATTTAACTTCTTCCGCATACTTTAAAATCTTTTCACTATTATACGGTTTTAACTTCACTTGATAATATACGTTCGTTAATAAAAAGCCGATAATACTACTAAGTAGCATAATGCCGACCGTCATAAATACAAATCTAGAATATAGTGATTTCATCTTATTTCAACTCCAACTTATACCCGAGGCCGCGCACTGTCGTAATTTGAAAATCATCCGTTCGTTTTGAGAAACGATCTCGGAGCCTTTTCACATGAACATCAACTGTTCGTTCATCTCCTTCAAAATCCATTCCCCATACTAATTCAATTAATTCTTCTCTTGAAAATGTTCTTCCAGGATAACTAGCTAATTGTGATAATAACTCAAATTCCTTTAAAGGAAGTAAAATTGTTTGACCGTTACACTTTACTTCTACACCTTTTCGATCAATTGTCGTTCCGTGCAACGTAATAATATCTGCACTCAGCATTTGATAACGGCGTAATAAAGCTTTCATACGGAAAATCACTTCAGCTGGTTCAAATGGTTTTACGATATAATCATCTGTACCAGAAATGAATCCTTTTTCTTTATCCACTAACTGGTCTTTCGCAGTTAATAAAATAACCGGTATATCATGATACTTCCGGATTTCTTCACATAACGTATAGCCATCAACGAACGGCATCATAATGTCTACGATCGCAAGATGAATATTTTCCTTCTCTAAAACGCCTTGTGCTACCTTTCCATCTTCTGCTTCAAAAACTTTAAACCCCTCTTTTTGCAAATGGTAATGCAACAACTCTCTAATATGCTTATCATCATCAGCTAATAAAATATGTATCATCTTCATTAAACCCTCTCTTGTTCATCCTTCTACATCCTTACCTTAAGAAACAATTGAATTTTTTGCAAGAAAAAGAAAAAGAATCTATTTTGAAAAAAGATGATTCAAAATAGATTCTTACGTTTTAGTATTAAGATTATTTTAATAAAAAATAAGTTCTAAGCTTTAGAAATATCAACGAATCCTTCTCCAAATACGTCACGAACATCATGTATAGCGATGAATGCAGCCGGATCTGTAGTTTGAACAATCCTCTTTAGCTTCACTACTTCTTGCTTATTGATAACAACATAAAGAATTTCCTTCGGAGTTTTCGTGTAATAGCCATGACCTGAATACACGGTAACCCCTCTGCCCATTAACGTAGTTACCTTCCCGGCAATTTCATTCGGGTTATCAGAAATAATTGTAATGGCTTTCTTCGGATTTAAACCTTCAATTACAAACTCCATCACTTTCGTTGCTACATATAGCATAATAATTGTTATCATCAGTTTTTCTGCACCAATGATGAAATAAGATGAAAACGCAACGATTAAATCGAAGAACAGTAGACCGTAGCTAATGCTCCATCCTAAATACTTATGCGTCATCCTTGCTAAGATGGTAGTACCTGCAGTTGTTCCGTCAACGCGAATGATAAGACCAATCCCGCATCCAATAAATATTCCTCCGAAAATGGCATTTACGAGCATTTCATCCGAAGCAATCGTCCATCCTTCTGTCAAATGAAGGAATAGCGAGTTCGTAACTACAGCGATAATCGTATAAATTGTTGTTATCTTATTTAAAAATTTATAACCGGCTATTAACAAAATTGCATTTAAAATTAAGTTAACTAAGCCCGGTGACCATTCAAATAAATAATACGTAATAATCGTGATACCTGTTACCCCACCCTCACCAAACTCGTTCGGGATAACAAACAAATTGACACCTAACGCAAAAAGAAATGCACCAATAATAATAAAAATAATGTCTGTCGTTCTTTTTTTCATACAGTACCTCACTTCTTATGTAAATATTTATTCTGCCATAAACTCTCACCATTATATCGTGGAATATTCAAATCGAACAGTGGTTTGTTTTTATTTTAATATAAGATAAAAAATCAACATTATTTATTATGTACTGCAAATAAAGTTTTGATTTCAACCGTAATTTACTCTTAAAAAGAAATGCTAAACATTGACTTGCACAAATTTCAAATAAAAAAGTACCCATCTAATTCTCATACGCAATGAGAATTAGATGGGTACTGCATGATACATTTAGTTTTTACATGTATTGTTTGGAGAAAATTGCAAATAACGACCTATACTCGCCTTATTAAGACCAAATCCATACATCATCATTATTTTCAGCGTTCGTCTTTGCTTCATGAACTTTTTCAATATGATCAACTGTGTTCCAGTTAATAGAAATACCACCCCAGCCCACATACTCCATATCAATTTTCACTTTCTCACCCACATTAAATACTTGTCCCTTTGTTAAGAAAACATCAATAATATCTTTCTTCCCATTTAGCGATGGATACTCAACTACAACATATTTAGTAGCACCGTCTCCCTCATCTTCCATCGTTCCTACTTTTGATACTTCTCCAATTACATAATTAGGTGAGCCATCTTCTTTCATGTGCATACCTAACTTGTTTGTTGTATTTTCAACTGCAGTTGCAACCATATATTCTGTAAAATTACGCATCATAGATCCAGTAGCTTTTACTTCATCTCCTACTTTAACGTTTGAAAGTGAATCAATATACACACTAACAGGTTCCTCATATTGCTGAGATTTTACAACAATTACACCGTTATCTACCTCTACTACTCGTCCTTCTAACGTCGAGAAGTTCGATTCAATAGAAGCGGCACTCGCTTTTGTTAGTTCTAACCCTGGTACATTTGTTCCTGATAATGCTGCGATACCTAAAGCACCTGCTAAAATTATTTTTTTCATACCCATATGTAACATCTCCATTCATGATGATTGTATTTGTTTGATTGGTATCGACCAACCTGTAATCATTATAGTTACAAGTCATAAAAATAACAACCGTTTTCCTCATGCAATGTTGCATACTGTAATTTTCAAATGTAAATTGATTATTCCTATATTCAACACTAAGACTGAATTCTTGAATCCCAGCAGGTAAACGGATTAATGATGAAGAAACTAATTTCATACATCATGTTTTTCAATGATACAGTTTGTATAATCGTAGTCCATTACATTATGTAGCAGCGGAGTTAACATGTTAATAAAACCAAAGAGGTTACAAGCAGGAGATATCCTGGCGACAGTAAGTCCTTCATGAGGAGGCGCAGGTAATTCTGAGATAAGATAACGATATGACAGGGCTCAAATAAATAAAAACACCCCTATAAGATATGACTGTGAATTAGTACTTTTCAAATGATAAAGGGGGATTTACATGTATGGAAGTAACATTTACAGTAAGTAAATGGGATGAAAAACCAATCGATGATACTAAAAAAGATTTCCCTATTAATATTGCACATGTCGAATATGATATTGATGGTGAATTAAAAGGAAAAGCTTTTATTGAATACTTCTTATATTATTTAGACTCAAATATAAATGATGGTCACTTAGCTACTTCTAAAATTTCTGGATTTTTACACTTTGAAGGAATTTATAAGGGGCAACAAGGGACATTTACAGCTATAGAGCAAGAAATATTTGATAAAGAAAATTTAGATTCCCCAGGAACAATTATTAAAGCTACCGGTAACTTAGAAAATCTAAAAGGATCCTATAATTATCAATTTACAGGTCAAACCAGTAAACTAATTTTAGAGTTTGAATGTTAGCAAAATATCCTATAATTTAGTGGAAAGGACACTTCTTGTAATACTAGGAATGTCCTTTTTGTTGACGAGCTTATTCAAGTTAAAAATGAACAGAATATATTACATAACTTCTTATTAACAGTATTCAATGATACATAAAATTTTCGTTATGGGGGGAATTAAAAATCTAAGCCCGAGTGACATGGCCCACCTATTCATTACTTTCTCTACTAACTAAAGAATAATCCCAGAAAAACTCCCCTTCATAACTTCCTTTTCAATTTGATTCCTACATATAAACATCGCAATAATTTTTGTACGATTTTTTTCATCGGGCTCAAATTGTTCAATGGTTACGTCACAACGAATTGTGTCACCACTAAACACAGGACGTAAAAATTCAAAATCTATCTTGCGAGCTAGTACGTTATAATCACCGCCAATTTTTGTAGGTAGTGTTGATGTTAAAAGCCCTTGTACAACAAATCTCCCCTGCTCATCTGGTGTAACATGATGAACACCTTCATCTTTCGATACTTCCGTAAATAACGCAACATCTTCTTTTGTAAACGTTCGTTCAAAGGTGATTTTTTCGCCTACTTGTAATTTCATCCCATGCCCCTCCTCAAAAACTCTTTTAAAATAAGAAAAACCGAAACTATAATCATTTCGGTTTTTCAAAACTGTAGAAGTCTATATTTACTTTAAAGAATGTACAAACAACCCGCTGCGCAGTTTCGGTTCAAACCACGTTGATTTTGGCGGCATAACTTCTCCAGCGTCTGCGATTGCTAATAACGATTCCATTGATGTCGGATATAGTGAGAACGCTGCTTTATATTCACCGCTATTTACAAGGCGTTCTAGTTCTTCTAACCCGCGGATTCCTCCGACAAAATCAACGCGTGAATCAGATCGCGGATCGTGTATTTCAAGTACTTGGCTTAATAAATGATCTTGCAGAATAGATACATCCAAACCTTTCACGAGATCATTCGCATCAAACGTTTCCTCTTTCACTGTAAGCTTATACCACTTCTCATTTACATACATTCCAAATGTTTTTGGCTCATTTGGTTTATACGGAGAAACAGCCGCTTCTTCTACATAAAAGTATTGCGCTATTTGTTTTAAAAACTGTTCTTCTGATAAACCATTTAAATCTTTTACAACTCGGTTATAGTCCCAAATGGATAACTCATCGTGTGGGAATAAAACAGATAAGAAGAAATTAAATTCCTCTTCTCCTGTGTAATTCGGATATTGTTCTCTTCGCATGATCCCTACTTTTGCAGCTGATGCAGAGCGGTGATGTCCATCTGCAATGTACAGGTTAGGAATATCTTCAAATAAGTTTACTAAACTTGCAATTACTTCTTCATCAGCTATTTTCCAAGCAACGTGCCTAACGCCGTCTTCTGCTGTAAATGTATAGATTGGCGCATGTTCTTCTTTCCAGCTGGCAATGAAATGCTTTATCTCTTCTTTTGTACGATACGTTAAAAAGATAGGACCCGTATTTGCATCACACACATCTACGTGACGAATACGATCTAGCTCTTTTTCATGACGCGTTCTCTCATGTTTTTTAATTGTATCATCTTCATACTCATCAATAGATGTACAAACGACAAGGCCTGACTGCGTTCTTCCCTGCATCGTCAGTTCATAAATGTATAACGCTGGCTCTTCGTCTTGAATGAACACTTCTTCTCGTATAAATCGATTTAAATTTTCACCCGCTTTTTCATATACACGATCATCGTACGGTGAAAGTGCCGGGTCTAAATCAATTTCTGCTTTATCAACATGCAAGAAAGAATATGGATTCCCTTTTACAACTTCCCTTGCCTCTTCACTATTTAATACGTCATACGGTAAAGCTGCCACTTGTGCCGCTTTTTCCTCTACTGGACGAATGGCCCGAAACGGTCGTATTTTTGCCACATTCCTCTCTCCTTTACACAATCATTCGAACGGCTACAACACCTGTAATTTTGCTTATATTTTCTACAATATTCTCTTTTATTATATCATCAATTCCGTTATCGATATCAATCATTGTGTATGCCCAAGAATGTTTACTACGATTAATCATATCGGCAATATTAATATGATGTTCCGCTAAGCATCCTGTAATTTGCCCTACCATATTCGGGACATTTTGATGCATAATTGTAATTCGTTTCTTTCCGATATACGGTAATTCTACGTTTGGATAGTTTACTGAATTACGAATATTTCCTGTCTCTAAATATTCACGTAATTGGCGCGCTGCCATTACTGCACAATTTTCTTCTGATTCAGACGTAGATGCACCGAGGTGAGGCGTCGCTGTTACGTTTTTCATTTTAATCACATTTTCATTCGGGAAGTCAGTTACGTAATGCGCAATAACATCTTCTTCTAACGCTTTTTGAAGAACTTTTTCATCTACAAGTTCTCCTCTTGAGAAATTGAATAAACGCATTCCTTTTTTCATCTTCTCTATAGCGTGTTCACCAATAAGCCCCTTCGTTTGATTGGTAAGAGGAATATGCAGTGTAATATAATCACACGTTGCAAAAATTTCATCAAGGCTAAATGCTCTTTGCACATGTGTAGAAAGGCGCCAAGCTGTTTCAACTGAAATATAAGGATCATATCCAATAACGTCCATCCCTAACGCTAACGCATCGTTCGCAACTAAAGCACCGATTGCGCCAAGGCCAATTACACCTAGACGTTTTCCTGCAATTTCTGATCCAACGAATTGTTTTTTTCCTGATTCAACAAGCTGCGGTACTTCTTCACCCTCTAAATTTTTCGTCCAGCTTACACCGTTAATAATGTTACGTGAAGACATAATAAGGCTGGCGATAATAAGTTCCTTTACTGCATTGGCATTCGCTCCTGGTGTATTAAATACTACAATCCCTTTTTCTGTACATCGCTCGACAGGAATATTATTTACACCAGCACCAGCTCTTGCAATCGCCTTTAAGTCTTTTGAAAAATCTTCTTGATGTAAAGAATAGCTGCGAAGTAAAATACCATCTGGGTGATCCATTCTCTCCCCTACTTCATAACGCTCTCCGCTAAGAACTTGTAAACCTTTTTCCGCAATTTGATTTAACGTTTGAACACGAAACATATCCCCATCTCCCTATCTATTCTCAAGCTCAAATTCCTTCATATAATTTACTAATTGCTGTACGCCTTGTACTGGCATCGCATTGTAAATACTAGCTCGCATACCACCGACTGAGCGATGTCCTTTTAGCGTAACAAGACCGCGTTCTTTCGCTTTTTGTAAAAACTCATTGTTCAGATCTTCTGACGGTGTTGTAAACGGAATGTTCATAAGTGATCGATACGTAGGATCAACTGGTGAAGTAAACAATGTTGATTCATCTAAGAAATTGTAAAGAAGTGAAGATTTCATTCTATTCTGTTCTTCAATCGCAGATACCCCGCCCTGTTCTTTCAGCCACTCTAGTACAAGTTTCGTTACGTAAATACTAAAGGACGGCGGTGTATTATATAAGGAGTTATTTTTGCTGTAAGTTTCATAGTTTAACATCGTAGGACAAGAGCGATCTGCTCCTCCAATTAAATCTCTTTTTATAATTGCAATCGTTAAGCCCGCTGGCCCTAAATTCTTTTGCGCTCCCGCATATATAAGGCCAAACTTCGTAACATCATATTGTTCTGATAAAATATTTGAGGACATATCCGCAACGAGCGGTACTTTATCTAAATGTGGAACTTCTACATATTTCGTCCCCTCAATTGTATTATTCGTTGTAATATGTACATAATCTAGTTTTTCATCGCTCAGTAAACCATCCAATTTAGGAATTGTAGTAAACTTCTCTTTTTCAGAAGAAGCAATCACTTGTACTTCCCCTACTTTTTCAGCTTCTTGCATCGCCTTTTTTGACCATGAGCCAGTCAATACGTACCCTGCTTTTTTATACGTATTCATTACATTTAACGGTATCATAGAGAATTGTAATGACGCACCGCCTTGTAAAAACAATACATCATATTCATTAGGAATGTTCATTAATTCACGAAGTAGGTTACTCGCTTCATCTATAATACTTTGAAAATATGAAGATCGATGACTCATTTCCATAATAGACATGCCTGTCCCGTTATAATTTACAAGCTCCTTTTGCACTTTTTCTAAAACTGGCAAAGGGAGTATTGATGGTCCTGCTGAAAAATTATACACTCTCTCCATCCCCATGATAACCCCCCTATTTCTCATTTTTATTAATTTTTAAACTTTCTGAATTATAACCTAAAATATAATATACGGTCAATTTGTTTTCCACTATTATGGCGTAAGACGCAATGGAATCGCTTGCAAGTGCAAACCTTTTTTTTATAAACATACAAAAAAGTGTTAAGTACATAATCGTACTTAACACTCTAGTAATGAAAGAATAATAGCTAATTGTCCGTAAAGAACCGATCAAAAATTTGATAAATTGCAGAAAGACCAATGAGCCAATAAATAGTGTCCACAAGCGCCGGCATAGAACCAAACCATTTCTCAACTACATTGTAATCTAACGCTACAAACAACCAATTCAAACCGCCAAGAATCACCAAAATTACTGTAAGGTAAGACAAAAATTTCATTATGATTGCCCCCTAGGTGATAAGATGGTGAAAGGCCTTTCACTAGAAATATATGTGGTAAACTTTAAAACTTACCTATTTTATAAAATTTATTTTCGGTACCACCCGCTAATAACTGCCTCTGCTTCTTTACTATGTATTTGATACGCATGCGTACTATCATTAGATCCAATAAACCAAATTGAAAAACCTTTAAAATATGGTTTTGGTTCTAATACGTCACGGTAAGCGCGCCATCCGTTTAATTGTACGTCTTTTGAAAACACATTAGAAACATCTGGATTCCACGGATTTTGCAGTCCAAGTTCACGCGCTGGAACGTTAAATCCACCAAAATAAACAGGCTTTCCTGTTGCTTTATGTAATTGTTCTAGTTGCTGAACAACATTTTGCCCACGATTATATACTGTCGTCGCAAATAAACTTTGCTTCACTTCTTCGTATGATGGATTTCTTTTTCCTGAAACTTCAAACCAACTGTCTATGCTAACAATATCCACCTTTTTTAAATACGGGCGATTGATTTTCTCTTTAAACTTCGCTTCATAAGAAGGGTCCCAGCTTGCTGTTAACCACCAGTTCATTTGATACAAAACATTTCCTTTATACTGATTACGAACAAAATCAATTGTATCGCTCCAGTATCCTTCTGCATACTCCATATTCACGAAATTAGAAGCAATCTTTAGTCCATACACATTGTATTTACTTGTAATGGAATTAAAAATATCTTGCAGAATAACCGTCTTCCAATTCCAGAAGAAATCATTAATGTTACTTGGGTTCCATTCTGTCTCTCCAACATTCCCCTGCTGAATATACGGGAACGGTTCCACTATAACTTGAATATTACGCTTTAATAATTCTTGAATTAAAATAATAGCTTGTTGCTTTTGCGCTTGATTAATTACCATGTTAGTAGAAGTCACATTTGGGATATCTACTTGAATCGGTACATTTACTGTATTTAAATTTAAGCGCTCCACATCCGCTAATACTTTCGCTACATTTCCAACTTCCCATACTGTTACGTTTCCTGATTTGATTTTTCCAGATTGAACAGTATTTACATCTGCCTGTACATTTCCTTGAAAACAAAAAGAAAACAACATAATAAACACTCCTAAAAAACTTATTAAACTCTTATTTTTCTTCACAACTTTCCCCCTATAATTTTTGGCTTTCTTGATCATTTTATACAACGTTTCATATATATTCCACAAAAAATCCAATAAATTTTTATTGATAAAAATGCTATTCATCCTTTATTCACATCTTACTCATACTAAGCTCCTAAAAATAGTAAGATAAATAAAAAAGGAACGGATTTCCGCTCCTTTTTTATCTTTTTACAATTATCAATCTATTTCCCTTTTAGGCTCTACCAACATGATATGAGATTCCTTTTCAGTGAAAGGTTTATGCTCAACGCCTCTCGGGACAATAAACATCTCGCCTTTAGAAATTTTCACCTGTCCATCACGAAAATCGATGAACATCTCCCCTTCAAGCACAATAAATAGCTTATCCGTATTAGGGTGCTCATGCCATATAAAATCTCCATTAGCTTTAAAAAGCTGAATTTGATCGTCATTCATTTCACCAATCACTTGTGGATACCAATAATCGTTAATTTTAGATAACTCGTCATTTAGTTTAATAGGTTGGTAATGGATAATAATCCCTCCTCACTTTCAAATTCCACTATATTACAGTAATATAAGTAAAAAAGTCGTTATTACGCTTAAAAAGAAAATGCTCCGGCCAGAACTTTTCATTCAGATAGTACAAAGGAGTGATTTCAATGAAAGTACTTTCAATCCAATGTTTCCTTTAACTCTCCATAAGTATAGAACAGTGATTTTCAAATAAGAATGGACCCCTGTTGACATTAGTATGGATTATTGATGAACTTCTCGCGATATTTAGTAGGCGAAATGCCAACTCGCTTCTTGAAAACTCTACTAAAATAAAAAGGGTCTGCGATTCCAACAGCCTGCGCAATTTGTTGTACAGGCACATCACTTGTACATAACATTTTTTGAGCCATCTTTATACGATAGTTCAATAAATATTCTGTTGCCCCCATACCTGCATGCTTTCTAAACACGTAAGAAAGACGATTTCGATTAACATTATTTTGTTCTGTAAGTGTATGAATTGTAATATCCTTATAATAGTATTTACGAACGTAACTAGATATTCGTTCGAATAAAGTATGCGACTCATAATTGCTTTCTCTATTGAAAACACTTAATAAAGCTTCATTCAACGCTTCGCGAAACAGCATTTCGGTCTGAAACATCGAAATGCCTCCACGCTGATTATATACATCCCAAAGACGCATAAGTAATTCGACAAGACGAGGAGATTGTCCTGTTAATAATTCAAAATGCTGATGAGTAAAGCCAGAGTCTTCTCGTTCTGAATTGCTTATCTGATATAAAACAAGAATATATTCCCAGTTCATTTCACCAAGCATTTTATGGGCTAATGTCATTTTTGCACCCCCATGTATAACTTTTCCTGGGGAAAGAGTATACGGCGTACCATTAAATTGAAATTGCGTCTTCCCTGTAATTGGAAATACAAATCCTGGGAAAGAATCTGTAGACTCAGCAAAAGGCACACCTGGATTTTTAGCATAACGATATACTCCTTCTACTCGGAAAGGAGTATTGGCAAGATACTCTGCTAACTCATTCACGTCCAACTTCACAATACACGCCTCATTTCAATAATAGTTTTCTTGTAATTCGCGAGATTAATTGGTGTACATTCTGGGAAACGCTAAACTAAAAATAGTACATACAACTTAACATGATCTGGTTATTAACCTATAAATATATTATTTTTCATTTATTGACCAAAGTATCCTCCCTATATTATTGATAATGATTTTCATTGTAGTTTGATAAAAAAACATTTGTCAAGTTGGCTGGCCTAGAAAAATGATGAAACAAGGGGAATAGAGGAACAGTTCTGTTGCAAATAATACCTAGTCTTTGTTAACTAATTCCCCTCAAAACTGGAATGATCATGTTAATAGTTGTAATGACTTTATTAGTTACAGCACTTGCAGCATGTGGAAATAATCGTAATCCTGAAGAAGTTGCTACAGCGTATTTCGAAGATGGAAACAGCCTACTATCAAATTAAATGATAGTAGGCTGGCTGTTAAAATTATTTAAGAACTGGGTTATGTTCTAAATGATAAGCTTTCATTATCAAAAAGAGTATTACTAGTTCCCTCCACAAACAAAAACACCCTATCACTTCGGTTCTAAATTTAGCACCTTCCCCTCTATCCCCTCCGTATTCAATGTAGTCGTATGATACGTGCCATTTACCCAATCATCTATTTGATCATGATACCAATCGCTTCTAAAATGGCCCGACTGTCCTGGCCCTACGATATGATAACCGTTTGACATATCTTTCGTATCAATAATGAATCTCCAAGACGCCCCGTGATTTACAATGCCGTTTTCGCCGTAACTCGCTGCTTGCACGGTAACTTGGCTCCCACCAATCGGAACTGGTTTCTCACGATTAAAAGCGAGTAATGCTAACATACTCGATGATTTCGAAATTGGATGTGTAAAAGCGAGTTGATGGTAATCGCCCCACTTCCACTCTCCAATATCGGGTCCATATTCCTTCTGCAATTTCTTCATTACATTCTCGTACGATGTATGCACAACTTTTGTGAAACCTCCGTACTTCGTAAACCAAACGCTATTTTCTCCCGCTACTTCTTTTCGAATCAATTCATCAACAACTTGTGACTTCCCTTCAAATAACTCCATTACATCTTTCGGTATTTCTTTTGAAAATAACGTATTTGAAATCTCTTTCATTAACAAATGGAATATTAATGGTGCCGCTTCATCTTTACTATCGTAAAAATTCCACTTTGTTAATTGGTCTACGCCTTCTTTCTCTACCTCATTTAAAGATGCTTTATTTAACTCTTTTAAAAATATAGGAGTAAACTCTTTCCCATATAAATTCTTTTGATCCATCTGTAACTCTTCTAAATCTTTCACCGTATACTTTTCCTTCTCGTGCAAAAATTCTTGAATACGCATTTGCCTATATGGCTGCGCCCACGTATTGCTAATATGATACGGATAATCATCATCAACAATTTTATTATTCGCAGTTGAAATAAACCCTTGTTTTGGATTAATTACTTTTGGAAGTTGATCAAACGGGATATACCCTTCCCATTCATATTCATCTGTCCATCCTGGAACAGGTAAGCTACCATCACCTTTTTTACGCACTGGTATATTTCCATTCGCTTTATAAGCAATTGTGCCGTCGTTTGATGCAAACACAAAGTTTTGGGTTGGTGTATGAAAATCTTGAAGAGCGGTTTCAAACTCATTCCAGTCTTTCGCTTTGTTCATATTTAATACAGCTTTTAACTCAGCTGACGGTTCTAAAGCTGTCCACTTTAAAGAGAATACTGTTTTCGTTTTCTCCTTCCCCTTATCCGCAAACTCTGAAATTACTGGTCCATGCCTCGTAATCGTAACGTTATAAGGAATTGTCTTCCTGCCTTTTACTTTAATCGACTCGTCTACAACGGTAGCTTTCTCCCATTTATCGTTATACAGAAATTCATTTTCATTATTAGGATTTCTCTTCTCAATATATAAATCTTGCACATCAGGCCCCGTATTCGTAACGCCCCACGCTATTTTGTCATTGTGTCCTAATATAACACCTGGTACTCCGGCGAAAATAACGCCACTCACATTCAAACCTTTCATTTCAAGTCGCGTTTGATACCAAATAGAAGGCGTCGCAAGAGATAAATGAGGATCATCTGCTAAAATTGGCTTACCTGACGCACTCTTCTCACCGCTCACAACCCAGTTATTACTACCGTTAAACTCCGGCGGAATTATCGTTTTTGAAAAACTTTGTGCTACGTCCACATTTGTATTTTTCAGTTCAGTTAGCAATCTAGGGGCATCTTTCGGATATGCAGGAAATAGCTCATTCGCTTGCTCTTTGGGAAGATTTTTCAGGGCCCAATATCGAAATGCCTGTCCGTGCCAATGTCCTCCTAAGTCAAACGCCATATACTTCCCGATCGTTAAAGTATCAACAATTGACCACTCAGCAGGTTCATAACCTAATATAGTAAACTCAACTGGTAATTTCTTTTCCTCTTTCGCCTCACGTATAAAAGCGTTCACCCCATCAGCAAATGACTGCAGGGCATATTTCGCTTCTCCATCATATTGACTAACTGAAGCTTCGGCCGCTCGCCGTAAACCGAGTGTTCGAAACAATTTATCTCGATCAACAGCTGCTTCCCCAACAACTTCACTTAACATACCAGACGCTTGTCTACTACTTAAATCCATTTGAAACAAACGATCTTGCGCTTGCACATATCCTTGTGAAAAATATAAATCATGTGCATTTTCCGATTTAATATGCGGTACACCTTTACTATCACGCTTCACCGTAACAGCCTGTTGTAAATCCTCTAGCTTTATCGTTCCATCTATCTTTGGCATAGATTTCAGCGTATATATGTTCAAAAAAATCACAGCGGAAATAACTAACAAAAGAACGATACTACTAGCCCAAATAAAAATTCTTTTTCCCTTTTTTCGTTTCTTCTTTATAACGACTTCCATATAACCACCCCTTTCTCACACTATTCGCTTCTTTTTGAGAAAGAACCTTTTAAAGACATTGAAAAACCCCCTTCATTTTCCTACCAATGAAGGGGGTTTTTCTTATCGTTTGCTACGCCAACTTTCATTATGCCCAAGATTTGAATCTGTCGCTACTTGGACATCATATAACATTTCACTAAAGAAGCGTTTATCTACTTCTTTTGGTACAATGCGTCTTTCATCATCAATCTCATCGTATTCATATGAACCACGCTTCACTGTACCTGCTTTATAAAATTGAATGTCAAATACACATACATCTTCTTCATCTTCATAACCAATCGAAGCTCCGCTAAATGACAATTGCACGCCTAATCCGGTACGAGTATCTTCTTTGTAAAATGTATAATATACACCGCCATCTTGAACAGACCCACGGACCCATCCAAGCTTCGTCATCTTACCGAATAACGAACGACCATTTAGTAAAATACCGCCAAATCTCTCAATAGCACTCTCATCATTCTCTTCTACTACAAACACTGGACGCTCAATTTGTAGGAACGGCTGAACAATTCCCGCACTTTCTAATTGCTCTTTCCATAATTCCTTCTCCGCCTCAGGCAATTCTAACGGATGAACGAAACCAATAACAGTGCCAGATGAAAGTTCATAACTCTTCCCGTCAATTGTACAGAACACGCCACCTTCTGCATAACGGAATGCCTTCAGCAACTTCCCTTCCTTATACTCACCCCAAATGAGTGAAATAGAAAATTGCTTCATAATTGGATTATCCATAAATACAGACTTCCATGCATTATGTGACCAATAACGCTTTAATGAAAGTGCCGTTTCCAATCGTTGTTTTTGCATGGAAAGAGTATTTCGGAGTTCCTTCTTTAAAGAGGCTAATTCTTTTTTAGCCTCTTCAGCCTTTTCTACATCATCTTTTGCATTCGGCTTTGGAAGTGACTTCATACGTTTTCCTTCTTCTGTCTCTAATTCAATTTTTGACTCTGTAGTTAAAATGGCAGTAAAACTTCGATTCCCGAAATCAATTATTTTTTCACCATGTATAGTAAAGCCGAGGTCCGGCACCAATTGATCTTCCAGCTCTTCCTCTGTTATACCACGTGTTTTCGCAGCAAGACTTAGCGCTTCTTTTGCTGCATTACGTACTTGCTTATGTTTATATTTAAATGCTATTGCATGAATAGACATAAGTGCAAGCTTAGATGAAGACAAACCTAAAGCACGAACGGCATCCGCTGCTATCTTTCCTCTCATTTGAAGCACCCATTCATCAATTTGCTTTATAAGTATGTCGACCATTTTGTCGTCACTATACATTCCGTATAACGAAAGAATTCCACGTTTCTTCACATCTGCGTCTTGAGAAATCCATATTTGATATATTGTTTGCACATATTCTTTTAAGTCCTCTTCATTTAAAGCTCTACCAATTACTTCTGCTGTTTCTTTCTTCTCAATAACAGCATCTGAAATATACTGTTGTAAATAGGCTAACGGAATTGCAGCATCAGCAATTTCATCAGAGTCACGTAAACGGATTTGTGGCTCATCCCCAATCAATTGCAGAAGTGAATTTCTTGTTTGTTCAGTTAAAATACGTGCACATAGTTCTTCTATCTTTTCTTCCTCCGTTTGAAATAAAAACGAGAATTTTCCTGCGAAAGATTCATTTTTACTTTCTTGCAAAGCTTCCTGTACAAGTTTCGTATATTTTTCAAGCTTATACTCTATAAGTATTTTCATCACATTTTCACGAACAATTTTATTTTTATTATGAAGTTCAACTGCTACATCTACTGCAGCTTCTACATCTTTTGAAAGCAGTTTAACTACAGACTCACGCATTTTTTTAGATGAATCTCCTAAGCTTTTAATTAAAATTGGACGCATTTTAATCATGTTATCCTTTGCTAACTCTTCTAAAATATATGCTTTGGCCACAGCAGAATACTCATCAAATCGTTCAATGATGTACGCTTGTTCTTTTACAATTACACAAACAAGCGCTTCCTTCGCCTTATTTCTCTCTTCACTGTAGCATGCAGCTTCTTCAACTGCATAAGCGATAAGCTTTTCCTTACTTAATCCATACGAAAGCAGATCTTCTAATACTTGTTTCGGTTCTACTCCTCTGACAGAACATTCGTAAAGAAGTTCGTATAAATTAACACTATCCTCATCTCCAAACTGTAGTGTAAGTACAGCTTCCCTCTTCGCTACATCATCTATATCCCAAAGAAGCGCAACCTCTAACACCGGCATACCCCAATACATACTTCTATATTTCGAATTTTTAAGTATTTGCTCCATATCCTCAAGTGACAATTTCCCTAGTAAATAATCACGATATGTATCCCGCACTGTAGACAATTTTATTTGCAAAGCAGCAACAAAAAATTCTTCTCGCATTTTCCCTATATTTAGCTCATATCCTTTTTCAGCTAACGTTCGTGCGATGATGAGATAATTCAGTTTACTTACATATTGCAAAGTACATTGAATAAATTCAGGATCTTCCTCCAACATAAAGCATAGCAATTCATATTCATACGTCTTACAAAAATCCTCACTATTTAAATCATGTTGCCTTAGACGATGCGCAAAAAATCTTTCCTTAGAAATCCAAAACTGTGTACAAAAACTTTGAATTTCTTCATATGTTTCTCTATTTACACTACCAGTTTTTTTGTAGTTTTGAGACTGACCGAGAGTGTGACACATATAACGTGTTGCATAGTTTATAAAACCCCAAACATTTTTCTTCGCCAATATTTCAATATATCGCCTCGCAACATTCGAATATTTATGAACACAAAATAATAGCCGCCAAATATGTTCCGGTAAATTCCCACCTATAAATACTTCACTATCATCTTCACCTTTTAAATACCGTTTAACTGCTTCAACCTTTTCCTTTTCCCCTAGCAGTTTCAATATAAATTCTGTATGTTCTTCTAACCTTTCATTCAATAAAGAACTATATGTACGAAACTTTTCATAATCTACATCAAACATTATGAGAAGTAATGTTACTTGCTGCTTAGTTGGTAAAGTATGTAATTGTCCCTCTATATAGTTCAGACTCTCTTTTGTTAACTCTCTAAGAAAAACATCTGCTTCATTTACATAACTTGAAATACTGGATAAATATTTACATGCGATTGCTACAAGTTTGTCCAAAGGAAGTGCACTTTTTTCTAAATAAATCTTCATTTTAGAAAAACTGACATGCGCAAAACGGACTACAAGAACATTTAATAAATGCTCCTCGAGTATATGGTAAAATAATCGAAAAAAATCCGGATCTTGTTTATGCACTTTCCTAAAATCGTTTATAAATCGCTCCGCAAAATCACTTCTTTTTTGATCGCGAATTGTCGTTAGTTGAATATTTTTTAAAATCTCTTCTTCTTTTGTCTGTAAATATCGTTGTGATAATTGTTTCTGTTCTTCTGTCATAATAATATATTGAAACAACTCAGATGTACTAGTAGTCAAACTTTGTACCCCCCGCATCTTTTTATCTATTATAAAAATACCCTTATTTAATGGTAGTATAGCATAAAACCTACGAAAACGAACATACATTCTATATCAAATTAATGTAAATTAAAATACACTACTCAACATACATGTCCTTCTCTCTAAACTTCCCATTACAGACTTCTCCCCACTAAAATCCTTTAACTTTTTGCTACACCAATTCCTCAAAATCCCCTTCACATAAGCTAACGTTTTCTTATTATTTTCAAACGCAATTTTAAGTGCCTCTAACACTTTCTCTCCAGAAAGTCTTTGTATCCAATTCTTCAATTCCTTCACAATATATGGGGATAAACTACTAATATTTTGTTCATAAAGCTTATAAACTTCACTATTTGGAACGTCCTCTTCTATGGTTTCCACCTCTATCTCTTCCGCTTCTTCTTTCTCTTCAATAACTACTTGTGAACTACTATTATCCTCTTCTTTTGGCATACCAAAATGCTGCAATAATAATGGAATCTTGTATTCTTCTTCAAGGCATTTACGTAAAAATATATGTATGAACTCATTACTTTTTATAGTCTTTAACTCACGTAATACGCACTTCTCCACATTCGTATTTGAAATAGGGTTATAGTGTAACCAGTTTATTATGAATACCTCTTTCGTTTCCGTATCATATAGAATCTTTCCATACTCAACAAACCTGTTTAGCAACTTCTCAACAGTCTCCATACTGTAGCCTGTTTCAAGCTCTGCCACACGCTTCGGTAATACGTAAATTCCACATTGCTTTGTTTTCGTACCAGTTAACAAATATATGTAAAAATAACGCTCCTCTGGCGTTAAATCTAATATGAATTCATCTTGCCAAAAGTTCACCTGCACATTACGGTATACCGCCATATGTTTCCCTCCACTCTTTGCTAGTAAATAGGAAAATTTTAATCCTTCATTATAAAGATAGGCATGCGGGAATGGTTTTGGCATTTGAATTACAATTTTTTTACTACTACAACGCCGGTTTCATTTTTTCGCGCTTGTTTTGTTCTTGTAGTTGTTCTTGTAGTTGTTTTTGTTTTTGTTTTTTCTTAGTGATTTATTACTTGGTAGGGGCTTATAAGGGGCTTGGAAGGGCATTCTACATTACAATCTATGAAATACAATTTGTTCTTCCTACTAAATAGGAGCTATTCCAAATTATTATTTTGGATAGCTCCTTTCAAATTCTTCTTATTTTTTACTTCTACCAATGTCAGCTTCTACATACCATTTATTCTGCTATTTGTGGGCAGTAAAACTCTCATTTCAAAATTTGGTGAATAAACTGCTTGATTGCAATGCGAGTGGCCCTCACTGATTAAAGTTTCCTTTTATTTTTGCATTGAATCTAACATCTTCACAATAAAGGCAGCCGCCTGACCACGAGTTGCTGTGCCTCGAGGATCAAACTCATTATTTCCAATACCATTAACTACCTTTAGACTGTATAATCGTTGAACCGATTCTTTGTATGTTATTAAATGCTTATCTGTAAATGGTAATGCTACTAACTCACCTGTAATTCCTTTATATCGTAATGCTTTGTCAATCATAATAGATACTTCTTCACGAGTAATTGGTGAGTTAGGATCAAAAATCCCTTCACCACGACCATTAATAATTCCTGCACTTGCACAACGTTTAATACCGTCATGAAGTGATGGATGTGCCTCATTAATATCTACAAATGACTTATTTCCCTCTGGTAGTTTAAGAGCATTCGAGATTAATTTCGCAAACTCCGCTCTCGTTACATTTCGATATGGAGCAAATACACCATTGCCTTCGCCTTGCATAATACCTAGACTGTTTAATTTACGAATATGCCCTTCAAACCAGCCACCTGTAATATCATCTTTTGGTTTTTGTACTTCTTCCTTAGGCTTTTGTACTTCTTCCTTTGGTACATTGTAGTTAATTTTAATCCAACTTGGGTCATAGAAAATCCATTCTCCATTACCTACTTTATACCAACCATTTTTAACGGCTAATACTTTGTAACGATCTCCGTTTGAAGCTTTACGTACAACACGATGTTCAATACCCGCATCACTACGTACATTGATGCCACTACCATTTACCACTAGTTCCATGCTAGGTTCAGCTGGATTATTTTCATTTGGATTAAATGAGTCATTTTTATCTTGTAAAGGCGTATCAATCTGCGCATTTATATTTGCATACCACTGAATTCCTTGTACGAAACCAGCCCAATTACCACGTGAAATTAAAATGTCAGGACATTTTTTCCCGCTCCATTGTTGATGCTTGTAAATATGATCTGCACCAATTCCTTCTTTGTTCATTAAATAACCTGCAAGTCGTTTTGCATTTTCTAACGCTTTATTGTAATCACCGTCTTGGTTAACCGCGATCTCAATACCGATAGACTCCCTGTTTCCTGATCCATCTCCATCTCCCGCATGCCAACCATTTTCGTTTGTTGGTAAGTGTTGATAAATTTGTTTATCGTCTACAGTAAAATGCCACGAAGCTGTTCGGAAAGTACCTTCCGTTGCTTGCTTGTATAAATATTTCGCATGATTTTCAGCATTAGCACCAGCGGCTGTATTTGCGGTCTCATGGATTGTAATGTAACGTGCTTTCATCGGATTCGCAGGACGAATATCAGGATTTCCTGCTGGAACAATCCACTCCACAAATGGAACTCCTGCAAGTGTTCCATATTTCTTCGTACTCTGTGCACTATATTGAATACCTCTTGGCTTTGCAACAGGTTTCATTTGACGATCAGATCCATCATTTCGACCATCTACAGATTCAAATGCCTTTTCAATGTTTGAAATAGCTTCCTTTTCTGCTACTTGTCCCTTCTTAGCATCTTGCATTTTGTTTAATTCTTCTGTTTCATCATGTTTATGCTTATATTCTTCTAAAAGCATTTTTTCATTTCCAGATACTTCTGCTTCGTTAATTTGTACATGATCAGGAACTTCCAACTTGAAATTAGAATAATTTAATCCGCTCGTTCCGTGTTCTCCTTGGGCAATATTAAGTTGATCAGTTTGAGAGTTGTTTATCTCTTCTGCTGATGCTGATAAAGGTACGCTCCCTAAAATCACTAGACTTGTTGATAGTGCGATTACTTGTTGTTTGATCGTCTTATTCATTATTATAATAGATACATACACACTCCCACCGTGTATGTATCTCAACCTCCCTTTATTGTTACATTAATTTTTAAAAATATGAATCTACTATGTACTTCCAATACATTTTCTTTTTTATTTATATATTTAAATTATCATATTTTATACCCATTAAGAAAATATTTATATGTCATCCCTACAGATGAATTTCATCTAACATACTTTTTACAAATTTCGTCAACAAACATTATTTTACAACTAATTACAAATACCGTCAAAATAATCAATTTAAACTTAGACAAATAACTGGCATACAATTTCATAATAAGAGATCCTATACTATCGAAATACATCTATTACAAATTCCCTTTAACGTTTTCAACAATCTCATTTATCGTATTCCGATCAAACTTATCACTAATTTCATATGACTCACGATCTCCTACGAATTGCACGCCTACGATATCATTGCGATCCTTACCGTATTGCACTTCAATAATAGATCCACGCTCTATTTGCTTCCAAATGAGACCTGCTTCATCTTTATTATCTAAAATAATGCAGTCTTCAATATTTTCGTCAATCCCAATTAACTTATTATCATCCATATATCCAATCTCGTATTGTTGACGTTCTTTCGCTTTGCCACTTACTAATATACCTTTGCTACCATATGAATAATCCATATAGTCCTTTTTCTCAGATTGTACCACTTTCGGCTTTTGTGCTTCAGCTTTTTCAGCAGCCCCACAACCTGTAATAAGACTGATTGGCATAACCACTATTAATACTACTCTAGTAAATTTCTTTATCATTTGTAACCAACCTCATATATTTAATGCTAAACTCCATTTATTACTTTATTAAATAATAACATGATACTAAGTAAACAGAACGAAAGATAACATATTATTTACATACTCGCACTTTAATGAAGGACCAGGCCATTTAAACCTAGTCCTACATAACTTTAACTTTGCTTCACATACTTAATTGTATTAAATGACGTCTCATTAAATAATTGCAAGTTTTCCCCATCATAATCTTGAACTTTATATGCTATTTTCTTTTTTTGAATTGTATCTTCTACACCGTCTACTAAACGTTTATTGAGATGTAAATAGATTGTAAAAGCTTCCTTATCATATTCCCAAGTTCCTTCAATATAATTCTTTTTATTTGGATACTCACCTTTACCATACGTTTCAAATGTCTTATCACCTTTTAAAATGAGTGACATATTGAAACCATCTGTTCCTTGAAATCCCCAATTACCGATTAATTCCGTACCATCTTTCACATTCTTCATAACGTTATCTGTATTAATTCCAGCTTTCTTATCTAACTCTTTCAAATCTTTCATAGATACTGTACCGTCACCGATTTTAATATCCCCTTCAAGATCTTTGAATGCCTTAAGCCAGTAAATATCTCCTTCTTTCACTAACTTTTCAGATTTCTCTATTAACTCTTTATCAGTCTTATCACCTTTTTCTCTTTTTTCTTTTCTGGTGAAGACTTCATTTATTAAAGAAAAAGACTCTCTAAAATAACTAATTGCTTTTTCAAAATCTTTTTGTTGGTTTACATACTCTGTCGGGGGATCTATCGACTCAAATTTATCTAACACTTTATTTAATTCTTTCACACTATCTACTATATCTGATTTCTTTTTCTTACCATCAAAAACCTCTCTTGTAATATTGTTATGCTCCGCAAACAACTTATCAAACTCTACCCCTAATTTATACACTTTATTAGGATAGTCTTCCTTTGAAACTTTTTCTTTCTTACTATTAGACTTCGATTCTTTTACTTTAGACTCTTCCGTTTTCTCCTGTTTAGAAGTGTTCGTTTTCTCAGAAACTCCACAACCAAATAACAACATGACCGGAACTGCTACCCCTAGTAGTTTCTTTGCATTCATGACTGATTTCTCCTTCTACTTGAATAGATTACTCTTGCTATACCCATCCTCTTTTTTATCTTGTAATTAAAGTTACAATCGCAATAACTCCTAGAATCGGTCCCCAATATTCCATTTTTATAAAAAATAATGAGTGCTTTTTGTTAAACATAACTTTTTCACCACTTTCGGTATCTATATACACTTTCCCATCTGGCTTATTAATATATTTACCTAAATACCAAGACATAACCCCTGATATAATAAACATTACCGCCATTGGCCAACTATGGTCTTGAAAATATGTAGCGTCCCCCGTTATAGATCCAAAGATAGCCTTACCCAAAAGAGTATTAATAATTACAATAATTGCGACTAAAAAACCCCAACCAGACCAAATAATCATCTATTTCTCCTCCTAAAGCGTACAACTTTGTACTTTATGTTAATTTGAACTGCAAACGAAAATGTTTAAAAAACCGAATATTCAGACGTTAATAATTATATTTAGCTTACATTCGATTCTAACTTTAATGTCCTAAATGCAAATGAACCAGATATAATTTGTAAAATTGTCGGAATAAGTAAAAAGAATAATGACATACACAACATAACTATAGGAATCACAATCATACAAACTCCATAAACTTTATTATTAACCTTGTTTACTAAACACGATAAAATGAACAACCCTATTTGAACCGTTAAAATAATAGAGTAATAAGCTAAAAGTTCGTAATCAACACCTTCCATAATATTAAACGCTACAACTATTAATATTATAGAAATAATAATTCCCAAAATGCCACCAATTAAACCTAATACAAATTCAGGTGTTCTTTTCAATTCAATCCCCCTTTTATGAACCACTAACTGCTTGTATATTTTTCCCATTCACCATCATACCAAATATTCATTGGAAAAACTATACATACTTTTCATTCTTTCTTACAGTGACCTTCTTACCATTATAGATAGCTTGTAGCAGTCACAAAATCAAAAGCTTCAAAATTACTAACTGGTTTTGATACCTTTAGAAAGTAGACATACCTCTTAAATACAATTAGTATTAAAATAAGAAATATGAAAGACTTAAAAAGGCTCTTACATGAAGGAAGGAAGTGCACAGCTATGGATTTTAAAACAGTTATGCAAGAACTTGAGGCTCTAGGTAAGGAACGAACGAAAAAAATATACATATCTAACGGTGCGCATGAGCCAGTATTCGGAGTTGCTACAGGTGCTATGAAACCAATCGCTAAAAAAATAAAATTAAATCAAGAGTTAGCTGAAGAGCTTTATGCCACAGGTAACTACGATGCTATGTACTTTGCAGGTATTATTGCCGATCCAAAAGCTATGAGTGAGTCTGATTTTGATCGCTGGATAGACGGGGCATATTTTTATATGCTATCTGATTATGTAGTGGCAGTAACTTTATCGGAGTCAAATATTGCACAAGATGTTGCTGATAAATGGATTGCAAGTGGGGACGAGCTTAAAATGTCTGCCGGATGGAGTTGCTACTGTTGGCTTTTAGGAAATCGCAAAGACAATGAGTTTTCCGAAAGTAAAATTTCCGATATGCTTGAAATGGTGAAAGATACAATTCATCATTCTCCAGAACGAACAAAATCCGCTATGAATAATTTCCTAAACACCGTGGCAATTTCATATGTACCACTACACGAAAAAGCAGTCGAGATTGCAAAAGAAGTTGGTATAGTTGAAGTCAAACGTGATAATAAAAAAAGCAGTTTGTTAAATGCTTCTGAAAGTATTCAGAAAGAACTAGATAGAGGAAGACTTGGTTTCAAGCGTAAGTATGTAAGGTGTTAAAAGTATGAAGGTGTCAATCTAGGAGAGATTGACACCTTTTTTGTGGACATTACTAGACTAACGGAGCTGCAAGTTAAAGGGAACCAATCATTCATCTCCCGCTATACATCTCAAACTTCTTCTTTCAACTTATATACCCTATCTCTTTTCTCATCATCTTTGATAAAAATAAGTTTTCCTTCTGTAACAAAACCTTCTAATAGTAAACATACTTGTCCATATGCTTTAGGCTTATTCGTAGTAAATCTTTCATCGGGTATTTTACCAGATCGTATTAATCGTTCACATAGCTCAAGCGCACTTATTTCTTCAGAATCAATTAATTCTAAAATATCTTTTTGTAATGGTGATAAAGGGGCTGGTACCTTACATACCTCAGCTACCTCCACCTTTTCTTTTTCTTCTTCAAATAAATCTTCAAATGAAATTTGATTCATTACATCTGTTCCTTTCTAACGATTGATTTGTATAATATGAACTGAATCCTATAGCGTATTTATTATTATGTATTACTTACCTTTTTTCATAAATCTCAAACTCATGTACATCGTTTCATATAGTATGTTTTGATTATACCAAATATACGTTCTGTTTTCTATTGTAGAATTTTCATAACAGAAATGAAAGTAATAGTAAACATTTCTCTTCTCGTTAGTTATATAGAAAACTATGTAAAAAGTTTACATAATAAAATTATAGTGATCTGTTAAATTTCTATGCAAAAAAGAAGCACTTGTTGCCTCAAGTAGACAATCAAGTGCTTTAAGTTCATATGTTTTTAAGTAGCATAAATTTGTAAGATTTATAAGACCTGTAAGTTTTGTATTAACAGTACGACACCTTTTACATGCCATGACAACTACTAAGTTAAAATTGACGAGTTTGTACGGGTTCTTAGTTTAATATACTTTCCATGTGATTATATTCATCACCCAGTAAAATGTCATCTCACCTAAGCTCGTACTTCGTTTTTTCGACGTACAATGAATTAGAGAATCTATTCAAAGTTGTATAAACTCTACCTACTAAATTAGGATTTTTTTGTTTATATAAAAACTTTGCAACAGAACCTTTAAACTAAACTTCAAATCCAATTACTATCCATTCATCAACAATGTCCCAAAAATTCATATTATATCTAGGCTCTTTATTCGTCCACCATAAAGTCGCATTATCATTATTAGAATTCTTATAATCTACTGCAACATAACCACCCATACCACTTTTAAAGAAACCAAAAGTAGTTTGTAAATCAATTTGTAAAGGTTCTTCTAACTCCTCAATAATACCCCATTCATCATCATCAAAAAAAGTTACATTTTCTAAAGGAACTAAACCCATAGATTGACTCGCATAAAAATAGAAACCATTATGAACAGTTCGATAAAAATTTCGTATTGTTGAAGGAATCTTATCCCAAGATTTTTCTAATTCTTCATTATTAAACTCATCTTTGGGATTTCCCCCTTCATAATATAGAATTTCCCCATTATCTGTTTTAATAGTGTATAAAATTGAATATCTACCATTTGTGTTCATAAGCTCTACTTCTTCAAGGTGCCTAGACAAATAAGAAATAGTGTTTCTTAATTCCACTCCTACTTGCTCTTTCCATATCGATAAAATACTCTCAACTCTCTTGTCTACATTTTCTTCTTGAAACAATTCATACCATGAATTTGGTATTTTCCCACTATCAAGTTTATTAATCTCATGGCATGATATAAGTTGTGCATTTCTTTTATATTTTCTTAAAAAACCAAGTTTTTGTTCCATAATTCTATCTCCTTTATTTATCTATATCCTTTTTATTTTCTTCAACAAAATCATCAATTTGTTTTTGTAATTTCATTTCTAATTCTTTTTCCTTCTTTATCATTTCTTCTCTAAACTTAGGATCAACTTCAATTTTTTCTTTCTTATAAATTGTCCAATCACAATAAGATTTAGACCCCTTAGATTTATTGGCTGCTTCACTTAATCCTAGAAAATTCTCTTCATTATTTAAAACCTTAAGTTGTTGTTCTTTCGTTAATTTATAAAAAATTTCCATCTTTTCTATATTTTTTATTGATACGATATGATCAGCTTGAAGTCTATCTGTAATATACTTACCAGGTAAAGCAGGGTCAGGCGTTCCTATTTTATCCTCAATGCCCTCATTAACTTTTTCCCGTAGCTTTGCAGTAGGCGTTCCATCTCTTAATTCATCATATAATTCCTTTAAGATTCTTCTTTCCCCGCATCGAGGCGGTGTTCCAATATCACCCGTACCCTTAGTTAAAACAAAAAGCGATAACTGGATTTCCAATTATCGCTTACTAAATCAAACCATTTAGTTCACTATAAAGTAACAATTTTTTTATTAGCTATAATAGTTTTAAGGTTGGTGTAATTTCTGATCATATTATTACCTTATGCACTAACGGCTTCATTATTATACTTTCATAGTATCTTTTAATATCTTACTATTCCTTACTTACAAGTATTCTCTCGATTAAAGTCAAATGCTGCTTCAACGCCATTTTTCATTAATTTTTGTAATAATACATCAAGTCCATCTGTGTAATAACAATGGATTTCTTCTTTATATAATGGTAATAATGTATGGAAGTATACTGGCCAGTCACCCTCTATTCTTTTACCATCTTCACGAAATTCCATTTTGAATGCACCTGAACATTGTGGAAGCGGTGGTACCACCATAACACCGGAAAATTTTGTTTCTTCACTATATGGATGAATTGGCGCATTTAGATCTTGTTCTGCTCCACCTAACTGGGCTACATACGAATTTTTTAAATATTCCTTTGATTGATTTGGAAATACAAGCCACTGCCCCAACCAATATCCATTTCGCATTACATCTTGTCCAAAGTCCTGTAAAAGGCGTAAAGGCCAAGCATATTTCGAACTCGCCAAAGCGGCTACTGATACATCCCAATCCTTAGGTAGATGCATGACAAGCTCTGCATAACCACTATCTACACTCGATGGAGCTGGCATACGGAAACAGCTATTTCGATACGTTACTACTGTATGAAAATCAACCATTTTATTTGGTCCAACATCATATAATTCTACATCGGTGATCATTTTTGTATTGGCTTCTATATGATTCGTAATCATTCCATAATGTAGCTGAATATGTGACTTAAAATCTTCTATTGACGTTGGGCGTATCATTGGATTATTTTCTATTTTTTGTTCATCATTTTTCTCATCAGATTCCCATACTAATTCAAATTCAAATCCTTTTAGTTCACTTTTTGCAACTCTCTCTTTAAATTCGTTTGATACGAAAGTTTGTACAGATACAATCGGAAAATCTCCATATTTATGCTTTGTATTCAATGTACAAAAAATATGCTCCCCCCTAATTTTCCCTGTAATAAATGCAAATTTATCAAATCCACCAAAATCATCAGGGTCCGCATTCTCATAATCAATACAATCTAATACATTTAATACATTTATTGCATAACATTCGTATCGTTCATGAACAAGTGGAAGAATTTCAACTTTCCTTTTAATTAAATCAAATACTACTTCTATCGCTTTTTTTGTAAAAACAAGTGGTATTTCACTTAATAAATCTGATGGTTCCCCCTCATTTAAAAGTTTCATTTGCAGTGGATCCCATTTATCAATTACTGATTGACCTTGAAAAGCATTATCAAAGATTTCTTGTCCTTCCTCATTCTCACACTCTAATTGATCAAAATTAGAATTGCTAATAATTTTCCATATTTTCATTAAACTACTCCTCTTAATCTTTATATAGGAATTCTATTTTCCCCGTTAATAAATTATTTCTAGTATTCTCTATAAACTTCAATATCTCTTCACGCTTAAGCTGGTGACTTATAGGTAACCGATCGATCGTTTTTAATTTTTCACTTAAATATCGAATATACTGATCACCATGTCTAAACATCATATCCCCTTTTTCATTCAAGTTATTTCGTGCACTATGCGTAATTTGCCCAGGCCAATTTGGATGATAATTCTGCGGTAAAAACACTCCATTTGAAGCTGAATTTACATCTATACCATATTTTTCTATATACTTTCTTAATCCTCCTTGTTTATTAGGAATAATATGATGCGCTTCATGTCTTGGTGGTCTTGTAATACCTGCGTTTTCCAATTCATGACCAAGTATTGTAGAAGGCTGTTTTGACACTGCATGTTCCTTAGTTAATTGCGTCCATTTTTCATCACTTCTTATTTTAATTGCATAATCATCAGCTATTTGACTTGCTTTTTCTCTCAAAGATTTTATCTGATCAAGATCTACATCATGCCCCTTTTTTAGCTCTTGATTTATATACTTTAATTCACGCTCAGTTAAATGTTTTCCATCGCCGCTGACACATGAAAGCTTCCCTTTCCAATCATTTGGATGAATCTTTTCATTTTTTAAAGCATTAGAAAACCAGGCTATACTCTCTTCATTTAACCCTACATCATTTAGAATTTCTTCACTATTTTTCAGCATAAGTTCTTGATCTGCTAATTTTTCATTCGGAAGAATATTCTTTTTCGTAAGAGAAGTCTCTACACCCTTAATCTTATCATCTATAATCTTATTACTTTCTGTATGATGCTTATTCACCCAGCTTTGGAAATCTGTACCACCTTGTTTAGATAATAGTAAGCCATTTCCGTCAACTTCAAAACTTGCCGATTTGGCTGTCCTATCATCTATGCTTTTGGCTATTTTTTCGCCAAATTGATACATCTTTTCATTTCCGGATTTCTCCATTTTAAGGCTCGCTAGTTTCAAACGGTCAAGCATTGTAGCTTTATTATCACGCAATGATTGTACCACATTTTTACCCAAATTTGGATTAAAACCAGGCATTCCTTCTTTGAATTTTAATAATTTGGCTAAATCAGCTAATTCACTCGTCCCTTTGAATGCTTTTACTCCTTTTCCTACTGCTCCAACAACTGGGATTGCATCTAATCCGCCAAAAATGATGTTTGCTGTGCGTTCTTCTTGGCTCAATTTCCGGTGTGTTCCCCAGTCTTCTCCGTCGATACCGCTTTTTATTTGTACACCTCCGTATACTACTGCGGCAGCGGCCCCGAGTGGCGGGCAAAGGATTGTTGTGATGATGATTCCTACGCCTATTCCTATGTCTCGCACCATTTCTAGTTTTTTCTGTTCATCTTCTATCGATTTGTATTCAAATCCTCGTGTGGATGGGACTACTTTCTTATATTCTTCATAATTTAGTTTTGCATCCGGGTTTTGTTTTTTTAGTTCTTTGTATTCCCCTCTCAGTACGTTATCAAATGCAGGTGAATCTTTAAAAATATCTTCTACTGTTATTTTATCTTTTTTTGTTTTTATTGTTTGTGGTACACTTCCGTACCCTGCGTGCGCATCTGGTAATACTGTCGTTGTTGTGGAGCCAATTCGGTTATCTGTTTCGAAACTGAGAATAGATGTATCTCTCATTTTTTGAGCAAATTTATCCATTTCTACTAAAAAAGGTTTATCTATATGTTCAGAGACCAATCGCCCTGCTTCTCCGCAATATTTTTGTAATGTCGAATAGCTCTCGAGTAATTCCCCGATTTTTTGCGATTGATCTTTAGGATTAAAATGTATACTACCATCCGAGTCTAAATCTCGTATTCTTCCATCAATTTTTTTTAATAGTTCATTTGCGTCCCGTAATTTTATGAGTGCATCTTTTGTAATTCGATTCATACCATCCCCCATGTTTTGCCATGGTTCAGGTCTATATTTCACATCCATTTCGTTTTCATCCCCCAGCCGTATGGTGATTTCTACAACTTACTTAATATTTCACGTAATTGTTCATCCTTTTCAAACATTTCTACACATGCGTCCCTTACAACTGTCGCCGACCTATAATAGTGTTCAGCCAATTCAAGTGTTTTGTGTAATATATCAGGATATTTTTCAATTACTCTCATCGCTTCACCTTTTTGATAAAAATCACAGCTTAATAAACTCTCAATATTCGTTCCAATGACGTCTACATGGATTTTATATATATTTTCTAACTTCATTACTATATCAAGTAGTTCTTGAAAATTAACTAATACTTCTTCTCCACCACCAGAACCACTATCTCCCATTGATACTTGCATTATTGAATACCTCCTAACGAGAATTGTCTCGGGTCAATTAACTTTTTATATGGCATTTTTAACACGTCATACAATTTCTTATTAACCGCATAGAGGCTCACCCAGTCATATCGATTACGATCTACATCTATTTGAACGAAATCTTCTCCTTCAGTGAAATATAAGAAACATTCCCATTTTCCTCCTCTATTACTTCGAGGCCTCGTATACGTTTCTATCGCTATAACGTCTTTATTTGATAAATCTTTTCCCTCAAATGTTTGTTGTTCTGCCTCTGTCATTCTCTTTGAGAAAAATGTATCTTCTATTTCCCTCGGTTCTCTCAATAAGAAGGGAATGCGTGTTAATAATGAAAAATATACGTCCGGTTTTGGTATGTAGTCGATCTCGTATTTTTTATTTGGTTCTATTTCTGTTAATACAGCCACTCGGTCTTTATCCTCTTTTAAAAAGCCAATTAATACATTATTCATTCTCGTGTATTCATGACAATTTTCATATTCCTTTAATAGTTCAATTATTTGAAAAGCTGCAGGGGTAATTCCATTTTCACTTGTAAGTAGGCCTTTTTCTTTTAAACTCGTAGTTGCTTTCGTGACACATTCTGCATCAAGTAAAATAATTGCGTCACGGTTTGGCAATCCAAATATATCGGTAACCCCAGCTGCACCTGCGAGAACATATAATTCAGCAGGTGCAAAACTCATTTCTTTCCCCATTCTTTTATCCCTCGTTTCTCCATCACAGTTGTTTTATCGCCCTTACTTCCGATTTATCTCCGTACGTTTGAATGCTTTTATCTAACTCTTTCAAAGCTTTCGTATGTCCTTCAAATGCCTCTACCATTTCTGAATTATATTGAATGATCAAATCAAGATAACTTAAAAATGCATCTCTCGTTTTTCCATTCCATTTCGCACCTGTGACATATGCTTTTAAGTCTTTCGCTTGGTTTAAAGAATCCTTCATACCATTTTCAATGTTTTGTGCGTAAGAAATGGCACTTGCAGTGTTACTTCCTATAATTTCAACCTCTTTACCACTCATGTTGGTTCCCTCCATTCTTTGTATGCTTAATGGATAAGTTTTTCAAATTCCTTTTTCTTTTCTTCAAAAGCCTTGGTCGCTGCAGCGTATGCTGACGCTTTCTCCGATTCTGCTTTCGCTTTATATTCCAAATACTTTGCATAAGCTGTACTTTTTGCAGATCCAACATCGCTTAATGCACTTTTAAAATAGGATACTAATGTATGTAATTCTTCATCCTTTTCATGACGTTTTTGTTCAAATTCAACTGCCGGAATTTTATTAGCTTCTAAACCATTACTTTTACTCTCATAATCTCTCTTCGCTGATTCAGCATCTTGAATGAATTGCTTTAACTCTCTTTCTTTATCTTTTAAATAATCATGTAAATCATCATACCGATCTCGTTTCCTCGCACTTTCTGTAAAACCAGACGCATTTAAAAAAGCATTGTACAATTCATCTAACATCTTTCTCCCCCTTTAGCGCAATAACTATGTAGTTAAATTCGTATATTTAAACATGAATATTCATTACATTAAGAATTAACAAATAATTATTTTTACATATTGCTATTTTATCAAAGGGATTTTAACATTTCCATATTTTATGAATGGCTTTCGCATTTTTCTTCAATAAAGTGAAACTTTAATCAATATGACTATGTATTTATGTGCAGAAATAATAAAAAACACTGCCAGGCGCAGTGTTTTTTATTACTACCTTTTATCCAATTCATTCGTATTAAATCCTTGCTTGAGAGTAAGACCAGTTCTTTCTTATTTCATCAACAACTATTTCTGGATAATCCCAATGAAGCGTACGAGTAGGCTCCCTGATTCGTTATACTATTTCTTGGGCTGTTTTGTTTCTATATTCATTCCAATATTTTGGCTCAGTCGCTCTTTAAAGAACAATAGAAAAAGGATCTGATATGAATATCAGATCCTTAACTTTAATTTCTTAATACATACATCTTTTTACACGATAACTGGTTCGTACGTGCTCAAATTATCATACTCAGTTTTTACAATACTAGGTGGAAGGTTAACACATCCTCAGATTCACCTTTTCTTGTAGCAGTGCATAATATTTAATAAAATTAAAGCATATTTTTACTTACCAGACTTAATTTTTTCGTTATATTCTTCTAAAGTTAACCCTTTTTCTTTTAGATAAACGGCAACTTCTTTTCCTACATAACGATAGTGCCATGGCTCATACTTAATGCCAGTAATATTCTCTTTATCTTTTGGATAGCGGAGAGTAAACCCATATTCTGCAGCATTCTTATCTAACCATTTGAATGCATCGGTAGTTTCAAATTTTGCATTTAAATCTTCTACAGTATTTTGCCATTCAACTGAAATAATGTCTAACGCTAATCCAGTATGATGTTCACTTGCACCAGGATACTGAAGATATTCCAATGCCTTAGCACTAGCCTCTTTATCCGACAAACCTTGAGATTTATAGCTTTTAACTGAAGCATCATAATAAGTTTGTTGTAATTTTATAGCTCGATAACCTGATCTTAAATAAAGATTGATTCCCTCTTTTTTTGCAGCTGCTACCATATCCTGATAGGAAGTTGCAATTCTACTATCTATTTTCATATTTGGCTTCGCATTTTGGGTGATACTTGTTAATTCAATTCCTAGTTCCTTTGATAACATATGCTCTCTATTTACAAGGATAATTCTCCAATCATTAACATCAGAGATAGGTAAAACATCTTTTTTCTTCGCATGTATTTCATTTTTATTTTTATCGTTATTATTAGTAGTTGCCTGAGATGTTTGCTTTCCACTACAAGCAGCAAGACTCCATCCCATTGCTAATACCAATGCTAAAATTATAAATTTTTTAATTGTATCTCATTCCCTTTTTGTTTATTAGTCTTTATACCAATTTCCCAACACGTCTCTAGGAATCTCCTTGAAATCCTTCAAAGAAACCGGGCCGACAAATTTTTTAATTCCATGTTTTTTAGAATTTTCATCCGAATAATCTTTTAAAAATTGAATTTTAAATTGTTTCTTACCATCAGCATAGTCGGTTACTGTCGGTACGATTGCCGCTTGTCGTATACCAAAAGTTTTATCTTCATACTTAACAAATTGTACATAAGATAATCCTCCAACCAATGTTTCTAATTTTTCTTGCGCAGAAATAAGATTTCCAAGAGAATAATAGATTAGCGTTTCATGTCCATCTTTATTTTGTTTCCACTCAATTGGTTGAATTACATGTGGATGATTTCCAATTACTACATCTACACCTAAATCTGTTAAATATTGAGCAACTTCTTTTTGTTGCTTTGAAGGTGTTGAGGTATATTCTACTCCCCAATGCACCATAACAATCACCATATCAGAGCTACTCTTTGCCTTTTCCACATCATTTTGTATCGCTTTTTTATCAATTAAATTTAAAGCCCAAGACTTATCAGCTGGAATTTTAATTCCATTCGTACCATATGTATAATTTAGTAACGCAAAACGAATACCATTTTTTGTAATCGTTTTTATTTCATTACGCTCGTTTTTACTCTCATTAATACCTACTGGGATAACATCCGGATATTTTTTCCAGTATTCTCTTGTATTCGCAACACCTTTAATACCCATATCCATAGCGTGATTTGTCGCTTGCGTCACTATATTGAATCCAGTGTCCACTAAAGATTGGCCTACTTCTTCAGGTGTATTGAAAGTCGGATATCCTTGTACTTTTAAATTATTTCCGGCAATCGGAGTCTCCTGGTTCACTATAGCAAGATCACTTGATTTAACAGCTTTTTTGATATTTTCATAAATATAATTATAATCATATGAACCGTCTTTTTGTTTGCCATCTTTAATTACTGCGTCATGATATAAATTATCACCCGTTGCTATTAAATTCACAACCGATTGTACTTTTTTATCTTCCGTAAAATTAGGAGACTGTTGGATAGGACTTTTCTCTACCCAATTTGGTGCTTTTAATGATGTATCTATATTGGATTCAGCCGGTGGTAATGAAGCTTTAGATGTCTTAACATCTGTATTACCACAAGCGGTTAAAAGCACTAAAAAAATAAGACATACTAAAAAAAACTTTTTACTTCTCTGTAAAGTATCTAACATGTGATCCTCTTTTCTGTTTTATTCCTTATAACCAGTTCTAACAAATCATTCTTTAAAACAACGTATTTTGGTTTTACCCTTAATTATGGAAGGACACTCTGTTACACCTGCTTCGGAATATACTAATAATTGTTTTCCGCTTTCTAGCAATCTATCGATTCCATCAGAAGTAATAGATTACTAGAAAAACATAATCCATCAGGATGTCGACTAGTTTGATATACCTATTCCAATTGCAATAACTCGTTTAATATTTAAACAAGATAGGAGAATCGTTCATATAGCCTCTTCTCTCGCTTTATGTTTAAAGTGCCTCCAAAAAAGGGATCGTTGCTGTACCCCTTTGCATAGTGCGAAATTTTTGTAACTAATTTCTTTCATTCAAGCGACAAACATTATACCGCTAACAATAAGTAAGACCCAAGAACTTATTTTACCAATATACGAAAAAAGTAGCAATCTTTTGTCCCATATAAAGAAGCCCATTAGGAGAAATGAACGAGAGATTCATTCTATTCAATTCCTTCATTGATTAATAAAAAAACAAGCCACCCAACTATTGGATGGCTCTATACTATAAAGAGAATTTGTTATTGGATTACTTCAATTTCCCTTCAAAAACAATCTTCCTACCGCACGGCTCAACTACTGTTTTGCCGTCTTTCTTTACTTCATGAAAGATTGGCTCTTCCATACGACGAGACGGAGCGTAGCCTTCTTGTTCCATACGTGCTAAGCAGTCTGTAATTGTTTCATTTTCAAGTACTTCAAATTTCTTTTTATTAGGTTGTTTTGTCATGCCCTAACCTACTTTCTATTTTTCTTGATGCGAATTGATTTTTCATGTAGACCATATATAACATTGCGAGAATTCCCTTTATAATCATAACCGCAATAAAAAAGCTTGTATACTGTATTTTTTCTATAAATACGCCGCCTAATACAGGTCCCATAATACTTCCTAAACTAAAAGCGATTCCGGATAATATATTACCTGCCGGTAGTAAATGTCTCGGTAATAAGTCAGTCATAAATCCAAGCCCTAAAGAGAAGCACGATCCAATAACCATACCCGCTAAAAGCATGCAGGCAAAGACAATCCAGTAATATTGATCAAATACGGCGGCAAGTAGAAAAATGCCCGTACTTATGCTAAACGTCCACGTTAATATACGGTCCCTTCCGTATTTGTCACTTAATATACCGAGCGGAATTTGTGTAATAATACCCCCAACTGCAAATGCTGGTAATAAGAAGGATACATCTGAAACAGACCACCCTTTACGAAGTGCGTATACTGGTAAGTTACTGTTTAACATTGCTTCAAGTACGCCATATGCAAGTGGACCCAGCAGTGCAATCCATCCTAATCCAACAACTTGTTTATAACGAGAAAATGATGATTCACTCTTCACTTCTCTTTCATCTTGCGCTGGGAATGCATTTTTTGTTGGAAGTAGTAACAGCCAACCTATTAGACAAAGTATAGTAGATATAATAAATGGTGTTGCAAGACCGTACTGTACAGTGCTTGCTAAATACGGACCAACGGCAAAACCAATTCCGAAGAATACACCGTATATCGATACTTGTCTCCCTATTTTACTTGGGTCCGATGTTGTCGTAATCCATGTTTGTGTTCCGACATGAAGCATATGATCTCCGACTCCAACTAGAAATCTAAGGATAAACCATACCCAAAATGAAAATGTTTGTGTAAAAAAGAATAATGAAATAATAACGAGAAACCCACCTATAACAATAACCGGCTTCATTCCAAACCTTTGCATCGGTTTTTCAAGAAACGGCGAAATAACTAATATCCCAATGTACAATGCCGTCGCATGAATACCATTAATACTTGAACTAACCCCTTCTTGTTCAAAAATCATTGCAATGGCAGGTAAGAGCATTCCTTGTGATAAACCCGAGATTGCTACAATCCCAACCATAATCCAAAAAGTAAAACGCATTGACATCCCTTTCCCTCTCCTTCTCACACTTCCACTTTTCATTATAAACTGTTTCTGCAAATGCGTGTACGAATATTCATAATAAAAAAGAAGCTAAAAGAATGAACCTTTTAGCTTGTTATCCTATCCTTCCCAAACTTGCGCTTTCACATTGTAATGAAAGTGTTTAAAATATGGATTTTCATAAAATGAAGGTCCATATAAGTAATGTTGCATATGAGCTGTTAGTGGCTGCTGCATCTGTAAAGGAACTACAGCTGGTGAAACTTGCATATACATCGGATCTATCATTATTTTTGTATAGATATGATGATTATATGGCGAATAAGCGATTAAGGATGGTTTATGCATTGATAATCTCCCCTTATACATACAAATGTTATAGTATATGCAATACTGTTCATTTCGGGGATTATTTCTGTTCTAACCAATTCTCTACATGTTTTATAAATACATCTAAACAATCAATAAACGGCGAGTGTCCGCAATCTTCTAATACCTTCAACTCTGCATTTGGCAAATGTTTCGCTAATTCCTCACCGACTACTTGCGGAACGACATAATCTCTATCGCCTTGTATGACGAGTGTTGGCGCTTTAATACGATGAATTTGTTTACTTCCCTCTACAACCCCATTATGTTCATCTGAAATATTAAATGTAATGAGCGCATAATTCACATCTACGAAATTACGTTGCGTTAACATATCATCTAAATACTTTTCATAACGGTCCGGTTCAGGTTGATTATGTGTATATATTAATAGATTCCATACTGTACGGTAATATAGTTTGTTCATATTTTTTATCGCGTCTAATACTGGAGCGATTTGTACTGGATCTTGTGCAATTTCTTCTTTCGTCTTTACTAAACTTGATACAATCGGCTGCCCATTCGTATCTTTTTTAAAGATTGGGTAACCTTTCATTCCTACTGATTCTACTAAAATTAACTTTTCTACAAAAGTTGGGTGGTTCGCTGTAAATTGCATCGCAACGCCACCGCCCATTGACCAGCCCATTAATGAGAATTTCTCTAGCTTTAACTCGTCGATAAATAATTTTATATCTTCTACAAAGTCTTGTAATGAATCTATGGACTGATTATACGTTGATTGTCCAAACCCTCTTAAATCAAGAGCGTAAATATGGTATTGATCTTGCAACTTTTCAATAACTAAATCCCAATGTTGTGACGATGTCATGTTCCCGTGAATGAGTAAAAGAATATCTGTATTTCGCCTTCCAACTTCCTGATATGCAATCGTTTCTCCGTTCGATAGTGAAACAAACTCCATTGTTGCAGGCTTAATCATCACAAGTTCCCCCATTCTATTTAATAGAAAGAAAATTCTTTACTTAATTAAAGAATAGCACGTAGAATGTACGTTCGCAACATAAAACCTATAAGAATTTTTTACATAAATCAACATGTCTATTACTAGACAATTATTATAAAAAAGTATATAGTTAGCTAGGTAACTAATTTGAAAGGATCAAAATACATGGACGAAAAACAACATTTTTTTCACATCGTCAGCCAGACTTCTCGAAAGTTTACGAAGAAATTTAATGAACGTGTATCTCCAACAGGGTTATTTAGTGCGCAATGGGCTGTTATTTTCCGCATTAATCAAACTGGTTCTTGTACGCAAACAGAATTGTGCCAGTATTTAAATGTTGAATCACCAACGATGACTCGTACGTTAACACGTATGGAAACGATGGGATGGATTATTCGTACAGAAGGTAAAGATCGCCGTGAGAAGCTCATTTCTTTATCCGAAACAGCGATAAAGATGATTCCAATATGGCAAGAAGAAGTTGATACTTTCGAAGAAAAAACGCTAGAAGGTATTAACGAAGATGATTTACATCAAGCATTTCAAGTGTTACAACAAATTATTAAAAATTTAGATTAAATTGGAGGGATGACGATGCAAAGTGAGAAACTTTGGACGAAGGATTTCCTCGGAACTTGTTTTAGTAGTCTATTTCTCTTCTTAACGTTTTACATGCTTATGACTACTCTGCCTGTCTATGTAATAGACGGCCTAAAAGGAAAACCTGAGGAAATTGGTTTAGTTGCAACTGTGTTTCTTATTTCTTCTGTTTTATGTAGACCATTCACAGGAAAATGGCTCGATGATTTAGGAAGAAAGAAAATATTATTTATTTCACTTTCATTATTTTTAGCCGCTACTGTTATGTATTTCAGTGCGCAAAGTTTATTCTTATTACTTGCCCTTCGCTTCTTACACGGTATTGGGTTCGGGATGGCAACGACAGCTACTGGTACGATCGTAACTGATGTTGCGCCAGCTCATCGACGAGGCGAAGCACTTGCATATTTCGGCGTATTTATGAGTCTACCGATGGTAATTGGTCCTTTTTTAGGTTTAACAATTATTTCTCATTTTTCGTTTACTGTGTTATTTATCGTTTGTTCCGTATTTTCATTACTTGCATTTTTATTAGGGCTACTTGTCGATATTCCTCACGAAGCACCTGTTAGCAAACAAAAACGTGAAAAAATGAAATGGAAAGACTTAATCGAACCATCTTCTATTCCAATTGCACTTACAGGATTTGTTTTAGCCTTTTCTTATAGTGGTATTTTATCCTTTATTCCTATTTATGCGAAAGAACTCGGTTTAAGTGAAATTGCAAGTTACTTCTTTATTTTATACGCACTTGTTGTTGTCATTTCTCGTCCATTTACAGGAAAGATTTTTGATCGCTTCGGTGAAAATGTACTCGTTTACCCTGCTATCATTATTTTCACAATCGGAATGTTCATATTAAGCCAAGCACAAACTTCATTTTGGTTCCTTGGCGCAGGTATGCTAATCGGTTTAGGTTACGGGACATTAATTCCGAGTTTCCAAACGATTGCGATTTCTGCCGCTCCAAACCATAGACGTGGTTCTGCGACAGCTACGTATTTCTCATTCTTTGATAGTGGTATTGGTTTTGGTTCTTTCATTTTAGGTATTGTCGCAGCGAAATCCAGTTATCATAATATGTATTTTATCGCAGCTATTATCGTTGCGTTCACTTTACTTTTATATTATGGATTACACGGACGAAAACAAAAATTCAAGAAACAACCTACAGACGGAAAAATTTCCGCTTAACGTTAATAAGGAAAGTAAACTTCCCCGTTTACTTTCCTTATTTTGTATTTCTTTCAAGACGAGCGTATACTTATAGTAGAAATAAAAAGGAGGGCCATATATGAAACTAAAAAGATCTCCCCTACTCTTACTTATACTAACATTCATATTTGTAATTACAGGGCTTGGGTTTACTTACTTCAAACAAAATAAAACGACCCCATCAAAACATAATGTGACAAAAGAAAACTGGTTAAATGACCCTTACTTACGTTGGTCATATACCCATATGAAAGAATTCACTTTAGTTAATAACGTAAAAAACAATCCTGACCAAATTGCTCACTTCCCTTCCGCATTGCAAAACTTAGACGATTTTGCTGTGGAGCGTAGATTCGGAAATACAACTCCTCTAAAAAAACTTTTAGACGATAACAAAACAGATGCTTTTGTCGTTGTACATAATGGGCAACTTGTTTACGAACGATATTTCAATGGGTATAAACAGAATGAACCTCATGGTATGGCATCATTAGCAAAAGTCTTTACCGGGGCAATTATACAATCTCTCGCTGAAGAAAAACGTATTGACTTAGAAAAAACAGCTGACACTTACATAAAAGAATTAAAAAACACACCGTTCGGTAATGCCACACTTCAGCAATTAATGGACATGCAAGTTTCAGCTGAATATCCTACTCATGGATATGAGCAACCTGGGCTAGAAAATCAAGATGCACAATTATATTTAGCTAGCAATATTTTACCCCGCGGCAAAAATTACGACGGTCCGATGAAAATTTATGATATGTTACGGGAAGCCGAAGAAACTGCACCGCCTGGTTCTTCCTTTTCTTACAATAACGGATCAACAGAAACGCTCGCTTGGATTATTAGAACTATTACTGGTAAATCACTAGCTGAAAATGTAAGTGAACGAATTTGGTCTCAAATTGGTATGGAAGAAAACGCGTATTACGTTACAGATGAAACAAAAGTAGAACAAGCTAGTGCTGGATTAAATGCAACTGCTAGAGATATGGCGAGATTTGGGCAATTACTATTAAACAACGGGGAATATAACGGAAAACAAATTCTCCCTTCTTCTATTACAGAAAGTGTAAAAAATGTACAAGAAGGTGAACTTGAAATTAGTAGTGGCGCTTCTATTTCTTATCATAATCAATGGTGGATTCCCCACAATGAACAAGGTGCTTTCGAAGTGTTAGGTAGTTACGGACAAACACTTTACATCGATCCGAAAGCCAATATGGTAATCGTTCATTTCTCTTCTAACGCAACGCCAAGTAATGAAATACATTCGGTTTATTCAAATATGTATATTGATATTGCACATCATTTAGAAAAGCTTCCACAGTAGTGGAAGCAGGAGTTTAAACCTTGCACAGTTATGACTATTCAATTGAACACTCGATCTGTTGTGCTAAAACGTCAATATAGTAAAAAAGGATCTCTCTTGATATAGAGAGATCCTTTTTTTTATTTCTTCTTCTTTTCTGTCGGTTGGCTTTGTTTAGCGAAATTAGATGAATCATCGAAATTTGGTTGCTTTTTACCTGCATTATTACTTCTACCTTTTCCCATATGTAATGCACCTCCCCTCATCCTTACTATTCCCAATAAAAAACTCCTCTTGCGTTCAGGAAAAAATTTTTATTGTCGCTTATTAATAATGTCCAACAGTTCTCGTAGTACTTCCAACACTCTCGGTTCTGCCATACCATATTGTATACTTTCAACCATAATGTTAATGGTGATCATCATGCTGAGCTTGATAAAGAACAGCTTGTGGATAAAAAACCGTACATTCCATACATGTGAAAGAAGTTTTAGTGGTATTTTGACTCATCCAAGCATATAAAGTAACTAAATACTTGCTTGGTACCTATCTGTTTGTTGCACAAAACCAACATCCCTAGTAATCTCTCGTAAGATATTTGGAGATAACAATCTTTAAAATTCTTAAACAAATAATTGTAATTCATCAGATACAAGAATAGACATAAAAAAACGCTATCCTTTCCTATATATTTATAGAAAGAATAGGTTTTTTCATTTTAATAGTATTACTTGATAGTATTGGCATTCCTATTAAAGCTAATATACAAATAACATCAATAAACTTGTAACTATGCCAACCCAAATGCAAAGAATGAAACAATAACCCATAATGTCTTTAATTTTCAATCCCAGCACACCTAAAAGAGGTAATGCCCAGAACGGCTGAATCAAATTTGTCCATGCGTCCCCCCAACCTACCGCCATAGCGATAGTAGCCGGATCTACACCTAACTTCAATCCTGCCGGGACCTGCAGTGGTCCTTGTAAAGCCCATTGCCCCCCGCCAGATGGCGCCAATAAGTTTACCAACCCGGCTGACCAATATGTAAATATATCAAATGTATCCTTTGACGCAATGGATGCCATCCATTCAATGATTGAGCTTCCCAAACCTGAACTACCTAAAACAGCAATAATCCCTGCATAAAATGGAAACTGTAAGATAATTGGAGAAATGGATTGCGCAGATTCTTTGAATCCTTGTGCAAAGTTACCAAGAGAACCATGTAGGAGCAAACCAAGTGACAAGAAAAACAAATTAATGATATTTAAATCTAAACTATGACCGTTCATGAATTCATAAACACAATACAACGTGCCGATTGCGCCTAATATTATTCCTAAAACTGGTGTCCATTCCAGTTTTTCCGCAGGAGTTAAACTTTTTTGAGGAGGTTTTACAAAAGAATTTGTATCAGTTTCGATTGCTTTATAGCTGATAATCCCACTTTTAGGAGCCATAAGTACAATAATAATTGGCATCGTGATGAATAGAGTGAAAAAAATAATTAAAGTAGAGTAACTAAAGATTGTTTGTGAGGTAGGAATAATTCCAATCATATCTACAAGAAAATGATCCTTTGTGGCAATTGTCAGGCCAATAGAACTGGAGAGACCTGCGCTATATAAGGCTGTCGGAGCATAAGCAGCTGCTACAAGTAATGGAAAATGTGCATTCGCATTCTTTTTTGCTACTTCCTTTGCAATGATAGCTCCCACAACTACGGCTAGACCCCAATTGATATAGTATGCAATTGCACTGATCAAAAATGTCATCGTATAGGCCTTTTGAGGTGTATCGGCTAACTTTGCAACAGACTGCAAGGCTCTATTAATAAACGGGACAGAAGCTAACGTCATCCCTGTAACCATTAGCAATACCATTTGCATTGTAAACGTTAAATAAGTCCAAAACCCATCCCCCCAAGATTTTACGATTTTGTACGGATTTGAGGGATTCATCAACAAAGCTATAATGAAAGTAAATAAAGTGAGCAGCACTGCAATAACAAAGGCATCCGGGACATATTTCTGAGACCATCTCGAAAATATATTTGCACATCGTGTAAGCAACGATTCTTTCTTTTCTGGTTCTGAATTTGTCTCCATTAAAGAATGTTTCATAAATATTCTCCTTTCTAAATTTTAATAAGGTAAATATAAATAACATTCCACAAAAGAAAATAAAATCCTTTTGCACTTGCTGCATATTAATCAACTAGATCAATATTCAAATACCGTTCCTTTCAACCTTTCTGGGCATTACCAGCATTAGCGATAGCTGGTTTAGGTGCTCGTGACATTATGGGATTTTGTGTTGTGAACTTACTATATGCGGGTTTTATCATTTAGTCTATACTTCTTATTTATTTAAACGAAAAGCTATTTTTATACTAGTTTTTTTACATAATAAATCATTTATTTCACATGCAATTTATAACTGTATTCCACTCTACGTCCTTAAGATGTAATGCCTCAAACGCAAAAAAATCTTCACACACTTTTTCAATTAGATATGGATTTTCCCTCAAAAAATTCCACTGTAATACTTTAGGAAGAAAATGCATTTCATATTCTTTACTTCCCCGTACTACCTCATCAACTTCTCTTTCACAAATTCCTCTTATCAAGTAGTCATTTCTTAACTCAATTTGAATTTGTTGAAATGTATCGCTGCATTTTTTCAATTGAAGTAAACGCGTAACATACTTCCGAAAAAGTTCGCCATCATACTGAACACAGTTTATAATACGGTCGACTTCATTCATAATGTACGAGCCTTTTCTTCTATTTGTAATAACCATTTTTCACGCTTTGATACTTTACTCGTTTTCACAGATTGAAACACTGACCGTTTTATATCGCGAATGCCACAAAAACGTAAAACACCTCTCTTCATCATAATCCAATCTGCTGATCGATATAACAATGCGACGTACCATAGAGGCGAGTCTAACGTATTAATAACCCACGCTTTTTTCCCTTGCAATAATCCTTTCGGCAGAACCCCTTCATATTTATAAGCAAATCCAGCTACGAAAATACGATCGATAAATCCTTTTAAAATTGCTGGCATCCCCCACCACCATATTGGATAGATGAATAAAAGTGTATCTGCTTCTTCTACTAACGTTCTGTACCGAGCTGTTTCTTCTTCATTTACTAAATCACGTCTTTTCTTCTCTTCATGAAATACGAGGACTGGATCAAATTGTTCTTTGTATAAATCAAGTACGGTAACTGAATGATTTGTTTCCTGTAGTCCTTTTTGCACATGATTTAAAATCGCCGCGTTAAAACTTGAAGGATTAGGATGAGCGTATACAATTAGTACATTCACTACATAACAACTCCCTCTATAAGTTAAAGTTTCCCCTTCTTTAACAACTTCTCTACAATTTGCACGTTTTTCGAACTTTGTAATAAACGGTTTAATACAGTAAGTAACTCTTCCTTTTCTAAATCTTTCAGTTTCTCTTTAACTGCACTCTCACCAGTGCCTTGAATATCATAAACAACTGCCGCCATATGTTTACAATAATTTTCATAGGGACACTCACAGTTACTTTCTGAAAAATCTTTGAGGTCGATAACGACTTCATAATTTCCTGCATTACCATTCACAAAAGCAAATACTTTATTATCATGTACTTCAACATCTTCTACATGTCCATCTTCATAATATTTATATCCTCTATCAATAATATATTTCGGAATATGCCTATATAGTTCTTTTATTAAATAAGCATACATAACAACACCTCTTCCTTTAATTCCCTTTTGACTTCTAGAGCCCCTGCATGTTATTCTAATAACTGTCAAATAGCAAGTCTATATGACAAAATGACTGACACCTATTCGGCGAAGGTGTCTCTTTTCATTTGCAGCCGATATGAATTGCCTCTTTCAGGCACATTCAATTTTTGACACTACACACTCAACACCATTCCCTGTATCAGGCTGCTTTAGCAGTCTTTTACTCTACATACTCCGTTATTTTAAGAAAAAAAGAGAGCTTAGCTCCCTTTTCTCGCCTTATACAATACCCCTTTTTCAGCATAGAGATATTCATCAGCTAATGTAATTTTCCCATCCAGTTTTAGTTCGTCTAATAATCTTGATAAATAAAATTGATGCAACATCTTTTTCGTGAATTTTCCTTCATGATGCGAAACGATATGTTCTTGAATATCTAACAATGATATCGGCTTATCTTGCTCTATCATATATTCATAAACTGTACTACGCAGTTTTACGTATTTTTCGAGTGTCACAGTAATGCGCAACCCCTTTCTTCTTAATATAAATTTTCGTAATCGGTTTTTTTGCAATAAAAAAACCTCTCCGATAAGAAGAAGTTACGTATATATCTTCGTCTTATCTCCCAGAACAAATATGTTCTGCTGGAATTAGCACCTGCATCGCGGTTGCTGGGTTTCATCGGGCCAGTCCCTCCACCTCTCTGGATAAGAAAATATTCACTTAATTCTTACTATACGTAATTCCACTTTAATTGTCAAACAAATATAATAAATATAACAAATTATATTTTCTTCCTTACTGTTCATACTACCCATATACGAACATGCAAGGAGGATTATGAAATGCATCAAAATGCTCGCGGATATGTACAAGATTCTTTTCAATCATTACAAGAAGCTAAAAATTGTTTAGAAGAAGCGCTCGAAACAGTTGAAAAAGATTTTAATCGCGCTCGTATTGAACAATCACTTTATGCTGTTGAACAAGCTATTCAACGTTGTGAGTACACCGTTCACATTTTAGAAAAAGATTAAAAACTTCCCATCAATAGATGGGAAGTTTTTTCAAATGGCATACTTCATAATTATTGCCGTTATGATTAAAAAATATACAGAATTAGCAATTTCTAAAATTCCTACTTTTATAATAGAAATTTTTTTGCCATACAACACAATTGCTCGAATGACACTTGGTATAAAAATAAGAGAACACCACGGATTAATCACAAATATGATTATCGTTAATAAGATATGATATCCCCAAGATATAAGACGATACTTCGGGTTATTTTTTTCACGAATCATCGTTTTCACATAGAACGTACTACCTAAAAAGTATAAAAATGAAATAAGTGCAATGAATAATGCTGTATAATCGATTTGCTTCATTGAAAAGTAATAACTAATTAACCCACCGATACAAAACACAATGATTGCACAAATATCATTTAATAGTGCTCTTTCATTTTTTTGACGGGCGTAATACATATTCACTATAAATAATGGAATCATTACTATTACGAATAAAAGAATTCGCCACTCATATAATAAAGAAATCATCCCAAATAGGAACGCAATAATGAAATAAACAATGGCAGCTTGTAAAAACTCTTTTTTTCGTCTTTGCTTTATGTACGTAAGAAATGGATACGTGGCTAAATAGATAAAAAACCACGCTAAAAACAATGGAATATGATAAATAGTAGGTTTCCCAAGTATGACACTTAATAAAAAAGGAATAACAAGCATGGCCCATGCACCATGTTGCTTCGGAATAACTAACTTCATTAACTATACACCTCACTTTTGAAAAAAGTTCTCACCTACCATTATACAAATAATTTTATATAATAACGGATGCATATTAAATCAATTTTTTGACAAAAAAATGCTCCTTACAATATGTAAGAAGCATGAAAGAGGCAAACGAATATGTAAGTCGCGACCCTACCTTATATGAGTATGCTTTTCTATGTCACGTTATGCTCATCTAATATACCGTATTTCTTTTTAAATCTTGTAAGAATCGTAATCCAAGATGTACTAAATAGTAGTAAGAAAATAACATTCGAAATCGCATGGCTCAAATCAAAGTAAAAACTTGCGATATAATACGAAATGACAGTTTCCCACGTTGCTTCTCGTATAAAACCGAGAAGGCCCCAGAAATTCATAATCCAGCCAAATAAAAAGCCAACAATTACTCCGTAAAGAAGTCTTCCCCATAGCTTTTTCATAAAACATGTATTACGAAGTAAACCTGCTATAAAACCAATCATACCCCACGAAAACATTTGCCACGGTGTCCATGGACCTTGTCCTAAAAAAATATTAGATACGATTGCTGCTGTAGCACCAATCATAAAACCAGTTTCACTTCCAAATACAATTGCAGAAACGATAATGACAAAAGAAGTTGGTTGTACACTTGGTAAAATAGAAAATGGCACCCGGCTTACTGCTGCAATTGCTGCTAATACAGCAACGAGAACAATTTCACGTGAAACAAACACCTTTCTTTCAAAACGGATATAGAAAGGTAACATAATAACCGCTAATATAAACAAACTACTTAACATGTAATAACCGTCCATGACAAGTGTCGTAAAGAGTAATGTGCCGATTATTACTGCAAAGATACATATTATGAATGCAACATATCGTTTGGACAAGCTTCGTACACATCCTCCCACGTTAATGCATATGGCAATTCTTTTCGAATGAATCGGTTAATAGATGTTGTATAAAAGAAGTTGCCGCTAAAAAATTCTTTCGGTGCATCATTCATAATGACTGTTCCATCAAATAACATCATACATTGATCAACGTATTTCGCTGCAAACTCAATATCATGCGTTGCCATTACAATTGTTGTACCTTCTTTTTGTAGCTTCCTAAATAGTTCTCCAACTCTTTCTTTCTTCCATGGATCTAACCCCTTTGTCGGTTCATCAAGTAATAATAGCGTTGGCTTTGATAATAACGTTGTACATAATGCAAGTAATTGTTGCTCTCCTCCGCTACAATCGTGCGGATGGCGTTCTTTAAGCGCATGTAACCAAAACTTTTTCAACATCTCTTCTGCAATTTTTCTTCCTTGTTCTCCATATAATTCACGTGCACGTTCATACACTTCTTCCCACACTGTATCAAATGTAAAATGATAATACGGATGCTGCGATACATACCCAATACTTTTAAACCGTTCTTTCGAATCAATTTTATGTATTACTTTTCCGTTCCACTTTACTTTCCCTCTTCTCGCTTTTTGTAATCCTGCTAAAATCGTTAACAGTGTAGACTTACCTGTACCGTTCTTCCCAACGAGCGCTACCCATTTTCCTTTTTCAATCGAAACTGATAAATCACGTAAAATAAGCGGACTATTTTTTTCATATTGGAACGAAATATGCTCTGCGCTTAAAATTACCTCTTGCTTTTCACTTTGTGCTATTGGCTCATTTACATATGATATCGCTGCAAAATCATTCATTTTCATTTGCGCCTCTCGCACTGTAAACGGAATATCTCTCACATTCCACTCTAAAAATAGCCTTGGAATTTGCGGAATAAATGGACGGAATGTTTCTACTCCCCACATATCCGTAATAACAAATTTAGGACTACCATCATACATAATACGGCCATTATCCATACAAACAACGCGTGTTGCAAGCGGGATAACTTCATCTAAACGATGTTCACTTAAAATAATCGTAATTCCAAGTTCTTCATTAATCCGTTTTAATAATCCTAAAAACTCTTTTGCAGCGATTGGATCTAACTGCGCTGTCGGTTCATCTAATAATAGCAATTTTGGCTGCATAACTAATACCGCAGCTAAATTGACAAGCTGCTTCTGCCCACCAGATAACGTATGAACAGATTGATGCAATAAATCTTGAAATCCTAAAAAGCTAATAAGCTCTGCTATTCTTTTTTGAATAATATGTGATGGTAATCCGATATTTTCTAAAGAAAATGCTAATTCTTGAATCACTGTATCCATAACAATCTGGTTTTCTGGGTTTTGAAATACCATCCCAATTTCTTGGGCAGATAACAAATCAGCTACTTCCTCTATTAAAACACCCTCATAAAATATCTCTCCAGAACGCGTACCAATTGGAAGTAACTCCTTTTTAAAATGTTTTAATAAAGTCGTCTTCCCAGATCCCGATCCTCCAGCAAGTGCAATAAACTCACCTTTTTGAACAGAAAAAGAAATATGCTGTAACGCATATTCGTTTTCATCAGTATATACAAATGATAAATTGTTTATTTCTGCATGCGCCACCATATCCATTCTCTCCCTTCCATTATGATTGGTAAACTAATAAACATCGTAAATACGACAAACATCATCCCGTCGTATTGTTGAAATAGAATCGATTCGACTTTCGGATAAATAATCAATTTCCCTCCGCCATAATTACTACATATAATAGCAGCTATAAATAAAATGATTAAATAATTGAGCGTATACCAGTCACGCCTTTCCATTCTATAGCGAATATACGTCGTACGCTTCGTTACACCAAATCCACGAGCTTGCATAGAATCTGCCGTTTGCAGTGCATCTTCTAATGAACAAATTAATAATACTTGCAGTAATTGCATACCATTTTTGACGCGTTCTATTATCGAACCTGAATCTACCTGCACACCTTTCGTTTTTTGGACGAGTGTGATTTTCTTTAATCGCCTTATAAACAAAGGAACAAATCTCACTGTAATCATCGTTAACAATGCAACTTTCGGTGAAATTCTTGAAAACAAATATAAAAATTTATGACTGGAAATAATATCATTGTATGACGCAAACGTAAACATAACTGCAACTAGTAATAACCCCATTACTATTCCAAACATAATCGCCTCAAGCTTAATACGGCTATCACCTAACCAAAATAACGTAGTTCGACCTCTATGCGTTAATAACGAATTAAATAAAATTACCATAAAAAAGAAAACAATTGTGCTCGGTAGCATCTTTCTTATCTTTTCGCTATTTCCTTGCATCACATTTAACATAATAATTAATACTATTGCTCCAATTAAAAAAAGAGGATGAAGACACATCATACATAGTATCATCACCCCGATATAATAGAAAAAATTCACAAAAGGATGTAAAGAAGAAAAACTTATTTTCATAGCCCTTTACCGAATGCCTTTCTTATTGTAATACGTATACCCACTCAATTGTATCTCCTGGTTTTACCGTAGCTACACCAGCACTATGGTTTGGAAAAGCACCGTTCACACGATATTTCCATCCACTAGTATCCGCAATATCTTTTTCATATAAATCATTAATACCTTTTACATAAATACTATCTCTAGATCCGCTTGCATCAACATCTAATCCTGTACGTTGCAATACTTTATACACTGTATCACCTTCTTGTACATCCATCTTTTTCGCACCCATTATATATCCGTTATTTCCTTTTACCGAGATTGTTACTTGTTTTGCTTGCGGTTTCGGTACTGGTACTGGATCTGGTTTTGGTGGTTCAGGTTTTGGTACTGCCGGAGTCGGTATCGTTTTCTCCGCTTTATTCGGATCAACTTTTTGCTCCTGCTTCGGTGTTTCTTTCGGCTGATTCACAACCTTTGCTTCTTCTTTTACTTCTGGTGCTTTCGGTTGTTGTTTCTCTTCTTGTGCTGGTTGCTGCTCTGGTTGCTTATTACAGCCGGCTGTTCTTTCGGTTGTTCCTGTTGTTTCTCTTCTTTCTTTACCTCTGGTTGTGCCTGCGGCTTTTCCTCTTTCGGCTTCTCTTCTACTTTTTGTTCTTGTTTCTCTTTCTGCTCTTCTTGCTGCTTTTGCTCTGATTCAGCTTGCTTTTCTTCTGTTTTTTCTTCCGGCTTCGCTTCATCTTTTTGTTCTTCTTGTTTCGCTACCTCTTCTTGCTTCGGTTCTACCTTCTTCTCAGGCTTTACAGCTGCCTCTTCACATCCGGCAAGTAGCCCGAGCGAAAGCAGTAAAGAAATGAACCATTTCACCTTACTCATCATATCTCTCACCTTTCATACGAAAATTAGGAGCAAATAATTGCTCCTAATTTTTTGTTAAGCTGCTTTACGTCTCCATAATACATATGCAGAAGCAATACATAATACACCCATACCTACTTCTGTTGCTGCACTATGAGAAGATGCTCCTGTTTTTGGTAGACTGTTACCGTTTCCGATTTTTTTATTCTTAACCGGTTCGTTATCTACAACTACTTTTAGATTTTCATCTTTTGTTTCTTGTTGTACTTGGTCTTGTTCTTTCGGTTCTTCAGTAACTTCTTTTTCTACTACATTATTTTCTGGTTCAACGACCTTTTCTGGCTCTTCAATCGGTTTTGGCTTAATTACATCACCAACGTCTACATTAGACCAATCATAAATAGATTTTCCCATTTCCTTAAATTGAAGTAATGCTAAAAGAGCCTGTTCTGTAGCCATTCCGTTACCATTTTGATCACTTGGTAACCATTTAAATTCACCATTTGAAAGTTGATATGATAATAGGTTTTGTATTGCCTTATGAAGACGGTTTTGATCTACATCTTTAACAAGCGATAATCCAATAATTGCTTGCGCAGTACTATTTGAATTTTCTTGTCCATCAGCTGAAAAACCACCATTTTGCAGCTGTTCGTTATATAAATACGCAACAGCTTTTTGTATAGCTGGTTTCACATCTGATCGCTCTTGATAAGGAGCTAATGCTGATAAAACCATACCTGTTACATCAACGCTACTAGCACTATCTTTACTACCTGAACTATTATAAGTCCATCCACCGTCTGTATGCTGATTATTTAACAGTGCTTCCACTAGAGCAACTCTGTTCCATTTTGATTCAATTGGAATCTCATACTTCTTCGTATCAAATGCAAGTAAAGCAAATGCATAACCTGTAACAGAATTCACTTTATCGGACTCATACAATTTTTGAACTAAGTTATGTCCACCTACATTTTTAGGGTCTGCACTCATTGCATTCATCATAATAATTGTTCTAGCTAAATCTGTCGCTGAAAAACGGTTAATACGCTTTTCTACTTTTTCAGTTACTGACTTAACATAATTTAATTTTGCCTCAATTGGCACATTCTTTCCAGAACGAGAAAGCGCTACAGCTACCCAGTCACTTTCAATTCCATCTTGTAACATCTTATCTGATGTTTTAGAAATGGCTTCGTTTAATTGTGCACTTGGATCTTGAATGTTCTCTTGCTTTGGTTGTTCTGGTTTTTCATCATTTGTTTTTGTACCATCTGTTTTTTCTTGTTTTGAACCATCTGTCTTTGGCTCTTCTGGTTTTTCTTGTTTTGGATTATCCGTCTTTGGTTGTTCTGGTTTTTCTTGTTTTGGATCATCCGTCTTCGGTTCTTCTGGTTTTTCTTGTTTTGGATCATCCGTCTTTGGCTCTTCTGGTTTTTCTTGTTTTGGATCATCCGTCTTTGGTTCTTCTGTTTTACAAGTCCCGAACTTATCTAACGTTTCTTTCAATGTTTCCTGGCTCATATTGCTCCAGTCTGAAACAAAACGGAATACAACAACATCACCAGACTCTAATTTATAACTATCTGCCCCAACTTGTACAGATGTATCATTTACATCGTATGTCCAACCACTTGTAGCCCCGGCCATTAAGCCATCGATGCCTTTTACATATGTTCCAAACGACATCGTTTCAGATTCTACCTTGTCCCCCATGACCTTTTGCAGCAAACTTAAAGCTGTTTCCCCATCTTTAATTTGCTCTTCTTTCGGACATAACATAATGCCTTTTTGTGATTCCCCAATAATTGCAAGTTTTGCTGTATTTTCTTCAGCAAACGTAATATGTACTGTATTCGCAAAAGAAACAAATACAAGTGTCACTGCCATTAACGACGTAAGCAGCCACTTTTTCAACATTGCCATCCCAAAATTTCCTCCCTTACTACCATTTACACAAAAAAAGGCCCTTCAAGGGCGTGCGATTGACACTCTCTTTTTGTAAGTGTCGAACAAAAATGTACAACACCTCCTACCCGCATTATTCGCGGCTATATTTGTATAGGAAAAATAATTTTGTTTATGAACGTATCATTGTGATAACATTCACTTTTCTCGGCACAACTTACTTCCATTTAAGTTATCGTAAAACGATAAACCTATACATTCTGTAAATTTTAAATTTCTGTATTATTTTACTATTGACAAAGAATTTTGTCCATGCTTTATCGGATTTATTTTCTAAGAATAATAACTTATTAACTCTTAACTATGTAAACTCCTTTCACTAATAATGACGCCATCTTCATCCGCATAGACATATTCATTTGGATTCCAATCCACTTGTCCAAAGTGCAATGAAATATTCCGTTCTCCTTTTCCTTCTTTCACACTTCTATTTGGCATCGTTCCTAACGCTAAAATACCAATATTAATATTCTTTAGTTCACTAGAATCACGAACATACCCATTCACAATAATTCCTGCTAGCTTTCTTTCTTCCGCAATAGCTGCCAAATTATCACCGAGTAACGCACAGTTAGTAGACGCTCCGCCATCAACAACTAATACTGTTTCTTCTGGTAATGTTTGCAATCCTTCCTTCACTAGTACATTATCATCTTTCACTTTTACAGTTGCAATTTTTCCGTGGAATTGTTCTTTCTTCCCAAAAGATTGAAAAGACTGGCGACATATTTGTAATTCCTTTTCAAATTCATCACATAGATCTGTAGTTTTCCACATCTTGTTCCCTCTTTTCCTTTTTCTTTCTACATAACATATTCTGGGCTTATTTTCGTTTCCCTGTCTAATATTGCAATAATTTGTATGTACGGGAAAGGATACAAAAACTATTGCCTTAAGAAGCTACCTTTATTATAATCTATTCCACGGATTAAATTCAGAATATTAAAAATTAACCAAGTGAAGAAGGAGGGATTTTATGCAAATACAAACTGAGACAAAAAAACAATCTAGTAAACAAAAGTTTAAAATGCCTGATGCTTACGTACTACTATTTTTTATTGCCTTACTTTGCGCCATTGCTACGTATTTCGTTCCTGCTGGAGAATTTAAAAGGGTTACAAACGGGACCGTTACAACAACAATACCAGGTAGCTACCATTCTGTTCCGCAATCACCCGTAGGATTTGTTTCTTTTTTTACCGCTATTGAAAAAGGAATGACACTTGCTGCTCCTATTATCTTTCTAATTTTATTTACGGGCGGGGCTATTGCAATTCTTGAAAAAACAGGTGCCCTTGACGGTTTAATCTATCATGTTATTAACAAATTTCGTAATCAGCAATTACTTTTCATTTGTATAGTTGCCGCACTTTTTTCTATTCTTGGAACGACTGGCATTATCGTTAATTCAGTTATCGGTTTTATCCCCATCGGCATCATCGTTGCACGCACATTAAAATGGGACGCTATCGTCGGTGTAGCAATTATTTATTTAGGTACTTATGCTGGCTTTAATGCTACTATTTTATCTCCCTCACCTTTAGGTATTTCACAAAAGATTGCAGAACTTCCGATGTTTTCCGGAATTGGTTTACGCACCGCAATCTATATATCTTTTTTACTTGCCACTATCCTTTATATAAATTGGTATGTAAAGCGCTTGAAAAAATCGAATAAAGGAAGCATTCTTGGCGATAACTGGTTTCCAAGTAACGCTCTTTCAAGCGAAAAAGAAACAGAGAAAAAAGAAGTTCCTTGGACGATACGTCATAAATTAATTTTAATCGTTTCAGCTTTATCATTAATTGCATTTTTAATAGGCGCTTTTCGTCTACATTGGACGGACGCAGAAATGACTGCTACTTTTATTTTCATAGCAATTACAGCGGGAATAATAGGTGGTATGAAAGCAAACGATATCGCTTCTACTTTTCTAGCAGGTTGCCAAAATCTCATATACGGTGCTTTAATCGTTGGAATGGCTCGTTGTATTTCAGTCATTTTAGAACAAGGAAAATTGCTTGATACAATTGTTAACCAACTCGCACAAGCCCTCGAAGGACAAAGCCCTGTATTTGGTGTTATCGGCATGTATGTGAGTAGTGCCGCATTACATTTCCTTATTTCATCCGGGACAGGAGAATCGGTTATTTTTATTCCGATATTAGCTCCATTAGCTGATTTCATGCACATTACACGCCAAGTTACAGTACAGGCTGTTATGCTTGGAGAAGGTGTAGTCAACTGCTTAAATCCAACTTCCGGTGTTTTAATGGGCGTTCTCGCAGCAAGCGGCATTTCTTACGGCAAATGGATTCGATTCATGGCTCCACTTGCATTCATTTGGTTTATCATTGGACTTGTTTTTCTTATTGTTGGGGTGAATATTGAGTGGGGACCGTACTAAAATACCCATATATACTTAACTTGATAAAATATCTATCCTATTCTCCTCTTCAATCCTATAAAAATCATTTATTCTAGTAAACATATAAGAAGGGATTGATCATAATGATCAATCCCTTTTATCAAAATATAATACCTTTAAAAATCTTAGTTCCAAATTTTATTTACCCATTCAGGATGATCAATAAAAGGATTGCGGTTATGTTGATATTTTGTAAAAATCACTTCATTACGCTTTCGCTCTAAATCATCGACCGGGTCTTGTTCATTCCATTTTAATAAAACAGATAGTTTCCCCATGTATGCATCTTTATTGTTATTCACTTTTTCATTTAGTTCTAAATCTATTTCGCCGTTGTCCCCCTCGTAACGAACAGCCATATAAAACAGCATTCTAGCAATATCTCCTTTTACACTATCACGAGGTTCCCAAGAATCACTATCATATTTACATTCTGTCGCTTCAGAATGATTTACACCACCGTTATCAAAATCCAGATTTCCACGTGAACTATTTACAGATACATCCGTCGCTCTTAAATGATGTAGATCTGTTCCAGGTCCTGCAGTCGTTCCAAAGTCACCGTGAGATTTTGCCCAAACATGCTCACGGTTCCAGTTATTTACTCCTGATCCATTCGTAAGCTTCCCTTGCGAACGACCAGTATATAAGAGTATCACATTATTTTTATTATTTGGATCTTCATCAGTATCTCTTAGTGCTTCCCAAACCGCACTGTATGATAACTTTGTATGATTATCAATAATATTATGCAGTTCCTTCTTTAATTCTAAGCCCGTTTTTCCTATTGCGTTATTATAATATGTATCGTCATAACTTTTTACAATAATCTCTTGTGCTGATGCAGGAGCTACTTCACCGTGTATAGTATCTGTGAATGATAGAGATGCAGAACCTAAAATAAAAAATGAAGATAGTGTAATCATAGCAATCTTTGTATTTCGAAACTTCATATACCCATTCCCCTTTAAAATATAATTTGAAGCTATTAACTAAAAAGCGCTTTCTAACCCCCGAAACCTTTTAGAAACCCATACCCCTTTTCTGTTTATTTAATACAAGACTCTATCCAGTCTGTATCACTTCTAAACTTTTTGTTTATTCACATTCCAAACAATTTCACTTTTTACAAGGAATATCCTTCTCTTATAAAGATTATTAAAATATTCTTTACAATTTAAAAGTAGTTTAATATTAACTTATAAATTGTAATTTATTTATGCAATAATACATATTTGATAATTTGTTCAAAAGCATTTAAAGAAAACTGTGCTCAAATATATAAAATTTAATATAGAAATTAAAAATCCGATGCTAATATGAATTCTTTTCTCTACAAATAAAAAAAGAATGTGTCTCACACATCCCTTTTTTCATTCCCATTTGTAAAAGGATTCTATATCCCTTCAAGTCTCACTATTTATTTCGTTATCTCACCAAACTGCGCTCTCGTCACTTTCACCAAGTCATCAACTTTAAGCTCAATTTGTATACCGATTTTCCCGCCGCTTACTATCATCGTTTCAAGTGATTGGGCGCTTTCATCGATACATGTAGAAAATAGCTTTTTCATTCCGACTGGCGAACAACCACCGCGAATATATCCTGAAACTTTCGTAATATCTTTTACAAGAATCATTTCAATTTTCTTTTCACTTACTGCTTTTGCGGCAGCTTTTAAATTCAGTTCCTCATCTACCGGAATAATAAACACATGATAATTTTTACTATTTCCTTGAGCGATTAGCGTTTTATATACTTCTCTCACTTCTCGTCCAATTTTCTCGGCTACTGATACGCCATCAATTTTCCCATCATCTGGATCATATGACATCATCGAATATTCAATTTTTTCTTTATCTAATATTCGCATCGCATTTGTTTTATCTTTTTTCATAACGTTCTCCTTAAAAGGTTATTTCATATTATTAAGTTTTATTATACACCCTTTTCCATTTCTCCTACATAACTTCACGTATATTTCAAAACTAAAAATATTGATAATTCAAAAATCATCTGATATAATTTGGAAAAACTTACGTTAAGGAGAGATTTGCCATGCGAAATCTTAATACTTCTTTCCAACTTCATCATCAAACGTAACGCCGTGTATCCGAAGAAAAATTTTTCTTCGTGGGTACAGGGCTTTTCCTGTTGACCCACGAAGCGTTCATAAAGCTATGTGGGTATTTTTATACTCACATAGCTTTTTTTAATTTAAAAAGGAGTGATTATGATGGAAATGAGAAATGTAAAAGGAACGAAAGACTATTTACCAGAGGAGCAAGTGCTGCGAAATAAAATTAAAAGAGCATGTGAGGATACGTTTGAACGTTATGGCTGTAAACCGTTAGAGACACCAACGTTAAATATGTATGAGCTTATGTCATACAAGTACGGCGGTGGTGATGAAATATTAAAAGAAATATATACACTTCAAGATCAAGGAAAACGTGACCTTGCCTTACGATACGATTTGACAATTCCATTCGCAAAAGTCGTGGCGATGAATCCGAATATTCGCCTCCCTTTTAAACGGTATGAAATTGGGAAAGTATTTCGAGATGGCCCTATTAAACAAGGAAGATTTCGTGAATTTATACAATGCGACGTTGATATCTTCGGTGTTGAGTCTGTCATGGCAGAAGCTGAACTTATGAGCATGGCGTTTGAACTGTTCCGAACGTTAAACTTAGAAGTAACGATCCAATATAACAACCGAAAATTATTAAACGGTATTCTCGAGTCTATTAACATCCCTACTGAGTTAACGAGTGACGTCATTTTGTCATTAGATAAAATCGAAAAGATTGGGATTGATGGTGTACGAAAAGATGTATTAGAGCGCGGGATTTCTGAAGAAATGGCTGATACGATATGTAATACCGTATTATCTTGTCTAAAGCTTACTATCGCTGACTTTAAAGAAGCTTTCAATAATCCACTCGTTGCCGATGGAGTAAACGAATTACAACAATTACAGCAATATTTAATCGCCCTTGGAATAAATGAAAATACGATATTTAATCCGTTTTTAGCGCGAGGACTCACAATGTATACTGGCACCGTATATGAAATCTTTTTAAAAGATGGATCGATTACATCCAGCATCGGTAGCGGCGGCCGTTACGATAACATTATTGGAGCATTCCGTAGTGATAATATGAACTATCCAACAGTCGGTATTTCATTCGGTTTAGACGTTATTTATACAGCACTATCGCAGAAAGAAACAACCCCATCTACAGCGGATCTATTTATCATCCCACTCGGGACAGAGTTACAATGCTTACAAATTGCCCAGCAATTACGCACCACTACTTCATTAAAAATCGAACTAGAACTAGCAGGACGCAAATTAAAACGTGCCCTTAATTATGCCAATAAAGAAAACATCCCTTATGTGCTTATTATTGGGGAAGAAGAACTTAGTACAGACACCGTTATGCTGCGGAATATGAAGGAAGGTAGTGAGGTGAAAGTCTCCCTTTCTTCTTTAAGTAGTTATTTATAATACGAACCACCCTCGTTTGGGTGGTTTTTCTATTTTAAAGATAACGAAACCATTAGTTAACATAAAATAATTATATTCTACTAAAAACCATAAGTATTTAATATCCAATCACCTATTAATTTTGGTAATATATAGATATGAATGATTTTAGGAGGATTTACTTTGAAAACCTACATACAAGCACTAAAGTGGACCACAGGGATCTCTCATCTTTTATTACTTCCTTGTTATTATTTATTTCAGGAACTTGTTAACTTAGATGGGATACTTTTACTACTATTGATTGCTTTACATATCACTACTTTTTTATTAGCTAAAAAAGAAGACATGAATACGTGCCCTCATTATATCGGTATTATCGTTACTCTAGTTGCCTTTTCCCCTTATATAGACCTCGTTCTACATATGATAGCAGCCATTTTACTTTTATTAGATGCGGTTTCTACGAATACAAAAGAAGTGTATAATTCATAGCTGGGTAAAATAAAACTTCAATTCATAGAGTTTTGAAATAGGTCAGCAAAAAGGATTTACTTTTTAAGTAAACCTTTTTTCATTTTTAATTACTTTCCTTACTCCAGGCTAATAAAAGAATATTCTGTTTAATCTTTATAAATTTCTAAATATTTATAATACATTTAAATTAACATACATTTTAGTTATGAAAAAAATCTAAGTTTTAAGGAGATGAATCCATGCTTAAAAAGTTGATAGCAGGTGCATTATTAACTGTTTCATCGTTAACTGGAGGAGTGGGATTAGTATCAGCTAGTACCGAAAAGGATTATTCGATTACCTCTTTTGAATATGTAACTGTAGATGAAAAGACTGTAGATTCGTTTAACAAATTGAGTGCGCCATTAAAGGAAGACATAAAAATAACGTTAGTACTACCGAAACAAAATCAAAATGGAGACTGGTTATCTTATGGATTTTCGAGCAAAGAAAGTTTAAAGTCTTTTATTGAAAAAGATAAACAAAGATTGAATAATACAATTACTCCCCTTGGGGTTGGCGGGAGCGGACCTAATAGTACAGACTTCTATGAACATGCAAATAAAGGTGGCGAGTATTTTTCTCATAGCAGCGGTTTTAAAAATTTGCCTCCTAGTTGGCAAAATAGAATTTCTTCCATAAGTACAGCATCCCCTACTGCTAGCTATTCAACAACGCTATGGGAACATACTTCAACTGAAGGATATGGAAAAGGTGTTGTTTTTAAACACGCTGATTGGTATGGCAAAACTGTAAACTTGAATGACTTCGCAATTTCAGCAGTTGATGTTAAAAAGTAAAAAACATGAAAATAAAAGGTGTCTTCACATATGGAAAACACCTTTTATTTCTACAACTATTTCACATATCTCGTCTATACCAATTTCAACTCTTAATTATTATTTTTCGTATTCCTACTCTCCAAGACTTTCTCCATATTATGGGTTGCCCATTCCATCATTAATAGAATTACTGGACGAAGAGATTCCCCAAGCTCAGTTAATGAATATTCTACTTTTGGCGGCACTTCACGGTATACTTCGCGATGTATGATGCCATCTGCTTCAAGTTCTCTAAGCTGAAGTGTTAACATTCTTTGTGTGATATTAGGTTTTAATCTTTTTAATTCATTAAACCTCTTTTTCCCATCTAATAAATGATACAAAATAACACCTTTCCATTTTCCACCAATAACCTCAACCATCGCTTCAACTGGACAAGAATATTTGTTTAAAAATGGGTAATTTATATTATTTTCGTTTGGACAATCCATAATAAATCCCTTCCCTTATCAATAGTATCTTTTTTGATACTATACCACATAAATGTGCGTACTTGTATCTATGTTACTTTAAAAATATAATTTACTTACAAAAACAAATTTATGAAAAGAGGAACTTTTATGACAAATACAAACGAAATTACAAAAGAAAAGATTATGGAGGCTTTTCATTTCAGACATGCATGTAAAGAGTTCGATCCTATGCACAAAATTTCAGAAGAGGATTTTAAATTCATTTTAGAAACAGGCAGATTATCTCCTTCTTCTTTTGGATATGAACCTTGGAAATTTATTGTCGTACAAAATAAAGAATTAAGAGAAAAACTACAACCATATTCATGGGGCGCTGGTGGGCAACTTGCAACAGCAAGCCACTTCGTCATTGTTCTTTCAAGAAACATTAAAGATATGCACTATGATGCAGAGTATATTAAATATATGATGAACGATATTATTGGATTGCCTGAAGACACTCAAAAAATTAGATATGAATTCTTCAAAAAGTTCCAGGAATCAGATTTTAACTTATTACAATCCGATCGTGCTGTATTTGATTGGGCATCTAAACAAACTTATATTGCTTTAGGTAATATGATGACGAGCGCAGCTCAAATCGGTATTGATTCTTGTCCAATAGAAGGATTTGATAAAGAGGAAGTAGATACTTTACTTCGTCAAGAAGGCATTATACAAGGCGATAATCTTGAAGTATCAGTTATGGTTGCCTTTGGTTACCGTAAAGAAGAGCCAAAGCGTGATAAAACAAGACAGACTATGGATACAATTGTTGAATGGATTAAGTAATATAGCACAGACAAATAATGCTCCTAATAGCTGGATACTTATACTAAAGAACTATCAGTCGTTTTTCTTATGTATGAATTTGGTTTTTCATGGAAAGATATATTAGTATGTATACAGTTTGAGCGCTCTATTTTTAGAGTCGAACAGAAGGAGAATGAATATGTCTGATATTGAAGTTGGCGAAGTGTTTACTCTTAGTGATGAGAATAACGAAGAGCAAGAAGTAGAAGTACTTGGAGTGATGGATGTCGAAGGCGCAGAGTATATTGCAGTTGCCTTTGTTGAAGATATCCAAACAGAAACTGAGGAAGACATTGATATTTTCTTTTTAAAAGTAGAAGAAGATAATGAGTTTTCATACATTGAAAATGATGAAGAGTTTGATAAAGTATCTGCTGCGTTTGAAAAGATTTTGGATGAGCAAGAGCAAGAATAGTATGAATGAAAAACACGAGAGCGGATGCATATCCGCCCTCTTTTTATTTATTACTCATCCAGAGACTCACGCAGTAATTGCAGTACATCTTTCATCGCAAAAGGTCCACCTTTTTTAACATGCTCCGCAAATTCTGAAACGAGACGTAATGTTCTCACACTTTCGATTGGATGCTCTCCTGATGCACTTTCAGCTGAAAGCATAACTGCATTCGTCCCGTCCAGTACAGCTTGAAACACATCAGTCACCTCTGCCCTTGTTGGAATAGAATGATCTACCATAGATTGAAGCATTTGTGTTGCTGTAATGACATATGTATTCGTTCGATTACATTCCTGAATCATCATTTTCTGTAAAAGCGGAATGCATTGATACGGTAACTCTACTCCTAAATCGCCCCTTGCAATCATAATTCCATCTGCTTCTTTACATATATCTTGAAAATTCTCGATTGCTTCCATCGTTTCTATTTTTGCAATTACATTAGTTGACGTTTCTTTATACTGTTGTATAAAATCTCGTATTTCTTTTATATGACTAGGTTTTCTTACGAAAGAACACGCGATAAAATCAACATTCTCTTCTAAAAGAAACTGAATATCTTTTTTATCTTTCTCTGTAATAGCTGGTAAACTAACAGCCGCACCTGGTAAATTAACTCCTTTATGGGATGAGATATTGCCACCTGTTTTGACCTTTGTTTCTATTTTGTCCGTACTTATCTTTTCAACAATTAATTCAACTTCTCCATCATTAATCAAAATTCTACTGTCTACTTTCACATCATTCGCAATTCCTTCATAATCAACGCTTGCTTCTATATTACTCCCTGTAACTAGTTGTGTATGTAAAATAAAAGGATCTCCTGCCTGAAGTGTAATTTGCTCTCCCTTCACTTCACCTAATCTTATTTTAGGACCTTGTACATCACCCAAAAATTTAATAGAGTCATCTAATGATTTCACTAAACGAATGATGTCTTTATGACTTTCATGCGTGCCATGCGATAAATTTAGTCGAACAATTTTCATACCATTCTTTATTAACTGTGCTAACGTTTCTTTATTATTACTTGCGGGTCCAATTGTACAAATTCGATCAATTGTCATTTTTGTCACCATCCTTTTTTTAATACGTTTCCCATATGAACTTAAAAATAACAGAGATTATGACATGAATAGATTTAAATTTACACGAAATTCATAAGGTTAAACCTGTATTCCTTGCTGGCTAAGCATTAGAAGATATATTCGCTTTTTTCCAAATGAAGATATGTTGAATTGAAAATAAAAGAAAAGTTAAGTATGGGATAAAACATTGAGAGTTTCGAAATTTTCATATATTGTATGAATTGAGTTCGAACTCAAAAATTTTAAAAGGCGGGAAAATTAGTGAATATGAAAAAATCTTTATCGGTGACAACTTTAGGGTTAGCGGTTTTAGGTTTTGGTTTTACTAATAACGCAAGTGCTTCAGAGGTCGATACTGTAGACAAGCAGCCCATTTTAGTTGACTTTGATACAATTCAATCAACAAAAACATCTATTGTTCCTAGTTTGACTGTTGCAGCTGCACCTAAGAATGACTCTAACATTAGCGTATATACTCCCTTTTTTGGTAACCCATATGCAGTTGCGAAATCGAAATCAACTACGACCGAAGACTATGTTTATGCAAAAGCAAGAACTTTCAATGGCGATGGCTCATTAGTAAATACGAAAAGTAATAGTGCAAAAAAATCATCCTTTGTAAGTGCTACAGCGACCAACACAAGCATTTATTATGGAGATGATTACGCTATCGGTAATCATACCTATAAATTAAGTGGTTATAATGATGTGAATCACGAAACAAAAGCTTTCTCTAATATTTTACATATATTGAGGTGCTATTTATGAAACAAATATATATTATTAGCGGTGTTTTACTTATTTCATTACTTACAATTTATATTTTGTTCAATACTTCAATCATACAACCTCATCCACCTTCCATAGAAAATAAACGAGAGCAACAAACCAATACTATTTCTTACGGATTGAAGGATAATCAAGGTCAACATATTAACAATGGTAGTACCATTACTAGTGAGGATAATAGAGTTAATGTAACATTATCATTCGTACATACTATTAATGAAAACCGAAAATATGGATTAATTGTTCTAGAAGATTACGTACAAAAACCTTTTAAAATAGAAGATACTACTAATGAAATATCACACTATTTTTTTGATATGAAACCAAACAGTTCAATTACTACGAAAATCTCTTTACACACCTCTCCTAATGCAAATGAATTAACCTTTTTAATAATTAAAAAACCTGAATACAAATTAAAAGATAATAACTTAAATAAAGCAGCTATTTTAGAAGATATTCTAAGTATGCGATATTCAATGCATCCTCTTCAGAAAGAAAACGAAAAAATAAAATTCTCCCTTATAGATCCAAATGCTATTTTAAAAGATGGTCTTTACGAACCATTATTTGTTACTAACCGTGAAGAGAACTTACAAACTGTCTTCTTTGAAAAGGAAGGCAAGCAATTAATTTTATCAAGCGGTAATGAAACAAATGATGAAATGACTTACGCAATCGTGGCTTTTAAAGATTGGAAACAAGTTGAAATATTTAACAATAGAAAAGTCGTTTATACTAAGGTTGCACCTGAAACAAGACAAATCTTTAATTTCACATTGCCTTCAGTGGATCAGGAAAGTAATTTTCAACTCGTTGCTTTTCCATTTCCTTTTAAAGTTAGCGAAGAAGATTATATCAGTCAACAAGCATTCAGTTCCTTTCGCATCGTAATTGAAAATGAAAATAAATAAGTTATACTGTGCACATTACAACAACCTAAAAAAGGCCTACTCACACGAGTAGGCTTTTGAAACTATGAAAGTTTCGTCAATAACTGATTTAAATCTTTTTTCGTTTTCGTCGTTAATGATTTCATTTTATTAATATCGATTTTTTCTTTCTCCGCTCCTACAATTAACGGATACATGCTTTGACCGATTGTTTTAGAATCCGTCGGATGTGATGCTTCTAGCTCTTTTTCAATCACGTCCCACTTTTCATTAATTTGTTTGCCAAGCTTATTCACTGTTTCCAATTTTGGATTAGCAGCTAACTGCTTGTCCAAGCTATCAATTAATGCCACAACTTCTTTAACGTTCGTTTTCACAGCAACACTTTTCTTCGGATCTTTCGTTGTCTTTTCGTTATTGTTTGTGTTTGTGTTTGAGCTTGTACTTGTGCTTTGATCTGCTGTTTTCCCGCTAGTCGTTTGGTCATTCGTTTTTCCTGTCGTTTCTTTTTCTTTTGTTTTCACATTCTCATTTTGAGTTGATGTTTTACCGTTACTTTCTGTTCCTGATGATTCTTTCGTATTTTTTGCATCTTTATCTGTTTTTTCATTTGAAGAAGTATTTGTTTCTTTTTCAGTATCTTTCGTTGTTTTGGACGCTTCATCTGCACTTGTCGTTTTTGCTTCTCCTTCATTTTGCGCTGTTACTTGCTCTTTCTTTTCTGCCTCTTTATCTGCTGATGGACTACAAGCTGCCATAGTAAGCATTGTACCAATTGTTATCGATGCGATAGCGACCTTTTTCATTTTCATATAAATCCCCCTATGTTTACTTTATTTATCCTCCCCTTTACGATTCGATTCCCCCTTAAAAAATCCCTTTTCATACGAATTACCATCTTTCCGACAGTAATCTTCATAATAATACGTACAAAAACTGATAAATCAATTCGAATATTCGAGTTTCTTCTACTTCATTTTTCTTCTCTCTAACAAAAGAAAAAGAGTATATTGTCACATTAAGAATTACTATCTTCATATGACGATATACTCTTCTATCAAATTTTTATCTTTCTTGACATTTTATTTATACAAAAAAATAAAATTTTCTTTCGTTTTTTGTTTCTCAACATTTGTTAACATAATATTTTTATGAATAACCACCATTCGAGTGAATGACTTGCCCAGTAACCCATTTCGCTTCTTCACTTACTAAAAAAGAAATTAAGCGCGCAGCATCCATTGTTTCTCCAACTCTACCTTGCGGGAACTTCCATACTAAATGATGCTTCAGCTCCTCTGTAATCCATCCTGTATTCGTCGGTCCTGGATCTACAGCATTCACTGTAATCCCCTTCTCCATCGCAACTGGTGCTACTGACTTTGTAAATGCTTCAATTGCCCCTTTCGTTGCTGCATATGCTAGTTCATCTGGCATTGGACCTACTGACTGTCCTGAAGTAAGATTAATAATACTCCCGCCCGTTTTAAGTGAATAATGTTTTATAAACAATGAGCTTAATAACATAGTAGCCCGAACATTAACTGTATAATGTTTATCCAACTGCTCTACATCTAATTCCTCAATTCTCGTATGAATAGAATATACTGCATTATTAACTAGAATAGATGGATCACCTAACCGTTCTGATACCATATAAAACAAACGATTTGGCGAATAAGACTGCGATAAATTGATTTCTGCCATTTCACATCGAACATCGTAACTTTCAATTTCCTCTTTCAGCAAAAAGGGTTCTTGATCACTCATTCCCCATGGCATCGCTTTATCATACTTTGGCCAGTACGTGAAAAAAATGTCTATCCCCTTTTGAGCAAGCACCTTGCATACAGCTGCACCAATTCCATTCAGACGAGTTGCCCCTGTTACAATTGCTATTTTCTTCACCCTTTTCTCCTCCATCTATACACAGATCCCCTGCATGAATACAGAGGATCTATCTTCTTATTGAATATTTGACAGTATACGTTCAGCACCTAATTTTAACATTTTAATAAAAATATAATTTACAATCGTAAACATTACAAATAAAACGATAAACATAACCCACAGTCCGACATGAAGGAAGAAGTATAATACACTTACTCCCCCCACAATAATTAAAGCTATTAAAATATTAACTAAAAAATTCCACAAAGTTGTATATCGACTTTTAAATAATTTCTGCTCTGTATCCCAATGAATATCTGCAGTTTGTGCGTCCCAGCGTGTTCCGATTAAATTAATTAACAATAAACCGTTCGCACTTAATAAGAACCAAAGAACCATAAATACTGGAGAAATTCCCGCTACAACTGCCATCGTAATACCGAATACTGCTAAAATAATTACATTAATTAACCAAGCAGTGATTGCTTTCGCAAAAAAGATATCCGAAGCCTTTACTGGTAAATAACGATTCACAAACCAAGAGCTTCCATCTCGCGAAAATGACGTTGTTGCAATGACGTTACTACCCATTAAAAATAACGATGCACAAAGGCCAACACCAATTGCAAATCCCGTTGTCTCTGGATTGTTAATATACTCTGTAATAAACTTTAAATTTCCATCTTGCACAAATAAAATAAAGAACAACATAATTGGCATAACGAAAGTTTGTACAATGCAATTTAAGAAAAATTGTGGTGTACGGAATAACGTTTTAAATTCTTTTTTCACATACGCTTTTAAATGCGAACTTTGTACTGTTGATTTCTGTAAACCTTCCGCGGAAATAACTTGTTTCTTTGCTGTACTCGTTGAAAGTCCAATAACCCCTTTTAAATATGTACGCTCTGCAATGTAATAAAACAACACAAAGAAGACAAATGAAATAACTGCAAAGATTATTACATATAAAGGTCCCTTCCAATTTGCATTTTCTACTAATGCCACTGCTCCAAAATATGTAGTTGGAAAATAATTTGTCATTTGTACTAAAAGAGAAGATTGATTATTTACAAGATATTCCGCAGCCCCGTCTCCAGAAAACGCACTTTTATTTCTCCACTGCATAAATACGTTAATTCCTACAATAAATAATATACTTACGATTCCAATAAATATATTTCCTCGATCTTTATTTTTCGCTATATTTGTATACCTCATAATAATTGTCATCAGTAACGAAGCTAATACTAACGGCACGATTGGGAAGAGTAAGTAAATAAAAATCATATATATGTAATATGTAATAAATGCGCCACTTTTTAAACCGTATGTAATGAAGATTGGTAATAAAATAAATGAACTCATTACGTATTGTGTAATTAATACCGTTAAAAATTTTGCCGAAATAATTTGCGCTGGTTTTAATGGTAACGGAAGTAACATTTCAATGTCATTGCTGTAGTAAAATACAGTTAAAATGTTCGTTATACTCATTAAAAATACCCATATACTCGCAATCGCAAGTCCCATTGCAATAATCATTCCCGGCCCTTGCCCTAATTGTTTCAGACCTTCATACATTCCGTGCGTCATCGAACCAAATATTAAAAAGCCAACAAATAAAATAGCTGCAAATGAAAATAAATACGCCCATCGCTTCTTCTTATCTGTTATAAAATCTGCGTAATTTAACTTTAATAGTACCTTCGTTAACGTCCAAATTTTACTCATTGCCCGTCATCTCCAAGAACATTTTTTCAAGTGATTCATTGGATTTAAAATGATCTCTCATTTCATCTAAATTTCCTTTAAACTGCAAATTCCCCTTATTAATGATAGCAACCCGGTCACATATTTTTTCTGCCACTTCTAATACGTGTGTAGAGAAAAATACAATCTTTCCTTTATCCGCATGCTCTCTCATCATTTCTTTTAAAATATATGCAGATTTCGGATCAAGTCCTGTTAATGGTTCATCTAAAATCCATACATCTGGCTCATGCACGAGCACACCAATAATAACGATTTTTTGTCTCATACCGTGCGAATAACTTTGAATTTGATCAGATAAAGCATTATAAAGATCAAACTTCTTTGCTAAAGATTCTATTCGTTCTTGTCTTACTTCTTTCGGCACTTCATACATATCAGCCATAAAGTTTAAATATTCAATTCCTTTTAAACGTAAAAACATATCTGGACTATCCGGCACATAACCAAACGTCTTCTTCGCTTCCATCGGCTCTTCCATAATATTTTTTCCGTTAATCGTAATAGTCCCTTTGTCCACCCCATGAATACCAGTAATCATCTTAATTGTCGTTGATTTACCCGCACCATTCGGTCCTAAAAATCCAAAGATTTCGCCGCTAGGTACAGATAAACTTAAATCTTTTACGGCATAAGTAGACCCATTATAACTTTTTGACACATTCGTAATTTCAATCATTCCATCCAATCCTTTCCTTAATTACCAAATAACTATATTGATATTATAGCATACTTATATTTTTAGATTTTGTATTTTTCAGTTTTTAACCTTTAAAATAAATATACAGACCTAACCCAACGATTAAAACGACAGCTAGTATAATATAAATCATCGTAAGCCTTCTAATATTCCCTTTTGTCGCTTTACTATAATTTGCATCACCCTTTCGCCCAATTAACACCGTCACGACTACAGTAATGACTACAAGTAATACAACGATCATGATCCAATTTAGCATACCTTCCTACCCCTCCTTACAACCATTTTACAATATTATCCTCTTTATTTCGCAGTATATTTCCTCTTTTTACTATTATTATGAAGCAAACTGGAAAACTATTATTACCATTCCTATCCATACGTGATTTATTTATAACATAACGTGATTTATTTATAACATAATGAGGAGGAACTATCATGAAAACAACTTGGATAAAATATTTAGGATTTCTTGGTTTCTTCGGTTTTCTTGGCTTTTTTTATGAAAAAGGATTGTTTACTATGTTCTGTTTCTTCTCCTTTTTCACATCGTATAGAACAGTTCAACACGATGAACTGTTTGAACAAATTGTCAATAAATCGTGCCGCAATGCATTTATCGTTACGTTACTAACTACTGCAATCATTATATTTATTGAAATGTTATTTCTAAACCCGACGCTACAAGAAATTGATATCGCTCTTATTTTCGCCACACTCATTCTTACATTCGGTTTTTCTATGTTCTTTTATGATAAACCTGTTGATGAAATGGAAGATGCACCATGGCGTTCGTAACGAAAATAAAAGAATACCGGGCCAAATTGAACATGACACAAGAAGATTTAGCGAAGAGCGTTGGTGTGCGACGTGAAACAATTAGTCATCTCGAAAAAGGAAAATATAATCCTTCCTTGCAGCTTGCTCACGATATTGCGAGGGCACTTCATAGTACGATTGATGAGGTTTTTATTTTTGAGGATAAATAAAAAATACCGGCATTCTTTTCACAAAGAATACCGGTATTTTTCATTTATACAACTATCACCCATACAAAACCGCATGAAATACGCCTAACAGTAAGTATTGATCCTTTATATATTTTTCATCATATACATTCATCTCAATGTAATACATATCTTCCTCAAGACGAATATTCCAATCTGCGATTACATAGCCTTTTCGTAATAACTTTCCCATCCCAAAAGTAGTTTTATGAACAACATATTCTTCTTTCTTATATGTAAAGGTAAATAAGAAATTTGCATCCAATAACTTTCCGTCACATACAAGTATTTCATGCTCTGCATCATGATTATCTTTATATGTTACTAAAATTCTTCTTTGACGCTGCCTACTTACATCCTTTGCAATGACGCGAATATTGTCCTTACTATCCTTTATTTCATAAATGATATTACTACCGACTTTCGGAATGAAGTCAAGCACTCTCATCAACGTATTTTTATAATAGCCCCGTACTACGCCTACTCCTTCGCTTTCATTGTAAACCTCAATAGGCACCGTATCCGCTTTACTATCACATAGTCGTTTGTAAGAAAGCTGCATCATTCGCTCTCCTCTTAAGTACTGATCAAACGTCACAGGATATTCAATCGCGCGCAGTTCTTTATTTAGCTCATACAAATAGCGTTGAACACTCTCTATTAATGTTGTAGTAGCTATACGCTCTTGCAGTTCAAATTCTTGCCAGCTGGAAGAAACATTCCATTGATTATGATCCTCTTCATAGAAGAAACTAAGAATTACCTCTTCACGGTTAGCCGTTTCATATTTCATAGGCACGTTCTGCCCATGTTGAACTTGTTCCATCCACTGACCTAAATAAATGCCCAGCTCTGCAACCTTTATACATGATTTTTGAAAAAATACGCTGTCACTCGCGCAAATCGTTACATCTCCTTCGATAAAACCCTTTGAATAAGCATCATACCGTGACTCATCCTTCTGCGGGAGATTCTTGTCTAACTCAAATAAAAACGTTAACATCCTTTATTCACCTCTAGTTGTTACACTAATCATACATGACATCGCATCACTCTGAGAAACTATTTATATACGTATATTTAATTCACGCATTATAACACGTGAATGACCTTGTATAGTAGCGTTATTTTTTGTTCTATATCTTAGTATATGAACTTATATCATCGATTTTTCAAATATATCTATCACAACTCACAATATATCAACGATTTTTTCAATATATCTATCACAACTCACAATATATCAACGATTTTTTCAATATATCGATTTTTCGACAAATATCAGCACAATTAAAATGAAGCTACCTTTTCTTCCGCCATTTCTACAATTTCTAAAATTTGTAGCAGACTCTCCACTTCATAAGTCGGATTAACACTCGTCTTATTCTCTTTCAAACTAGGATTATACCAACACGTATCAATGCCGTAATCTTCTCCGCCTTTCATATCAGAAGTTAACGAATCTCCAACTATTAGTACACTTGATTTATCAGTAATCCCAAACTTTTCAAACGCATAATCAAAAATCTCACGCGCTGGTTTTTGATGACCAACTTCTTCAGAAATAATAATGTGATCAAAGAAATTACATAAAGGTGAATTTCCGATTCTTGATTGTTGCACCTTCGTATATCCATTCGTAATAATACCTAACTTGCAATCTTGTAGATTTTCACATAATTGCACTGCACCTTCTATAAGATGTACTTCTTTCCCTAAGTTTTCAAGATATGCATCACTAAATTGCTGTGCATCTACGTCTATATTATGAAGGGCAAATAATTGTCTAAATCGATCTACCGCTAATTCACTTAGCGTAATCATTTTATTTTCTAAATCTCTCCATAATCCATTACTAATCTCTTTATAACTTGCAAGATGATCATTATACCCTGTAGGCATACCAAACTGTACAAACGCATTATGTAGTGCGTATCTTTCCGTTTCAGGGAAATCTAATAATGTATCATCTACGTCGAATAATATAACTTTGTATTTCATGATGTTCTCCTCAACTCCTATTTTAAAAGCTTCGTTCTCATTGCTTAAAATTTATTTAATTCTTTTAACTAAAGCACACTTTAATTCAATTTTTATATAACTAAAATTACACCTCTGCGTTTAATAACTTATAATCATTATTAAAGTAGGCATGTTAAATTACACCACTTTACCGTCACTTAACATAATAACACGATAGTAATATAAGTTTATATATTTCATTATGAGGCGCTTAACCTGCTCTTTATTGAATACACCATTATCTTCTATTTTCAACTACGCTATAAGTAAAAGGAGGCTAATCTGCTCAGCCTCCTTTTACTTATTAATCTTCTAGTAATAACACTTTCATTTCCTCTAACGACTCTTTCGTAAAGCCAAGTGCTTTTTCAGCATACGCTTCAACTGAACCATATTGCTTTTTCACTTCATCAATCGCAGCTTGTAAATACTCAGCACGAGCTTCGAACATCGCACCTAATATCGCTCTACTCTCATCGTTTTGTAGTTTTGCACCTAAAAAGGCCATCATTTTCTCGTTTAACTTTTCACGGAAACCGTTACTTAGTAAATAATCTTCCATTACTGTTTTCTCTGGTACACCTAGTAAAAGTAATAATAATGCTGATCCAAATCCAGTACGGTCTTTTCCAGCTGTACAGTGGTTTACTAACGGTAAGTTTTCCGGGTTTTGCGCTAAGTTTAAGAAGCTTACGAACGCCTCGTTACCACTTACGAAATCTTGATTCATTTTTACAAGGTATTCGCCTGGTTTCCCTAACATAGAAAGGTCACCAACTTGGAAAAACTCATTTATATTCAAGTCTTTCGCTAAATCTTGCATAACTGGTAAGCACACTTGACGAGCTCCTGTAATCTCAGGGTTTGGCTTATGCTTCACTTCGAAGTCTGTACGGTAATCACAAATTAACTTTAAGCCAGACTTTTGTAAATACTCAATATCCCACTCTGTTAATCCTGCTAACTCTTCAGAACGGTACAACTTGCCCCATTTTACTTTACGGCCTTCAAGCGTTTCATACCCTCCCATATCACGGAAGTTAAACGCGCCTTGTAATGGCAGTCTACGCTCAGCTACTGTCACTGCTTGTCCATTACTACCTATTAGTCTAAAATATGGACGCTCATTTTCACTTAAATTTCCAATTGTATATGATGATTCTCCATTTACCGTTGCAAGTAACTCCCCATTTTCTTCAATATGATCTGGTGAAGTACTCCAATAAATGCGAACTTCTTCTATATTATCTTCCCACTTTATATGTAACGTATTCGTTTCATTTCTTTCTACAGTTGCTTGTAGCCAATGTCTTTGCTGCTCCATTCTTTCACCAACGCTTTCTTCGTATAGTCTAATCCTTCTCTATTTTATTATAGGAATATCTACTTTGTCGTTCTCATTTTTCTTTTTATCTTACAAAGAGGCAAAAAGTTCTTTTACTTGTTCAAAATTTGTACATGGATTCCCTCGAAATACGTATGCGATTTGTTCATTACCGAGATTTTCATATACAACTGTTCCGCGATCAGGGTGCGAATAAAACTCTAACCCGTTTATAATTTGTTTTGGGCCATAGTTCATTATCCATGAAGAAACAGGATAATACGCTTTGTTTTTATGTCTACAAACCCAAAGTGCATATAGTTTATTAACTTCGTCCCAGTATACATACTGCGTTTCGTCATTTCCAAAACCGACCGATTCAAGTTTCCAACTTACCTTTTCATGAATTGACAAATTTACATAGGATACGTCATCTGGAGCATTCCACTCACGACATCTTCCTATCTCACCCATTTCACCTCTCTTCGCTTGAAAGCTTAATAAGTGAAATGGTGTATATAATATCATTTTCGCAAACTCCGTATGTAGTGGCTGTAACCCAAATAGAAATTTTCCCATTTCATCTTGCTTTACATATCCACGATCAATTGAAATTTCAATTTGTGTTTTCCATTTAGATGTAACATAACTATCTTTTCCTTTATAATTTACACCTTTCCAATACACAAGTGCTTTATATTGAAAACAATCTCCTTTTGCTTGAGAGATACAAGTGTCCGGAAATACCGGCTCCATTATATCGAGAAAAAATTCCTTTACCCGAAACATTCCAGTTGGAGTAACAACCTGAAGCCAAAAAGTCCCCCACTTTTCACCTTCATAACGTTCTGAAACTTTTTCAATCCTCCATCCTTCTAACAACACATTTGGATACAGTAAAACGAATGAATGCATGGATTGTTTTAACATATATACCCCTCCCACTAAATGAGTTCGAGAGAGTACATCATTCACCCTCCTAAAACTCCCTCACATACCGCTCAGTACAACTCAGCAACTGACATCCATTCTTTTCAAAAACATCCTTCATCCACTCATTTTTCATATTTGTCTCACCAATATAATAAGATGCACCTATTTCCTTTAAGACAAACAACGCACCTGCAAATAATGCAGCTTCATATCCCTTATTACGCATATTTGGAGTAACTGCGAAGTACATAAGTTTCCCTTCTTCTAACGTACCTCTTTCAATATGCGGGATTACAATTCCTATCGGCTTTTCATCGACATTCGCTGTTAAGCAATGTTCTTTCCATTGCTCACCAATTTCTTGTAGCATCATATGCACAAATTGATCATGAACGACTGGTTCTCCCGTCGCTTCATTCCACAGTGAATAAAAAGCCTCTTCCCCTACTTCTTCAATTAACTTAAAATCAACTTCACTTTCTATATCTTCTACTTCGTATATATCTTTAAATACAATCATGCTTTCCGTAACATATTCAAATGAATACGTTTCAAAACATTTTTTATACACATCATAATTTGGGCTTTTTGAAGAAATTTCAAAATGTAATTTTTCTAATCCATCTTTTTCAGCTTCGGCAACGCAATACTGCATCATTCCCTCTAATTGCTCTTCTGTAAAAACCTCTGCATTATTTTCTTTTATCATAATAGAAGAAGCACTTCTTCTTATTTTAAAATGTTTTTCTAACTGTTCTATCGTCGTCATATTCTTCCCTCATCTATATCATACTCGAATTTCTAATCGTTCTCCTTGCATGAGCAGGATTGTCCTTGAATATATAGAATACTAGAAAAGATCGCATCTTTAAAGTGCGGAGGAGGTTCTCCAGTGGATATTACAGCATTGCAACAACAATTAGAGCTTATACAACAAAATGACTATACGCAACTACAGCATATAGATGTAAATGAGTTAACTTTGAACATGCTTCAGTATATCGGAACGACTGATAGCTACGTTCGTTACCAACTTATATATAAATGTTTTGCGCATTTCATTCATCATGAATTCCTTATGGACGATCAGCTGAAATTACTTCTGCAAACTTGTTTAAGTGATGAGTATTTATATTGTGACATTTACTCCCCACATACAGATGGGGTTTTCACACGTTCTTACACTGTTTCGTTAATTGCGTTAATACTCCAATTCGCTAATTCGCACTACTTTTGTACAGAGGAGGATATCGAAGAAATAAAAAATAAACTCATTACATACACAAACTTAGAAACGGATTTTCGGGGCTATATCGAAAATAAAGGATGGGCTCATTGTCTTGCTCATGTATCTGATGCCTTTACTGAAATTGTTCATAATACGTATACAACTTTTGAATGGTACGAAGAATTAATTCATTGTTTATTAAATAAAATCTTTATTCCATCTGACCTTTTTCATAATAACGAAGATGAACGCATTGTTACGCCATTACTAGCAATGCTGTATCATGATTTTCCTCAAAACGAGTTAATTTCTATTATTCATAAAAAAATAAAAAGGCTTCCTCAAATTAGAAAACGCCTTTCGCTTAATGAGTATTGTATTTTATGTGCCAATATTAAAACCTTTTTACGCACATTATTTTTCAGAACAAAAGATGACCATAACTTAGCCTTTACAGCACGTAAAACAGAAAGAATGTTAAAAGAACTTCCTAACTATTATTAAATACAAGGAGCAATGACATGGGTTATATTGAAGATATGAGAAATCTAGTAGGAAATCATCCACTTATTTTAATAGGATCACACGCCATTATATTAAATGAAAAAGATGAAGTATTGCTGCAACTCCGTACAGATTTTAAACGCTGGGGCATTATTGGTGGTGCCCTAGAATATAACGAAACGTTAGAAGATGCTTTAAAACGAGAAGTGTTTGAAGAAACTGGACTTATTATTAAAAATCCAGAACTATTCCGTACATACTCAGGGCCAGACTTCTTTCAAATCTATCCAAACGGCGATCAAGTACACGGTGTACTCGTTGTTTATATTTGCCGAGAATTTCATGGTGAACTTGTATGCGATCAAAGTGAATCAAAAGAACTACGCTTCTTTTCACTTGATAAATTACCTAATAATCTTCCTCCTGTTATTGAGAGGATTATTACAGATTATCTAAAAAAATAAGGGAACGCTTAACGTTCCCTCTCAAATCCAATCTGCTTTTTAATTTCCGCTAAATTTACCTTCGCAATAGCACGTGCCCGCTCAGCACCTTTTTCTAACGCTTCATATAATAAATTTGGCTCATTCATATACATTGCGTATTTCTCCCGAGGTCCAGCTAACTCACGATCTACAACGCGAAATAACTCTTTTTTAACATCGCCCCATCCGATTCCAGTCTCATATTTTTCACGTAATGACTGTACTTCGTCTTCTGTCGCAAATTCTTTATAAATTGTAAATAAGGTTTCTAGTTCTTTCGGTTCATTTGGAAGTGAAGAATCTGTTTTGATTTTAAATATTAATTTTCGTAGTTTTTCTTGCTCTGCAAATAATGGGATCACATTTCCGTAACTTTTACTCATCTTCCTTCCGTCAAGACCAGGTAAAATAGCCCCTTCTTCTTGTATGACATACTCTGGAAGTGTAAATGTCGTGCCAAATGTATGATTAAAATACGTCGCAATATCACGAGCAATTTCAATATGCTGAATTTGGTCTTTTCCAACTGGTACATGAGTAGCTTGAAATAATAATATGTCAGCTGCCATTAAAATCGGGTACGTGTATAACCCCATATTCACTCCCGCATCGACCTCTAACCCTGCTTCTTTATTTTGCTCCACCTTCGCTTTATACGCATGAGCACGGTTCATAAGACCTTTCGGAGTTAGGCAAGCTAAAATCCAAGCTAATTCTAGAATCTCCGGCACTTCCGTTTGTCGATAAAAAATCACATCTTCTCCAAGTCCAAGCGATAGCCAAGTAGCTGCTACCTCTTTCGTATAACTACTAAACTGACTCGGATCACGCACAGCATTTAATGCATGATAATCAGCTATAAAGTACAATGCTTTTCCTTCATTATTCTTTGACATTTGTAATGCAGGTTTAATCGCACCAATATAATTTCCTAAATGCGGATAACCTGTCGGCTTAATTCCTGTTAACATTATTTTTTCACTCACACTAACTCCTCCTTTCTCAAAATAAAAAGAGCCCCTCATCCTTAAAAAAGGACGAGAGACTCCCGCGGTACCACCTTAATTAGCTATCATTAGCTCACTTCATACTTCAATAACGTGAAGTAACCGTCTTTACCTACTCATTTCAGTTAGAAGCTCCAGAGTCCATTCCATATTCATCCCTTACTGATTCTCACCACATATCAGCTCTCTGAAAAGTTTCGAATATGTACTCTTCTCTTTCATTGCTTTTTCGTTATTTTTTACAGTTTATCACATTTCACTTCTAAACAAACCCGAATTTTCTATTTTATATAGCAGGAATTTCCACTTCAATTGTCTAATGATATATAGGTTTGCAGAAATATTCGAAACAACTTTGGAGGTTTTTTCATGGTAAAATATATATCCATTTTAGGTTCCACAGGATCCATCGGCACATCTGCATTAGATGTCGTTTCAGCTCATCCTGAACATTTCAAAATCGTCGGTTTAACCGCAAATTATAATATCGATCTTCTTGAGCAACAAATCAAAACGTTTCAACCTCGTATTGTAAGCGTTGCAACAAAAGACTTAGCAGACACGCTTCGTACGCGTATTTCAGCGAATACAAAAATCACATACGGAACTGATGGCTTAATTGCGGTAGCTACTCACCCTGATTCAAATCTTGTATTAAGTTCTGTTGTCGGAGTTTCCGGACTACTTCCAACGATTGAAGCATTAAAGGCGAAGAAAGATATTGCCATCGCTAATAAAGAAACGTTAGTTGCAGCTGGTCATATCGTAACTGAACTGGCCAAGCAAAACGGATGTCGTTTAATTCCAGTCGATAGCGAACATTCAGCTATTTTCCAATGTTTAAACGGCGAAAATAATAAAGAAATTGAGAAATTAATCGTTACAGCTTCTGGCGGTGCATTCCGTGATAAAACACGTGAAGAAATGAAAACTTTACAAGCAAAAGATGCTTTAAAGCACCCAAACTGGTTAATGGGGGCAAAACTAACGATTGATTCTGCCACATTAATGAATAAAGGATTCGAAGTAATGGAAGCAAGATGGCTATTTGATATTCCTTATGAAAAAATTGATGTAATGATTCATAAAGAAAGTATTATTCATTCTTTAGTAGAGTTTATTGATGGATCAGTTATTGCGCAGCTCGGTGCTCCTGATATGAGAATGCCAATTCAATATGCGTTTCACTACCCTACTCGGCTACCTTCTTCCTATGAAAAATTAAATTTATTAGAAATTGGTAGTTTACATTTTGAAAAACCAGATTTAGAGAAGTTCCCTTGTCTACAATACGCATATGAATGTGGCAAAATTGGTGGCACTACTCCTGCTGTATTAAACGCAGCAAATGAAATTGCAAATGCACTATTCTTAAAAAATGAAATTGCCTTTTTCGATATTGAAAAAACAATTTACAAAACAGTTGAAGCTCATCATAACGTAAAAGATCCTTCACTAGATGCTATATTAGAAGCGGATCAATGGGCGCGCCAATATGCAAATGAATTGTTAATAAAAAAGAGCTAAAACAGTTCCCACTGTTTTAGCTCTTTTTTTCACGTATTCAACTTAACAAATCGATATCCGTGCGTAACTAACACTTTTAATATTGCATACCCTGGAATTGCTAAAATAATCCCCATAATTCCAAATAAATTTCCGGCAGTTAAAATGATAAATATGATTGTAATTGGGTGAATATCTAACTTTTTACCCATGACTTGCGGAGAAATAAATTTACCTTCTGCTAATTGTACGACCATCATTACGATAATTACCTTTAAAACCATTGCTGGCGAGTCAATAAATGCGATAATTAAAGCTGGTGTAATTGCAATGATTGGGCCTACGTACGGAACGATATTTACAATCATCGCTAAAATAGCGAGTAGTACCGCATATTTAATACCGATAATAAGGTAACCAATTAATAGCATAATACCGATAAATAAGCTAACGATAATTTGTCCTCTAATATACGAGCTAATCGCATAATGCATATCGTCTAGTATTCTCATCGCTGCTGGTCGTCTTTGTTCTGAAATAAACTTTAAAAAGTGATTCGGTAATTGCTCACCATCTTTTAAAAGATAGAACAATATAAACGGAACCATTACAAACGTTAAAACAACCTCTGTAACAGTACTCAAAAATCCAGTTACATTTCCTGTTACTGATGATAAAGATTTCGTAAAATCAACTGTGTAGTCTTTTACCATATTCGCAACATTAATATTTAAATTCTCCTGAATTTTACCGAGTAAATTACTTTCCCCGAATCTACGTGCTGCTTGTTCAATCTCATGACCAAAATAAGGTAAGTTATCAATTAATGCATCAATTTGATCTTTAATAATAGGGATAACCGTTACAACTAAAAATACAAATAATCCTAGTACGATTAAATATATGGAAGCTATCGATACAATTCTTGAAACACCTTTCTTTTCTAAAAGCGAAACGAATGGATGTAAAATATAGAATAGCACGCCTGCTAATAGTACTGGGAAGAAAATTGTTTTTAAAAATACGATAAACGGTGTAAAAACAAATGATATTTTTGTTAGCAATAAAATATTAATGAACAATAACGCAAATCCAAGTAATACCGCCAAATAATTTTGTTCTCTAAAAAACTTTCTTAACTTATCTCTTTTTCTTATATTTATTTTCTCCAATGAAACCACCTCTTCGAATGATGAAAAGCCCTTATTCAGGGCTCTTCATCATAATCTATATATCTATTTCTTTGCAGCTTTCACTACAAATGATACAATAAAAATTAACACGATTGCACCTAATAATGCTGGCACGACATGAATCCCACCAAATGATGGCCCAAAGGATCCAAATAATCTACCACCTAACGAAGCACCTAATAAACCTGCGATAATATTTCCGAACATACCACCTGGGAAATTTTTACCTGTTATAGAACTAGCAATTGCACCTATAATAGCACCAACTAAAAATGTGATAATCCATCCCATTTTTAGTCCTCCATTTCTATTATAGTTTGTATGATTCAATACAAACATATGTATTTATCATTGCTAATCATATTTCACTATAGAAATATATTTACTACTATTTTACATATGGAGATACATATATTATATGCAAAAAAGAAAAATATTGTCAAACTCACTCATAAAGCAATTATATTCATATACCATATTCAAAGGAGGCTTCATTATCTATGATTCTTAAGTTAAATTCCACTTCTATTGAAGTAGCAACATCCATTTTACAGGTTCAAATTCCAGCTTATAAAGTTGAAGCAGACTACTTAAATAGTACTGCCATACCTCGTTTATATGATACTGTAAGCGATATTCAAAGTTGTGGTGAAACATTCTATGGATATTTTTCTGAAAATAAACTTGTCGGTTTTATTTCTTTTGTACAAGAAGAAAAACTAATCGATATCCACAGGTTAGTTGTATCGCCCGATTTTTTTCAAAAAGGAATCGCAACGAAACTCCTAATTCATATATTTAACATGTTTCCCTCTTCAATGACATACATTGTACAAACAGGTAAAGCGAATACCCCTGCTATTACTTTATATAAAAAACACGGATTCATTACAGTATCAGATACAATACTTCCTGACGGTATGATTCTTACGCAATTAAAAAAGACAGAATACACAAAATAATTTGACTTGTTCGCTCCTTTATGTTATTTTTTACTTTATAAAACCTTTTGCTGAGTCCAAATTTTGGAGCGGGGGAACCATTTTTGTAGCTATGCTACTTGGGGCGAATCTTTTTTAAGTAGGGAAACTCTCACTTCCCGAGTCCGACAGCTAACCTCGTAAGCGTAATGGGAGAGGAAGGTGCTTTTTGCCTATGTTACACATTTTGCCTCCTTAATTATAAATATGGGATCGATATCAAATAGTCACCTATATTTATAGAAAAGGAGAATGTATTATGTTACGTTTATCTGATCACGCAATAAAAATGATGGAGCAAAGACTCCGAATTGAAAAACAACGCACATATCAAGCAAATAAAGTTGTAGATAACTTACATCACAAATACTTCTTTCAGCATATTTTCCAACCGAAAAGATGAAGAAAATGTTTATTTAATATTAAAAAACACAAGGTGTGTCTTACAAAGACATTCCTTGTGTTTTTTATATTCTTTATAAAATTCTCACTACATTTAAACTTGCTGTAATCGCACCTGCTATAGTAGTCACATGACCTACACCTAACGGGCCATTTTGTAATATTAATGTTGAATTGGCACTCGTCACATTCACAAGAAGTGTATTTGAAATGGCTGGTTCGATTACTACAGTTGATGTCGTTACGTTTTGTATAAAACTCCCTGTTAGTTGCGTTCCATTTAATAGCAACCTAACAGATACTGTCTCATTCCCACCAGTCGCGTCCCCTTGGAAATAGTAGCTTACTAAATATATTCCTGGCGTCGCTACTGTGACTGTCGTAGCACTAGTTAAAGATACACCAGTTCCATATACAGTGGATCCAGAATTAATTGGGATGTTGGCATTTGCTGCAATTGTACTTGTTGATGTAGAAAAGAAATATCCGCCACCTGTCGATATAGCAGATGATCCTGTTGCTCCTGTCAAGCCAGTTGGACCCGTAGCACCTGTTGGGCCCGTTCCCCCCGTTACCCCTGTTGCTCCAGTCATTCCTTGTATGCCTTGTATTCCGGTCGGTCCAGTTGCACCAGTCACTCCCGTCTGGCCGGTTGCACCTGTTGGACCGGTTATCCCTTGGGGACCTTGTATACCTTGTATTCCTTGCGGACCCGTTGCACCTGTATTGCCGGTCGTTCCCGTTATTCCTTGTATTCCCGTAATCCCTTGAAAACCTTGCAAACCTTGTGGTCCAGTTGCCCCGGTTGCTCCAGTAGCTCCAGTTTCACCCATTGCACCAGTAATTCCAACATTCCCTTGTGGGCCTTGTGGGCCTTGACTACCTTGCGCCCCTTGGACTCCTTGAGGGCCTGTTATACCGACTTCCCCTGTATTTCCTTGGGGACCTCTAATTCCTTGCGCACCTGTTGGACCGATAATTCCTTGCTCTCCTTGTATTCCTTGCACTCCTTGCGCTCCTGTTGGACCCAATATTCCTTGTAATCCTTGAGGACCTTGCAAGCCAATAGCTCCAGTCGGTCCTATTATTCCTTGCACTCCTTGAGGACCTTGTGCACCTTGTGTGCCTGTCAATCCGGTAGTCCCTTGTATCCCTTGAACACCTTGAGGACCTTGTATTCCAGCTGCTCCTGTTTCTCCTTGTATTCCTTGCACTCCTTGTATTCCTTGTGCTCCAGCAGGACCGGTTGCTCCTCGGATTCCTTGTGCACCTTGAGCTCCTTCCGCTCCTGTAACACCAGCTGGACCGGCTATCCCTTGTATTCCCACCATTCCTTGTGCTCCTGTTGGGCCTATTACACCTTGAATACCTTGAATACCTTTAGAGCCTTCTGCACCTGTTGGACCAGTTACTCCACGCGTACCTTGTATTCCTTGAGAACCTTCTGCACCCGTTGGGCCTGTTATTCCTTGGTTACCTTGAGGACCTTGTGCCCCTTGTACTCCAACTGCTCCAACTACACCTTGTGAACCTTGTGCTCCCCTTACACCTTGAGGACCGGTTGGACCTGTTATACCTTGCACTCCTTGCGCTCCAATTGGTCCTATCCCTCCGCTTACGCCTGTTGAACCAGTCGCACCCGTCGGACCGGTTGGACCTCCTGGTGGACCGGGTGGGCCAGCTGGTCCAGTCACCCCACTAGATGGACCAATTGGACCTGTTGTTCCCGTCGGACCGCCCGGCGGTCCTTCTGAGCCTTGAATACCAATGCTACCCGTCGCTCCCGTTATACCTCTTATTCCTTTTATCCCTTGAAAACCTGTTGCTCCCGTTATACCTTGTATTCCTTGCACACCTTGTGGTCCTTGTAAACCTATTGCACCTGTTATCCCCTTTATTCCACTTATACCTTGGGCACCTTGCATTCCAGTAGAACCAGTTGGACCCACTTCACCTTGTATTCCTTGTGCTCCTTGCGGGCCTTCCTTCCCAGTAATTCCTTGTATCCCTTGGAAGCCGTCTTCTCCTTGTATACCAGTAGCCCCTTGCTCTCCTTGTATTCCTTGAACACCTTGAGGACCTTGTGAACCAGTTACACCCGAGAGTCCAGTTATGCCTCTCTCTCCTTGCATTCCTTGTCCTCCTGTTTGTCCTCGCTCACCTATTTCCCCTTGTATTCCCTGTATGCCTTGTATACCTTGACTACCAGCAGGACCCGTAGCTCCTTGTATTCCTTCTAACCCTTGTACTCCAATATCACCAATTAGACCTTGGTTACCGATTAATCCTTGAGCACCTTGGAGACCAGTCGGGCCAGTTATACCTTGCTCTCCTGTACCACCAATAGCTCCTTGTATTCCTTGTGCTCCTGTTGTCCCTCGGGGACCTTGTATTCCCCTGATACCTTGAGGACCTTGGGGCCCAGTTGCTCCCGTCGGTCCAGTCACCCCTGTAGGACCAACAGGACCTTCATGCCCTCCAGTTGGACCGATTGGACCACTATTACCTGTCGGACCAGTTGCTCCTATAAGCGGAAGAGGCAGTGCCACTCCGAATTTTTTGCAATTTCTATGATGACGCACAACAATCCCCCTTCCCTAAAATCATTACACCTTTTATATGAAATGCATTTTTATAAGAAAAGTACACCTTTGACCTCATTTTTTTAAAATAAAGAAGCCTATCATTTCATCTTGGTATTATCCCCTATAGGTAGACAGTAAAAAAAGAGTCCATCTGATATGATGGACTCAATACTGTTTTATCTGGAGGAGATTTTTTTATGGCAAGAAAGGGACAATCATTTCAAAAATATACAGAAGAACTAAAGCGAGAAGCAGTTCGTCTTCGATTAGAAGAGAGAAAATCATTGCGAGAAATTCGTGAACAACTCGGTGTGAAGAGAGATGCTCAGATTATTGAGTGGGTAAAACGTGCGCAACAGGGGGAGTCCTTTGATGATCAACGTGGCGTCTGGAATCGAAAGAATTTTAATAGTCTAGAAGAAGAAAATGCTTATTTGGAGGCACAGGTTGAGTATTTAAAAAAGCGCAATCCAAATCTAAACGGGAAGGAATGGTCCTAAAGAAAGAACGATTTTCTCTTATCGATTCATTACGCCAAGCCTAGCCACTTCGATGGCTGTTTCAAATCGCGGAAGTTTCTAAGGCTGGCTACTATAAATGGCGGAAATATCATAACGTACAGCGTTTACGTCAGAAAAGGGATAGGTGGCATAAAGAACATATTTTATCTATTCATCGTCAGCACCCTTATTATGGGTATAAACGCATGACTCGTGCTTTAGCTCGAGAAGGAGTGGTAATGAATCATAAACTTGTTCGTCGTCTCATGAGAGAGCTGGATATTCAATCTATCATTCGAAAAAAATGTCCGTTTTATGGAAGAAAAACATCTGTGATATTTAAAAATCATTTGAAGAAACTGTTTTGATAATGCGTGTATCGAATCATTCTTCTCACATTTAAAAACAGAGAGGTTGTATTTAGTGCGCCCAAAAACATATGAAATGGTCTATCGAGCAATTCAAGAATATATTCAATTCTATAATACAGAAAGGTTCCAAGAAAAACTTCACGGCCTTTCCCCGATAGAATATTGGGAAAAGGCCGTGGCATAATACTCTTTTTATTACTGTCTACTTGACAGGGAGATGACCAACAGTCGAATCTTTTTATTTTTCATATTCAAGGTGATTATGTCTTTTACAACCAAATAAATAGCAAGCCCCTATATAATCAGTTTCAAACTCTAATCCTGGAACGTATCCAGATTTGATACGTTCTACCAATGTTTTATAACAATTATTCTCTTCTGTATATTCCTCAATTAACTCTTTCTTATCATTTTCTGTCCAGTTTTCTTCTACTTCTTCATTCTGAACATCTTCTATTTCTGCTGTTTTCGCTTCGATAGATTCCCGTATAACTTCATTTATACGGGAGAAATTATTCGTTTTATATAGAGCATACACAAATCTACCAATCCAATTAGGACTTTTCCAGCATTCTTTATATCCCTTTTCGAACCATTCAATTGCTTCTTTATAGCAATTCAACTCAACATATAAATCTGCTACCTTAATTTCCCCTAAAAAATTATCAGATTCCCTGTTAAAAGTATCTAACTTCTCTTTTGCTTCTGTCATTCGTTCTAAATCAATTAAACATTTTACATAGCTATACATGATATAGTCCGAATCCCCTGCAACTCGCAAGAAAAATTCTGAAGCTTTTTCCAGCTCTCCAAGGTTATAATGTGCTACAGCTACATTATGATATGCTTCATCTGATGGTTGAATCGAAATAGACTTTTGTAATGCTTCTTTCGCTTCTGTCCATTTTTCTTGTTTCATGTAAATGTCCCCTAAGATGTTATAAGGAAAGTATGAAGAAGGATTCAACTTAACAACTTCTCTTATTAATTCAAGAGCTTTATCATCATTCTCTTCCTCATAAAAGTACATCCAAGCCAGATTATTGAGAGATTGTACGTCTCTAGATTCATGTACTGCTTGTTGAAACAGTTCCATTGCTTCCTCATATTTATTTTGTTCAAACATTTCAATTGCCTTCTCATTAATGTTCAAATAAATACCTCCGAAGTAAATGAATTCATCTATTCCCTATCATTATAGTAAAATGTAAAAATTATAATTTCTATAAAAAAATTTCTTTCTCTCGTCTACATTTCGATTGAAATAGAAGCTAAAACACACGAATTTACAACAATCAGTAAATTTTTCAATCTCCCTTAAATTGGATATACACCCTGTTTTAATTTACATATTATGGTACAATTAAAAGGGTACTAACTAAACATTTACGCTCCACACTAGTAATCTAGCAATACCAATACCAAAATCAAAATTCACATGGAATTGAGGGATGTTATGAAACAGAAATTAGCTGTTCTTCTATTCACCGGAATCATATTATCCGGATGTTCAGCTATTCCAGGAAATTCTTTAGAAACTGGAAACGGCAGTATGGAATTATTAACACCAACCATTACAACAAAAGATAATGAATTAGAAATTAAGACCGAGGGCATTGATGAAAATAAAGTGACCTTTATTTATGTTGCTAATAAAAAAGTGTTGGAACAAAAGCTAAAGAATGGTGAATCCTACAAGCTTAACATTAAAGATATCGAACATGCTCATAGGACAGACTACAAACCAAAAGTTCAACTTTTGCAAACGAAAGATGATGATGATGGTGGAGAAATAGTAACCTTCAAACAAGTTAGATATACAGTTAAAAACTGATTTTAAAGTTGTTTCATTATAAATGTAACGAACGAAAATATACTTTTAACAGTAGATACATGTAAGGGGTGCTAACATGAAAAAACGATGGATTTCTTGGTGGATTGGTAACATATTTTGGATTATCGTTTTTGGAATATGGGCCACTATCATTTGGCTACGAGATTTTGATGGTGCTGGTGTTATTCAAACACCTGAAATTAAATCAATATCACTTATCGTTTTATTAATTACGTTTATCATACCGGTATTTTTTCAAATTATATGGCTAATCATTAATTTGAGAATGAGTAAAAAAAATAATTATACGATTTAGTTTTTTTGAATTAACAGATGAATATTTTTCATAAAAAAGAGAGGAATCTACATCAAAATAGATTCCTCCCTTTTACATTTGGACTTATACTGCGCTTTTACTGCAGCACTACTCCTCTTTTTTACGATGCATGTTCATCTTTCTTCTTCATTAACGCTCTTTTCTTCATCGCTTTCGTTAAATATCCACCTTTAAACGAACGAATTTCATACGAAGACATAAACGCTTTCGGTGCAATTTCATTAATAATTTCTAAAAGCTCTTTCTCTCTAGAACGCTTTGCGACGATATCTAAGCGATAACGTATAGAATTAATACCTTCGCCTTCAAATACTGTAACGCCAAATCCAGAGTGACGTAACTCATCTACTAATTCATTACAACGGTCTAGTAAACTAACTTGATACGTAATATAACCAATTGCTAATTTATTCTCTATATAACCGCCTAATAACAGTCCCGCACTAAAGCCAATGACATAGGCAACGATGTTCATCCAATTTGATAAATCTTGAAACACAATACCTAAACTGACAATGTAAATAGCTCCTTCTAACAATCCAACACCAGCAGCGGATCTTGTTTGATTCTTTACAAGCAAAATCGTACGAATTGTTAAAATTGGAACGTAAATAATTTGTAGCACAAAAATAAGTAGCGCTTGTAACATTGGTATCCACCTCTTTCAAAAAGTCTTTTGTCATAATAACATACATAACCTTTAGAAATCGATGGGTTTTTTAAAATTTTTTTATTATTTTTCATACTATTGAAAAACGCAAAAAAGAAGCGTATCATATTTGTCGTTAATTTGATTACTTGTATCATATCGCTAAACTAAAAAAGGAACCAAATTAGGTCCCTTTCATCATAGCTCTATGTTTTTCGAAGCATGTTCCCTTTGCTTCTCTTCTTCTTTCACTAACTGCATATTTGCATACGCTAAATTTGCAATCATTAAAAAGTGACCACCTAAAATACCTGTACCGAATGCCCAAATTTCCATTTCATGCTCAATTTCATACATGATTATAGCTCCTAAAATAGCAGCTGCAAATCGGTTTAAAACTCCTAATCCAGGAGACTTTTCCTTCATTACGATACTTTTTCCGAGTTTCTCCACTCTGCGAGCTAATAACCAAAGACAATAGGCGCTTACTGCTAATCCAATACCAAACCCTGTCACTTGTTTTCCAAACGGAGTAATCGTCCACATAAGTAGTAAACCACTAAAGATCACATACAATTGTAATCGATATACACGTAAGGCTTCTTGAATCAAAATATCCGCTCCTAAGTTCTCATTTTTTGTACTTTAGAAGAAAAGCAGCAACTTACACAGTTGCTGCTTTCTCTTCTTCTTGTTCTTGTTCCATCTTACGAATTTCAACACGTTTAATTTGGTAAGCGTCTTTTTCTAACACTTTAAATTCATAACCTTCTGCCTCAACGTGTTGTCCTTCTTCGATTTCATGATTTTGCATCATAATCCATCCACCGATTGTATCCACATCATCTTCTTCGATGTGTAATCCAAATAAATCTTTCACTTCTGAGATAAGCACTTTTCCATCAACAATGATATGTTGCTCGTTCACATGTTGAATTGGTGGTGCTTCATCTTCATCATATTCGTCACGAATTTCGCCGACGATTTCCTCCAAGATATCTTCAAGCGTTACAATTCCGGCTGTTCCTCCGTACTCATCATATAAAACAGCCATCGGAATTCGCTTCTTCTGCATTTGAAGTAATAAATCGTGAATTGGAGTCGTTTCCATCACTTCAATAATCGGACGCATATACGAGCGAATAGATGATAAATCTTTTTGATCCTCGGTCATATATCGAATAAAGAAATCTTTTACGTTGACCATACCGATAATATCATCTTTATCCTCTCCAAAAATCGGATAACGTGTGTATCTCTCATTTTGGATCACTTTCATGTGTTCTTCTACTGAATCTTCCAGGTAGAAACCAACGATTTCTGTTCGCGGTACCATAATCTCTTTTGCAATACGATTATCAAATTCAAAAATGTTATTTACATACTTGTATTCGGCTTGATTAATTTCGCCACTTTCATAGCTATCTGAAAGAATAAGGCGTAATTCTTCTTCGGTATGAGCTACTTCATGTTCAGAAGCCGGTTTTAAACCGAATAAACCAGTTATCACACGAGCTGAACCATTCAATACCCAAATAAATGGATACATTACTTTATAGAACATCATTAGTGGAGCTGCAAATAATAATGTTACTTTTTCAGCCTTTTGAATTGCCATCGTTTTCGGAGCCAATTCCCCTACTACAACGTGTAAATACGTCATTAACATAAAAGCAAGACCAAATGTTAATACTGATGAAATAGAAGGATTTAAGTTCCATTTCTCAAATAATGGGTGTAATAACTTTTCAATTGTCGGTTCACCTAACCAACCTAATCCCATAGCTGTCACTGTAATACCTAATTGACAAGCAGATAAATATTCATCTAAATTTGTTGTTACCTTTTTCGCTGCTAAAGCACCGCGTTTTCCTTCTGCAACAAGCTGATCAATACGACTTGAACGTACTTTTACAATCGCAAACTCAGCTGCTACGAAAAATCCAGTAAATGCGATTAAAATCGCAACCATGACTAAATTAAATATTTCCAATGAATCCCCTTAGTTAAAAAACTAAGGTGTCCACCTCCTGTATACTATAATGTTTTCTTATTTGTTTCTTAGAAAACATAGCCCTATACAAAAATTAAAGAGGTCAGATTTCACTTTTTCTATAATAATAGAGCAAGTGTCTGTATTAAAGCTGTCGTTTGACCAGATAAAGATTTCGATATTTTTTCACGTTGTGAATCAGTCAATCCATCTAAAAGCGGCTTTAACTCTGTTAACTCTGCTTCTAATCGATGAATATGGTCTGTCACTTCATTCACTTGTTTCGAAACGTGTTCATTGATACCGAGCAGCTTCTTCTTCTCCTCGATTTTCTCTTTAATCTCACAAAGCGGCATATGCATTTCTTTGCACTTCTCAATAAATTGTAATGTCTCAAATGCTGTTTCGTCGTAATAGCGATAATTAGATTGAGATCGCTCCGCTTTTAAGATACCTAGATTCGTATAATAATCAATCGTTCGTTTCGACACGTGAGCCATGAGAGCCAACTGTCCGATTCGATACACCTTCCCAACGATCTTCCCCCCTTGTTTATATTACTTACATGATACAATACATAAACTGTACAGTCAAACGTGACGGTTTATTATTCACAATTTATACCAAATTCCAAGCTCCACCCTACTATTATCCAATACAAATCACTCATACAATAAAATTACTAAACTATTACCTAATCACTACATTGTCTGTACCTTTTAACCTTTCTTATTTAAAAGCATATTCTACTAATAATGATTGCTTGTATAGGAGGAAATTAACATGAAAAAGACAATCATTTCTCATTTTTATAATGAAGAATACCTACTCCCATGGTGGCTTATGCATCACACGAAAATATTCGATCACGGCATTTTAATTAATAGAGGGTCTACAGATCGTTCCGTAGAGATTTGTAAACTATTAGCACCCCACTGGGAAGTACGAAATTCCAGATTTCTTGAGTTTGATCCAACTAATACTGATATTGAAGTGATGGAAATTGAAAGAGAAGTTTCAGGTTGGAAAATCGTTTTAAATACTACTGAATTCTTTTGTTGTAATAATACTGAAGATTTTTTTTCATCTCTTCATACACTAGGCCAAAACATGTATGCGATTAGAATGATTTTAATGATAGATAATCACAATTATAATTATTCAAAGCCTAGATATTCTATCCCCTTAGTAGAACAGCGATACCACGGTGTCTTCCCTTACAACCCACAACTCGGATGTGCTTGGAGATTTATTCACAATCATCTAGATGGTGCATATTTACCTGGTAGACATCATTCGCGGCACGGATATATAATTTATGACTATCCTTCATTTATTTTAAAATTTTATTTTAGCCCTTGGAATGAACAGTCAAAGGCAAGAAAATTACAAATTACACCTACCCTTTCAAAAAGGGGTGTTCAAATGGGGCTTCAAACACATTACGGTCAATCTCCTGAAGTACTGGACATACGTTTTTTAGAGCTTAGTAACCTAACACAAGACCTCCGTCATAACCCTGAATACCAAGAATTATTCCCAAAATTCAAACCGTAATATTTTCTGCATCGTCATCGCCTCAAACATTTTCATTCGCTTAATCAAAAACAATCTCATTTGCATAAAACATGAATACTGTATAAATAATAAATTTTTATTTTAGGAGGAAAAAATGAAAGCTGTTATTCTTGCTGGTGGGTACGGTACAAGAATTGGGGAAGAAACACATTTAAAACCGAAACCTATGATTGAAATTGGAACAAAACCCATTCTATGGCACATTATGAGTTTGTATAGTCATTACGGGATTACTGAGTTTATTATTTGCTTAGGCTATAAAGGATATGCAATTAAAGAGTTCTTTCTAAATTACAACTTACACATGTCTGATTTCACAATACAGTTAAACGATAATACAATTACTAGCCATTCTCATCGTGTAGAACCGTGGAAAGTTACACTAATCGATACTGGTGTAAATACCGAAACGGGTGGCCGAGTGAAAAAGATTCAAAATTATGTCGGAGACGAACCTTTCTGCCTCACTTATGGTGATGGATTAAGTAATGTAAATATAAAAGAACTTATTACATTCCATAAAAAACATGGAAAAATGGCTACTGTTACTGCCGTACAACCTCCTGGTAGATTTGGTTCTCTCATATTAGATAAACAGTCTGTAACATCTTTTCAAGAAAAGCCATTAGGTGATGGCGGATGGGTTAACGGTGGATTTTTCGTTTTAAATCCTGAAGTTTTCAATTACATTAGTGGAGATAAGTCTGTTTTTGAAACAGACACTTTAGTTCAGTTAGTAAACAAAAACGAATTGGCCGCATATCAACATTCTGGTTTTTGGCATCCAATGGATACATTGCGGGATAAAAATAAATTAGTCGAGCTATGGGAAAGTAATAACGCTCCATGGAAGGTTTGGTAATATGGCTTCATCATCTTTTTGGAATAAGAAAAAAATATTTATTACGGGACATACTGGATTTAAAGGCTCCTGGCTCACCCTTTTCTTAAGTTCTTTAGGGGCAGAAATAGTGGGCTTTTCTTCTCATCCCCCATCCATTCCTAATCTTTTTGAACAAGGTAACGTAGCAAAAGAGTGTATGACAATTCATGGCGATATTACTGATTACGACTCTTTATTCCACGCCCTAAAACAACATAATCCCGACATAATATTTCATTTAGCAGCTCAGCCAATCGTCACCACTTCATACAAAAATCCTATCGATACATTCAAAACGAATGTTTTAGGTACTGTCCACGTGCTAGAAGCAGCAAAGTCCGTCGAAAGCGTACGTGCCATTATTAATGTGACAAGCGATAAATGTTATGAGAATGACGGTAGTGGCGACCGAGCGTTCGTGGAAAATGACCGACTAGGAGGTTTCGACCCTTATAGCGCTAGCAAAGCTTGCGCTGAAATAGTGGCAACATCCTATCAAAAATCATTCTTCCGCACTAATACCCAGAAACTCGCCTCAGTCAGAGCTGGTAACGTCATCGGCGGTGGTGATTGGGCAGAAGATCGATTATTCCCTGATATCATTCGGGCATATTTGCACAATCATACTTTGTGTATTCGAAACAAATATGCCGTCCGTCCGTGGCAACATGTTTTAGATCCTCTACATGGCTATATCCTTCTAGCTGAGAAACTTTGGAATGATGCTAAATATGCAGAAGCATGGAATTTCGGACCGATTAATGAACCTAGCAGAACCGTAAATGATGTCATTCAATCCGTAACGAAATTATGGAATAAACGACTCACCATCCATTCTCCCTCTACGAAAACTCCTTATGAATCACCAATTTTAACACTCAACAGTACAAAAGCAGTAAACAAACTCGGCTGGACCCCTAAGTTATCAACAGATGATTCTATTGCTTGGACTGTTGATTGGTACAAAAAATATGCATCCGGTGAAAATATAGAATCTTTCACGCGACAACAAATCGATGCATTCAAAAATTTATAAGGGGACTATAAAATGGAACAGAAAAAATGCCGTTTTTGCCACTCATTACTAACCAACACTTTTTTAGATTTGGGCGTTTCTCCTCTTGCTAATTCATTTGTAGCTCCTGAAAATTCATATAAAATGGAACCATTTTATCCGCTGCACACATTTGTTTGTCACTCTTGTTTACTCGTGCAGCTAGATGAATTTGAATCTCCGCACAATATTTTTCATGACTACTTATACTTCAGCTCTTACTCCTCAAGCTGGCTGCTACATGCTAAAAAATATGTAGAAATGGCGATTAAGCGTTTCAACTTAACAAAACATTCAAAAGTGATTGAAATTGCAAGTAACGATGGGTACTTATTACAATACTTTCAAAAAGAAAATATCGAGACATTGGGAATTGAACCCGCAAAAAACGTAGCAGAAATTGCTATCCAAAAAGGAATTCCTACTGAAGTAAATTTTTTCAGTAATGACTTAGCAAAAAAATTGCCACAAGCTGATTTAATCGTCGCAAATAACGTATTAGCACACGTTCCGAACTTGCATGATTTTGTCGCTGGTTTAAAAACACTATTAAAACGTGATGGCACGATAACAATTGAATTCCCACACTTATTAAACCTCATATCCTTTAAACAGTTCGATACTATCTACCATGAGCACTTTTCCTACTTCTCACTTATAAGCCTTCAAAAAGTTTTAAGTTATCATCATTTACAAATTGTTGATGTAGAAGAACTTTCAACGCATGGTGGTTCCTTACGGATTTTTGTAAACCATCTAAGTGCCCAATCAACTATCCATTCCAATGTTACAAAATTAATTCAAAAAGAAGTCGACCACGGGTTAGATACTTTAGATTGCTATCTCCTTTTTTCTAAACGCATCGAACAATTGAAAATAAATATTTTAAAGTTTTTTATTGAAGCGAAAGCTTTAAACAAACAAATTATCGGTTACGGTGCTCCAGCTAAAGGAAACACCCTTTTGAATTATTGCGGGATAGGTAAAGAATTTCTAGCTTATACAGTAGATAAAAATCCTCACAAACAAAATCTCCTTTTACCAGGAACTCGTATTCCAATAAAATCTCCAGCAGAAATTAAACGTACAAAACCAGATTACATTCTTATACTTCCTTGGAATTTGAAAGACGAAATTATGAAAGAATGCTCTTTCATTCGTGAATGGGGCGGTAAATTTTTAGTGACGGTTCCAGAAATTGAGGTGATCGAGCCATGAAGAAAGTTGTTGTAACAGGTGGTAGTGGCTGGATAGGTAAATATGTTGTACATTCACTTATACAAAAGGGATACGAAGTGCACGCCATGTATAATAAAAATAACCCCTCTCACCTCCCTTGCCATTGGCATAAAGTAAACTTGCTTCGCGATGACGAAGTAAAACAATTCATTTACGACGTTCAGCCTAGCCATCTCATTCACCTTGCTTGGGAAGCAGTGCCACCAGCATGCTATGTATCTATTAATAATTACTATTGGCTAAAGTCTAGTATTTCATTGATTCAACACTTTACAACATGCGGTGGAAAGCGTGTTGTCGTTGCAGGTACTGGCGCAGAGTACGAATGGTTTAACGGCGTATTATTTGAAGATTCACCGCTCCTTTCCTATAAAACCCCGTATTCTTTATGTAAAAATGCACTGCACTCCTGGCTAGAAACGTATGCACAACAAACAGGCCTCAGCATGTGTTGGGGCCGCATTTTTCATATGTATGGACCTCACGAACAAGGTAATCGGCTCGTTTCTAACATTATCACTTCCTTATTAAAAAACGAGGAAGCACTATGTACACATGGAAAACAATCGAGAGATTTCCTCCATGTGAGTGACGTCGCTGACGCTCTCGTAACAATATTAGAACACAGCGTTACAGGCACTATCAATATCGCTTCTGGTCAATCTGTACAAATTAAAGAGTTAGCTTCTATCATTGCTAAAAAGATAGGAAAAGAACATTTAATTAAACTAGGTGCAATCCCTTTCTCTAAAGATGAACCTTTATTTGTCGGGGTTAATGTAGAACGTTTAAAAACTGAAGTAAACTGGAAACCAACATACGATCTAAATACAGGAATTGAAGAAACAATTTTATGGTGGAAATCATTTATACAAAAACATAACGATATGCATCATTAAAACGTAAATCCTTCGTTCCTCTCGCTAATTCCTTATACCATCCTTCTAATCTTTCCGGCGTAACAATATGATGCGTCCCCATTCCCCCATGCTTACTAGCTTCAGAAAGAGTCGGACCAATTTGTAACTTTCTCTTTCTCATCGCATCGTTCCACGGACTAAACCCAAACCATAATATACAGGCAAGAGGTGGATAAATCATCGATTCATGCGCAGATAAATGTCTTCCAACCGTATAACTTCCATGCTCATGATTATGAATAAATCTACCTCTTCTCCATAACGGCCAATCTTCTGGTAAATAACCATGAAACCGCTGTTTCATTAAAGGTATTCCAAAGTTAAGGTCCGGATAGTTGTAGTTAGGATCATCAACCATAATAAGCCCGTCCAGCCAATACATCCTCCCCCCAATTCATTTAGCGATTTCCAAAACTGATTTTTATCTTGCACGCAAAGAAACTCAGTCGTATTTAAAATCATTTTCCATCCTTGTACTTCTTGTTCTATCCTCATCACTTCATGATCTGTCGCATATGCATCAAACTCTGGATTTACAGAATCTCGCACCTCCCAATGCGGTGCGAATTTTTTACAAATCTCAACCGAACGATCCTTAGAACCTTTATTAATTAAAATGCCATGATCAAACAGTTTCGTATGATGTATAAGCCACCACGGCAATAAATACTCTTCGTTATAAAAATGAGAAATAACAGTTGTAGTTATAACAATCTCCTCCTCTTTCTCTATTAATCTACTGTTTCATCCTACTCTTAATATACTTATCTGCTATGTCATTGGTTTCTCTTATTTTAAAAATATGTTTTTCTACCATATACTACACTTTCTTAGACAGCCACTATTTCCTAAAGAAACATCCCAATAAACTGAAAATTAAGTTATAATATCATTATAAAATATGAAGGAGGAATGCACCCATGTACTACAACACTTCATTCGAAAACGATCAACCTGTAGGCCGTCTATAAACTAAGGCGGGCTTGTAACACATACACTATGCCTCGTCTTAGGGAACTCATATTACCCTAAAAATAGACGGAGGTACTTCAAATGAAACAAACAATTTTAGGAGCTATATGCTTATCACTAGCAGCAAGTATATGGGGCGGTATGTATGTTGTTAGCAAATACGTACTCGATTTTATCCCACCACTAACACTCGTTTGGCTACGCTTTATTATCGCTTTTGTTGTTTTGTATGGCATTTTAAAACTAGCTGAGAAAAAGCAAAAGAAAAAAGTAACCATTCGCAAAAAAGATTGGCTCCTATTCGCTTGGATTGGATTTATCGGATATTTTATTTCAATCACATGTCAATTTATCGGAACAAAATTATCCGACGCTCATACAGGCTCATTAGTAACATCAGCTACACCTGCATTTATGGCTATATTTGCAGCGCTCATTTTGAAAGAAAAACTAACCGCTCATAGACTTTTATCTACTATCATAGCGACAATCGGTGTCATTATCGTAATCGGGTGGGATATTGAAATTGGCTCCTATTTTATCGGAACAATCATTTTAGTTGGAGCCGCTATTACGTGGGCTTTACTATCTATTTATGTAAAAATCGCTTCAATCCAATTTTCATCCTTAGTTATTACAACGTATGCCATATTCTTTTCACTCTTTTTTATTACACCTTTTATGATAGGGGAACTACAAACATCCTCTATCGGAACAGTAAATACGTACGTCATATTAGGCGTATTATACTTAGGAATCGTCTCAACAGCAGGTGCCTTTTTCCTTTGGAATAAAGGATTAGACTTAATGGATGCAAGCATCGGTTCCTTATTTTTCTTCTTCCAACCTATCGTTGGATCATTACTTGGTTGGCTCTTATTAAATGAGACATTAAATAGTAACTTTTTCATTGGTGGTATGCTCATTATATGTAGCGTTTTCATTACTACTTTTGAAAAGAAATAACAAAACAGGCAGAGATTCTTAGTCTCTGCCTGTTCGCATAATTGGATCTTGGTCGTGAAAACCAATACAAATCGGTATATTACTTTGCACTTCACTACGTACACTTATAAAACTACACAGCGTTTTAGCAATTAAATATAAAGTTATACTGATTGCTTTTTCACTTGTATCAAAGCCATTTTCATTATACATATCTGCTAATTCTACAGCCCCCGGCCCCTCAATATTATATGTCCATTCAGATGCCCAATCGTCATCCTCTTCTTCCATTGGAAAATACTCCTCACAAATATAAAACTGACTATCCCATTCGTTATCAAGGTCATACTCAAAATAAATCGCTTTTGCTTCTTCGTTAGTAGCCATTTCTACAGCTGCATCCAAACCTACTCGAATACTTTCCTTATATGACTCTAAATCAATTGCTTTAATTCGTTCTGCATATTCTGTAGATGCCAACATGCAACAAATATCATAATACTTCGCTTCTATTTGCTCTACTGCTAACGAAAAGACATCCTCTTGCATCTCTTCTAAATACTGAAATATATCCACACTAAACACTCCTCACTCTTTACGCACTCCAATGCGATGGACGGGACAACAATTTCGGCAATTTCGTATGCTTATCCCCTTTCGCCGCATTAATTTGAACTTGCGTAAGAAAAATACAATTTGTAAAGTCTGCTCCGCGAATATCTGCATCTCGTAAATCTGCTCCAATGAGATCTGCCCCTCGTAAGTCTGCTCCATTTAAGTTTGCCGCAATTAAGTAAGCTCCTCTTAAATTTGCACCTTGTAAATCTTTCTTTTTCAGATTCGCTCCCATAAGGTCTGCTCCGCGGTGAATGATTCGTTTCTTACGCGCAGTATTCATTTCCTTCCATACTAATTCGCTCGTTTCTAAAAGAAGAATGTTCACCTCTGCCCTATGCATTGGAACATTTATTTTCATTAACTCACCTGGATTTAAATTCGAAAGTCGCTCTGTCTCCTCAATTGCGGTCTCCAGCTCTTTATGAATTGGCTGTGTTGCCTTTAAAAGAATCGCTTCATTCAAATACCAAAGCATTTCATGAAGTTGATGCATAACCGGAAAAGCATCGTACATTTTTCTTGCATGCTTTGCATCTTTCCTCCAATCAATCCCTTTAAACGTACCCTGAGAAATCTTCTGCCCAGCACCGAAACACTCAAATACTGTACAACCTTTATAACCTTTTCCTCTAAGATTTTTATGTATACTACATTTAAAATCTGATTGTAAGTTGGAACATGGTTTACCACCATCTTTATTCACTGCAAAATCTACCGATGCTGCGAACGGTAATGCAACGCAACATAGACCGAAGCATTTTTCGCAGTTTGCTTTTAAATGATCATTATGATTAGTCAAAATCTATACCCCCTGTTGTCTTTTGACTATTTCATAATATTCCAACTGTAATAAATAATCAATTTTAAAATAAACCGGCATCTTTCGTTTCAATTCATAACTTTATCATTCGATTTCCTTTCAATTGAAAAGGACTATTTCTATTCAATGAATTATAATTAAATTATAAATTTTCTAACTAAAAGGAGACTTATTATGCTAGAAATGAAAACAAACTGTCAAATTTGTGATCAATCGCTCGAACAAGATTCTGAAGCATACATTTGTGTATATGAATGTACATTTTGCGCACCATGTACAGAAGAAAGACAAAACGTTTGTCCAAACTGCGGCGGCGAATTAGTACGTAGGCCGAAAAAGAAACAATAAAAAGCAAAGCGATATCGCTTTGCTTTTTATTGTTTTCTGAGTATATGAAATTATATCGAACACAACTTAAACATTTAAAAACTTCACACAAACAGGCTCTGGCACAGCAACATCAGATTGTAAAAGTGTTAACTTTCCTGTAGATTCATCTCTTGAAAATAGCACAAGATTATGTGACTTTTCATTTGTAGCAACAAGGAACTTTTCAGTAGGATCTAATACAAAGTCTCTTGGCCAATTTCCTTCTGTAGATGTGTGTTCAACAAATGTAAGCTGACCTGAATTTTGATCTACGCTATAAACAGCGATACTATTATGACCACGATTACCTGCATATACAAAACGGCCGTCAGAAGAAATATGAATCGCACTTCCTTGACTATTTTCATCAAATTGTTCTGGAAGAGTAGAAATATACTGTAATTCTGTAAAGGAGCCTTCTTCCGAGTTATATGTTAGCGCAATAACCTCTGAACTAAGCTCCGTCATTACATAAGCGTATTTTCCATTTGGATGAAAAGCAATGTGTCTTGGTCCACTTCCCGGATTCACAGACAGGCTATTCACTTCTATTAATGTACTATCTTTTATTTCATACGTAATTAATTTATCTATCCCTAAATCAACACCTATCACATATTTTTCATCAGGAGTGTACCCCGCGTAATGTGCATGTGGTTTTTCTTGTCTTTCTTTATTCGGACCTGAACCTTCATGTGCCATAATAGATGCAGCAGGATTTACAGTTCCATTTTCTTCATTTACTTCAAAAGACTCAATCGTTCCTTTATGGTAATTTGCTGTAACTACTGTATGATTTCCACTATCAACACTAATATGACAAGGAGAAGCCCCTTCTACTACTTGTCTATTTTTCGCTTTTAGTTCTCCAGTATGACTATCAATGGAATAAGCAGCTACACCGCCAGATTCGCCTTGCTTAACAACGGAATAGAGATATTCATTATTTCGGTTAATCGTTACATATGTAGGGTTATCCAACTTAGCGGCAAGTGTTACATTACCAATTTTTTTTGCTTCCGTGTCTAAAATAAACTTATATATTCCTTCACTATTTTCTTTCGTGTATGTTCCAACATATCCGATAAACTCTTTGTTATCCTTCATTTTCATAACCCTCTCTCCCTATATTTTTCATTCATCATACTTCTTAAAATATTTTATGTTGAAAGAGTATCCTAAAAAATCGGAGTACCTCTTTATACGTTACCATATTTTCTTGGTAAATAGCTTTTAAACCCACTTTTTTTGATACGCTGCTATACTTTCATATTCTTCTTCCAATTGACGGGACAAACGGATATAGATTGGCGTTAAATCTTTATATTTTTCCACACTTTCCATGTTTGGCTCATGATGAAAATCTGCACCTACCATTTCAGAAACTACATGTAACGTATCTACTTCACCTAAACTATATAAACCGAGGATGGCAGCTCCTAAGCAAGAGCTTTCGAAACTTTCAGGAACATATACGTCTTGATGGAAAATATCCGCCATCATCTGTCTCCAAAGTTCCGACCTTGCAAAACCGCCTGTCGCTTGAATTTTTTTCGGTTCGCCAATTAGTTCTTTTAAAGCGAGAAGAACTGTATATAAGTTATAAATTACTCCTTCTAAAACAGCACGTATCAGATGTTCTTTCTTATGATGCAATCCGAGTCCAAAGAAAGATCCTCGCGCATTTGCATTCCATAAAGGAGCTCTTTCCCCCGCTAAATACGGGTGAAATAATAAACCGTCAGATCCCGGATTCACTTTTGCTGCTATTGCAGTAAGCACCTCATATGGATCTTTTCCTAAGCGCTTTGCAAGTTCAATCTCTGAAGTGCCCAATTGGTCACGAGCCCACCTGAAAATCATACCGCCGTTATTAACTGGTCCACCGATTACCCAATGGTCTTCAGTTAACGCATAACAAAAAATTCTACCTTTTGGATCTGTTACAGGACGATTTGTTACAGCACGTATCGCACCGCTTGTACCAATTGTAACAGCCACAACGCCAGGATCTATTGCATTTACACCTAAATTAGATAGTACTCCATCACTCGCTCCTACTACAAAAGGCGTAGAAACAAGTACATTCATCTCTTTGGCAAACTCTTCATCTAATCCTGTTAAACTGTGCGTTGTTGGAACAAGCTTTGAAAGCTTTTCATCTGTAATTCCTGCTACATGTAAAGCCTCTTCATCCCACTTTAAAGATTTTAAATTGAACATTCCTGTCGCTGATGCTATAGAATAATCAATTACATATTCTTTATATAACTTGTAAAAAACATATTCTTTAATAGAAATGAATTTATAACTTTTTGCGAATAACTCTGCTTGCTCATTCTGTAGCCAAACTAATTTCGACAGTGGTGACATCGGATGAATTGGTGTCCCAGTACGAAGGTAAATTTCATGACCATTCATATCATTCTTTATTTTCTCCGCCCAGCTTGCACTTCTATTATCTGCCCAAGTGATACATCTCGTTAACGGCTTTCCCTTTTCATCTACAGCAATGATACTATGCATTGCCGAACTAAAAGAGACACAAAGAATATCATTCGGCTGTACACTACTTATTCGTACAGTTTCTTTAATCGTATTTATTACTGCACGAAAAATTTCTTCTGGGTCTTGTTCTGCTGTTTCAGGTGTAGGAGAATATAAAGGATATTCAATTCCATGACTAGCAATAACAGATCCATCAGTAGAAAATAGAACTGATTTTGTACTAGTTGTCCCAATGTCTACACCAATCATATATTTTGAGCTCACCATTTCTTCCTCCTAACAAAAAATTGCTACAGTATCCCACCATAAAAATACATTCCTTTTATCTATTAATAACGTTGTATGCCACAATTATCTAAATAGAAACATCTTTATCTTAAACAAACATATCGAGTAGTAAAACGCCTCCAAAAGCGATAAATGAAAGTAACGTTTCTAATACTGTCCATGTTTTAAATGTTTCTTTCACTGTTAAACCTAGGTATTCTTTTACCATCCAAAAACCAGCATCGTTTACGTGTGAAAACATTAATGCTCCTGCACCTGTTGCAATAACGAGTAACTCTAAGTTCACACCTGTCGTATTTTCAACGATTGGCGAAACGATACCCGCCGCTGTTGTTAAAGCGACTGTCGCTGAACCTGTCGCAATTCGAATTAACCCAGCTACTATAAATGCTAATACAATTGGAGATAGAGCTAAATGCTCAGACATTTGAGCAATAGCATTCCCTACCCCACTATCGATGAGAATTTGCTTAAATCCCCCGCCGGCACCAATAATCGCAACAATTGAACCGATTGGTAATAAGCTATCTTCTGTTATCTTCTTAATAGCTTTTTTATCGATACCTTGACGAAATCCAAGAAAATAGAACGCCGCAAAACATGCAATCAATAGTGCAATTATAGGACTACCGATTAATGTGACAATCTTCATCAAAGTATTAGAAAGAGGCACATAAGGAGCTGCTGCAGCTAAAACCATTAACATAACAGGTAACAATATAACTAAAAATGAAACTCCTATTCCTGGTAATTTCGTTGATTTTGTATTTACACGAATCAATTCTGGCTCATTTTCAGGAATTACACGTTTGTGAATCCACTTAGCGAATATAGGACCTGCAATAATCGCTGCAAAAAATGTAATAATGAGTGAATACATTAGTACCTTTCCAAGATTCGCTTTATAAATACCAATTGCAACTATGGCCCCTGGATGCGGAGGAACAAGACCGTGTACGACAGATAGCCCAGCAATTGCTGGTAATGCTATCAATAAAATATTTTGTTTCGTTGTTTTATGAATTGAAATTACTAACGGCAGTAATATTAAAATGCCTACTTCAAAAAACACCGGGATTCCAATAATAAAACCTGCAATTAACATAGCCCATGGTAAGTTTTTTATCCCAAAGGATTTAATAAAGAACTCTGCCACTTGCATTCCAGCACCTGACTCTGCCATCATTTTCCCTAAAATTGTACCCAATACTAAAATACCTACTAAATGCCCGAGAACACTTCCGACTCCCATTTCATAAGCACTCACTATTTTATCCATTGGCATTCCAGACATAATTGCTAAAAACAAACTTGCAATCGTTAAACTAATAAACGCATGCCATCTCCACCACGATACCCCTAAAATAACAATTACAATTGATAATAATGTAATAATTAAAAGGTACATATTCATACGCAATTTCACCCCTTTATGTAAACCCTTTCAAAATTACTATACAATTAAGAGCACCTATATAGTTCTTTCATGAGTAAGAATTTATATATCGATATACAAATCATCTTCACAAAATAATAATTTATACAAAAAGAATCTCCCTTATCAGAGATACATGTTAACTACTCTCTCTGATAAGGGGATTTCTCTTTCATAATTATAATGTTATTTTATACATGCTTCATACGAGCATATTTTCCTTCTTCAAAAGTGAATGACACTTTCTTCTCTTGCTGTTTTCACGTAGTAAGACTACAAACTCAGGATCCAGTTTAAACGATGAAGTTACTTAAGATTTGTCCTCTCATGAAAAACAATTTTCGGAAAGCACCTTCGCTTTCATACATTATAATTTAGGCGCTTTCGCCCAATCAGCAGCAAATTTCTCAATACCTTGGTCTGTTAATGGGTGCATAGCAAGTTGTTCAATTACTTTATAAGGAATTGTTGCAATGTGAGCACCTGCCATCGCTACACGAGTTACATGATCTGGATGTCTAACAGAAGCCGCAATAATTTGTGTATCTAGTTGATGAACATCGAATAATTCAGCAATTTTAGCAACTAATAATACGCCATCTTCAGAAATATCATCTAAGCGTCCTAAAAATGGAGAAACGTACGTTGCACCTGCTCGAGCAGCTAAAAGTGCTTGGTTCACCGTGAAAATAAGTGTAACATTCGTTTTCACACCTTTTTCAGTAAGGTAGCGACAAGCTTCTAATCCAGCTAACGTCATCGGAAGTTTAACTGTAACTTTTTCATCGCCACCGTTAATTTTAATCAGTTCTTCTGCTTGGGCGATCATCTCTTCAGCTGTAACAGCATCTGGCGTTACTTCTGCCGAAACAGATTCAACTTTAGGAACTGCCTGACAAATTTCTGCAATACGGTCTTCAAATTTAATGCCCTCTTTTGCTACTAAAGAAGGATTCGTTGTAACACCAGCTAAAACTCCAAGTTTATATGCTTTTTTTATATCCTCAAGATTTGCAGTATCAATAAAAAATTTCATGATTAATTCCCTCCAGTTTTTAAACGTTGATGAGTTACATGTTTAATATGCTTATCCCGTAAAAACCCGATTGGTGTGGAATGAAGCCCCTACTTATTACAGTTTCACTTTATTTCTTTTCTACTGCATGTCCACCAAATTCATTGCGCAGAGCTGCTACAACTTTTCCTGTAAATGTATCATTGTCTAATGAGCGGTAGCGCATTAATAGAGACATTGCGATAACAGGGGTTGCTGTTTGAAGGTCTAATGCTGTTTCTACTGTCCATTTTCCTTCACCAGAAGAATGCATAACACCCTTAATCTCATCCAGTTTTGCATCTTTAGAAAATGCATTTTCTGTTAATTCCATTAACCAAGAACGAATGACTGAACCGTTGTTCCATACTCTTGATACTTTTTCATAATCGTAGTCAAATTCACTTTTCTCTAGAATCTCAAATCCTTCACCAATAGCAGCCATCATACCGTATTCAATTCCGTTATGAACCATTTTTAAGAAGTGACCACTACCAGCTTTTCCAGCATATAAGAATCCATTTTCTACAGCAGTATCGCGGAAGATAGGTTCAACGATGTCCCAAGCTTCTTGATCTCCTCCGATCATGTAACAAGCACCATTACGAGCTCCTTCCATTCCACCAGAAGTTCCTGCATCCATAAAGTGAATGCCATCTTTCTTTAATTGCTCATATCGGCGGATAGACTCTTTATAATGTGAATTACCAGCTTCAATTAAAATATCTCCTTTTGATAAAAGTGGTGTAACCTCATCAATAACAGAATCAACAACAGCGTGTGGTACCATTACCCAAAGAATTCTTGGTGATTGTAATGACTGAACAAGTTCACTTAAACTAGATGTACCTGTTGCCCCGTACTCTTTCATTTCTTCTACTGCGCTCGTATTTAAATCAAATGCTACTACTTCATGTTTATGATCCATTAAATTTTTCCCTAAATTTAATCCCATTTTACCTAACCCAATTAATCCTACTTGCATAATATAATTCCTCCTCAAATCATCTTTTATTAAAAATCCATATCACTACAATCTGGAATACCTTTCAGCACTGAAATGTTAATATGTACAGAAAGGTATTCACAGTCATAGCTTAAGAATTCAACACATTTTTTGTAATTTGAACAACATTTTCTGTCGTAAATTCAAATAGATTCATGACTTCAGCTCCAGTACCTGAAGCTCCAAATATTTCAATTGATAGTACTTTTCCTTCTTGTCCTACATAACGTTCCCAACCGAGAGATACACCCATTTCAAGAGATACTCGTTTCGTTATAGAAGACGGAAGAACGGATTCTTTATATGCGTTCGATTGGTAATCGAATAGCTCCCAGCTCGGCATTGCAACGATGCGAACAGAAACTTGATCTTCTTCTAATTTTGCTTTCGCACTAGCAGCTAAGGGTACTTCAGAACCTGTCGCAATTAAAATTACATCCGGATTTTCATTCGTTTGTGTTAATACGTAAGCTCCTTTAGAGAGATTCTCTATGTTCGCTTTCGTTTCATTAAACACCGGTAAATTTTGACGGCTCAGTACTAAAACGACCGGACCATCCGTTTGCTGTAAAGCATACGCCCAAGCACTTGCTGTTTCATTTGCATCTGACGGACGGATAACTGTTAGACCAGGAATTGCTCGAAGAGCTGCCAATTGTTCAATTGGTTCATGCGTTGGACCATCTTCTCCTACAGCAATCGAATCATGTGTAAATACGTAAGTAACAGGTAACTTTTGCAGTGCAGCCAGTCGAATGGACGGACGAAGATAATCATTAAATACAAAGAATGTACTTACGAAAGGTTTTACTCCTCCATGAAGCGCCAATCCATTCGCTGCAGCGCCCATTGCATGTTCACGTACACCGAAGTATATATTTCGTCCAGCATACGATTCTACTGCATATACTGCTTCACCTTTTATATCTGTCATCGTAGAATGAGAAAGATCCGCACTTCCACCGAAAATAGAAGGAATCGATTTCACATAATGATTAATAGCTTCCCCACTTGCAACACGAGTAGAAATTGTTTTTTCAGTATCAAAGGATAGAATGTCTTTCGCTTCAATTAAAACCTCACCTGTAATCGCTTTTTCTAATTCATCTGCCAGTGTAGGATTCGCTTCTCTGTATAAGTTGAACTGCTCATTCCAGTCATTGTCTTTTTCAATACCTTTTTGTTTTAGTTCATTAAAATGAGTTTTTACTTCTTCAGGTACAAAGAAATCTTCCTTATAACCCCAACCATACACTTGTTTTGTCGCTGTTGCCTCTTCTACTCCAAGCGGATTACCATGTGCTTTGTTCGTTCCAGCAACTTTTGGACTTCCATAACCTATAATGGTTCTAATTTCTATAAGAGTAGGTTGATCCTTATTTTCTTTCGCTAATGTAATAGCTTTTGTAATAGCATCGACATCGTTTCCATCTTCAACTCTTACATATTGCCAATGTACAGATTCTACCCTTTTCTGAATATCTTCAGAGAAAGCAATGCCTAATTCACCATCAAGTGAAATTTCATTTGAATCATACAGTACAATTAACTTGCCAAGTTTCATATGTCCTGCCATTGACATCGCTTCATAAGCGACACCCTCCATTAAGTCACCATCTCCGACTAAAGCATACGTATTGTGATCTATAATAGAGTGACCACCCTTATTAAACTTTGCTGCTAAATGAGCTTCTGCCATTGCCATTCCGACAGCATTAGCAATCCCTTGTCCTAACGGGCCTGTAGTCGCTTCAACTCCAGGAGTATGACCAAACTCAGGATGTCCTGGTGTTTTACTATTTAACTTTCTGAAGTTTTTCAAGTCATCAATTGAAACATCATATCCAGCTAAATGAAGTAGACTATATAACAGACTAGATCCATGTCCCGCCGATAAAACGAAACGATCACGGTTAAACCATTCTGGGTGATTAGGATTGTAATTTAAATGATTCGCCCATAATGCATAAGCCATTGGTGCTGCTCCCATCGGAAGACCTGGATGACCTGAGTTTGCCGCATTAATAGCATCAATCGATAACGTACGAAGTGTATTCACTGCTAATTGATTTATGTTTTGTGTCATAGTAATCGTCCCCCTAAATGCTTTCATTAAAGAAAGTACTTATTTTTCCGTCTCTTGATCTAACCACCATTTAAATCCACTTTCTTGCAACAGTTCATTAGACGCTTCTGGACCATATGAACCAGACTCATATTCATAAAGCGGTAATAAGTTTTCCTCGAACGCTTCAAGAATTGGTTGTACCCATTCCCATGACAATTCAACTTCTCTCCAATGTGCAAAGAATGTAGCGTCTCCACTCACAGCATCATGAATGAGTCTTTCATACGCTTCAGGTACTCCCACATCCGCTTGCTCACAAGTAAAGTTAATACGCATCGGTTCAATTTCTCCATTTTTCAATGGATTTTTACTGTTTAACTGTAATGAAACGTTCTCACCTGGACTAATTTCAATTATTAACAAGTTAGGTGCTGCATTTGGATTACTATCTTGATATTGCTGTTTTAACGTATTTTTAAATTCAATTACAATACGAGTAGACTTTTCTTTCATTCGTTTGCCTGTTCGTATATAGAAGGGAACGCCAGTCCAAAATGGATTATCGATCCACAGGCGAGCAGCAACAAATGTGTCTATGTTAGAAGAAGGATTTACTCCTGGCTCCTCTTTGTATGCTACAACTTGCCCGCCTTTTATCTCACCTACAGCGTATTGTCCGCGAATGATATGGCTTTGAACGTCTTCTTTTTTCACTTTACGAAGCGTTTCCATTACCTTTCGCTTTTCCTCTCGAATTTCACATGCATTAACCTTTTCCGGCAGATTCATAGCAGTCATCATTAATATTTGTAACATATGATTTTGAACCATATCTCGAATGGCCCCTGCCTGGTCATAATATCCTGCCCTTTCTTCAACCCCAACTGTTTCACTCGCTGTGATTTGTACATTCGCTATATGTTCTTTATTCCAAATTGATTGGAGAACAGGATTTGCAAATTCTAATGCTTCAAGATTTTGAATCATCGGTTTACCTAAATAATGATCGATACGGTATATCTCGTCTTCTTCAAACGTGCGACTAAGCTTATCGTTAAGCTCACGAGCAGATGTAAGGTCGTGCCCGAATGGTTTCTCAATCATCAGACGTTTCCATCCATCCGTTTTATCAAGTCCGCTTTCCTTAATATTTAAAGCAATGGTCTCGAAAAATTCAGGAGCAACGGAAAGATAAAACATTCTATTTCCTTTTATATGTAATTCTTCTTCCCTTTCACGAACGACTTGTAATAACCTCTCATAGTCTTCCGGCTTACTCACATCTAATGGACAATAGCGAAAATTATCTAAAAAACCTTCCAGTTCTGGAGTACCTTCTTCTCTATGACGGGAAAACGTCTCTATTGATTCTTTTATTCTTCCTTGAAAATCTACATGAGATACTTGACGTCTCCCAAGCCCGATAACGGATATTTGCTTTGGAAGTTTTTGATCTCTATATAAGTTATATAGTGCGGGGTAAATTTTGCGTTTCGCTAAGTCCCCTGTCGCTCCAAATAAAACAAAGGTCATTGATTCCAATTTTAGTCCCCCTCTTGTTGTATAATCCTTGTCAATATTTTAAAAATGAATTGTACAGAAGCTCATGTTTTATAAAAACAAAGAGTTATCAAATTCCAATTCTTTTTATGCCTTTCGCTTTTTAATTGTCCCCAATATTAATAGTGGCAATTCAAAGCATTTCTACCACAACTTACTTATTTATAGAATTTAACGGAATATTTTATATCTAATTACTTTTAGTAATTAGATAATCTTATGTCTAATATATTAACCACATAAATTATTATCGTCAATAAAAATGTCTTGAATTACATACGATTTATTTCGTAATACTTTTCTAAGTGTATTCCTAGTTACCATTCATTTTCAAAGATAATGATCGATACGATAAATATCAGTTTAATCAAAACATTCAATTAATTTTTTGTTAAACTCACGAGCAGACGTTACATTATAATCAAAAGGCTTCTCTATAATAAGACGATTTAATCCTTTTGTAGCCCACAATCCACTTTCCTTAATATTTAAAGCAATGACATCAAATACTTCTGGTATAACAGATAGGTAAAACATACGGTTTTCAGGAATATTTAATTCTGTTTCACGCCTCTTTACAAGACTCAACAAATCTTGATAGTCCTCTACATTCGCTGTATTTAATTGACAATAACGAAATGTGCTAATAAATCCTTCTACTCCTGATTCGTCATCAGTAGATCTTCTAGAAAATGTAGCAATGGATTGTTCTACCTTTGTTTGAAATTCCACATCTGACATTCCCCCTCTACCAATACCGATAATTGAAATAGATTGCGGTATATGTTGATTACTAATTAGTTTGTATAAAGCATGGTAAATTTTGCGTTTCGCTAAATCCTCTGTCGCTCCGAATAAAGTGAAACTTTAATTAGCCCTTACCAATCTGGCTTTTACAAGCAGCCCAACTCCCACCTAACTTCTTTGCTTTCGCTGAATTTTGAGGCGGGGGTCTTACTGCCCGGCAAATAGCGGCATAACATTCAAAAAAACCTTGCAGAAAAATTCTACAAGGTTTTTGTCTATACATACAAATTAATCACTATATTAAAATAAAAGAGTTTATAATTCATCACAATACTATTAAATATAAGCTGCTTTAAAGGCTTGTTGGACAGCTTGTACTTCTAATGAATCTTTACCATATAAGTTCGTTGCTACACGAATACAAGCTTCTTTTAATTCTTTAAAGTCAGAAGTCATATTTAATTCATCCGTATTTGCATAATAGAAAATATCAAACATTTTATCTTCTCCAATGCCATGTACGTTTACTCCATTATGGTTTCCACCACTAGCAATCAAGTAAGCTACTTTATTAATAATGCTAGAGTTCGTGTGTACACCACCATGATCGTGGTCAGCATCAATAGGTAAGTTATTATAATGTCTATAGTCCTCCGGATATCTAGAAGAGATAGATGATGGGTTTTTCATATCTCTAAAAATACGACCTGATTGTTCTCCCATTGTCCAATTGAACTTTCCGTTATTGGCATACTTTTCAACTGCTACTCCTAAAATATCAGATAGAGCCTCATTAATTGCACCAGCTTCTCCTGCGTACTCAAGTCCAGACTCATTTCTTGTAACCGCGTGTGTAAATTCATGTCCTGCCACATCAAATGCTCTAACAATTGGATCTCCGTATACTAGCATAGCTCCATTACTAAATGCATTAAACCACTGCTTAGGATTTCCTTTATTCGTACCATTTGTATTCCAGCCATGAACGACAGAAATTACTTTTTGTCCGTTATTATCAAAGCTGTTACGCCCATATTTTTCTTGATAAAAATCATATACTTTCGTTGCTAAATAATGGGCACTAACTGCTTTAGGATCAGTAAAATTTGTAGAATTACTTGTTACTAAATCATCGAGATAACCCCATACATTTCTTCTATAATTATTATAATCTTTATAATTAGCAGTGTATGTTTCAATTCCCTTACCACGAGAATAATCTGCAAGCATGTACGTTCCATCACTTCGCTGCGTAATTCCAAACGTACGATTAATACCTAAGTCATCTTTTCCTGTACCTGTTAATTTTGAAGGATCTTGTGATTTATTTGCTGTCGCAGATTGGACAATACTACTATCTACTTGTATACCCAATTTTTGAACGAGTTCTTTTAATAGATTACCACCAAAAGCATCAATTAATACTGTACCCGATACATATTCAGGTGTAGATGCACTAAAAGTAATTTGATATGCGTTTGTAGCTTTACTTGTATTTTCATCTACATATACTACTTGTTTAATTTCTGGTTCTTCAACAAATGTGAGATTATTCCCATAAATGTTAAAGAGCTGTTTCTTTGCATCTTCTTCTGATAGAGTAATAGGTTGTTTCAAATCTTCCTGTTGTTGTAGATCTTGGGCGCTATCCCCCGAAACACTCGTAAGTACACCATCATCATTAATATGTGCTGTTAATTGATATCCGTATACATCACGTCCTTCATATGTTTGTTGAAGACGTACCAATGTAGTACCATCATAAGATTTACGACTTTGCGTAACATTATAATTAACTTTGGATTCAGTATTAACTTGCTTTGATGATAATGCTTGTTCTGTTTTTCCTTTTAGCGCATCCTTTGCTACATTTTCTGCCGAATTTTGAGAAGGTGCTGTTAAATTACCTGTTCGGAACGTATCTTCCTTTGTTTCCACTTTTAAATCTTCTGTTTCCGCATGTACTCCTCCATAAGGCATAATCGCCGATAACACCACTCCTGTAGTTAAACCTACCTTTACGAAATTATTCATATTTTTACTCCTTTATAATCGTATTATCAAATTTAAAAAATGTATTTTAGAATTTTAAGCATAGATAAAAAATTTTAACTATAGCCAATCGTTTTTACATACCTCTACATATATAGGTTAATAGATTGGTTTGCTACTTTTTTAGATTCAATTCATTTCTCAAAAATTACTCATTATATAAGCTATCTTTATATTTATTCATATACGTTATTTTTTGTGGTTCTGATAACATATTTATTGCCATCCACACATTCTTTTTCATTTCTAATTTTTGCATTGGTATCTCTTTTAAAAACTGATTACCTATAATCGCTTCCATTTCTTCATCAATTCTTTGTATAAGATTTTCTTCTGGATTATTTTGCAAAGAAGTATTTTTCAATCCCCATTTTGTTATTATAAATTCATTCGTTTTATTCATAGGATTAATAATAGTAGCTTTACTAGTTAATCGTTTTTTTATTTCATCATGATAGATTTTAATTCTATATCCCTCTTTTAGTGGAATGATATCTTTTACAATTATTACATTTGTTCCTTCCATTTCCTTCGTATAAATTTTTTCACCTTTTTCATTAAAGACCTCTATCGATGCATATTTTTCACCTGCATAATAGCTATGAGGCGTTTTAGTAGTAACCGTAAAAACAGCTCGCTTTTGCTCTAAATCCGTATTTAATTCAGCAAATTGGTCATCTCCTAACCCTAGGAATTGGATCGTTTGATTTACCAACTTGCCCACTTTCATTTCGTTAACATCAATAGTTAGACTATTATCTTTTTCTTTTACATAGGCATAATACGAACTGAAATGATACATAACATCTGTTTTTCCACCTGAAATCTCAACTGTATAAACCCCATTTGGTACATCTTGTAAATTGATATCTGTTGTTTCGATTGTTTTCTCTTGAATAACTATATTCCCTTCTTTTAATTTAATTTTTCCTCCTTTCAATGTATCTATTTCATTTGTATTTAAATGGATATGCAAATTCCCTTTTAGCCCAAGTGAAGCAATTTGCTGATTTGTAACTATTTCAAAGTTAGAGTTTATAAGAATCTCAGAATCAACTAGTGCTCTTGCTTTAGCTAATTGTGATTCAGGCACTATATAAGCTAAAGAAGTAACAGCCGGAAAACCTTTCGCCCTATTCATCTCTATTTGTTTATGATTAAGCTTAAAGCCCCATCTTTCAAATACAGGTGTAAAATCAACTCCTCCATTCTCACTATAATACTCATTCATCAAATCTGGTAAAGAATGGTCATCTTTTTTGAAAGCAGCATTGCTAGCTAGTTTTCGATAACCTTGATACATTTTTGCAAAAGCTTCATCGCCAGCTTTTTGTTTCGCCATCGTTAAAAGAATAAGTTTTTGTCGTAAATCTAAATCATCATAATTTTTATTTTCTTTCATTAAAGCATTATATAAATTCCGTTCTACCTGTTCCTTTTTCCCGAAATTAAACAACCAACCAACTTGATCTGCTTTTTTGCCGTATTTACTATATTGATATTGAACACCAAATAGATTATTAGAAACTTCTCCTGTAAATATTCCTTGATTATCAAAACCAGCTTGGTATCCATGAGCGATTTCATGTAAAGTTCCCCAACTCAGTTTATCTAACCACATTTTTGTACTATCTGAACTATTCGCTGTCCAATTTGTGCCATAATAAGCACCGCCAGCACCAGATATATCTGCTTTTAAAAAATAACGATTTTGACTTTTTTTATTTTCAAACGCTGAACCATCTAAACCAATAATTGAATCATACATCGCAAAAATATCTTCATAATACGCAATTAACTCATCCAACGATTGAAAATCTTTTAAAGATCTTACTAACTCTTTATCTTTTTTAGGTACAAATAATTGAAAACTCTCCCCTTGAATTAACGCATACTCTCCATCAAATTGATCCCATGTACTAAAAAATTGAGATACACTTTCTTGTTGTTTATAAATGGGAAGAGGCTTAGTAGCACTTTCATTCCCTACTTGGTACTCAAGTACAGCATGCTCTTCACCATACGGAGTATCTATGAAAGGAACTAAAGGCGTATCACCTTGAATGGTAACCCATTCATTTCCTACCTGTATGGATTTTTCATTTTTTGAGTCATTAGACAATAAACGTAATGTTAATTTGTCTTTAAAATTAGGATTCGTTTGTCTTACCTTTAGTGGTGTATTTCTCTGCAAAATAAGCCCTAAATCTTGTCGATCGTGATATTTCCCCTTACTTATGCCCGCCTGAAATATCCAAGTAGGCTCTTCTAAACTAGTAATTTCTTTTACATTTGTCCGTTCATCAGCATGTAAGTGTATATTTCCTATGAGGAAAAACATTGTATACATTATGCCTATAACAAGTAACCTTTTCATTTACATATCTCCTTCTCTATTTTTTATATACAAAATACAATAAAACCCTCCTTCTTCACTTATAACTGTCGTCAATAAGTTACTTATCAGTGTAATTATTATAGTTACATTAACTCGTGATTATCAATCATTAAACGTATGTAATTTTGCATATATGAATATTTTGTGATAAGTTCCAAAATATCGTATAATTATCAATATTTTTTCAGACATTATTCAATAAAAAAACACGAAGACTCTTAAGTCTTCATGTTTTTTATACATGTTATTACACTTGTAATTGAATTAATTACTAAAATCTTTTTAATCGTAAAAAATCAATTATTTTTAGGCTAATAGCCATACGTAAACTTTTATGATTTACTCATCCTTTTTGTTCTGTAATATTAAATTTTGAAACCAATTCCGTTAATTCTTCCACCTTTTCTTTCATTTTGTTGGATTGGATTGATATTTGTTCAATTGATACGGCCTGTGATTGAATTGAATTTACTGTTTGAAGAGTCTCCTTTTTCACATCCGTAGCAGTTTCAGAAACTAGCGAAAGAGAAGCATTTACTTCTTCTGTACCAGCAGACATCTCTTCTGTCGCTGCGGATACTTCTTGAATTTGACCTGTAATCTTAAGCAGCTTCTTTTCCTTCTACTGCCTTTTGTTGTCCTTTTTGCATGACATTAACTGTATCTTGGGTATCTTTTTGAATCGATTTTATTAAATGATTAACTTCTTTTGCAGATTCTTTAGATTGCTCAGCCAAGTCTCGAACTTCTGCGGCAACCACTGCAAATCCTTTCCCATTCTCTCCAGCACGTGCCACTTCAATAGCGGCATTTAAGGCAAGAAGGTTCGTTTGTTCGGCAATATTAGTAATTGCAGCGAGAGCTGTATCAATCTGTTGTGTACGTGTAACAAGTTTATTTATTACTTTTGATGTTTCCTCGACAACATCATGCACACTATTCATTTGAAGAATAGAGTGATTTATCACTTCACTACCGATATTTATTCGTTCTGTAGTCGTTACTGCTACCTCAGCGACTACTGCTGAAGATTCAGCTACAGTTTGCACCCCGGTTGTAATTTCTTCCATTGAGGATGGGCTCTCCTGAATACTAGTTACCTGTCCTTCTATTTTTGTTTTTACTTCTAGAACAGTCTGTACAACCTCATTTGAAATACTAGACGCTCGATTTGTATCTTGTACTACGCCCTCCGTAGGAAAAATAACCTCTTGTGTTGTCATCTTAACATTCTCAATTAATTGTTGAAGGTTATCTAACATACTATTAAAAGACTGAACAATATGCCCTAATTCATTATTTGCTTTATAAGGAGTACGTGTTGTTAAATCTCCAGCTGCTACTTTCTCCATATCATTTTGTAGTAATGCAAGTGGTTTTCGGATAGTTAATTTAATAATATATCCAATTAATATAATTATTAAAATTGCTAAAATCGAAATACTAACAAACATTATCATTGTATTTTGAGCACTATTATTACTTTCCTTCTGTAAAAGCTCTGCATTATTACTATTATATAAAATCAATTCACAAATTGATTTTATTGATTTTTGCATATTAGGTTCAATCTCTTTTAGGTAATATGCATATACTTCTTCATTATTAGATTTTCCTAATTCTTGTGCTTTCTTCATTTGAGTCCTTAATTCATTAAATGTTTCATGAAACGTGTTATATAATTCTTTTTCTTTAGTAGAAATAAGTTTAGCCTCAAACTGCTTTAAAAGATGATCATTTTCTTTACGAATTCCATCCATTTCTCTTATTAATTCGTTCATTCTTTTTTCATCTTTTGATAACATTATTTCCATAAAGTTCATATTAACGTGATAAAAATTAGATTCTACAATCCCAATCCACTCAATTGGTAGTAAATTATCCTCATACATATTAGAGGAAGTACTTTTCCCTCTTTCTAATCCCCAAAACCCTATTAGGGATAATACTATACATGCAATACTTGATATCGTTATTAATATGTTTAGTTTTGTACCAACCTTACTGTTTCTTAATAATTCCAATTTCATATTTTTTTCATTCTAATATATAGTTTAAATAATGTATTTTATAATAAGAATCCAAAAATTCATGATTATGAGCACACCCCATTAAATCTTGAACTTCTCATCCAAAATATCCACAAATATTGTGGCACCAGGGGAACCTATCATTGATATATAAATTATACTTCCATACAAGACTAGCTTAAAAATATTTTTCTTATTGCTCATTTTTCTATTTCCTCTCTATTAGAAGTACTTCTAGCACATCACACTAATAAAAACGATAGTATTAAAAAAATAAGGAAAGACATAACACCTATGTCTTTCCTCTAAAATTGTAACACTCAATATGCTCTTGGCTCTATTTGATTTTCCAGTTAAATCCTCGCATTTCTTTCTTTATAATATTTCCTAACTCCGTCCAACTTGTAATTCGCGGGATATTGAGATGTTGATTGTAAGAAGTATTTTTTGCATACACATTTATCGGTTTTCCTATTAACGTTTCTAAGACTGCCGGCTTATCATCAAAGAAATAGTTTAATTTTATTTCTTGTATGAAGTGTATTTTTTCTTCATCCTTCATTCCATAGAAAAAGCGATCTTCATGTACCGGAAAACCTTTTTCTATTAACCATTTTTTTGTTTGCTCTCCATGCTCTTTAGGTCGCGCTGTTATATAGTATATTTCATGTCCCTGTCTTTCTAATTCTTGCAATGTCTCTACTGCATATGGAAACGGTGAACAAGAAGTATAATAAATCTCATCCAGCAAACTATTCCACATATGACTACCTTCCTCCGAAGTCATGCCAAATGCTTCATGAATTTCAATTGTTTTTAAAGAATGAAATACATCCAATCCTACTTTTTTGTTTAATTTTTTATTATATAAATGAAAAGCATGCTGCCTTAAATCAATTAACGTATCATCGATATCAAATCCAAACTTCACTCTTCATCGCTCCTTTCTGCAATCCATTTATCGGAAAATATAAGTAGTTTTTATTCTCCTTATTTCTCACCTTTCTGATATTCTGGGTAACCAATAAATCTATAATCTTTTCCAACCTGGGTAAATGATATATCCTTAAATTCAATTGCATCTTGCATTTTAGTAATACCAGCCCCCTCTACAAAGCTAGGCGCCATTCTACCCCCAATCATTTTAGGTGCAATATATAAAATCAGTTTATCTATTAATTTATTTTCAATAAACGAAGCATTTACCTCTCCACCACCTTCAATAAGCAGGGAGGAAACTCCTTTTTCCCCTAAAACATCAAGCATTTCATATAAGTTTATATGCTTTTCTCCGCTAGTAACAAATACTTTGACTCCTGCATTTTCTAATGCTTTCTTTTTTTCCGCTGCATGATTACTTGTTGTAAATATCCAGGTAGGAGCTTCTCCATCTGTAATAACCTTAGCTTCCATTGGTATGCGTAATGTTGAGTCCAATATTACTCGAATTGGATTTCGCCCATTTGGAATACGCGTTGTCAATGATGGATTATCCTCTTGTACAGTATTTGCTCCTACTAAAATGGCTGCATTTTCATTTCGTATTTGGTGTACTTCCTGTCTCGCTTCTGTAGATGTGATCCACTTACTATCCGATAAAGAAGTAGCAATTTTCCCATCTAATGTAACTCCTGATTTAATCGTTACAAATGGGCGCTTTGTCAAAATATATTTATTAAAGACTTCATTCATCTTTTTAGATTCTTCTTCACACACTCCTACAAGTACTTCAATACCTGCATCTTGTAGAATTTTAATTCCACGTCCAGAAACAAGCGGGTTTGGATCAAGTGTAGCAACTACTACCTTCTTAATTCCTGCTTGTACAATTGCTTCTGCACAAGGCCCTGTTCTTCCATGATGAGAACAAGGTTCAAGAGTTACATAGATTGTACCACCACGCGCCTGTTCTTCCGCCATACGTATCGCATGTATTTCAGCATGTGGTTCTCCAGCCTTCATATGTGCTCCGACCCCTACAATTCGGTTATCATTTACAATTACAGATCCAACCAATGGATTTGGAGTCGTTTGTCCCTTCATAGCCTTGGCATTTTCTAGTGCTAGCTTCATATACAATTCATGCTCAAGCATGTAAGTGTCCCCCTTCAAAATGTCCAGAACGCTGAATCTTCGTTTGCAAATATTTCTCATTAAACTCTGAGACATCACCCCATAACGGTTCACGACTCGTAACATTTAATCCAGCTTTTTGTAACGCTTCTAATTTTTTCGGATTATTTGTAATAAGTTTTACAGGTTTTGAGCGTAGCGCTTTTAATACTTCAATTGTATCATCATAGTTTCGAACATCATCTTCAAAACCTAGGTTCAGATTAGCTTCTACTGTATCTAACCCATTTTCTTGCAAGAGGTACGTCATAGCTTTACTAAACAAGCCAATTCCTCTTCCTTCATGATTCGCTAAGTAAAATAATGCGCCTGAACCATGTTCTGTAATCATTTGTAAAGACTGCTTTAATTGGAATCCACAGTCACAACGTTTACTACCAAAGATATCACCGGTGTGACAAATACTATGCATACGAATTAGGGCATCTTCAGAATTCTCAAAATCACCATATACAAGCACACTAGATTGCTGCATATCAGCTAAATTAATAGATGAAAGTTTTTCAATAACCCCTTCTACACTATTTGTACCCTCACTACATTGTAACCAAGAATACCATTGAAAAACTTTAGTCTCCCCATATAAATTAATTGGCAATTTGATAGGGCCTACTAAATAAATATCCTTTCCATCTTGATGTATAAATTGAATTTTATCTTCTAACATATGAATTGTATCTGTTGTAACCATTAGGTACCTCCTAGTATAGAGAATCTCTAAAATTCTCTTCCATTGTTATATTTTTTATTGTTTAACTTACACAACGTAAGTGTTTTTACAGATGCTATTCTTTTTTCTCTCAGCTTATATGCAATATGTATCATTACAACTTTGGCCATTTAAAGAAAAGAGTTTTAGTTACATAAAACAACTTAGTTACTTTATGTAAGTGAGTATACATTCGTAATTAATTTACGTCAAGTAATTAATTATAAAAACATTTGTTACTAATAGTAAGATGTTATATAATTTATTTTAGGAGGTGAAGGAAAATGAATGATTCTACATTATGCCCTCGCTTTGAAAAAGGAATGAAATTTTTTAGTCAACGATGGACAGCACTAATTATTTACCAACTTTTTTCTGGATCTCAGCGCTTTTGTACGCTTGAATCTTCTCTTCCTGTTAGCGGAAGATTACTTTCAGAAAGATTGAAAGAATTAGAACTAGAAGGAATTGTCGAACGCAAAGTCTTTCCTGAGACACCAGTTCGTATAGAATATTCTTTAACTCAAAAAGGATTTGCTTTAGAAGCTATTATTCGCGGAATAGAAGAATGGTCACAGGAATGGATAGAACTTGAGGAATAACATAAAAGCTTTTTCGTATATAGTTTTAAGTGTCAAATTACAGATACCTATTATTAAAACGCTAATTTTTCAAGCATTTATGAAAAGCTAGCGTTTTTTAATAAATAAAATGTAAGAAATAAAGCAAGGTGATCAAAACGATCACCTTGTTACCTTACAGATTAAAATAGTGTTTTAAAATCTTTTATTCATACATACTCGATTAATAAAAAAACGAATAAGTTTTTTTATTACTAAACAGTTTTATTTTTACAATACAGTTAGCTTCTCCTGCTATTTGCGGACAGTAAGACCACCACTGATTAAATTTCTATTTTATTACATTCGAATATTACTTATGAAATTTCACACGCTCTTCAAGTGGTTGGAATTCTTTTTCACCTGGTGCAGCTGTTGGATTACCAAATGGCATTTGTGCAATTAGTTTCCAATTAGCAGGGACATTCCATTCTTGTTTTACCTCATCGTCAATTAATGGATTATAATGTTGTAAAGATGCCCCTAATCCCTCTGCTTCTAAACCTGTCCACACGACTAATTGGTGCATACCTGATGCTTGGTGTGACCAAATTGGGAAGTTTTCAGCATATGCAACAAATTTTTCTTGAAGCGATTTAACGATAGCCTCATCTTCAAAGAATAGTACTGTTCCATAACCAGCTTTAAAAGAATCCATTTTTTGTTGCGTTCCTGAGAATTCTCCATCTCCAACTACTTTTCTTAATGTTTCAGTTGTAATATCCCATAATTTATCATGAGCTTCACCAAATAATACAACTAATCGCGCAGTTTGAGAATTGAAAGCTGATGGAGTATATTTCACAGCAAACTCCACAATTTCTTTAATTTTTTCATCCGATACTTGTACCTCTTTATTAATTCCATAGTAAGTACGTCTTTCTTTCAGTGCAGTATAGAAATCTTTTGTCATAATTCCATTCCTCCTAAGTTTTAATATTCTTCAAAAGGATACATCTCAAAGATAATATGCGTTTAAATGAGTTCATTTTTGAATCATTGAACTTCCTATCACCCATTGCCAGTCATTCTAAATCTAAACACACTGCTTCCTTCAGTTTCCCTAAAAAAAGCCTTATAACATCATTCATAAAATCTAATCATCATTCGGTATTATTTTACCCATTCTCTATTCATGTATCCTGCTTGTTTCATATTTACACAAACATGAAAATAAGCTTAAATTGATAGTTAAAAAGCCAGGTAGCATGAATAATGCATTACCTGGCTTTTTACATTTTAAATTTAACTAAATATTACTAACGAACTGTAGTAGAAACCATACTGGTCACTTATTTAATAATTAACATCTCATAAGGATTTACATATTAATAATTGCTTATAATACTCCATTATCTAATATGAAAGTATAAAAATACTTTCATTACTGATTCAACTGATTTTTCACCGCTCTTATAACCAATTCATGATCTTCTTCTGGTGGTAATCCTGAAACTGTTATCATTCCAATAACCCCTACGTTTTTTATTCTGATAGGAAAGCATCCACCAAACGCAGCATATTCCGAAGTATCTAAAAGATATTTTTCATTATATGAAATTCCAGTTATTTCACTTTGTATCTGCATATAATACGAGCTACGATCATGTAGGGAAACGACTCGTTTTTTACGCTCAATCCATTTCGTATTTTCCTCATTTGTCCCTGTCATCTTGAAATGAAATAATTGCACACCATTTTTCGTTATATCAACAGCAATCAATTTCCCCTCTTTCTTCGCTGTTTCAACGATAAATAAACCTATTTGCAAGGCATCTTCATTTGTAAAAGAGGAAAATTGAAGTGTTTCCTCCTCTTTTAAAATTTGTTTACTTATTTCATTCAAATTTGAAGTACTCATATCTTTAACCTCCATAATTGTTTTATGCCACACCGACATTTTTTCGAAATTATTAGGCCATATAGTACAACCTTTCAATCAATTTGATTCTAAATAAACTACTGTAACATCTTTGGTAACTAGTAGTACCGTAAAGCTTGTTTTCTTCTTACTGGTGCTATTATGAATGACATTCAAAGTTATAAAAAGTACTATTCTACTTATCCCTATCTTACAGAGACTATTATGAAATATATTTAACATCTTAAAAATGTATGTACTAAAGAATAATATTTTTAATCACTAACTTTTTTGATCAATCGTTATAATCCAATTTCATCAAAATTTTTATCAATTATTACACTATCCAACAATAGGAGGAAACAAAGATGGATGAAAATATATCCAAAAGCTGAAAAGCAGTTGAGTCCCTTGAGAGAATAGTTATAATTCACTACATATAGAAATAAACATACAAAAAACGCCATCCTTTCCTATAATTCTAAAGAAAGAATAGCGTATTCTTTTCAAAAATGATTTCTTTTATTGAGAAAATTTGATTCTATATTATACATAAAAGGGCAACCAGTGCTAAAACAGCTGGAAGTCCTTGTTTCACAATAATTGATTTATTAGATGTGAAACCTCCGAAAATAGCTGCTATCACCACACAAATCACGAAAAATAATTGGACCATATAACCAATTGGATTGAGCCCAAGTACAAGTCCCCAAATGAGACCAGCCGCTAAAAACCCATTATATAAACCTTGGTTTGCAAACATAATGGCTACGTTTCGATCTCCTTCTAAATGCTTCGGTAATTTGAAAGCACGTTTTGCTACTTTTGAATCAATAAAAAACATTTCAAGGATCATGATAAACAAATGTTCTAATGCTACGATCCCGACTAAAATAGCTGCGATTATTTCCACACTATTCTGCCCCCTACACTCTCTATTCTTTAATATTCTCCACATTTTTTTGCATCTGTAATAGAACATGAATAAGTATTTTGCGTTCTTCTCCACTGATATTTACGAACATTTCCTTCATAAAATGTTCCTTTTCTTTCTTGTCAAAACATTAATTGATATATCAATTATTGATACATCAATTAATATACACCTCTCTTTTTATTTTTGCAAGTTTTTTTGCTCAATTGGTTTTATTTTGTTCCAGCAACTTTAAACCAATTCAAAACATCAGTTTGCATTTCTAGAAATCATAATTACTTTAAGTTCATTCTAACAATCATATTTAACTAAATATATAAAAGAATTGAGTTATATCTCCATCAATTTATAAAAATTAATTTTTCTAAAAACAGATACTTTACGTTTTTTATAGTAATAAAAATCATTTTTTGTTTCAGAAGCAATCCATTTTGTTAGCTTGATGGGCATAGGATAGCACCCAGATGACGAACCAATTATCTTTCAAGAAGACGGCTAGAAAACTGGATTTGGTAGGGGAGTTGCCTACTTCCCCGATCCAGATGGTACTAATTTAGAGCTAATTGCTCCAAAAAGGCCATTCAGACATGAATAGTTAAAATAAATTAATACCGAAACAAGCCACCTTCTGCCTGGAAGGTGGCTGTTTGTCGGCAAGTTGATAGAATGACTAAAAAAGGACAAACTCTCCAATGTGAGAAGTTTGTCCAAAAAGTTTTTCATGTTAACTATTTTTACACTAATACGAATAATAATGAATTAGAATAATGACTTAATACTTGCTAAGACAGTAAGTACACCTACAATAATAACAAATACGTTGCTCATTTTCCCTTTGTATTTAGCTAGTACTGGCACTTTTTGAATCGCATACATCGGTAATAGACATAAGATAGCAGCAACTAAAGGACCGCTTAGAGAATCAATAAGTCCAAGAATACTTGGATTTGTATAAGCAACAAACCAGCATGATAATACAACAAAAGTAAGGATTACTGTCTTAATTGTTTTTTCTTCAATATCTTTTCCACGTGATTTACCAAACTTAATAATCATGTCACGCATTACTTCAAATGCTCCGATATAATGGCCAAGGAAAGACTTTGTAATAGCCACAAAAGCAATAATTGGAGCTGCAATAGTGATTACAGGCGAATTAAGCTCATTAGCAAGATATGAAAGAATTGATAAGTTTTGTTCTTTTGCCATTTTTATATCATCTGGAGTCAAGCTCAATGCGCTACTCCAAACGAAGAACATAACAACAGCGAATGTCATGATATAACAAACCTTTTGTATTTGCGCACATTTAGCATCAGTGGCTTCGATTCCATACGTAGCTCTCTGTTTCACAACAAATGATGAAATCATAGGTGAATGATTAAATGAGAATACGATGATTGGTAGAATCATCAATATCGTCCCAAAATAGCCTGTTCCTGTTGAAGCAGTTGAAACAGCTGAAAAACTAAGCATTGACGTATTCCACTGTGGAATTAAAGATATTGCGATAAAAAGTAGAGAAACTATGAAAGGATACACTAACATACTCATTACCTTTACAGTAATATCTTGACCAAAATTCAGTATAGCGATAAGACCAAGAACTAATACAAGTGATAAAATAGCTCTTGGAGGTTCTGGCATGTGCAATTGATGCACGATAAAACTACTTGCAGTGTTTGTAAGCGCAACCGAATACATTAGCACGATTGTATAAATTGAACCGAAATATACGATGTTAAAAATGATACTCGCTTTATTTCCGAAATACTCTCTAATTGTACCTGTGATCCCCTCATCAGCAGAATTAGAAGCGTATATCATTTTAGCAAGCGCCCTATGTGAGTAGTACATAACTGGATATGCAAGTAATGTAATTAGTAGTAAAGATAATAAACCACCTGAACCTGCATTAATCGGTAAAAAGAGCACCCCTGCTCCAATTGCAGTTCCAAATAGACTCAGTGCCCATGTAGTATCCTGCTTATGCCACTTTTTCGGATCTGCATATTGCTCATTTTTTAGTGCGGTATTTTCAGCTTGAACTTCTATTTTCTTTGCAGTATTCCCGTTCATATAATAACTCCCCCTTGTATCTATTCCTGCATCTCTCTTTGCATCTAACAAATATTCCCTTTCTGGAAAATGAATTCCTTACAAGTTGCCCCACATTGTATGTCCTTCATCATAATGAATCCAAATTGAAACATTCACTAATTAGCGTCCTAATATAATTGTTAGCGTTCACAAAAAAGTTTACTCGTAATATCCGCTCTTTATATAAAGACCCCTTAAGAGAACAATATAGAATAGACTTCATAAATACGTTGCAACATTTCTAATAACAGTGTATTACTTTAATGGTTTCTCTTTTTTACTTTTAACAGTAATTTTAGCTAAACCGGCCTCTCTTAATTTGCGAGGCATTTCTTTCTCAATTCTATACATTACCTTCATAACTTCGGTAGCACTGATGATATTGCTTACACAAGCCACTGAAGCACATTACATACATTTCGCCTCTAATCACACACCTTTCTTACTAAGAATCGCATTTTTTATATTTTCTCCAGAGATAATAAAATTTCTCTCGACGCCCTCATTATAACGTGTATATTTATAAAATTAATATTTTTATATTTTCAGAAATATTAAAGTGGAATAATTTTATACAGATAATATTTTACAGTTAGCATGTAGCCATTGTTTTTATAACTTAAAGCTGAATTAGTTAGTAAAAAAATACAATAATACATTATCTTTCTAGGTGATTTATTATAAAGACACTTATATCCACTTTTATCAAAAAATTTTATTTTAAACATAAAAGATATTGTAATAAATAATTAATGTAGGTAAAAAGAAAAAAACCAAAAATACATAAACCAAATTTCAGGATATATATTATCAATATTGAATTCATATACAATTTAAAAAGCTACACTGAGCAAAAAACAAAAAAGCTGCCCCATATGGACAGCTCATTTACATAATTATCGTTATCAGGAATACACAAACAAATCAATTCAATATCATCTTAATTGTAATTTGTTCGGCTCTTCTTCAGGAATATCTCTATGTTTGTAATGAATCGTTTTTACATCGTTTCCCTTTATGCGAAAAGTAATTGCGTCCTCTCCATAAGGCGGATTGTGTGCACCCTCAAAAGTTTAAATTTTAAAATCCCTCATTAACTAGCTCTTTTATCGAGTTTAATTTTGAAGAAAGCTCGATAAACCATTCTTCATCCCCTGTTAATAATGCAAGATCTATAAGATAAAGGATTTGTTCCTTATTTATTACCTTTGATTCAGGGAGTTTGTTAACGTGTTTACTAAAGAGTAAAATCGCTTCGTTTATTGTGTACTTGCCGTCACGTTTCACAATACTAACTGTAACTATATCCTCCACATCATCAAGTGATACAATATAACCAACTATTAATTCACCTTCATTTGATATTCCACGAACCCAATCTCCTACTTTTAAAACATGATTATTATTTGACATCATACCGTTTCACCTTCTTATAAATATTTTTTGTGACGATAAAAAAGATATAAAAACAAATTATACTGTAATATTTTTCATTACATTTAAGCGTTAAGAACTCACGGCTATATAATAATTAAGCCCCCTTAACGCTCTTGATTGATAAGGTCAACAACTTCTTTCATTGTATAATTCTTTAAGTATTCACCTAGATGTTCTTCAGCACCTAAGAAAATAGCGAAAAGAACTTTTCGCATGTTCGAACCTACAACACACTGATTGTTTGATTCCGGACACTTCGGCTGCAAAGCACCTTCAGAGGTTATCTGATAAATATGCCAAAGATTAATTTCATCTAAATCGCGAGCGAAAATAAAACCTCCACCAGTTCCCTCTTTCGATTGTATAAATTTATGTTTTTTTAACAAACTTAGCACTTTACGAATACGTACTGGATGTACACCTGCACTTTCTGAAATAGCATTACTTGTTGACATCCGGTCTGGCTGTAAAGCTAAATAAGTTAAACTGTGAATGGCCAAGGTAAAGTCGCTGTTCATGATTTTCCTCCTACGATTCAAAATATTGTTTTTCATATATTAACATACTGTAGCCATAAATATTACAGATAGGTTAGAACGTTAAAACATATAGAATACTTCTTGCCATAAAAAATTAATTCTCTTATATTCTATCCGGTCCCACCTATATCTGATAACTTCATTTAGCTTTTTAAGTTGAAAATAAAATTAAACACTCCACTGTTTCTTCACTTGTTCTTCTGCCAACTGTTCAATTTTTGTCCAAATCGTATCTTTACTCACAATAACATTTGTTTGATAATTTCTATCATTATAATTAACTGTAACACATACTTCAATCATCTTCTGCTTCCTCCTTTCAAAAAACTTTTTCTAAAAAATACTACTTATTAATTGGCCAATTTTTGCAATTCAATGTTCAAAAACGTTCGAACGCTACGTGGTAAAAATTTACGAATTTCTTCCTCATTAAAACCAATCTGCAATCTTTTCTCGTCCAGCATAATTGGGCGACGTAACATTAGTGGATGCTCAATTATTAATGTATAAAATTCATTGAGCGAGAGCTCCTCAATATTTATATTTAAGTCCTGAAAAGTTTTCGATCTAGTTGAAATAATTTCAGTAGCCCCCTCTTCAGTTAAACGAAGAATTGATTTAAGCTCATCAACTGTCATAGAATTTGATACGATGTTTTTTTCAATATAATCAATTTGATGCTCTTCAAGCCATGCTTTCGCTTTTCGGCATGAGGCACAGCTTGCTGTTGTATATAGAATTACCATATTTAACTCACTCCTTTAATGTTATGAAACGTACATTTTAAACATCGTTTATTGAAATGTATTAAAAAAAATTACAGTTTAGAATCAAATACAAGCAATATTATTTATTCGAGAATATTTAATTTATCTACATTTTACAGACGATAACAACTCACTTCTAAAAACTATACTGTAATTTTAAACTTTACAGTTCTATAAATCAAATGTTAAGTCTTGGATTCATTCTATTAACTTATAATAGGAGCAGTTGAGACAATACTTGCCTCAACCGATTTTTATATCTCTTTATAATTTTTTGCAGTAATGACTGTTTCAAACTCAAAGGTTTCGGGTAGATGATCTGCATAAGAATATTCAAAAGTTCGTCCATCCGTTAAATAAGCTACTTGTTCAACTCGCATTAGGAAATCCTGATTTGTTAAGTTCATAAACTGCTTTTCCCTATCATCTGGGCGAATTCCTTTAACCCTGACAACAGATGTCCCTACTTCAAGACCAAGTTTATTTTGAATATGTGAGTATATCGACTCCTCTAAAACAGAAGCCTCAACACCTGGGATAACCGAAATTGGCATCCATGTATGCTCCATAATCGTCGGAATGCTGTGAATGATGCGGAGGCGAATGATTTTATAGACGAAATCACCGATTGAAACTCCCAATTTCTCAGCAACTACTTCATCAGCCCCAACAATCGCAAACTCGATAATTTTACTTTCTACCTCACTGCCGTATACAGCTTTCGTACCCGTTAAAGTTTGAATCATTCGTGCCTTTTCCTGTTGACGCCAATCTTGCACCACTGTTCCACTTCCGCGCCGGCGGATAATGTAGCCATCTCTAACTAATAGATCCAGCGCTTTCTTAATAGTAAGGGCTGAAACACCAAATTCTTCAGCAAGGACGGGGCTACTCGGAATTTTTTCGTTGATTTTATATTCACCGTCTAAAATTTGCTGTTTAATCTTTTGATAAATGCCGAGGTATTTTACTTGTGTTGATCCGCTTGCCATTTCCATACCTCCTTTATACTGCAAACTCTCTTCTATTCATTCAAATGTAAAGCCTCAAGTTTGTAAACTGAAGGTGATGGGGCAGCAAATCCATTTTCTAAGATTTCAATATTCGTTACCACTTCTTCGTCTTTCACAAGTTTTGGTGCACCATTTATAATTGTTTCATACGCGGCATCATAGAAACGACCGTAATCACCAAGTGGCGTTTTAATTTGTTTTTCAATCCAGTCACCATTTGCATTACGATACTTAGCAACTCCATAGTACATCGGTGAATCTTCACCAAACCCTGCACTCTCAGGCATAATCCCCGCTTTCAAATCATTTTCCTGCTGATCTTCACCGTATTTAATAAATGATCCATTTGTTCCATGGACGATAAAGCGTGGATAATCTTTTGCTACGACATGGTTTGTTTTCAGCTTAATCTTCAACTGATTTCCGTAATGTAAACCAACATCGAAATAGTTATCAACCGCACCTTCCATTTCATTATTACGAATATCGTATGTCACCGTATCTGGACGGCCGAATAGTGAAATCATGCGGTCCATCGTATGAATACCTAAACTATAAAATGAACCTTCTTCTTTTGGAGCTTCATGAGTGATTGAACCAGGACGGAAATAATCAATATGTGATTCAATCTCAATAATATCACCAAGGAATCCTTGTTCAACTACTTGCTTCACAGCTAAAAAATCACCATCAAAACGGCGGTTTTGATAAGGCATAACTACTACACCTTTTTCTCGTCCTAAAGCTAATAATTCTTTCGCATGTTCCACTGTATCGCAAAATGGTTTTTCAACGATAACTGATTTTCCAGCAAGTATAACTTTTTTCGCTAATTCGTAATGCGTATGTGCTGGCGTACAGACCGTCACCACTTGAATTTCTTTGTCATTCAACAATTCATCCAAATCAGTAGTGAAGTAAACACCTTTTTCCTCATATGGAGCCGCTAATTTTTCATTTATTTGCCGTACAAAAATCGTTTTTATTTTTATATTATTACGTGTGTTTACATAAGGTAAGTGATAGCGGTTAGCTGACTTTCCAAATCCAATAAAGCCCATTGTTAATGTCATATTTTTCAACTTCCTTGCTCATAAATTTTCGTTTCTATATTTATTATATAATTTAATCATTAAAAGTATATAGTTTTAACTTTATAATTATATATTAAATAAAAAATCCACGATAAAATTCATTCTCACTATAAGTTATGGACCTATAAAGTGAAACTTTAATCAGTGGGGCGGTTTATCCCCTACTGATTATTTACCCGTAAATACCGGGATGAAAAGGAGCGTAATGAACATGGCATATACTACTATATCTATGGAAATTTTTGGATCACCTGAACAAGTATGGCAATTAATCGGAGGTTTCAACTCCCTTCCAGACTGGTTACCTTATATACCTAGTAGTAAATTAACCGAAGGCGGTCGTGTACGTCATCTAGCTAATCCAGAGGGTGAAACAATTATAGAACGCTTAGAAGTATTCAATGATAAGGAACGCTACTACATGTATTCAATCATGAATGCACCGTTCCCGGTCACTAATTATTTATCTACAATCCAAGTTAAAGAAGGTACTGAAAGTAACACATCATTAGTAGAGTGGTCTGGTACGTTCACTCCTGTTGAGGTTAGTGTTGAAGAGGCAATAAATCTGTTTCATGGTATCTACAGCGATGGACTGAAAGCATTGCAGCAAGCATTTCTAGATTAATTCATGTAATTGATTGAGACGAGAAAGTTAATTAACAGTCAAATATTCGATTTTGTGGTTAAATTCATTATGAAAGATAAACAAATACAAATTTCATGCACTCTTGTTAATTACACGAAATAAAAAATACTACCTCCAAATGGAAGGTAGTATTTTTATTAATCCGGAAAAACAATTAATCCCTCTTCTTTTTCCTCCTGTTTTAAATCTTCTTCTGGGAAGTTTACAGTTGAATTTTTATCCCCGGTTCGTTTTGTTTCTTCACCTGGAAATACGAAAGTTGAATTTTCTTTTCCTTCATTTTTTTCTACGTTATCTGGAAATACCATAGGATCATTGGTAGTCAAATCACTATGAAATCCAAGGTTAGACAAAATCGCTTTTAAATCTGGTAAAACCCCTATTTTATCAGATGATGGGTTATTAGACTTTGTGCCTGTATTAGGATTACTTAAAATTGCTCTCAATTCTTTTGGTGTATATGCCTTACCTAAATGTTCTTTAGCAATCCCTTGAATTGATACAGCAGCCCCAGCAATTATAGGCGAAGCGCTAGAAGTACCACGGAAGTTAGAAGTATAACGATTCATTATATTCTGATCTGTAACTTTTTGTCCTTTACTATTTTGATTTTGATATGTATCTAATGTATCAACATACTCTCCCCAACCATATACATCAATTCTACTACCATAGTTAGAGAAACCTAAACGTTTATGAGGAACTCTTGCAGTAGATGCTCCAACTATAATAGCTCCTGAATCTTTAAAGTCTGGACTATTTCGATTTAAAATCTGTTTACCATTACGGTCTTTAAATTCATCTAAATCAATCCCACCATTACCAGCTGCTTCTACAATAATAATGCCTTTATCTGTACCTTTGCGAATTGCGTTAAATATACTCGGGTATACTTCTACTGGTAAAGGGTCATCTCCATATCCATCATATTTAAAGGATTCTTCTATTAATAAAACATCTCCAGCCTGTAAAGAATCTACGGCACTTAAAATAGCATCTCTTACATCGATTCTCCCATTATCTCGAATCACTGAAATTACTTTTGCCTTTGCTTTTGGTGCAATCCCAATGTTCCCAATCCCATTGTCAGCTGCAGAAACAACACCTAGAACTGAAGTACCGTGAGAAAGATCATTACTCATTTTTCCAGACATAAATTCAATATTTTGACCGACTAAATCTTCATGATTTAATAACCAGCCTTCTTCCAAATCTACAAAGGTTGCTCCTTGACCATCTCCTCCTTTAATTCCCCAAGCATAAGGAGCATTAATTCCTAAAGGTGCCTCTTCAAGATATCCCTGTCTCGAAAATCTAGGATCATCATAAGGATTCACTGATAATACAGGCAATCTCGAGCTAGGCGTTGTGTTTATACTCTTATTAGAACGAACTTGTATTTTACTAGAATCGTTATTAGCAGCATGTACTGTATTTGTTACAAATGTCGTACCTACTCCAGCAAAAGTTGTAATTGCAAGTGATGATATCAACATACCTTTAAAATTTTTCATCTTTCCACCTCTAGTTTTCTATTAGAATTAACATATTTAATAATGTGTATGAACCGAAATGCTTTTTATCTTATTATAAAAATTAATAGATTTTTATAACTTTTTGATTTACATAAAAACTCCTTTCATTCTTGTAATTCAATGTGTATATTTCAAAATAACAAACTTACTGTAACCATTATAGTTACACATTTGTTGATTTTCAACTACGAAATATAAATTTAAAAAAATAAATTTATATTACTTTAAAACAGCATTAGCCTTTTACGCACATAAAAAAGCAAAATATCTGTCCAAATTACAGCGATCAATAAGTTTATGGACTGCGAAAGAAATACGAAAAAGCAAAGCACTAAGTGCTTTGCTCCTTATAAAATTCCTTTTAACTTTTCACCAATTAACCTCGCTACATACTCATAGCCTTCTGGTCCAAAGTGTAATCCATCTTTTTCATCATTTTCTACAAATCTTTTATAATCCCGTTCTTGAATCATTTCAGCGAATACGTTTAGAAAATAACTTCCTGTTTCCCTCGCCACTTTCTCCACCACGTCTGCATACTGACCCAGCACTCTATTTGTTCTATTACGCTGTCTTTCTTCATCAACTGGTGCAGGACTAATCAGTAGTACTTTATCTGATGAAATATGGTTCACAATCTTCTCTAAGTTTTCTTTATATGCTTGTAATGACACTTGACAAAAAGAAACTGCATCATTCGTACCAAGAAAAACTGTTACGAAATCTGGTTTATATGATATTACATCTTCTTCAATCCTATTTAACGCATCGAATGTATTATCCCCTGGAACACCTGCATTCACTACTTTCCATTTCGGAAACATCTCTTGCAAACGTGGTGTTAATCTCGGCATTCCATCAAAAAAAGTTTCATCAGCTGTAATACTATCTCCAAAACATACTAACGTTTTCATTAAGCTACTCTCCTTTTACGTATGAAACAACTTTCCTTCTATTGCTTTTATATATCTTTCAGCAGAACGTTCAACTGCCCCATTTGCATTTTCTTTTACTACTCGATGAAAAGCGTTGTATAAACGATTAAACTGTAACGGCTTCACTCGGTTCACCATTTCTTCCACTTTTCTCGCTGGTAATGGAATTAAGTTTGGATAGCTGTACATAAAGCTTACCCACTTCTCATCTGCTACGACTTGAATAATATCACCTGTTAACAAAATCCCTTTTCCATCATTACCTTCTTCCCAATGCAATACAGAACCACCACTAAAATGTCCTCCAAGACGATGTACAGTAATCCCATCCGCTAATTGTAAAGACTCACCAGACCAATAAATAATACGACTACTTGGGCGCATCACCCATTCTTTATCATCTTCATGTATATAAATTGGTACATCAAATGTCTCTGCCCATTCTACTTGCGTTGAATAATAATGAGGATGAGACAATGCAATTGCATCTAATCCACCAAGCTCTTTTATTTTCGCAATTGTCGTTTCATCTAAATACGTAATGCAGTCCCATAGTAAACGATATGACTCTGTTTTCACTATAAATGCCGTTTGACCGATCGCAAATCCTGGTTTTGTCGTAATACTATAAAGTCCATTTTCCTCTTTGATTATTTCATTTTTATATGTATCATCTGTTTGCAAATTTTCTAAAGTCGTCCAAGACTGCCCTTTCGGATTCACATACTGCCTTTCTTCATCACAAATATGACAACTCACCGGTTCATCTACACTCGCTGCATACTGCACACCGCACGTTGTACAAACGAAATTTTTCATAATAATTTCCCCTATCCCTATATTTTTATTAAGCTGATTTTTGTTGATAATGATCTACTTTTTTATTTTCAATTAATAAACTTATAAAAGTAAGTAAATAGACAACTGTAACCAATAATGGCATTACAGTAAATCCTTTTTCGCTTCTGCAACATTCATCTCACTATCTCCCCCAAAATATTTGTACTATAAAGTCACCTCAACCTCACCCATCCAATAACGCCAAGCTTCTAAATAATCTTCTAAATCTTTCGGGTGGTGCCGTAAACATGTATCTATACGCAAATATAATCCTATGACTATTTCTTCATATAAATCACGGTCTTTTTTATGAAATACACATTGTTTCATCGCATAATCGATTGTTTCTTTTGTTAAATCTTCTGGGGTTGAACAGAACGAATAAATTAAATCATATATAGGATCTCCTAACAATGGTAAAGGATCAATTACACCATGCAGCTCATTCTCTTTAAATATAAAGTTATGAAATCCAAGATCACCATGTAATAAAAACGGCTGATTTATTCCAGCGTCCCTATTTGCTAACTTAAGAACCGTTCTATACTCTTCTTCACTTATGTAACATCTTACATTTTCATGAGCTTCTATCACATTTGTTGTTAAAAATTCATTCCAAGATTGAACCGGATTTTCTTTCCATCCCCAGTCATCAACCTCTGTAGCTACTTCATACTTATTGATAACTTTCTTTACAAGTTTACAAAGAACACTCCGTTTATGGCCTAGTTTGCAAGAAGTTGTGCCCTCAAGGAATGAGTAAACAATATAGCGATTTAAAGGTTCCTTATATAAAAGCTTTGGAAATAATTCGTCCTTTTTATAAAACTGAAGAAAATAAGCTTCTTCACGTATGACATCCGATTCATTCAACTTTATAACGTTTGTTCATCTAACAAATATATAGTACTTGTCGTTCCCCCGTTTAATGCTTTTACGCTATTTGGATAATGTGAAACAACTTTTTCCTTAACTAGTTGTGCAGTGATTATTGAAATGTCCATTCTCTCACCCTTCAACTCCGAATATTCCCTTAATTCAAAAGACAACTTTACTATTATTTGACAAACATAAGGGAATTCCCCCTAAAAATCTTAATATAACAAAAAATAATTTTATTTCATTGCAACTGCTTCCTTCAATATTCCATTATATAGTTCATTCCATTTATGGTAATGCGATGTGATTTCTTCACTCCAAATGATCTTCATTTAATCTAGTAATTTCTATTGAATTATCTCTTTCTTTTAACTTATGAGCCAAACTTTCTACACCAAACACTTCTGTAAACGTATGACTGCCTACAATTAAATTAATTCCTTTAAATTTCGCATGTTGAACTGTATATAATGTTTTTTCACCGGTTATGTACGTGTCACACCCTTTCTCTAATGCACGCTCAATCAAATTTGTGTTGTTTCCTGCACCGGTTAAAATCGCAATCCGTTTTACTAGTTTATCGTGATTTCTCCAGCTCTTCACTTTCTCTTCCATTTTTTCTTCAAGTTTTCCAACTAAGTTTGAAAAAGGAATCGCTTCTTTATATTCTCCTATTCCCGGTAGTTCTTCTTCCTCATAGGTTGAATATTCCAGTATTGTATCTATCCCAATTTCGTTAAATAACGATGTACACGTGCCAAACTTTACAAAATCTAACGGCAAATGAATCCAAAAATGATTCATTTCATATTGCTTCAATTTCTCAATACAAGCCTCTTCCATACCAAATAAAAAACTCCACGGCGCATGATGTGTAACTATCATATCGACTCCATTTCGATACGCTTCTTCAATAGTTTCTAACGTTAAATTTGTTGTGTAACCGATTTTGTGAAACTCTTCTTTACTTATATAAGTAAAACCATATTCATCATCGCCATATTTATGAAGATGCTCTCCAAATAGTGATGTTATATGTTCTTTAAACTGCTTTATATTCATTTTTATTTCTCCTTTCATTTACTTTTATATTTCATAAATAAGGAAATACTAAATTACAACGTTACATACATATAGGAGGACAATATGAAACCTGAATTTTTAAAAGCTGTACATGATGCAATCGGAAATGTCGAACACATTCATATAGAGGAAAGCGGTGCTGACAGCTTACTTATTCATCATGATGATGCACAGCAGTTACAACAAGTTGCTAAGGCGTTAGAAAATAATAATTTCCGCTCCGCTTTAAGAACAACTGGAGATGCTTCGTACATTGAAGTATTGAACAGATAATGAAAGTCCGGATGTATTCCGGGCTTTCTTTTTTATCGCGCTATTCACCGAGCAGTAAGACCCCCACTGATTAAAGTTTCACTTTATATCGAAATTTCAAACTCTTTTACATACACCACTGTTCCAGCAATATCTATTTGTAACTTTTCGTTTTCTATCCCTTTCGTTACATAAACAGTTACACGACCATCTTTATTTATTTCCTGTCCTTGCTCAACGATTAAACCCAATTCATGTTCAAAATCTTTCTCTAAATACTCCGCATAATACGCTCCCATTACACCTGAAGCTGTTCCTGTCACTGGATCTTCAGTCGTCCCAGCGTAAGCTGATGAAAAATGACGGCCGTGCATTTGTGCTAGTTCATCATAAGTTTCTAGACAAATGGGGTGAATAGAAGCATTAGGTATTTCTTTTAATACTGATGGAAATGCAGCATTATTAGGTGTCATTCTCTCACATGCATTAAGATTTTTAATCGGTACAATTACAGTACAATTACCAGTACTTCCATATACAATCGGTAAACTTACATCTAAATCATTTACTTCTAAACCGATACTTTGAGCTAATTCTTCTTTTGAACCTGTAAACTCTTTAAACTGAGGTGCTGCCTGTCTCATTTTAATAAAGGTTTCTCCATTTTCATTTACACCTATTTGTATCGGTAAAATCCCAGCCTTCGTTTCAATCGTAAGGTTACTTTTCTCTTCTAATAAACCTTTTTCGCGCAAGGCAAATATCGTCCCTACTGTCCCATGACCACATAAATCCATTTCAAAACCAGGTGTAAAATAGCGCATTCTTATATCTCCTACTTCTGAGAAAAGAACAAAAGTTGTTTCGTTATATCCAACTTTTTCAGCAATAATTTGCATTTCCTCTTCCGTTAACCCACCTGCTTCTAATACAATACCTGCTGGATTTCCCTTATTTGGTTTATTCGTAAATGCGTCGTAATGAAATACGTTTATAGTCTTCATTTTCTTTTCTCCTAACCTTCTTTAAAGATTTTATAATAAAGCTCTATCTTCGTTTTCAACGAACAATTATTTCTCCAAAATATCCTCTGCATCTTTTCATTTGAAGTATGTGTGCTTCCAATGTAATAAGTAGCCCCCATTTCCTTTAACATATGCAACGATTGAAGATGCATATGGGAAGCAATTCCTTTCCCGCGATAATAAGGCATTACCCCAAAATAAAATAATCGTCCTTCACTTTCTGTTCCAGTTTCTATATGCGGTATGGACATACCAATCGGCTCATTTTTATCATAAAAAACAATACATGACTTTTCCCAGCCCGTACCTAACTCTGTTTGCACTGAATAAAAATGCTCATCGATAGTTAAAATTGAAGTTTGATTCCCTGAACCCGACATACATTGTTCCCAAATATATTTAAATTCTTTTTCCGCTAACGTTCCTTCTGCTATTGATCGATATGTATATTGTCTTTCAGGTCCTTCTACATTGTTCAATTCTCTACATACTTCTATCTTTGCGGCATACAAAGAAAAACCGGCATCAAGTAACACTCTCACACTTGATTTATAACTACTAAACCTTTTGTTTAATACAATACTCGCTCTTTTTAACTCCCAATTAAAACAAACTTCTTCAAATCTACTTATCTTTTCTTTATAAGTTTGTACATCATAAAGAACATTCTCTTCTATCTCTTCAATCGTTACTGCATTTGGTAAGCCATTTAATACTTTTTTAGAAGGGCCAAATAGATTCTGAATGATTGCAAGATCGTATATCACCACTTCAATTCCCCCACACCAGGCTTAATAAACTTTCCTGAAATATCCTCATTTGAATCTATTACCCAATCATATATATTTTTTGCTCCTTCAGCCGGAGTCATATTCGCATCAAAGGCACCAATATCAGTTTTTAATTTTCCTGGGTGAATGGCAGTTACACGAATTCCTTTATTCTCAAACTCTTGTTGTAAGCAGAGTGTTAACATATTTTGTGCAGCTTTAGCAATTCGATATGAATATGAGAACTGGCCTTGCGGAAACTTTTTGTTCGCCATTTTATGTAATGATCCTAATCGAGAGGACACATTTATTATTCTCGGATGATTCGATTTAGCCAACGCCACATATGTACCTTTTACAGCCCGAATTACACCTAAGCAATGAATATTAAATAAGTTCGTTAACTCTTCTGAATTTGTATGTAAAATCTCAGTCTCCTTCCCAGTAATGCCAGCGTTATTTATAACTAGATCAACATACTCTGTATATTCCTCAAGCTGCTTCTTAATTTGCTCCGTACTCTCATCAGCCGATAAGTCTGCCATTATAGGAAAACATCTACCACTAAATATTTGCTTCAATTGCGTTACCGCAACCTCAGTTCTAACTAATGGATAAACGATATGCCCATTTTCATAAGATACTTTTACTAACTGTAATCCTAACCCGCGGCTGCCACCTGTAATAAACACTCTCATATATTCATCTCCTTATTTTTATAATAAATAAGAAAATCCATCCACTTACCATTCTCTAATGAAAACGCCTCTCTCTTGCATTCAAATGAAAAGCCTGCTCTTTCCGCAAGACGCACTGATGGCTCATTATCAACACATATATGTAATTCGATTCTATGAAAATCAAGGCTACTAAAAAATAACGGTAACGCAGCTTTCACACTTTCAACACCATATCCATTTCTCCAATATTGATTATGTATCGAGTATCCCATCATCGCCCATTGATAGTCCATACGTAAAATTTTTATTAGCTCTAGCTTTCCAATTTAGCTCCGTCTTCTTTACGAAAAATGCCTAATACATACATCTCATCTCTATGTGCTGCTTCATCAAAACCTCTTACCCATTCCGTGAACCATGCTTTTGTTGATGATGCCAGAACTTGATAGCAATCGTCATATTTATACTGCGATGGCAGTCTCTTGTTAAATCCATCTAACCAACTTTCATAATCACCTTTTTGAAATGGACGAATAATGAGTCTATCCGTCTCTACTTCTAATAACGGTAGCTTCATTTAATTTCATCCCTCGAATTATTAATTGAATATTCTTTATCATCTTACACAAAATACAAAATCTAGTAAATTATTATGTTTTTGATACATAAAAACCCAGTCATGCTTTATACATAACTGGGTTCTCCATCGTTTCATAATTTTCTATTTCACAAGAACTGCATCTCGTAATTCCCTCTTCAACACTTTTCCTAAAGCGTTTTTCGGCAACTCATCTATGAATACTACTTCTGGTATTTTATAACTTGCTAATTTCTCTTTGCAATACTGAAGAATACTTTCTTCTGTTAATGTTGTTTCGCTATCCTTCACAAGATAAGCTCTTGGAACCTCTCCCCAAAAGTCATCTGGAACTCCAACTACTGCAACTTCTAAAACACCATGTATTTCATGAATAACATCTTCTACCTGATCTGGATATACGTTGTCACCACCGCGTATAATAACGTCTTTATATCTTCCCATAATATGCAGGAATCCATCATCATCTATCATGCCAGCATCACCCATGTTAAACCAGTTATCTTTTACTACCTTCTTTGTCGCCTTTTCATTATTCCAATATCCTTTAAACATGTATGGACTTTTCACATGAATCTCTCCAACTTCATTTGTTGTTAGTTCATGTCCTGTTTCCGGATGAACAATTTTCACCTCTACATTTTTCAAGGTCTTTCCTACAGAAGACATCTTTTCTTTTCCCATCATTGGATGCCATGAGGTTACAACCCAACCTTCTGTACTACCATAGCCTTGCACCATATATATGCCTTTTTCCATATATTTTTGAATGAGTGTTTCTGGCACTTTTGTACCACCGCTTTGTGCTACTTTAAAGGTTGAAATGTTACGTTCTTTTTTATGTAGTTCATCAAGCATGTAGCTATAAACGGCTGGGAAAGCAAGCATCGTAGTAATTTTCTCTTCTTCAATCTTATCCCAAATAAGAGCAGGATTCGAATCAGCTAAGAAGATCATCGTAACGCCATGATAAATACAATTTAAAATAGAAAGCACGCCACTCATATGAAACAATGGATGCACAGATAAAAAGCGTTCACCTGCTGGGATTTCTCTTTGTCCCGCAATTTCAGCAAAATAATGATGTAAGTTTTTATGTCCAATTACACATGCTTTCGCCTGTCCAGTCGTTCCTGATGTAAACAAGTAAATGGCATCGTCTTCTTCATGAACTTCTACGTTCGGTTCTGTCGTTGGCTGTTTTTGCAACTCTAATTCAAATGAACCAAAGCCTTCTTTTGTCGTTTGAATTACATAAGGAATTTCTTTAACAGCATCAACCTTTAATAACACTTCACTAAATTCTTCATCAATAACTAACACTTTTAATTTCGCTTCTTTTACAATCGTTTCTAATTCATAAACAGTCAGCTGATGATTTAGCGGAATAAATACCGCTCCAATTTTTAAACTTGCCATCATAACGCTTGGAAATGGGTGATTATTTTTGCATAGTATTCCTATACGATCTCCTCTTTGCACACCATTATGTAACAAATAATGTGCAAACTGATTTACTCGTTCATTATATTGCTGAAACGAATATCTTTTCTTCCCCCCTACAAGCGCTTCCAAACTTGGTGATTGCATTGCTCTCTTTTGTAATAATTGTCGCATCGTTCTCAAGTAAAACTCCCCTTTATATATGTTAGGTTTTTTATTTTACCAGATTAACTATTAATTTACTAAAGATTACACTTAGTGAATATAAGAAGAATATAAAATAGCCATTTACTTTACAAGTAAATGGCTATTTCCCATTATATATTAGAATACTTCTTGTTCATCACATATTGCACATACTCAGGTGCACTTTTATCAATCTCTTCATCACTTAGTTTATATTCTGCACCATATAAATAAAAGGAAGGTATAAATTCCATACCTGTGTATAAGCATGTAGCTTGGAATGGTTTCGTCAACTCATCCATTGTAATTCCACTATTTTCATAGTCTTTTTCTAATCCACCTATAGAAATAGCTACACCAAATTCTTTCCCCTTCACTTTATCTCCTTTAGATCCGTACGCAAATCCATATGTTAATACATCATCGAACCATTTTTTTAATAATGGTGGTGAGCTGTACCAGTAAAGCGGAAATTGAAATATATATCTGTCATGTTCTACTAATAACTTTTGCTCTTCTTCAATATTAAACTCCCAATTCGGTGCCACTTTATACAATTCATGCACCGTAATTTCATCCGAATATTTCTCAAGTTCTTCAATCCATCTTTTATTAATTTTTGATTTTTCAATATCAGGATGTGCTACAATTACAAGTGTTTTCATCTTTTTTCATCCCCTTTATAAATTATTCAACCCTTTACGTATTAGTATGAATGAGTCACATATAATTGAAAAGTACGTACTTTAAAGTGCTATAGGAACCTTAAAGTACCTGTGGAGGTGTTATATGAATCAAAATGATGACTGCCCAATTGCAACTACACTCGATGTAATCGGTGGAAAATGGAAAGTTCATATTTTATGTGTCTTAATAGATGGAAAAATGCGAACAAATGAAATCCGACGAGAAATTCCAAACATTACGCAAAAAGTTCTTACACAACAACTTCGGCAACTTGAAGCTGATGGTATTATCCATCGTACTGCATATCAAGAAGTTCCACCAAAGGTTGAGTACACACTAAGTGAATACGGAAAATCTTTAATGCAAATTATGGATGAATTATGTGAATGGGGGAAAGATCATCAAATGAAAAGATTACATGACTAAAAAAACATTACCGTCTTTATTAAATATTCTACATTCATATTAGTAGTTCAATATTTCTACTGAAATTTTATATTAGAGGGACTCCAACAACTCGTAATTTAGAACCCCAAATCTTTCAGAAGTAAAAAACAATAACATTCATCTATATCTTTATAACAAAAGTATCCTATACTTTTCACCTTATATTTTACTCGGACATTTTTTATTAATTGAACCGCATCCTAGTTGTTAGACATATAGTCAACAATTTGAGATGTGGTTTTATTAGTCGAATAACAGTTCTCATCAACTTTAATAATCATGACTGCACACAAAATACTTTGCAAAGAATTCCTGTACAAGCTGATTTTTCACATAGACTTACCAAATAGCATTTTTATAAAAAACTTCTCACATTTGAATTGTACAAGCATATTTTATTATATGGGGACTCCCTACTCATAGAAAACTACCTTTCTACTCTAAGAGCGCGCATATTTGTGTGCTCTTAAATTATTTACAATAAAATAAAGAGTTTATTAATTTTCTTAATTCACTATCAGAAAAGTACCCATAATAATATCTTTATATTTATCTATTATTTTTTATAAAACTATATTATTTTGGAGTTGGTTAATACGTTACAAAAAACTGACCGTGTAATCATTATGGTCCCTCCATTTTCACAAGTGTTTGTTACATTTTACTCATCATCAGGAGAACTTCTTTCATCACAAATCTTATCTAATACCTCTCCACATCCTGTATCAATGTATGCACTTAATGAAATGGAAAGCGAATTATTTGAAGTCGAGTTAAAACCACTACTACCTCATTAAAACTACGAATAGCGGAAAGACCTTTACAACTCCCACATGGAACTATAGCAGTAGCATTTTTAGTAAAAATAGCACAAGCATAAGAAGCTACAGCCTTTAATGCAAATGCCATTACATATCAATGCTACCCAATGGCTACTGCTGCAGACACGCTATATAGCTTTAACTACAACTATGTAGACTTCTCCTAGGAACTTCATTTTAGTTTCCAAGGAAACTAAAATGAAGTATAATTATATATGTACAATAGATAGCATTTATAAATCTATTTACAATTTTTCACATTAGCTCTTAAACAATTAAATAAATGGAGGGCATGATATGGACAATTATTATGATGTAGCGGTAGTTGGTGGTGGTCCAGTTGGGCTTATGGCAGCATGTGAATTAGCTATTCAAGGCGTAAAAGTTGTTGTTTTAGAGAGAAGATTAGACCGGGTACGAAATTCTAGAGCACTCACACTACACCCCCGCTCCTTAGAATTGATGGCTATGAGAGGTATTGCAGATCGATTTTTAGCTAGAGGCAAGAAATTAAATACAAGTCATTTTGCTGCCTTAGATACAAGATTAAACTTTAAAAATTTAAATACTGATTTTCCGTATACACTTTTTATTCCCCAATCTATTACAGAAGAAATATTAGAAGAACGTGCATTAGAATTAGGTGTAGTCATTAAACGTGGGCATACTCTGAAAGACTTAAAACAATATGAAACATTCGTACAACTAGAAATAGAACAAAGAGAAACAATATATAAAATAGAAGTTCCATATGTAATAGGAGCTGATGGAGCAAGAAGTAAAGTTCGTGAATTATCAAATATACCGTTTAATGGAACAAACACAACAACTACTGCTATATTAGGTGATGTTATTTTAGAAAATATACCAGATACTCCATTTTTATCTACTTCTAATATAAATGGGATATTAATGATGGTACCTATTACACCTGATGTATTTCGTTTTGCAATTGTTGATCCTAAGAATCAGACAATACCCGTTCATGTTGCTGTTACAGAAAAAGAGTTTATAGATAGTATTTATAGTATTACAGGTGAACATCTTCAAATTAAGAGCACAATATGGCTTTCTCGTTTTGGCAATGCAACCAAACTAGCAAATACTTATCAACATAAGCGTGTATTCTTAGCAGGGGATGCAGCACATATTCATTTCCCTGCTGGAGGACAAGGTTTGAATGTAGGCCTACAAGATGCTTTTAATATAGGCTGGAAATTAGGGCTCGCAATAAAACAAAAAAAATATGAAAGTCTATTAGAAAGTTATCATATTGAAAGACATGCTGTGGGAAAACAATTTTTCAAGGAAGTACAAGCGCAAGAACAATTAATGATAAACTTTTCAAACGCAGGAATGGAATTAAGGGATTTATTTTCGCACTTACTTACATATCCCGAGATAAATCACGATTTATCTGAAAGAGTAAGTGGGTTAGGGGTAATGTATTCATCGATGCACGATACAGAAAGACATCCATTGATAGGAAAAAGATGTACAAATCTCACTATTTCTTCTCTAAATAAGAAAAGTTATAAACTCTTTGAATTAATGAAAGATGGTAACTTTATTTTATTAATACACCCTTCTTATATAGATAAGATAAATAAAATGAATATTGATTCGCACATAAAGGTAGTTGTAGGAGAAATACAAGATTCTGAGTTAAAAAATATAGATACCATTTTGATTCGACCAGATGGTCACATTGCCGACATTGAGTATACCAAGATAGATAACTGGGAATATTCCTGAAAAACGATTATCAACCGTATTAGTGATACAATATAAATTCACTTTTATAAAACGAAAAGAATCCTATTTATTTAGGATTCTTTTCGTTTTGCCCATCTCACTATTTATAAAAACATGTCCACAAGGGAAAAATATTAAACTTACAGTTAACTATAAAATTCCGCTCTGATGTACTACAAAAAACTCCCACCTACATACTCTCATAATCAAAAATATTTTTCTCTATTTCATATAAAGTATGATAAGCATCCATAAAGATAAAGCACAAAGGATAGCAAGCACTATACGAGTAGATAGTACCCTTACTTCGAAATCGGTTTTCTTGGATGGTTCAGGATATGCAATTACATAAATCCCTTTTAATAGTGCGAGCCATGCAATAAGTGTAATGAGTCCCTGCCAATTAAGTGTCCAAACATTATGTAGGATAACAGTACCTAACCCAAGGAAAATTGATAGAAAGCCATATATAATTCCAAATCCTCTGTCTTCTACCACTAATTTTTCTTCTCTAATTTTAATTTATTAACAATGTAAGATACCAATGTATTCAATGGAGTAATAATAGTCTTAGATGTTTTATACTCAACTTGCTTAGATGCATCAACCATAGATAATTGAGCAACAGAGATAAATTTCTTTTCATCTTTAATGATTTGATTTAAGAACTTTGTAACTTCTTGGTTGTATTCTTTTTTTAATCCTTTCATTATCAATTCAAAAACACTATTTATGACAACAACCTCTAAATCTAAAGATTTTTGAAGGCTATTAGCATGATGTTTAAGACGTTCTACTGTGCCTTCAACAGTTGCAGGATTTGTAAAAACAATTGTCTGAGGTTGCTGTATATTGCATATGTAATCAAAGAAAGGTACATCAATTTTAATAATTGGCACTGATATTAAGTCTTGGTCTTCATGTAAAATTGCAATATAATTTGTACAAGTAATAAGGATAGCATCAACATTACATTGAGCAATCCATTCTATTTGCTCTTTAACTTTAAATTGAGCATCTGATTCTTGAAATTTTTCATTGGATGTAACCTGATACATTAATGCCGGGTCAACAAAATGGATTAATTCAATGTTAAATGAGGTAAGTGCCTTTTCTATATATTCTATATTTGAATAATGGGCATGTAAGCATCCTAACCTTTTTCTCAAATCCATTCCACCTTTATTATATTTTCGCTTATTCTATCAGTATGCGAATCCACGTGTCTACTGAAATTGAGACCTTTTCTTACATTCTATAAAATGCACCTTTAACTGAACAATTTATTTTCACTAAATAGTTCCTTAATTGATTTTTTTAATAAATAAGGTAACAAGTAATTTTGCAAAATCTAGGATGCAGAGGATTTAAGTTATATTTTTTTGCATATTGAGCATGTTGATCTTTCCACTTAGGAATTAAGCCTGTGTGGACTTACTTTGACTCCAGACCTATTGCTAGTTTGTCAAACGTTTAAGGTAATCAAAATTTATAAAGATAGCGTATAAATTGAAACCAAAACATTCTTCCTTTTATTACAGATATTAAAAAATATGGTATAAAAATTCCGTTTTATACCATATTTTCAAACAATTATTTTATTTATTAAGGAACTTTACTTCAGATCTTCACTTGTGTAAAAACCTTAAAAATTCTCTCCATAGAATTGCTTTCCTATCCTCTTCTTAATTTTGACGTCTAGAAATCAGCATTTAAACTAAACATGCTAATATTGATTTTGTGCGATTGTCAGTTACCTCATAATAAATTTCTAATCCTTTCCGAGTACCTGTAACCATTTTAGCAGCTTTTAGTTTAGATAAATGTTGACTAATTGTACTTTGAGGCATTTCCAAATCCCCATACATTGTTGTTACATTAGTAGGACCTTTTGCAAGCATTATTTTTACTAAAGATAGACGAACTGGATGCGCCAATACCTTTAACACCTCAGCGATTTCTTGAAACATTTCTTTTTTTTCTTTCATCTTATTTCTCCCCTTTTATATACATATTTATGTTATCCATATATATAATTCGAAGGTATATGCGTTTTTGTGTCCGTCATTTTAAAAAAATATAAAAAAACTTTAATCCGAAACTAAAAGATTAGCTTAACATAATGTCTCACTATTAATGATGAATAGGAATCTCGTTATAGAAACACCAGTTTTTATGCTACAACTCTACATTCAACTAACTAAAATCAATGAAAAAAAGAGCAGATAGTCTGCTCTCTTATGATGCCTCCTTATGTTCCGTGGAATGTTTAACACTCCCCATTCTCTTTAGTTTATTCCATCCTACCGCTACGCCTCGAATAGATGAGAATATAGATTTAATGACAACATAAGTCATAAATTGACGATAAATAAAGCGTTGTAAAATTAACCACACTAACGGTTTAGGGTCCTCTTTCTCTAATTTAAATGCAAACAGAGATGCAAAAAGGTCTAATAAAAAGAATACAAGATAAAACCCTAACACTTTTAGCGGATTGCTACCAAACAGCCCCATAATCATTAAAATATCTGCAAAAGGAGCAATGAATTGCAGAACATATTGGAATAACCACATGTTAGGCAATGCAATAAATCCTAACGTTTTATGTTTTGTATGAAACACTGCTTTTCGATGTTTCCAAAGACATTGGAGTGTACCATATGACCAACGATATCGCTGTTTAATGAGACTTTTCACATCTTCAGGTGATTCTGTAAAAGCATAGGCCTTTTCTTCATATACAATTTTATATCCTTGACGTAAAAATGTAATAGTAAGATCCGTATCTTCTGCTAATGTATCTTCGCTTAAATATCCAGATTCAACTACATTTTTTTTACGCCATGCTCCAATAGCTCCTGGAACTACTGTAATACAATTTAACTCATCAAAAGCTCTACGTTCTAAATTAAACCCGGTAATATACTCAACATGTTGCCAAGTAGTTAACAAGTTTCGTCTATTTCCCACTTTGACATTACCTGAAACTGCCGCTACATTCTGATTTTCAAAGTGTCTAATCATGAGAGAAATAGCGTCTTGCGCAATAATAGTATCCGCATCTAAAGTGACAATAATCTCTCCTCGAGATTGTTGAAACCCTAGGTTCATTGCCGATGATTTCCCGCCGTTTTCTTTCTGAATGAAACGAACTTTAGGGTGTTTATAAAATGTTTCTTGCATTACTTTTGACGTACCATCTGTCGATCCGTCATCCACAACAATAACTTCAAATTCTCCATACTTACTATCCAAAATTGAGCGAATTGTCTTAGCTATCACCTTTTCTTCATTATATGCTGCTATGACAACACTAACAAAAGGTTGGTAGGACGAATTAATAGAGCGAGATAACGTTTTTCTTTTTTGCTTCCATGCAAAATAAATTAAGAATAAGAATCGAAAAATCCCTAATCCAATAGCAATATAAAAAATAGTTGTTAATATATGTTTAAAGTATCCCGCCCCTGAAAAGACAGCTTTATTGTAAAGTAAATATTGCTCACCCTCAGAAGAAACTGGGGGCATAATTTCATCTCGTTCTTTATTCATTAAATCTGAAATTGTTACAAAACTATATCCATGCTTTTTAAGCTCTTTAATAATGATCGGCAACGCCTCTACCGTATGGGTACGATTCCCTCCCGCATCATGGAGAAGAATAATATTTCCCTCTCCCTTATAAACGGGATTAAGAGCACGCTTTACTAATTCATTAGTTGATGGTGTTGCCCAGTCCTCAGGATCCACTTTTTCTGCTACCATTGTATAGTTCATATTTTGTGCCCGTAAAATAGGCACTATTTCATTTGAGGAATCCGGGTTAGCATCCGCTTCGTATGGTGGCCTAAACAAAACTGTAGAATGCCCAGTTATTTCCTGGATCAGACGTTGCGTCGTATTAAGTTCTACTTTTGTTCGTAGTAAAGACGTATCAGCTACGTTAGGATGCTTGAAAGTATGATTGCCAATTTCATGCCCTTCATCGTATATTCTTTTTACAATACTAGGATTTAGTTGTGCGTTTTCACCAAGGACAAAAAAAGCAGCTTTTATTTTATTCTCTTTTAATATATCTAAAATTTCTGGCGTATATTTCGGGTCTGGTCCATCATCAAATGTTAATACTACTTGTTTCCCTTTCGGTTTTCCATATCGTTGCACTTCGTATGCAGATGGTAAAGATTGATATACTTCATCTGTAAGATAACCATCTTTGCCTACTTTAAAATCTCTCAATCCATTTTGCTTTTCATTCTCAATCTGTAAAATTTCACCTTGTCCAGAATAATTCACTTCATCTAAACTAGTGATTTTATGTAATACATCAGGATTTTTTTGTGCCTCAATCGGATTTTTTAAAACTTTCCATATTGTAGGATCTTCTGCTCCTAATCTCCATAACGCAAACCCCTTTGCATTGTTGTCCATTGCGATTTTCACTTGATTATAGAGAGTAACACTGTCTAAGAACCAAGCAGTATGTTCTTTCTCTCCTGTTTTATATCTAAAATAAGGATTTCCACTCATGTTATCCCATTGAATTTTCATATTGGAATCATTCGCCATTGTCATAACTTCTGAAAAAGTTAAAGACTTCGCAGGTTTTTTACTATTTATTTCCCAATCATATCCGTAGTTACCGAAAGCAACTATAAGTTTATTAGACGGAATATTCAGTTCATTCAATGTATGTTGGAACCACTTATTTGAAGCAATTGGTCCTGGTTCCCCCGCTCCATAGTGCTCATCGTACATCATTACAATCATACGATCTATTATTTTTGCTAATGCACCATAATCAAAAGCCTTATCATTAGCTGGAACATCTTGTGTAACGAGCAAATCATGTTTATGAAAGACCGTAGTAAGTTCTTTCATAAAATTTGTTAAGTTTTCTCTATCACTTTCAGGTACGGCCTCAAAGTCAATATTAATACCTGAAAACTGACTCTTTTTAACTTCGCTTACTAAATCATTAATAAATTTCGTCTTCACATCATTCGGCGAATTCAGTAACTTATGGATAAGATCACTATCAGGGCCAGAAGCTTTTTCTGTATAGTTAGTAAGTAACGGCATAATTTTCACATGATTTTTTTTTGCTAGTTTTACAATCTCAGGTTTTATCTCACTTCTAATCGTTAAATCTTCTTTTAAATGATACCATTCTGGTACTAACGTGGTTAATGAATTGATATTTTCTTTTAAAGACGCTGTACTATTTTCATCCCAGTTTACATAAAAACCATACACTTCTTTACGTTGTTTACTATCGTTTGTCGAATTCACCAAATTTTTATTATCCTTCATTTCGGTATTTGGCTTGAATTCTTCCTTCTTTAACTGCTCCTCACTAAGTTTTTGATTAATTGGTACAAGTTTCGTATCTTGTTTTACAGTAGGATTCATGTTTGGAATTTCTGGTGTTGAAAAAATACTTTGAAAGAAAAAATAAAATACAACACCTACACTAACTATTGAGATACATAGAAACCAAATAAAGGCTATGTTTCTCCTTCCTTTCGGATCATAAAAAACAGGTTTTTCTTTATCTTTCTCTTGTTGAATGTTTTTCTCCATTATATTTTTCACATACTCCTTCTTAATAGAACTATAGAATAATAAAGTGAAACTTTAATTAGCCTCACCAATCTAACATTTATAAGCAGCCCAACTCCCATCTAACTTCTTTGCCTTAGCTAAATTTTGAGATGGGAGTTTTACTGCCCACAATAGCGAGATAAATCCTTTTAGCTTTAAATTGAATCTCTCACTTCCATATTCTATTGATTCTTTTTTTCATTGCCTTGTTGGTGGCCCCTATTCTCTTGTTGAGGTCCTCTTCCGTTGTACCCTTGCTCATTCTCATTATTTCCTTGTTGAGGTCCTCTTCCGTTGTACCCTTGCTCATTCCCATTATTTCCTTGTTGAGGTCCTCTTCCATTCCCATTATTCCCTTGTTGAGGTCCTCTTCCGTTGTTTTGCTCATTCCATTATTTCCTTGTTGAGGTCCTCTTCCGTTTTCCTTGCTCATTCCCATTATTCCCTTGTTGAGGTCCTCTTCCGTTGTTTCCTTGCTCATTCCCATTATTTCCTTGTTGAGGTCCTCTTCCGTTGTTTCCTTGCTCATTCCCATTATTTCCTTGTTGAGCTTCTCTACTGTTATTCTCCTGTTGATTCCTTCTATTTTCTTGCTGAGATCCTCTTCCATTGTTTTCTTTTATTTGCTTCGATGGCTGTTCCTCTGTTTTCTTTTGTTCTTTATGCTCTTGCTTCTCATACTTTTTTTCTTGTACGGGAGACAAATCCATTGTTGCATCAGGAGATGACTCCGGTTGCGATTGCACCTCTTCTTCGTTTTCCACCGGATTAGACGGCGTGGCAGGAGGCGTAAGCGATTTGTTCTTCTCATTCTCTTGCTTTATATAGACACCTGTGCCAATTCCAGCTTTTCTAGCATTCTCTCGTACTTGCATTGTGCTACTTTGATATTCAACTGTAATATGTTTTAGCTCATATTCTTTCTTTAATTCTTTCATTGCCTTTTCCAAAAGTGGTTCTAGTGCCTTGTCCTTTGCAACAGCTGTTAGCATAACTTGCTTATCATTCGTTAAATACTTATCCTCTTGACTTTGCTTTATAATAGTACGTATTACTTCTTGCAATTGTTTATTTTCCCATTGCTTCAATTCTTTTAAAATACGCCTTCCATCATCATTACAAGCCTGCAAATCTATAACACGAAAATCCTTTGTTACGCTCACCTCTAAACTTGGATTTATATCAACTGAGACGTAAGCAAATACTTTTTCTTCTGGTTGGTTGTAGAAAAACAGCACTGCAAATAGAAAACAAGCAACAAGTATTGATGCAGGCTTTAAAAAGGAAGGGATTGAAAAATACGATGCTTTTTGTTCTTGCTCATCAAATGAGATTTCTTCCCCGATTATGCAAGAATCCCCTTTTCTTTTACACGTAATAAACTCTCCATTTGGAGTTAAAACAACTACGCTATGCTTTTTTATATCCATCACAATTCCTTTATTCATCATGCTTCCCTCCCTTTATATAATCAAGAATGTATGTATAGTTGTTTGCAAAGATAATACACATTGCAATGATATATTTTCTATGACGCTCCAATGTTTTGCGACTTACCCTAACACGCGGTTCAATATGTTTAAGCGGTAACTTTTTCTTTCGGAACAGCTCTTCCATCATTTCCTCTTCTTTTATAATAATTTTCACAATTTCTATTAAGTGCTCACGTGTATCACGATGCTTAGGAGATTCTTTAGCAAGCTCTGAGAATGTGATTTTAAATTCAGCTAGCACACTTTGAAAATGAAGAATTTCCTCCTTACGGTTACTATTTTCCATCTCTTTCATATACTCCGTAAGCGACACTTGCATTTCTAACATTTCCTCTTGCTCATCTTCTTTTAAAAAGACAAAGTTATGTTTAGACTCCTTACGTATATAGTCAATTACATCTCTTTTTATAAGAAGATCAGCAAACGCTAAAAAGGATTTTCCTTTTGTATATGAATACTGTTCAATTGCTTCGTTAAACGCAAACAATCCAATGCTATATTCATCATCCTGTTCTGTAATATATCGGCGGCAGACAGATGAAATTGATTTTCTAATAAAAGGCTGATACTGTACGATAAACGCTTCTTTATCTTCTTCGTTGTTTTGTATGTTACATACGATATCTTCTATTTTCGGTTTTCTTAAGATCTTCATTACTAAACTCAACACTTGTAATCTCCCAGCCTCCTTCAAATAGCAAAATGGCCACTGCACAAGTGACCATTTAACCAGATTTTCTTGGTACTTTTCTTCGGTCTTGTTTTCTTGCTGTTAATTATATTTTTCGAGTCTAACTTTTCCCAACGTTTTCTTAATGATTTTCCTTTTCTCTCAGCACTAAAGTTAAGTTTGTATTTTTATCTACTTTCTTATTTTCTACCGTTCGTTTTGCTTATTCTTTTTCTATTTTATCTGCAATTCTTGAATAACTCTCCTCTATACCATTGGTAATTTCATCCTTTTTTTTTGGATGCCCACTTAATCTAGTAATTTTATTAATACTTCTATATTCTTTCATAGTCATTTTTCTTCTATTTATTTTCTTCACTATACATATTCGGAGGAATACATAGTTTTATGGGGGTCAAAAAATATTTTTATAAAAAATACATATTTATTTCAAAAATAAAAACCATCAATTTGAAAAAGGATAATCAAATTGATGGTTTTCTTATAATATCTATTAAATTAAGTTGGATTCTCATCATATCTAAAAAAAGTACTAGCTATCCTCTGCCGCTTTTCTCCACTTTTATCTTTCTTGGTTATCATAATATGTCTTATCTGCGTATTTTCTATCATTTCCTTTTAGATAAGCTAAAATTACTTTTGGATTTTTAAATAAAGTCCAGTCTCCATATGTATCAAATCTTCTGCATGAAGTTATCATTCCATTTTTAATAGTACCGAATTTCTTATTATTTTTCTTTCCCCACTCTTTTAAACGTTTTGCGAAATCTGCATCTTCTGCCATAAGCATGTTTTCATTAAATCCATTGATTGCCATAAAGTCTTTTCTATAGCACCAAAAAATCCCTACAGATATAGCTCCGTACTTAAAAAGTAAAGGGATTATGATTAACATTGCGGAGAGAAATATTCCTAAAGATATTCTTTCAAACTTCCCATTCACCCCACCACCAATGTATTTACCTGAAGCTAAATATTTATCTACATTAGACAACATAGACTCTGTCATTATCGTATCAGCGTCTATAGTAACGATTATTTCTCCACTGGCTATTTTAGCCCCTGCATTTCGAATTTTAGATAAGTTTTTATCGTTATTTTTCAATGTAATACAATTATAAGATTTTGCTATTTCCTCTGTTTTATCTGTACAACGATTTAAAACAACTATAACTTCCGTTTGCTCTTTATATGCCTCTGATGCCTTTGCAATTGAATCTAAACATTTTCTAATGTACTTTTCTTCATTGTGTGCAGGAATTATAATAGAAAACTTCATATCTTTTTTCAAATTGACTCCTGAAGATTCATTTGTCTCAGTCATAATATTCCCCCCTTATTTTATAAGGTTAATATCTACTATACATAAATTATATTAATATTTATTAGGTTATATTATAGAAACTGAAGGTAAAGAGGCTCTTACTGTCGACGTTCAAAAGCAAGACGTACAGCAAGCACCGTTAAAACACTTGCCATAAGCCAACGCTGTACTCGTAGCCACGTCGGGCGTGTGCCAAACCATTTTGCAATTTTACTTGCTGTACATACAATTACAAGGTTAACTATAAAGCTAACAGTGATTTGCGTAAGCCCCAAAACTTCACCTTGAAAAAGCAGCAATCCCTTCTCTGGATCTTAAAATTGAGGTAGAAGTGATACACACAAAATGGAAATATTTGAATTCGAAAGTAACCTATCCGTAGAGCTACTAAAACTACTACGAATAAAGCAAAGCAACATGTAATATTTCGAATCCACTTTTGTATATCACCAAAATACCTTTCTATAAATATAGCGTTGATAGTAAGCATAAGAAATAAAACAAAGAAAGGCAGCGAGGTATAGGTCCATTTTTATCTTCATGGCTGGAATTATACTCCTTACCAAATTTCTAAATGAAATGTATAGCTGAGTAGTTACCTTATTTTTCAAAAAGACATTCTGATTATTTCTTTTTCACTTCTTCTACAAATTCCCATGTCTCTCCGTTATCTTTTGATTGATAAAGTGCACTACTATCGCCATTGTAGTCTCCATCTGCCCCTTGTCCAACTAACATATTAAAAACCCCATCTTTCTCATATGGCATACTAGGAGAATCAAAAGGACTTATTGTGGACTGTGTATGATCTAATTTCACTTCATGCGGCGGATATTCTACCTTTTTGAAAGATACTCCCCCATCATCTGTACGATATAACTCTCCTTCATTACCAGAAGGCCTGATTGCTCCTAAAAACCCAAGTTTATCATTTATAAAAGTGATTCCTGATACACTACCAATCCCCCCATTAAATGGGTCTGGATTGATAACCTCCCATGTTTTCCCTTCATCACTAGTCTTGCTTAATGAATAAAAGGCGCTCCCTAATGCTTTATCTGTCATATTTAGTTTATAACCAACTTCTTTCGATAGGAAAAACTGTTCTTTTTCATTCTTTAAATCTTGTTGTTCCTTCTCTTTAAGCCTATCTTCTTTTGGAGGCGTCTTTGATTTACTCCAACTTGCGTCACTTATTAAATTATATCTAGCAGGGACTAGCTCTTTCTCTTTTCCAGGGACAAATATAGATACAGTATATCCAATGATATCAGAAGCTGCTTCTTTAAGACTCTGCTCCTTACCATCCTCAGTAATATTAATAATTCCCTCTGTATTGGATCCCCAATTTCTTTTTCCATAATAAATCAACCCATACTTACTTTCATTCCATTTTTTGACCGTTTGCTTAACTGGGATCGCCTTAACCGTTTTAATTAAAGGTTCTACTAATTTATCATCATTATAATCAGGCTTTGCGTATCCATCTCGTATTATAGTAATATCTTCTGATTTCTTCTTATTATAAGAGATTAAATAAGTTTCTTCTTTCCCATCAACATTTTTCCCATAAACAAATGTATCAAACGCTGTGATTGTTCCATCTGAATGAAACGTAAGATCAAAATCAGTTGCCATATACAATTTCTTTGGCAAAGGATATTTTTTATTTATATCTTCAAAAATACCTTCTACTCCAGATTTATATATATTATTATGTTTAAGTTTAACTGACCTTTCATGTTTTAACTTTTCTATAAACCATGCCAATTTGCCATTGTAATTTATTGCACTTTTATAAATCTGCATCCCATAAAATGATGTAATTGCAACAATAACGATAATAGAAATGGATCTCCATGCTATTGAATTTGTTAATTTTTTAGATTTATATTCTCTATTTTTTATCACCCGCATTGTAGTAAATGTAGTTATGGATATAAAAAGTACTATACATAATAACAAAATGTAAATATTATAATTCATTCTTCCGTACTTACAGTATAAGGCCAACTCATAACAAAAAATCCCGTATACAATTATTAGTATTGGATTTGTTACTAATGACAGAAGTATCCTTTTTGTATTTTCTCTAAATATAGAAACCACTCCTAATTATATGAATTACTGATATTAAGTATACTTTATTGTAAAGTAACAAAAAAGCTATTTAATCTTGTCGCAAAAAATACAATAAACATATGAATATTATATTCATGTTAAAAAGGCCAACAATCCAAGATTGTTAGCCTCTACTTCCCATATTCGTATCTTTTATCACTTTACTTCCTTACAACTGGAATCCACATTTCACCAAACACTAAGCCGTTTCTTTTCCCCATCTCAACCGTCGTATTTGGTCCACCAACATAAGCAAACTCATTTGCATCTGGTAAAGCTTGACCGAAGGCGATGCCAGTCAACTTATTACTTAACTCTTCAGCTGTTTTGTCTTCCCCTTTTACTACTAAGTATTCTCCCCTCGGAAACTGAATCACTCTAGATTCTTCTTCTATTTGTGCTTCTGTCATGACACCCGCATAATACATCATTTTGTTATTCACCGCTTCGCTCACAGAAAAAATGTATTCATTTGTCGCTAAAGCTTTTAAAGTGTCCAGCCTTCCATCTTCTTTAACAGCCGACCAAAAGTCTTCCTTTTCTTTATTTATTCCAGCAAAGTCTGTGTACTCACTCTTAATTTCAGTTCCAATACCTAACACAATAAAGCTATCTTTTTCTTCTATAGTATAATTTTTCATATACAAAACCTGCCTCTTTTTTTATTAATCAAACGATTTATCTTTTCATCTGATACGTTTATAATATCTTTAAACCATGTCAAAAAATGATACTGTTTAGGAGACCAAAATGAAAAAAGTTGAACGGATTAATACAATTATGCGGTATATCAACAACCGCTCCCACTTTACAATTTCTGAAATCATACGAGAATTTAACATATCACGATCGACAGCTATTAGAGACATTAGAGAAATTGAAGCTATGGGAATGCCACTTGTCGCTGAAGTTGGGAGAACGGGTGGATATTTTGTTATGCATAATTCTATCCTGCCCGTTGTTCGCTTTACTGATAATGAAGTGAAAGCTCTTTTTATTGCCTTTATGGCTACGAGGAATCAACAACTTCCCTATCTAAAAAGTCGTCAATCTTTAGCTGAAAAACTACTAGGACTCATCTCAGAAACCCAGCAAGATGACCTCGTTCTTTTAAATCAACTCTTGCTGTTCCAAGGAACTAATCCTCATAATCCCGATCTACTTGAGCTTTCTGATCTCCCCCATCCTATGTTAGAAAAACTCATTCAAATCCTTCTTTTGGATAACCATTTATTGATTACCATTAAAGAAGATGAAGAAATTAAGTCTTATCCAATTTATCTATTACACCTTTATCAAGAAAAAAGCCATTGGATCATTGAAGGATTTGACTTAAAAGAAGAAAAGAAGTTAATGTTTCCTGTCGATGCTCTCATCAATATCGAACCGTACACGACGAATAAAAGGCTCAATAAGAAAAAGATTTTAGAAAAACTAAGTAAGAAGGCTGAAGCAATTAACCTTGTACTTGAACTTGGTCCAACAGCAATTGCCCAGTTCAAAAAATACCATCCTTTAAAAATTGCAATATCTTATACTAATCCTTACCAATCCACAGCCATTTTAAAAACTTTTATCAATGTTAACAATCCCGATGAAGTGACGGAAATAATAAATTGGCTGCTTTTTCTAGGGAAGGATATTAAAATCAAAGAAATACCCGATGAAGTATTAGCAGATTTACAAAAACGAGTGTGCTTATACATTCCATAAGCAGTGAGCCTCAAATATTAAGCTTTATCACTGGATAATTATCCTATTTTTAAATACCATTTCATTTACTACAATGAGAGCATGATAAATAATAAAAGCACGGAAAATCTCCCGTGCTTTTCTAAATATATATTATTCCTGAAGGTTTCGTTTATCTCGTTTCTTACCCTAACTGACGTTTAAATGCTTTACTGGCGAAAAAGTAAGAGATGACCATTATACCTACGCACCAAGCGAGTGCAATCCAAATATCGTTACCCACAGTTCCTTCATATAAAAGAGCACGAATCGCATTCACGATTGAAGTTACAGGCTGATTCTCTGCAAACGCACGAACAATTTTTGGCATCGTTTCGGTAGGCACAAAGGCCGAACTAATAAATGGAAGAAAAACTAGCGGGTACGAGTAAGCAGTCGCCCCTTCCATAGACTTCGCTTTCAATCCTGGAATGATAGCTAGCCATGTTAGCGCCAGCGTAAACATCCCAAGTATTCCAGCTACCGCGAGCCACTCTAGAATATTAGCACTGGAACGGAAACCCATTAATAATGCAACAAGAATAACCACCACGATAGTAAGTACATTAGCAACAAGAGAGGTTAAAACATGAGCCCACAATATCGATGAACGCTTAATAGGCATCGTAATGAAACGTGCCATCAGCCCACTCTTTACATCCGTAAAGAGTCGCACAGAAGTGTAAGCTACACCGGATGCGATAGCCATTAGCAAAATTCCTGGCAATAAATAATTGACGTAGTTATCTGTTCCTGTCTTTATAGCCCCGCCAAATACGTAAACAAATAATAGCATCATCATAATCGGCGTAATCGCTACTGTAATAATTGTATCCGGGCTGCGCATAATGTTACGCATTAAACGACCTAATAATACACCTGTTTTACTTTTCATTTACATCTCCTCCTTTTTGCCAATGATCGCAAGGAATATTTCTTCCAATGTCGGTTGCTTCTCGATATACTCCACTTTTGCCGGTGGGAACATCTCTTTCAGTTCAGTAAGAGTACCTGTCGTAATAATTTTTCCGCCATGCAAAATAGCGATACGGTCTGCTAGTTGTTCGGCTTCTTCCAAGTACTGGGTCGTAAGCAAGATCGTTGTGCCGCTACCGGCAAGTTCCTTGACTGTATCCCACACTTCAATTCGCGCTTCAGGATCAAGTCCAGTCGTTGGTTCGTCAAGAAAAATAACTGCTGGCGCCCCGATCAAACTCATCGCGATATCAAGCCGGCGCTTCATCCCGCCTGAATACTGATCTGCCCTTTGGTTTGCCGCATCAGTCAGGCTAAATCTTTCAAGCAAATTGTCAGCGACTTGAACGGGATTGGAAACACCACGTAACTTAGCGATCATTATCAAGTTTTCTTTCCCCGTCAACATGCCGTCTAAAGCTGCAAACTGTCCTGTCAAACTGATACTTTGACGAACTTGATCTGGTTGGCGCTGTACATCAAATCCACAAATGCTTACCTCACCGCCATCTTGCTTCATTAGCGTCGAAAGGATGTTGACCGTTGTTGTCTTTCCCGCTCCATTTGAGCCTAGCAGCGCGAAAATTTCGCCACGCTGTACATCAAAATCCACTCCCTTTAACACTTCTTTGTCTTTAAAAAATTTTTTTAATCCTTTTACAGAAATCGCTGCATTGCTCATGCTTTTTCCCCCTTACAAAAATAAATTACCTATACCCTCTATTTAGTACCACTGATATTCTGTAACACTTAGTACTGAGTTAAAAATATAACTGAATAGCGATGGCGGTGGTTCACATTTATGACCAGCTAATCAGTCGGTATTACGTATTGCATTTATTTTTTTCTCAATTTCTTCATAATACTTTCATTCAAATCTTCACGATATTTGGAGACATACGTTTTAGCGTTTGCCACTAGTTCGTCAGCAAAAGATGCCACATCTTCCCCAGTAATATCTAGCACTTGTCTACCTTCCGCTGCACCGGCTTCAAACAAATCGATTAATTCGTACTGAATGTGCAGCATATCCATCCCGTTTCCGGTCGAAAAATTCCACATATAGTTTTGAATTTTCTTAAACACAAACTGATAGTCCTCTGGCAGTGCTGCAACACGTGCCATCATCATTCTGTACTCTTTTTTATCACCGATTAATTTTTTGAATATTTCCAACATGTTATTTTCCTCCTTTTTATAAAGCAGAACAAGAAACTCTCCAAATATGAGCCGAAACATTTTATATTATGAGGCTAGTTTGACTTCAAGACGTTAATTTTTGACGATACAAAATCCCATTTTCTCCAAAATAGTTCAAGCTCCTGACGACCAGCTTCATTTAATGAATAAAACTTACGAGGCGGCCCCATATCTGATGGTTTCTTTTCAATATTCACAAGCTTTTTCTTCTCTAGTCGTACGAGAATGGTATACACCGTTCCTTCCACGACTTCGGTAAACCCAAGATCATTCAAGTGGCGAGTAATCTCATAACCATACGTTTCACGGCGGCTAATGATTTCCAACACACACCCTTCCAGTGAACCTTTCAACATTTCAGTTAAATTTTCCATGTTCTGATCCTCCTTTACCCCCTATTCTGTCTGACTTATATTCAGTATTACAGAGTACTAAGGCGAATTTTTCACTGAACAGTTTTTGTGAATTCGAACTATTCAGTATCACTTATTACATCTACATTGTATGACTAAGTAGCGATAGATGTCAACTGATTTTCAAATTTTTTCTAAAATCCGCTATTACCTATTGTCTGCTGAAAATATTTTGAGAAACAACACTACTCAGTATTGCTTATTACAAGTACATTGTATGACTGAGTAGCGATGAATGTCAACTCGATTTTTATATTTTTTTCTAAAATCAACTATTACCTATTCGATACAGTCTGTTTTCTTTTTTTAAATTTCCCCATACCTATCCCACTAAGAAAAGAAAATACCCCAAAATAAAAATTCTACATTTTTGTTTTGGGGCGCTATACTATACCAAAGTTAATGAATATGGCTAGCTCTTCTTATTTAATAAGACAGATCATTTTTTGTTACGATAACATCATAGCCATATCTTCTGCTGCATTTGTAATTAGTTTTAAACCAAATGTTTCTTGTAATACATCAAGCACGCCAGCTGAAATAAATTCAGGAGCCTTTGGACCGATGCGAATATCTTGAATCCCAAGACTAAATAGCCCTAGTAAAATGGCAACCGCTTTTTGTTCAAACCATGATAGGACAATACTTACTGGCAATTCATTCACTTCACATTGAAAAGCATCAGCTAAAGCAGCCGCTATTTTCACTGTAGAAATTGAATTATTGCACTGTCCTAAATCAATGTAACGCGGAATTTCCGTACCAGGTACAACACCGTAATCCACATCATTAAAGCGGAATTTCCCGCAAGAAGTTGTTAAAATAACCGTTTCTGGCGGAAGTGACGTTGCTAATTCACGATAATATTCTCCGCCTTTTCCCGGTGCATCACAACCGGCGATAACAAAGAAACGCTTTATTTTCCCTTTTTTTACTGCGTCAATAATTTCTGGAGCTAATGATAATACTGTATTATGATGAAACCCTGTCACTAACTGTTCATCCGACTCCATATGTACTTCTGGAAGTTCTAGCGTTTTTTGAATTAACGTTGTAAAATCATCATTTTCAATTTTTTGTACACCTTCTAAACCTGCAATGTCATATGAAAAGAATCGATCAGAGTACGAGCCTTTAATTGGCATAACACAGTTCGTTGTAGCTAATATGGCACCAGTAAATTTTTCAAAAAGGCGTCTTTGATCATACCATGCCTTACCGATGTTTCCTTTTAAATGTTTATATTTTTTCAGCTGCGGGTATCCGTGTGCTGGTAGCATTTCAGAATGCGTATAAATATTAATGTCTTTTCCTTCTGTTTGCTTTAATAGTTCTTCTAATGCAAATAAATTATGGCCCGTAACTACAATTGCTTTACCTTCTACACGATTTTGTGTAATTTGTACAGGTTCTGGCACACCAAAATGATTCGTATGTGCCTCATCCAATAACTCCATCACCCGTAAAGCTGATTTCCCAACTTTCATAGCCATATCAATATGCTCTTGTTCGTTAAAATTAGAATTTGTTAATGTCATATATAAAGCTTCTTGTGTTGTAGCATCTACAAATGCATCCGTATACCCTAGCTGAGCAGCATGTGTGCGATAAGCTGCAATTCCTTTTAGCCCAAACACAATCGTATCTTGTAAACTCGCAATCGTTTCATTCTTACCACAAACACCCATGACTTTACATCCGCCTGTTGGCGTTTGTTCACATTGATAACAAAACATATCATCCCACCCTCTCCCAATCATTCATTACACCTTAAGCATAATACCCATTGAAAAAAAGTGATGTGATATCAATCACAATAATATATAAAGATTTGTGACAGTTCATATTGTTGACATAATATTTTTATTGACACTAAAAAATGTACATTAGTGTGCACACATCTTTCGATACTTTTAAATAGCTAAATAATTAATTTGGAGAAATATATACAACGAAAATTTTTTGAATCCTTATACAAATAGTTGCAATTCATCACATATGAAAATAGACATACAAAAACGCCATCCTTTTCTATCATTCAATAGAAAGAATAGCGTATTTTTTATTTTAAGAAACTATCATTTTTTATTAAAGCCTTTATTGTAAAGCTTTTTATTTACAATACATTTACACTATCTTAACATTACTTACATTATTTATATGATATATTTATATAGAAGCTACTTAAGAAATTTCATATACATTTTATCTTTATGATCTCTAATCTAATCAATAAAAAGATCATGTTATATTTTTATAACAGGGGTGAATTACGATGACTGAAACTTTAAAAACACTTATAATGCTTGATGCTACTTACGTTGTTATTGCAATTATGACAGTACTAGTATTTGTATACTTGGAATTAAAATCTCAGTAATATATGCTGACGTAATCGACAGATTCAGCATTTAAATATAGTTAGAAGAAAGAAAGGAGAAAATTATTTCTCCTTTCTTTTGTATTTCTACAATTTCTTATTTTAATAAATCCAATGTATGTAAAAGTAATCCCTTGTCTCCTACTTCTCCATGACCAGGTACTACCGAATTTATATTTCCATATCGCTTCAGCACATTCTCAATCGATGTAGACCATTCATTTACATACGCATCCGCAACATTTCCTAAATCTTTAGCTTCCGCAGATTTCACTAAACAGCCTCCAGCTAAAATTTTATATTGTGGCAACCAAACAACAATATTATCTTCTGTACGTCCTTTCCCTGGATGGAACGTTTCTACTTTTGTATTGCCAAACTTCAAACTCGTAATTGTTTGTAAATCTCCAAGCGGCTCTTCATATCCATTTTTCTTTGCTAATTCTGCAGTTAATGCTGTACTATGCGCTTTAATACCTCTTTCTTTCAACGTTTTTATTCCGCCAATTCGATCAGCGTGCGCATGTGTAATAATGAAATCCGTTACGCGCTTCTGAAATTTCTTTTCTACCATTTCTATTAGTTCCTTCGTTAATTTGTCGTCTCAATCTGAAACTCCACAATATTCATACTTAATCTCCCCTCATTACAAATACTCCATTTTTCTATTACATTTAAAATCAAAATTGTATTTTGTTAAATTATAACATTCAGACTATAATTTATTTATAGCCCATTAACGGAGGTGTTTGCAATGACTCTCTTCGCTTCACCATCATTATTCATAGTAGCAATCATTTCATTTGCACTAGCTTATTTCATCGGAGTAAAACAATACACTTGCCTCTTATCAGGATTCAACGAACGCCGCGTGCTTGATAAAGTGACACTATCAAAAATAGTAGGTCTTTATAATTTAATTGCTGGTGTCATTGCGACAATCGGTAGTGTCTTCACTACTCCTAATGCCAAAATCTTATTTCCTATCATTATAATTGGACACGTTATAATCGCGGCTTATGTAAATACACGCATGGTGCAGTGAAAAAGATCACCCAAATGGGTGATCTTTTTTATAATTTATCAACATATTGCTTCGCTTCTAGTAAGGAAAAACCAAAAGCTTCTCTTACTCTCTTAACTGCTGTAATTTTTTTGCCTTCTTCTACAAGCTGGCGTAGTTCTTTATTAATTTCAGGTTCTCTTTCTACAATTCCCAATTCTTTCGTAATTAATTGTAATCTATCTTCAATTCTCTTTAAACGCCCATCATTTTTCTTTTCAATTGTAGTTAATTTTTCAGCGATATAAATGAAACCAAAGGCTACTATCGGTATAACCATCCAGAATTCCATGAATGTTCCCCCTTACTAACTTTCATTTGTTTTATTTCACTGACTTATCAGCTTTAGTCATTGAAATCATTCATTCCTTACAAGGAAAGGGCAAACTAAAACTTTCTCAAAAATTATTACTAGACATGATTTCTCCTCAAGGTTGCTCAAAATGGACTGGATTAGGTGTTTTTCTAGATGATTCTAATGAAGAATTACAGATTTATTCACTCGGATGGGGCGTCGGATTTCAATGTATGATGGTTTGTTATCCATACTGCGGGAATGGCGCTGTTATTATGACCAATTCCGATTTAGGTGTTCATCAAATGGAAGGGATCATTGGTGAGGTTGTAAAAACGTTATCCTTATAATGAAAATAAAGAAGCTGTTCCTTCCAGCTTCTTTATCTATATAACATTTTTCGCAACAATTTTTATATGTTCTGGTGCGATAATTTCCGTTATACTTTCCTGGAAATCTTCATGTAACATTTCTTCCAAATGTTCTAACTGCACTTCAACATGAGTGCATTCTAAATTATGTATATTTAATAGTGCATAATGATCTTTTTTCTTAATTACTAAATATTGATTTTCCTCTGTCACAAGTACAGAACCTAATCGGACTCCTAGTAAGCGTTGATCATCAAACTTCATAATTACTTCTCCTTCCCTTATATAAACGAAACTACAATGAAAATAATTACATTTATGGAAAAACACACTTATTTAGACTATATCATAATTTACTAAAATATAAATATCATTTTTCCTTTTAATAAAGTGAAACTTTAATCAGTGGAGGCCTTACTGTCCGTTAATGTGGGATGAAAATCCCTATTTTTTCATATATTTCGATACAAAAAACTTTCTCAACATGAAATTTGAATTTTCAGTTTTTAATTCTATGAAAATCTATTATAATAAAGTTAATAAATGTTTGACCTCTCCTAATTCATGTACATATGGATGATCAGTAGTTATTGCTACTGATCTATTTTTTTGATTTCAGAAAGTACATACGCTGCATCCTTTCCTACACCACAAATAAGTGCGGAACCCCTTTGAGATTGCCATGGTAAACCGATATAATACAATCCTTTTACTGGACTGATTCCCTTTATATGATTAGGAAATCCTTTCTCATTCACTGCCTGTTCAATTTCAATCCAATTATAATTTTGTACAAAACCAGTTGACCATATAACGCTTTCTGCACTATAAGTATCACCATTCTGAAACATAATGTTATTTCCTGATGCACTTACTACTTTTTCTTGCAGTTTGATTGCTCCATTACGAATAAGTTTCTTACCTTCAAAACCGAAAATAGGGTCCTTTCTCTTCTGAAACCATCTTCCCCTCTTTGTATTTATTTCAGCGTACAATAAACCCACTTTTTCTAGCAGATTAAAAATACTTTTTCCAAAAAGTTGTAACGGTAAAAACGTTAAAGGATGACTAATAGACACCGTAACTTCATGCGTTTTTGCAAGTTCTACTGCTATTTGCATTCCTGAATTTCCGCCACCTACTACAAGTGCCTTCCCCTGTGGAATTTGCGATGATGATCTATATTGTGATGAATGTATTTGAAAAATATGTGATGATAGATTTGCTGAAACTGAGGGAATAAATGGTTGCTGAAAACCACCTGATGCGATAATAACTTTTTTCGTTTGTAAAACTTCTGTAGGAGTATGTAATTCAAATATTTCTTTTTCTTTCTTTATTTTTAGTACTTCCGTTTGTAATTGTACCGGTAATTGAAAATGTCTTGCATATTCTTCTAAATAAGTTGCAATTTCATCTTTATATGGAAATTCATTCCTTGCTCCTTTTAATATCCTACCTGGTAAACTACTATATTCACTCGGTGTAAAGAGCCGCAAAGAATCATATCTATTTCTCCATGAATCACCAATTCGGTTTCCTGCCTCGAGTAATAAAAAATTATATCCTGCCTGCTTCAAGTAGTATCCTATTGTCAATCCCGCTTGACCAGCTCCAACAATGATTGCATCTAACATCTTTTCCCTCCTCCTTACAACAAATGAATATATGCTCATTTGTTCATGTATTTTATCATACGATTTATTTTTCAATAATTCAATCTGTTTAACAACATGAAAAAGAGCAGTTCACTACTTTATGAACTACTCTTCATTCCATTTACCACGTAACTACACTACTTAACCCATGAATATTTGTATATGAATCCTTTCTACTCCGACAATTTTTCCTCATAAAATATAATTCTATTTAAAAACGGATCAATTACAGTTAATTCAATTGTACCCCAAGGTGTTTTTTCTATATTCGGCTTCGAATAAACATATTCTTTACTTAATAATACAGAATGATAATCCTTTACATCATCTATTTTGATCCGAATCGCACCACCTGGTGAGGCATCACCATGATGTTCTGATAAATGTATCACAGTATCATCTAACGAAATTTGTATATATAATGGCATATTTTCCTCATACCGATGTTCCCAATCCAGTTTAAATCCTAAAAAACCTATGTAAAATAGTTTTGCTTTTTCAATATCAAAAATTCTAAATATAGGTGTAATCATTTATAACTTCATCTCCTATTTATAAACATCCGCAGCCAATTCTCTCAAAACATCCACGTTTACTACTTCATAGCATCCATCGTTCTTCTTTATTATCTCTTTATCACAAAAAATATTTAATGTTCGCAACAAATGCCGATAACTCGTTCCTAACAATTCCGCTATTTCCGTTAAATTCCCACTAAACACAATTCTATTTTCATGCTGAACTGCTCGTTCTCCTGCTGCTAACATGTAACTCGCAAGTCTATTTTCAAGTGGATATAGTAAATTAATAGTACTATTTTTTGAAAGTCGGTTTAATTTATGTGCTAACGATCCGCAAATACATCGTAAAAATTTCGCATCATGAAATAGTTGATTTCTCACTTTTCCTAAAGGTAAACCAACACAATATGAATCTGCCATTACTTGTACGTTTGAAGCAGTCTTTTGAGAATGAATTAACTCCACATCTCCTAACAACTGCAAACTATCATAAAAGCATAATAACACAGATTTCCCATTACTTAATGTATTAAACGCTTTCGCTTTTCCTTCAACGAAAAAATATAAATAATCTATCTCTTCATTTTCTCTACAAATAAACTCATTCTTTTTAAAAAATATAAGTTCCATATACGGTTTCATATCATTACTAAAAAATGAATCAATATTATTTTGTTTCATATACTTTGCTAATTTAATTGAATTACATACTTTCTTCATAGTTCCCCCGCCTTTACCACTCATCCCCATTGTAATCAAAATTTTCTTCTTCCACTATGACATATGTCATAGTAATACACAATTTCAGCATGATACAGTCATTACAAATATGAAAATTAAAGGGGATATTACATTGTATAACTTTCTTTCTGTCTTTATTGGTGTGCTCATCGCCGTTATGCTTCCACTGAATGGGATTTTATCTGAGTTAATTGGGAAGTATACAGCAAGCGTTGTCATTCACCTTGTCGGTTTAATTGCAGTTATCTTCATTTTAATCATAAACAAAAATAAAATTCATTTTGATAAAAGTATTCCGCTTTTTTTATATAGCGCTGGAGCGATTGGAGTATTCACTGTCCTTTTTAATAATATAAGTTTCTCCGCCCTTGGTGCTTCTATTACGATTGCATTAAGTTTACTCGGTCAATCTATCGCTTCCATCGTTATTGATCATTTCGGCTTATTAGGAATGAAAGTTGCAAAGTTTGAAAAGAAAAAACTAATTGGATTATGTTTCATCTCTTCCGGAATTATAATCATGACAATTTATTAATGGAGGCAAAAAAATGTTATATATTACGATCGCTATTTTAGCTGGTGTTTCTATCGTTGTTGCTAGAATTATAAACGCGAATTTAGCAGCAAAAATTGGAAATTGGGAAGGCACGTTTTTCAATTATATTACTGGATTATTTTTCTCTATGTTATTTTTAATTTTCAGTTCAGATTCATTGTATATTCCAATGCAGACGTTACAATCTATTCCCATCGCTGTGTACTTAGGCGGATTAGTAGGCGTTATCGTCATTTCACTATCGAACTATATCACTCCTAAAATATCAGCATTTTATTTAACATTACTCATCTTTATCGGACAATTATTTGCGGGGACTATCATTGATTTCATTTTGTCGCATGAACTCTCAATGGGCAAAGTTATCGGTGGCATTTTCGTACTAATTGGTCTCACTTACAATTTACTCGTAGATCGCCCTGTAAAAACTGTGAAGCATAACCAAGTTCAACTATAATACTTTGCGCCTCCCTATCATATATTAATAGAAAAGCTCTTCATACGAAGTAATAGAGAGGAGAATATTCTATTAAGAAAATCATTTTACTGCTCGGTAGCGTATTAATTATTTCTGGAATTGTATGGTTTGTAAACTCGGGAAAATCTATTCAAGATCTGTATACTGCAAATAAGCCGAAAAAGAAAGCTACTATTATTTCAAGCTCGCGAGATCCAAATGAGCCTCCTGTTTTTTTAGGAAAACAGGAAATAAAAGATATACATGTCGAATCAATTAAAACAAAAAAGAATATCTTTCTCACAAAAACAGATGAATTAAAAACGTTTATTAACAGTATGAATACCGCAAAAAAAGGCAAATTAACATTAGATGAAGAAGGATCAGACTTAATAGATTGTGATATGTGGATTACTTTCGAAGATGGAACTTATAAAAAATATTTCATATGGGTAGTTGATCATCACAGCAGCGAAGTGATGATTGCTCAGCAAGATACTCCTGATGATGTAAACCTTACGTACTATCAGTTAAACGAAGATAGTTCAAAAAAAGTTTATAATTTATTTAAAAAAATTATTTAAACGAAAAAGTCATGAGCACGCGAACTCATGACTTTTTGCACTATATATACTCCGGGAACACTCTACAACCCTTTTCCTGCTCTATATCATGACCAAAGAAAACAATTGGTTTCTCTTTCGCCACAACTCCTTTTAAACGTTTAATTGAAGATAAAGCTAATTCTGGATCAAATCCTGCGAACGGCACTTCATCTTCAAAATTCTCTTTCGTGTACGATGCATCAATAGTTAATAAAACTGAACCGGATTGCTCCGTCTCAATGAATAGCGACTGATGGCCTGGAGAATGACCTGGCGTATACAATAATTGAACACCTGGTACCACTTCATAATCCCCTTCAATAATTTTGTAGTTCAAATGCGGTAATATACATTCTTTCATATATTCTTCTCTATGAAGTGCTGCCTCATATTCCGTTCGCTGCACAATAATCGGTGTATTTGTAAAAGCACCGTTTCCTCCTGCATGATCAAAATGTAAGTGAGAGCTAATAATATATAAAAGGTCGTTTGGCTCATACCCTAAACGCTTTAATATATTCACGATTCTATCTTCTTCAGTCATTTTCGGTAAAATCTGTCCTTCAACAAATGTACCGTTAAAAAGCCCTTCATTATTAACTGCACTTTCTGGCATACCTGTGTCTACTAAAATAGGACCTTCTTCCGTCTCCAGAAGATAACACCACACCGGCAAGTTTAATAGTTTCCCCGGTGTTAACGCACTGTTAACAGACGAATGATCCAACATGCAACGACCTGCTGAGATGAAATAAAGTTTCTTTACTGTCATTATGTATCCACCTTTACATTTAGTTTTGGATAAAGTAATACAGTAAAAAATTCTTCTTTTTAGAAATAAACTCCTTCTAGACTATCAGTACAGCTTACATAAAAAAGAGGGTATTTTTTTACATAGCAGTATTTCACCATCTATAATATAGAGGTAAATGATTCTTACTTTAATGGAGGGATTACAAATGAAAGCAATTGGTTTACATGAATACTTACCTATTGAAGAAGAAAACAGTTTAATTAATCTGGAAATTGAAAAACCTGTTGCCACAGGAAGAGATATACTCGTGAAAATTAACGCTATTTCCGTTAACCCAGTTGATACAAAGGTCCGCTCTCCGAAAGATAAAAAAGAAGATGCACCAAAAATACTTGGCTGGGATGCTAGTGGTGTTGTTGTACAAACTGGCGAAAGTTGTACATTATTTAAAGAAGGAGACGAAGTATTTTACGCTGGAAGCATTACGAGACAAGGTACATATAGTGAATATCATTTAGTTGATGAAAGAATTGTCGGTAAGAAACCAAAAACGTTACATGATGCTGAATCCGCCGCAATTCCTTTAACAGCGATTACAGCATGGGAAGGTTTATTTGAACGTTTAGGCATTGATCATACTAAAAAAGATACGAACTCATTTAAAAACATTTTAATTATCGGCGGAGCTGGTGGTGTCGGTTCAATCGCAATTCAACTTGCGAAATGGGCTGAACTAAATGTAATCGCAACTGCTTCCCGCGGCGAAACGATAGACTGGGTTAAAAAGCTTGGAGCTGACCATACAATTGACCATCATACCCCTTTAAAAGAGCAATTACAAAGCCTTGGATTCAGCGATGTAGATTATATTTTCTGCTTAAACAATACAGATCAACATTGGCAAGCAATATGTGACCTTATTAAACCACAAGGCAAAATTTGCTCTATCGTAGAAAATGAACACCCTCTTGAAATGGGTATTTTAAAAAGTAAAAGTGCTACACTCGTTTGGGAGTTTATGTTTACAAAAGCGATGTATGAAACTGGCGATATGATTACGCAGCACGAACTATTAAATAAAGTAAGCGAACTACTAGATGAAGGCATTTTAAAGACTACTTTAAATGAAACATTCACACCAATTAACGCTGAAAACTTAAAGAAAGCACATGCACTACTTGAAAGCGGGCACACCATAGGGAAAATCGTATTAGAGAAATTTTAATCATGATAGTGACAGATAGTATGTGAAATTATATTAACGATTTTTCGAATATATCTATCATAACGTACAATATATCAACGATTTTTCAAATATATCTATCATAACGTACAATATATCAACGATTTTTCAAATATATCTATCATAACGTACAATATATCAACGATTTTTCAAATATATCTATCATAACGTACAATATATCAACGATTTTTCAAATATATCTATCACAAATCAAATTATATCAACCATTCGACAAGGTGTACCGATTTATCGACAAATAACAACAATAAGAAAAGGCTGTTCCAGATGAACAGCCTTTTCTTTATTTACTTGAAATCTCTTTATTGTTTTGAACGTCTAACGGAGCTCGCTTCCCTATTCCAAAAGCATAGAAACTAATTGTAACGATAGCTAAGAAAATAATACCTACAACTAGTGAAATACGAGTATCATCGTTAAACCACATTCCGATTAATACCATAATTAAAAAGGCAATCGTTAAATAGTTTGTTACAGGAGCAAATGGCATTTTGAACGGATGATCTTTCATCTCTGCTCCCTTTTCTTTCCTAAAACGAATTTGACTAATTAAAATGACGAACCATGGTACCATACCAGGAAGTACACTTGCGCTGTATACATATACGAATAAGTTTTTCGGTGCGATATAACTTAATACAACACCAACCGCCAAACCAATAATTACACCAACTGTACCGAATAAAGGTACACCATTTCCAGAAAGTTTTGTGAAATATTTTGGTGCTTGTCCATTTATCCCTAACGTATAAAGCATACGTCCAGCACTATAAATACCACTATTACAACCAGACATTGCCGCTGTAATTACAACGAAGTTAATAAGTCCAGCTGCTGCCGTAATACCAACTTTCGCAAAAGTCGCTACGAACGGGCTACCAATTGTACTTAATTGATCCCACGGATACACAGTTACAATAACGAAAATAGCACCAATATAGAATATTAAAATACGCCAAATTGTACTTTGAATTGCTCTTGTAAGTGTCTTCTTCGGATTTTTCGCTTCACCAGCAGTAATCCCGATTAATTCCACACCTTGATATGCTCCAACTACAAGTGATAATGCAAAGAAGAATCCTGAAAAACCACCTGTAAAGAAACCGCCATTTGACCAAAGATTAGATATACCAATCGCTTCTCCACCGTTACCAATTCCGAAGAAAATAAGACCAAATCCCGCAATAATCATTAATAGAATCGTAACGATTTTAATCATCGCGAACCAAAATTCGAATTCACCAAATGACTTAACTGAAATTAAGTTGGCTGCACCAAGAATAACCATTGCAATTATACCTGGTATCCAAGCTGGTAAATCTGGGAACCAATATTGCATATACGCTCCAACCGCGATAATTTCTGACATCCCAACGATAACCCACTGGAACCAGTTACTCCACGCTGTCATATAACCAGCTAGTGGATGAATATACTTATGACCGAATGTCGCAAATGAGCCTGTACTTGGCTCCATATACAACATTTCTCCCATGGCACGCATGATGAAGAAGATGAAAATACCTGCAATTGCATAAGCAAGCATTACTGACGGACCTGTCCATTTAATCGTGCTGGCTGAACCCATAAACAAACCAACACCAATTGTTCCGCCTAAAGCAATCATTTGAATATGACGTGCTTCTAAACCTCTTTTCAATTCTTTGTTTGCCACTTCACTTCCCCCTCTTAGATGATTCATAGTCGTCGCATTTTAAAACAAGATGCTTTCCCCTAATTCCCTTTGGCCCTGAAAATGATGAAGCAAACGTCATTTTACACTAGCTTTAAAGCTATCCTAAAATCGTTTTGCGCTCCTAATAAAATTCTCAAAACCTTTCATCTTCCAATATTCTATAAATCTTAAAATTACTTACCTTATATTAATTCATTAATCTGAAAAATTCAATTATTTTTTCAATAAATTATTATACATAAGTCTGATTAATTTTTAACTAAATTAACAATAAAATACATCTATTCAATATGATTCCGGCATGTATATTATTACAATATAAATAACCGAGGAGAACATTTTTTCCTTAGTTTCATATCTTAAATACTTCAGCCTTTATTGTTAATAACGTAATTTCCCACACATTCAATTTATATACCAATGAGAAATTTAATATATTAATAAACTACTAACTTCTTTACCCCAGCCAAATTTTGAGGCAGAAACCTTTCTGCCTCAAAACAACGGAATAAAATATAAAAGAATCTCATTAAAAAATGAGACTCTTTTATGATTTCATATTTAAATCGATTTCGAAGTTTGCTTACCAAAGATAAACACCCTAGTAAACACTGCCATTATAACTACAATAACCAGAAAATAAAGTGGCATCACCATTAATGAGCCTGTATGCAGCTGACTCATTCCCCAAATTGTCGTCGTTACAATTACATAGTACCCTAAGCTAAACAATGCACCTGCTGTACCAATGACATCTTGAAAATCTACTAACGCTAAACTTAAACAGTTAGGTAACGCTATGCCAATTCCTAATAGCAATATAAACATCGCTATTAAAAATACAACCATATATATTACATTCGGATTTGATCCAACAAACGTAATAACAGATAAAAGGATAGCTCCCCCTGTCATTACAAGACAACCGATATATATAATTTTCTCTGGTTTATAAGTAGCAAGTAAACGCTTTGAAACTTTCGCTCCAACAATAGAAGCAGACGCAACAACAATTCCTAAAAACCCATACGTACTAGGTAATAACTGAAAGTATTCAATAAAGATAAACGGTGCTTCTGCATAATAGCTAAATAAAACACCATTTGCTCCTCCAATTAACAGCCCATATGTTATCACTTTCGGATTTGTAATTAACCTCTTCAAGACTGAAAATACATTTATTTTATTCGTTACTGAGCCCGTTTTTGTTTCAGGAAGAGAAACAAACGTATACAGAAAAATACCGATACTCATAACTACTAAACTTAAAAATACTATTTTAAATCCAAACATTTGATCAAGAAAGCCACCAATTAACGGTCCTATCGCTGGTGTAAAAGCAATGACTGCCGAGATTTGAGCAAACATAACATGCCTCTTATGCCCTTCTACACTTTCACGAAGAATCGTTTGCGTCACAACTGATCCTGCACTTGCTCCAAACGCTTGAATAAAACGACTTACCAATAAAACTTCAATGGAATTTGCAATAAAGCATAAGAAACTCCCAGCGCCATATACGACAATTCCAAATAACATTGCCCGGCGACGGCCAATTATATCTGATAGCCATCCAATAAAAAATACACCTAAAGCAAATCCAGCAAAATACACACTAAGCGTTAACTGCACCTCATTATTACTTACATGTAACGCCTTTGAAATGTCCGGTAAAGACGGTGTGTAAATCGTTTCACTAATTTGCGGAAATGCGACAAGAATAATCATTAACAAAAGTGATGGTACTGAGACTTTTTTCATTTTTCATACCCTCCTATAACTTTGAAAATCTCAGAAATAAAAAGACTTTCCTTAGCTACGGAACAGGAGGGGCCATTATAGAAATCCGGTCATAAAACAACAAAGAAAACACCTCAATTACGTATGTTAATACTTATAGGAGGGTAATATTAACATCGATTTTTAAATATACTTTTTCAATTATATTACATATTACTTTTATTTTTCTAGTATTAACGTTCAAATGTGCTTTTTATATTAGTGAACAACTAATACACGCCATAGAAGATAACTACTTGATATAACCACCTTATTATGGAATAATTAGAAATAGTTTGAATCTATAAACCTAATTATAAAATGATATACTCATATATTCCTAATGTCATAAAGCTGAACAAGTAGGAGGACTTTCGTAATGATTGAAATTTTAAGGACAGTAGTAAACTTTCTAATTTCTCTATTCTCAGGAGAATTACCATTTGTATATTATGTATGGATTATTACCCTATTCCTAATTCAAATAACCCAATCTACTCTAAACTATAAACTCTTTAACAAGAAAGACAATTTCAGCACTTATATATTGGAAGGATTACTTGCTTTTATTATTTTATTGTTTGGAGGAATATTAGTATCTAAGTTACTTGCTTACATAATAGACGATCCTACTATTAATATGACGAATTTAACACATTATTTTGTTTCTCTTATCATATTAACTATATTTGTCGTAATAACCTGTGTTAAAGACTTTATAGAGACATCTATAAAGAATAAAAATATATCTCTTTTTAGCTTTTTAGTAATTTCCTTCATAACAAGTATACTTTCATTCAAGTTTTTATCACCTTTAATTGAAGGTTCTTTTTCTCTTTCTAAATCTTTTATCACCACTTTAATCATTCTTGTAACTATATCAATCCCTCTATTAATTTCCTTAGAGGATAAGTATGCAGACGAAAAGGAAACGGAAAATTTATAGTTTCTCATTTACATAAAAGAAAGAGGGAGCTCCCCTCTTTCTTTTAAATCATCCCTTTTAATATCAATCCTAAAACTGACATTATTATCGCGCTAATAATAATTCGCAAAATCCAAGTAGTGTTTGTACTTATTTTTTCTAATTGCTTATTGATTGTTGCTATGTCTTTCTCATTAATAGTGGTACGCGTTTCTAAATTTCGAATGTCTCTCATAATTTCTTTTTGCTCCGCCTTGAGACTGTCAATTTTAGCGTAAACATCTTCCATATATTCACACCCTCTGTTCATCTTTATAGAAAAATCTATATATATTATGAGACAACCCTCTTACCTGTGAATACATTCCGTATATCAGCGTACCAAATTATTTGTACAATCTAATTGAATCACTCACATGTTTCCATTCTTCTATTTATGAATTAGCGTTAAGATACATTAAAATTAGAAAAGGAATCCCCTGTTTATTTAACAACAAACAAGGTGCAATCCAACATTCGGGAGCACCTACGATAATTTCTATTGTTTTCATATTTACAACTTAATATAATCAGTATGATTTTCTGAAGAATCCACTTTTTGAACTGCTTAAAATATACTAATATGAATACGAAATAGCTGTATTGATAAACTCTCTAGAACAATAAATATACTGGCTGAAACGGATCTGTATCCAATATTTTTTCCAGTAACATGAATGGTTATTTCTGATAAATGCGTTTGTACATCATTGTTTTCAAAAATTTCATTCTCAACCTTTACAATATCTGCTTCACAATCTACTTCTTTAAAAGTTTTCAATAATTTTGTTTCCAATAAACTACAATCAAAGCTCTCATCTTTTATTACGGCAAATTTAACCTTCATATCGATTTCCCCATTTTTAACAAACTAAAATCATTAAATCAATATAAATATATATTATTCTATTAAATAATTCAAAATATACGCTTCTTACATACATTATTAACAATCAGTTCTAAAGAATTAAATACAAAAAGAAATTAAATAGTAGGCGTTCCACTAATCTTTAGTATAATTCGTCTCTTAATTATTTTGCTCATTGCGCTTTTTTTATGTTCCTCCCTATTTCAACTGAACTTTGTGTAATAATGCATATCCCAAATACCTTATTTCCTTTCACTCATACTTTTATCATTGAGTTTTTATTCACAAATTCGTAACACATATATATGAGTTATCATGCTAAAATTAGTTTATTCACAAGAAGAAGTTATTCTTAATAAATCAATAATTTTTAATACCCTGTTTAAAGCCTTGCCCCCCTGCAAGGCTTTCTCCTATTTAACTAGCGTAGTAGTTATCTCTCCCCTTTGTTCCTTACCCTACAAATAATACTGAATATTTATTTTAATTTTTCAGCATCCACACTCACTCTGTTCGAAGGCTCTTTACCAAATATTCAATCTAATGATAAAATTGACCAAATTAATAATTTCATGCATCACTGTATCAATAAGTACAATAAAGTGAAACTTTAATCAATCGTGCTTTTACAGGTAGCCTGCCCCCACCTAACGTCTTTGCTTCCGCTGAATTTTGAGGTGCGGGTCTTACTGCCCGGCAAATAGCGGGATAAAGACACAAATAGTACTCTCACGATTAAGTAAACGCGAGCTTTTTCTTCTATAAACTTACTATTTAAGGTTAATAGTTTAGTAACAAGATTTAAAAATTCGACTTAAATTCATTGATGAATGGAGAGGTTTATATGAAATTAAAAGACAAAGTAGCAATCATAACTGGTGGTGCAAGTGGAATTGGCAAATCTACTGTTCGTCTTTTTATCGAAGAAGGTGCAAAAGTAATTATTGCTGACTTTTCTGAACGTGGAAAAGAACTATCAGATGAATTGAATGCACATGGATATACTACGTTATTTATTAAAACTGATGTAACAAAAGAGGCAGATATTAAACAGCTAATTCATGAGACAGTAAGTACATACGGTAAATTAGATATTATGTATGCCAATGCCGGCGTTGCTGATGATGCACCGGCAAACGAATTATCCTATGAAAAATGGAAAAGAACTATTGATATTAATTTGTCTGGGGTATTCCTTTCTGATAAATATTCGATTGAACAATTTCTTAAACAAGGTACAGGTGGTGTCATCGTTAACGCTGGTTCGATTCATAGTTTTGTTTCATTACCTACCCCAACAGCATACTCCTCTGCAAAAGGTGGTGTGAAACTATTAACTCAAAATTTATGTACTGCCTACGCTAAATATGGAATACGTATTAATGCGGTGTGCCCTGGTTATATTGACACCCCTTTACTAGGTAGTGTTAATCCTCAACAGAAAGAATATTTAGCTTCACTTCATCCGCAAGGCAGACTTGGAACACCAGAAGAAGTCGCTAAAGCTGTCTTATTTTTAGCAAGTGATGATGCTAGTTTTGTTAACGGTACAACACTTCTTGTTGATGGAGGCTATACTGCACGTTAATTTAAAAATTTTGAAGCACCCTAAAAAACATATAGTCTTCAACAAGAAAAAGCGCCATCACAAGTGACGGCGCTTTTTCTATGTAAGAGCAACTAGAAGATATCCTTCTAGCCTACTCCCATTTATAAGTCCAAAACTGTTCAAGTTGCAGCCATTTTAATGTTGCTGCATCTTTGTTTTTTATTTTTGCATGCGTATCTTCCAGCATTGCTTCTGTTTGTGAACGGTGCGCACCTAATGCAGTTAATTTATGATCAAATACTTCACTAATGTTATTTACAACATCCGGTTCTCCTAATACTGCTTCACGATTTTTCGTAATCGCAACAGCATGGATAACTGGGCGCTCTTCTTTTGGCATACGTGATACAGCGCGAACGACAGCGCGGCCAAATGCATTATGATCTGGATGTACACCGTGCTCTGGATAAAATGTAATAATTCGAGATGGATTTACTTCTTGAATGATTGGTTCAATTTTGTCAGCAACGAAATCAACATCTTCAAATTCTAACGTTTTATCATGGAAGCCAAGCATTCTTAAATCTTTAATGCCCATCGCTTCACAAGCATCTTTCAATTCTTTCTCACGGATATTTGGAATCGTTTCACGGTTAGCGAATACGTTCTTACCCATGTTACGTCCCATTTGTCCTAGAGTACCACATGCATATGTTACAGGTACTCCTTGATCTGTTAATAAGCGAATTGTTCCTCCCGCAGCATATGCTTCATCATCTGGATGCGGAAATACAACAAGTACATGTCTCTCCATAAGTTTCCCTCCTTCTTACTTAAATGGTGTTAAGCTTAACTCAAGTGCAACTGCTAGACGACCTAAATTATCATGTCCAGCTAGTAATAAACGCTCTTGACCATCTACTTCCCAGTGCGTAATACCTTCAGCATATACCCAACCGTGATCCATTTTTAGACCAACTCGGTATGGATTTGTTCCAGTTATCTTCCCGCGTTCAAAACGGATAATTGCATTTCGAATGAAAGCACCAACTGTCATCATCTTTTCATTTATGTGTGATGCATACGCTCCGTTTGTCGTTTCTAAATGAATATATACATCTTTATTTACAAAACGTTCAATTTCATTTTGAATAAGAGAACTATCTTTTACTATTTCCATCGGAATTCACCTCTTTAAACCATTTTACGCAAAAATAATGTAAATTGCTATCTCTATATTAGAGGACAACGCTCACTTTTCCTAATAATTTGCACTGTGTTTTTTATATTTTTTATATGATATGTAAAAAATACATTTTTTCCTTCACTTTGTTAAATAGTTTTCTTTCTTTTTTGAATTTGCTACAATATATTTTATCCCGCATTATTGCAGCGAGATACATTTCGACAATTGAATACATAATTTAAAGAAGGTGACATGGTTGGAACAATCAGCACATGAAGTAGCAAATTGGCAATATTATTTTGCAATTGCCGTATTTTTAATCACGTACGGATTTATTATTTCTGAGAAATTGAATCGTGCTGTAATCGCACTATTCGGTGCTGCTATTATGATTATTTTTGGAGTTGTAGATTTACATACTGCTTTCACATCACATATTCAATGGGAAACGATTACCCTTTTAATTGGGATGATGATTCTCGTACATATTACGAGTCAATCAGGCGTCTTTGAATTTGTGGCCATTAAAGCGGCAAAAGCAGCTGGCGGAAAACCGATTCGCATTTTATTATTACTATCCCTATTAACTGCTGTCGGATCAGCATTTTTGGACAATGTAACGACTGTTTTATTAATCGTTCCTGTTACATTATCCATTACACGTATTTTAAAAGTAAATCCTGTGCCTTATTTGATTTCAGAAGTGCTGTTTTCAAATATAGGCGGAACAGCAACATTAATCGGTGATCCACCTAATATTATGATTGGATCAGCAAACAAGCATTTAGACTTTAACGCCTTTTTACTTAACTTAGCTCCAATCGTAATTATTATTTCTATCGTGACACTTGGCATTATTTACTTCATGTATCGTAACAAACTAAAAACAACACCTGAACAAATCGAAAAACTAATGGCATTAAACGAAAAAGATTACATTAAAGATCAAAGCCTCCTTTTAAAATCTATTTCGATTTTAGGACTAACTATTTTAGGCTTCGTACTTCATTCGATTATTCATGTAGACGCTGCTGTTATCGCGATGACAGGCGCTACACTTCTTATGTTAATCGGCGTGAAAGAACATGATATTGAAGATGTATTTGCCCACGTTGAATGGGTAACCATTTTCTTCTTCGCCGGACTATTTGTTCTCGTTGGCGGGTTAATTGATATCGGACTTATCTCTTCACTTGCAAAAGAAGTAATCGGCGTAACAAACGGTGACATCGGATTCGCAGCTATACTTATTTTATGGGTATCTGGCATCGCATCTGCGACAATCGACAACATCCCATTTGTCGCTACGATGATTCCTCTTATTCAAGACTTAGCTACAGGACTCGGACTATCTGTCGATTCTCCGCAAATCGAAGTACTATGGTGGGCGTTATCTCTTGGAGCTTGCTTAGGAGGAAATGGAACGCTAATCGGAGCATCTGCAAACGTAGTCGTTGCTGGTATTGCAAAACGTGAAGGACATGCTTTCTCTTATATGGACTTCTTAAAAATTGGTTTACCATTAACTATTGTTGCACTCTTGTTATCACATGGTTATATATATTTACGTTATTTAATGTAAAAGTTGTATTGCATGAAATTATATCGTCAAATACAAAAGGTTTGCAGCATCGTGCTGCAAACCTTTTTTCATCACCAAAATATACCGATAATTGCTAACCCACCTAAAATCATACCACCAATTTGTCCGACAATTGTTGGTGATAATTGAACACCTTTTCTCACTTCAACAACTGGTCTTTCGTGCCTTAGTTGCTGCACTTCGCTTTGCAGTTGATGTACACTTCCGTGTAACTCTTTAATTAGTTCCTTTAATTCAGCGACCTCTTCATTTACTGGTTTTACTTTTTCTAAATTCATTTTACATAACTCCTTATAAATTCAATCAGTTCACTGTAAATTTTCGCCAATTATCATTATATCTCCTGCATACTACATATATAATATTGAATGTATTCGCTAATCTTGCAACCCTATCCATTCATCCCGCAATATCCCCATAATGATACGATCAAAACACTTCCCATCTCTTTGAACCGCTTCTCTCATACACCCTTCCATCTGAAAACCTATCTTTTTATACAACGCAATGGCTGCTTTATTATAAGAAATCACATCCAGACCGACGCGGTGTAAATTCAATTCATAGAAAGCATATTTTAAGATAAGATGGATTGCTTCTCTTCCATATCCCTTTCCTCTATCATTTGCATCTCCTATACCAATGGCTAATAAACCCGTTCTGTTATTCCACTCTATGCCATGAATTGCAACAAAACCAATTAAGCAATCATCTTGAACTGTCCTTAACATAAAAGAAACACTATTCGATCTCCGTCCCTTTAATAGCCCATCACTTGCTATTTCTTGTATCGATTGCGGGAATGCTACATCTGTATCTACATTCCTTAAATACTCACTATCTTCTTGCCACATAGCCATTACTTCAGCATCTGCTTCTCTCATAACTGATAATTTAACCATTTTATTTTGAAAAAGATTCATTGTCATTTCAAACTCCCCTTTATTAAATAATGGGGATAATTATTCTAGCCTATTTATCCCCTATTTCCATAAACTGCTTTATAAACGGGATACTTACAATAAGTGCTGACATCGGCACATCTCCTCTGCATTAAATTAAATTTATTGTATAATTTTTTATTTATTCTAACAATAAAAAAGACCCTCAAAATTCAGAGGATCTTCCTAACATCGAATCTATATTATTTCGTAAACATTTTCTCCGCTTCATCCATTGCCATTTTGTTACCTAAAGCAGAATAGTCAAGCCATGGTTGGTCATTAATAATGTATACGTGCTTACCTTTAACAGCTTTTAAGTCTTTCCAAATTGGTGTTTCTTGAAGTTGTTTAAATGCAGCTTTCGCTTTATCATCTCTGTTAACGACAACGAAAATAGCATCTGCATCAAAGTCAGGTAATACTTCTTGTGAAATGACTTCGAAAGGACGGTTTCCATCAATTTTCTCTACACCATTTGCAGGTTGTAATCCTAAGTCTTGGAATAAAATTGGTCCCATCGGTCTTTTCGTACTAAATACTCGTAATTCTTTTGCAGTAACGCGAATTGCCATTACTTTTTCGTTATTACCTAATTCTTTATCTATTAAACTTTTTACTCGTTTTGATTGCTCTTCGTAATCTTGAATATATTTATCCGCTTCTTTCTCACGGTTTACAAGTTTACCAACTTGTTTTAACTGATCTCTCCACGTGCCTTCATCTAAGTTGAAAGAATGTGTTTTTGCAATTTTTTCGTATTTCGCTAAATCTTTGCCCGCGTATTTTTCATCCACATAAATGTCAGTTGGCTTCAATTGAAGTAACGCTTCCATATTCGGATCTGTTACAACACCAAGTTTCTTCGTATCTTTCAACTGCTCTTTTGCGTGTGGTAAGAAATCTTTTAAATCTCCGCCAATAACAGAACCTACTGGTGTAATTCCTAATGCAAGTAAATTATTTGTTAAATGAATGGACATAGAGGCGATTTTTGGATCATTACTTTTTTCCGTTTTTTTCGTTGCCTCTTCATTAGCTTTAGTTTGACCACATGCTGATAATACTAAAATACACATCATGCTAAATAAAATAGTAAGTTTCTTTTTCATATGTTCTCCTCTTTGAAGTATTTATTTTGTTTTTGTAAGTAAATAAAGAAAATACGGTGCTCCTAATGCCGCCACTACTACACCAGCTGGAATAGAGTTTGGCTCAAATATAGAACGACCTATCGTATCTGCTAGCACTAAAATAATCATTCCGATAATGCTAGCTAAAGGAAGAAAGTGTTGATATGTAGTACCTACTAACTTCCTTGCGATATGCGGAGCAACTAAACCGATAAAACCAATCCCTCCTGCCATCGATACACTTGCGCAAGATAATCCAACCGCTGTAGCTAAAAGTAATAACCGTTCTTTTTGAACAGAAACACCAAGTCCCGCCGCTACACTATCACCTAGTGACAATGCATTTAACGTTTTAGATTTTAGCCACGCATAAGGGGTTAGTATGAAAATCCAAGGTAATAATGCAAGGACATGAATCCAATCCCTTCCCCACACGTTACCAACTAGCCATCTAGAAGCGAATGTATACGTCTCATCATTTAACTTGAGAGAGAAAAATAACGAAATTGCACTAAAACCAGCTGAAACTGCAATACCAACGAGAATAAGTCTAATGGGAAGTAAACCATTTGACCGATCACTCGCAAGTAAAATAATAAGAAATGCAGCTAATACTCCTCCGCCAAATGTAAATAACGGTATTAAAATAGATGCACTTTCATTAATAGAATGAAAGAATGTAACGAATATAATTAGCCCGAAAGATGCACCTGAATGCAGTCCAAGAATACCAGGGTCTGCAAGTGCATTACGGGATAATCCTTGCAAAATCGCACCGGAAATCCCAAGGCCAATACCGGCTAACATTGTGATTATAATTCTTGGCATACGATAATCGTATAGCACGGTTGCACTTTCAAAATCACCATAACCGAAAAGCGTTTGAATTACTTTGAGCGGTGCAATGCTAAGTGTCCCTGTATTTAAGCTAAGTAAAATGACAGCGATACTAATACAACCAAAAATTGTAGTTACAGTAATGGCTCTTTTTTTATCTGTGTTAATAAGACCCTTCACTTATAGCTCCCTCCCAACTTTACGTGCTATATAGAGGAAGAACGGAACTCCAACAAGAGCTACCATAATTCCTATCGCAAGTTCTTTAGGAGGGTTTACTGTTCTTGCCCCTAAATCAGCTAAAACTAATAACATAGCTCCTAATAACGCTGACATAGGAATAATGAGTCTATAATTCACACCAACTAATTTTCTAGCAATGTGGGGGATAACTAGTCCTACAAATCCAATAGAACCAACAGCTGAAACAGAAACACCTGCTAGAATAACTACTATAATCATCCCTAGTATTCTCGTTCGGTTCGTTTTCACTCCTAAATTTGTAGCAACATCATCCCCCATTGATATGAGTGAAATAGATCTCCCTAACACTATTGCAAAAATAATCGTTATAAGAATAATAGGGACTAAAAATTTCAAGTGTTCCCACTTAACCCCTGCAACACCACCAGCATACCAAAACGCTAAATCTTGGCTTAAATCATAATAAATCGCAACACCTGAACTTAATGAATGTAAAAGCGCTGCCATAACAGCTCCAGCAATCGTTAACCTCATTGGTGTTAACCCACCTGATGTTGCTGATCCAATAACAAAAATAAGTACTGTACTTAAGACTGCTCCAATAAAGGAAACAATCATTAAATAGGAATACGGCATATGCGGAAAAAAAGCAAAACTAAGTGCTACTACAAACATCGCTCCTGCATTTATGCCAAGTACACCTGCATCAGCTAAAGGATTTCGTGTTACTCCTTGCATAACCGCTCCAGCGACCGCAAAAGCTGCCCCTACAACTGCTGCGCCAATTACCCTTGGGAGCCTTAATTCGTAAATGATTTGATGCTGCGTTAATTTCGGATTGTAATCAAAAACCACTGTCCACACCGTTTGCAAATGAATATCCTTTGCACCAAATGCGACGGCCAAAAATATAGATCCAATTAAACATATAATTGTTAAGCTCATAAAACATATGAACTTAATATGTATCCAGCGGTTATTGCCAGCACGTATAGTAGACTTATGTAACATGTTTCATTTCATCCTTTATATTCAGTTGTTTTTTATAATTATTTTTTATTTATAATTAATATTGATAATAATTATCATTTTCATTTAGATATTATATCCCCACTTTTTTTAAATAGCAAACTATTTTTTACTTTGTTATATATTAAAATACTTATTACAATTCCCCTCTAAAACTTACAAATACATGCAAAATAGACTACTGGTTTATTTTTTAAATTGTAGTATACTTAGTCATTATTTTGAGTTTTCTAACAAAAATAAAGGAGACACAATGTTCTATATAAAACAACTATTACATTTCACTTACGAGCAAGCATTATCTTGTTTATTCCCAGTCGTTATTTTCTTAACACTAGCCCTATCAAAAATCATTTCTATCCCAGGGTTATACCGCTATGATTTTATACTCATCGTATGTCTTCTTATGCAGTGGATTATGTACAAAACTGGACTTGAAACAAAAGACGAGCTAAAAGTAATTACTGTCTTCCACCTCATTGGCCTTCTACTAGAAATATATAAGGTACATTTCGGTTCGTGGATTTATCCTGAAGAGGCGTATTCAAAGATTTTTGGAGTTCCGCTTTACAGTGGTTTTATGTATGCAAGTGTCGCCAGTTACATATGCCAAGCGTGGAGGAGGTTGCATTTACAAATGCATTATTGGCCGAAAGCTATTTTTATCGTGCCATTAGGAGCAATGATTTACTTCAATTTTTTCACGCATCATTTTCTATACGATTTTAGATGGTTCTTAACTTTACTTCTATTCATCGTTTTCTCTCGCACATTTGTACAATTTTCATTACAAGGCGTTACATATAAAATGCCACTCGTTCTCTCCTTTTTCCTTATCGGATTTTTCATTTGGATTGCAGAGAACATCGCAACATTTTTCGGAGCATGGCAATATCCAAATCAACGGGAAGCATGGAGTCTCGTTCACTTAAGCAAAATTAGTTCATGGTTTTTACTCGTTGTTATTAGCATTATGATTGTCACGCAGCTCAAACATTTGAAGGAATCAAAAAGATAATGCTGATTATGTAAAAACAGTTCCCATCACTCATTAGAGAGTGATGAGCTAATTGTTTTTAGTAATATTTTTTAAACCGTCCTTATCAAGGGAGTTATAATTTACAAGAGTATAAGCAATTACACATTATGAACTGCTACTAGCAGAAGATGTTGCTACAGATGAAGCGGCAATCGTTGCCATCATGGCTGCCTGTTGTGCTTGTATGAGGACTTCTATCATTGTTTGTAAACCTGTGTTAGTAGCTTTACTTTCCTCACCTTTCTGACTTACGAACAGTTGAATAGCAATAAGAATATTTGTATCTGTATGCCAACGGAACAATTTATCCCCCTGCAATTTTTCAATAAATGCTCGAATAGAATGAATCTCTTTTTCTCCGTCCTCGAGTAACGCTAGTAGCCCGATAGCTGGGTAATGCATCTGTTTTACTTTTACCTTTTCTTGCTTTAACAAATTCCATATATTTGTGCATTTTGCAACTAATAGTTCTTCCCTGACATCCTTCTTTAATGAAAGAATATGACTCAAAAATTGAAGATCATTCCCTTTACGTAAACCAGCTGTCGCTAGTTTCTGATAAAGACGTTCCACTCGGTCCATAAGTGTTTCTACATTCTCTGATTGTCCTGCTAATAAAACCGCGAGCGGATAATCATTTGTACTTGTAAGAAAGAGGTGATCCTTTTTCATGCGTTTATATACTTGCATCGAACGCTGAATGTGCGCGTCATGCTGTTCATTTTCTTCTGTTAAAAGCACAGCTGCTGCGAGATAAGTAAATATACTCCGGCTAAAGCCACCAGTGACCAATTGTTCATATAAATCTAAAAACGTGCGAAAAGCTTCCTTGTAATCTGTAAAGTGAATATCTAATGTTGCGGCCACTACAAAACGATGATAAGACTTTAAGTATGAAAACATCCCTACCTCATTCTTAATATAACTACTAATTTCTAAAAAACGTCCGAGATCAAACAATTTATCACTACCTGCATACATAGCAGCAATCATCATTCCTGTTCGAGAATCACTCGTTTTCCATTTTAGTTCTCCCTTTAACTGTACATATGTATGTTTATATTGCTCCAACTTTTGTTCTAATGTAATCATAGTATTCACCCCTATTTCTAGTTCTTCTCTATTATTATACGTATATTCCATATTTAGGAATACTATAATTAATAATCACAACATAAAAAATTATAAAATTCTCTAATCCTTCAAGAAGTTATACAAAAAAGGTAGATAATAATTTATCTACCTTTTTTGTATATATTATTTAACATTACACCTGTATTGCTTGTTATATGCAATTAAGAACTAAAGAACTTTAATAATACGTTCCATCGCCTTCATTTGCCCAATATGATCAGCTTCATGATAAAGCATCATACCGTAAAGCTCACCAACTGTTTCTAGTCCTAAGAACGGCTCTGGCAGTTTATTTTCAAATGCTTCTGCTGGAATTTCGTTAATACGTTTTGCTTGTTCTTTTAATTGAGCCATTAACACGTCTAATGATGGTCCTTCTGTTTTCCATTTAGACGGTCTTGATCCATACCCAAACATACCTGGATATTCAGTTGGTAATTGTTTAAATTCTTTTCCAAACATGAAAACTTCTGCTGCCGTTAATACATGACCGATATGCCAGCGAATTGTATTGTTAAAACCCTCTGGCTGTGTATCTACAGTTTTATCGTCTAACGTCTCCATAAATTTAAGCAATTCTCCACGCGTTATTTCAAATTGTTTTAAGCCAACTAGTCTATTCATTTGATCGTTCTCCTTCTTCATGTACCATTTATTATGAACTAAGAATGTTCAATTTATTAAAGTTTCACCTTGTTTAATCTATCAGAAACAAATAAGAAATACATCTAATATGCTTATTAAAAATAATAAAAAGGTTCACTCCTCGTAAATATAGAATTACTTACTATGTAAATAAAAGAGGAGTGTACTTGCATGTTACATATTTTAAAACAGCAATATAATCTTATTAGCTCTACAAGAGAAACTCTATTTTCATTTTTGGAAGAAATCCCAGTAGAAAAATTACATAGCACAGTTCCTAATTTCGGAAGCGGTAGCATTATAAAGACTCATATTCATGTAGCCGATTGCTATCGGTACTGGCTTGGATCATTCGCATTCAAACAAAAACGAGCATGTTTTGAAATCCAATCAAAACATGCTCTTAAAATATTCTATCTTACAATCTCCATATCCCCATCAATACCAAATAGTCTCAGCATAATTATATGCATCACTATTCGGAATGGCATGTTTCCCCTGCGCTTGTGCCTTTCTTGGATCTAAATCATATACCATTGGCGTATAGCATGATGTTTGCCCTTTATTCACAACACCATTTCCTCCAGCACTCCCGCAAGTGTATGCCTTTCCATCTGTTTTTCTAACAATCCTTGCATCAGCTTCGTTATTATATACTGCTGCACGAGTTACAGTAACTTTTGCCCATGCTGTCTTACACGTTGTGCTAAATTTTAATTCTACATAAGAATTTGAATCAATCCACTTCTTTTCTTTCGTTACTGCGGATTGATCACAGCTATTATAATAAGGACTTTTCCCATCATATGAATGGTCTTCTGCATACGCTTTATCATTACCAGTCGTACTAAACATACTAGTTAAAACGAGCAAGGACAGACAAAAACATGCACTTAGCTTTTTTAAAAGTTTCAAAGCATTCCACTCCTTCTTAATAGCGTCCAGTTTTTCCATAACCGTTATTAAAAGTAACCGCTTCAGCATCTGCTGTGTATCCGAAATCAGCAGTTAAATCAAATACCATTCCTGTATACGTGCTCGTTTGACCTGTTTTTATTGTCCCGTTCCCCTGATTGGAAGTGACTGATTTTTGGAATACACCATTTTTGTATTTATTCACAACAGCGTACGCATACACTCCTCCAGACACAGCTGGTGCTGGTTGATCTAAAACAAACTTAGCCCAAGCTGCATGACATTTATTGCTGTAACGTAAATACACTGTCCCTACTTTTTTACTCCCTTCGTACACAGCTGTAGACTTTGCATTAAATCCATCTGCATCACACGTTGTACTACCTCCGTATACTTTCGTTGTTGCTGGATTTTTCCCGTCATAGTAACTACTTAAATCAGTAGCAGCAAATGTACTTCCTTGGAAACTAAATAATAGCCCTACACTCGCTACACTTAATACACATACTTTCATTAACTTTTTAAACATTTTCAATTTCCTCCCTCAAAATAAGTACGTATAATAAAGACAATCTATCCCCTATGTACGCCCCTCCTTTCATGCTTCCTAGAGGCATCTTACAGAAACGACTAAACGTTGTAAATTTCCTTATGATTATTGGAATATACGAAGAAATTTACGTATCCGTCTAAGAAAAAAAGTTGAGAAATACACATGTTTTAGCATTCTTTATTTAAAACATAAAAGAACCGATACTTGTTACATGCAAGCATCGGTTCTTTATACAAAATTGCCATTTTTTCTTTTATATAAAATAAATATTTCTCCACTTAATCTGTTGTAAAAAACTCCCTAGTCACATCAATAAATTGCTGCAGTGGCGCTGTCATCCATTTATCTTTATGCCAAGCAATTTGTGTATAAATCGGTGAGATTTCATTTTCTAAATGTAACTCTTTTATCGTCCCCTCTCGTATATCTTTTTCTACTACTATTGCTGGTAACACAGCTATTCCTAAATCTGCAATAACACATTGTTTAATTGCTTCGACACTAACGAACTCAATTTTATTTGCTGGATACACACCTTCTGTACGAAATAGCTCTTCAAATAAAGTCCGGTACGAGCATCCTAGCTCTGTTAGCAACAACGTCTCACTTTCTAAATTTTTTGTAGAAATGGAAGCTTTCTCGAGTAAATGATGCCCTGAAGCAGCTACTATTTTTAATTCTTCTTTCATAAGCGGCTCCACATGTAAAGTATCTTCTGTTTTACATTCGTCCAAAATAAATACAAGATCGACTTTTCCCTCCATCAATTGTTCCTTCGCATCTTTATTGGAATGCGCTGGTTTAAATATAAGCTTGATTTGAGGAAATTGTGCTTTAAACCTCTTTAATATAGAAGGAAGTCTATATGTACATTGGCTTTCTTGCGCACCGATTATTAACGTCCCTGCTATTTCCTCATCATCTTTCACAGCCATTTTCGCTTCGTTACTGAGTGCAATCATCTTGTCGGCATATAGTTGAAACTTCCTACCTGCTTCAGTTAAGAAAAGGCGTTTTCCTAATCTTTCAAATAACGGCGTACCTAGCTCAGCTTCTAACGTTTTAATTTGCGCTGTTACGCTCGATTGAGCAAAGTTTAATTTCTTCGCAGTTTGTGTAAAGTTCAAAGTGTCCGCGGCTATTTTAAATGTAATTAATTGTTTTATCTCCATTTATCATCCCTCTTTTCAATCGTAATTTCCGATTGATTTCATCGAAATAACCCTCTTTGCCTATCGATATTTGTATTGTATGATAAAGAGCATCGACAAACAATATAAATGGAGGTATTCCATATGAAAGCACTTTGTTTCGAACAGTTTGGAAATCCAGATGTACTACAATATAAAGAAATACATGACCCAATTATAAACCCAAATGAAATTCTTATCCGTACGAAAGCAATTGGATTAAACTTTGCTGATATTTATAGACGCCGCGGCGATTATCATCTCACTGGTACCCCGCCTTTTATATTAGGTTATGAAGGGGCTGGCATTGTTGAAAAAGTAGGAGCTGACGTTACGAATATTAATCCTGGAGATCGTATTGCATTTGCTGACGTTCCATTTGCAAATGCAGAACTAGTTGCCGTTCCATCGAAGAAAGCAATTAAGCTTCCAGATTCTATCTCTTTTAAAACAGCCGCTTCTGTCTTATTACAAGGATTAACAGCACATTATTTAACGAAAGATAGCTATCAAATAAAACAAGGTGATATAGCTTTAGTACACGCTGCTGCTGGAGGTGTTGGGCAACTTCTTATCCAAATAATTAAACTACTAGGCGGAAAAGTAATCGGCCTCACGTCATCAAAAGAAAAAGCACAAATAGCTACATTAGCTGGTGCTGATCACGTATTTTTATATAAGGTAGCATGGCCTGTGAAAGTACTTGAAATAACAAACGGTGATGGAGTAAATGTTGTATATGAATCAGTAGGTTCTACGCTAGAGGAAAGTTTTAACGCTACTAAAACTGGTGGCACTGTCGTATTTTACGGAATGGCCGGTGGTAATCCTGCGCCCGTTGATCCACGTATGCTTATGGATACTTCAAAAACATTAACTGGCGGAGACCTTTGGAACGTGCTTACATCTTATGAAGAGAGAAAAGAACGCTCCTCTCAATTATTCAAATGGATTACGACCGAAAAATTAAAGATCGCAAGTCCTACTACCTTCTCTTTACAAGATGGTGCCCGTGCTCATGAATTATTAGAGAACAGAAAAAGCACAGGGAAGATTTTATTAATCCCATAATTATTCCAATAAAAAAAGGAAGCTAGAATGTATTTCTTTGCTTCCTTTTTTAACGTTATTTATGTTCAATCTCGCTTCTTTTCAATAACCCTGTTATTTATATTTTTTCTCTACGCTTCTCTTTCTAGGCCCCTCATTTTTAAGTTTATATAATAAACGAATCTAAATATTAAAGGAAAGAACAAACCTCCTGATATCAACGATCCAATAAATACAGTATCAATAAAAGAAAGAATCCCAAATAATAGCATTCCAAAAAAATAAAATACAATTGCACTCCAATAAATAAAACGTGGAAACTTAGTTTGGAACGAATCACCTTTTTCACACGGTTTTCCAAATAACAAATGAACGAATTTAATCAACATAATCACTTCTCCATATAATTGTTAATATTCTTTTCTTCTTAGAATTGAACATAAATCACATACCGTGTACCATCCATCTTCACACATTCCTTACTTTGTTTTATTTCTCGTATACTTACTTTAGATTCCGAGATGCAATGTAAGGCTAATGTCCCTCCAATACACTGCAAACTAATTTGTTGTTCCTACTCTCTAATTATACCATTACAATAATTTTCATAGTTCATTTCTAACGGAATATTCCGATTTGAATTAATAAATGATATATTAAAAAATAAGGAAAGGAAGCTAGATTTCTCTACCTTCCTTTCCTTATTTTTATATTTCCACACTTTCTTTCCCTTTTGCAACATAGCTCATATCTCCAACCGACTCGACAGTGTATGTTCCGTCTTTATATACAATCTTCGTCACACTAGCATTTTCTACTCCAAGTTTTGTTTTGCTACTGTCTAACATTTCTATTAAGGTAGTAATCAAAAGCCCATGAACGACAACTAAAACGTTACCGCCACCATTTGCAGCAGATTCTTCACTAATTTTATCAATCTCTGCTTTTATACGAGTAGAAAATAATTCCCAATCTTCCGCCTGTTTTGTAGAGTCCGCTGCTCTAATAAGATTAATCACTTCTTGAATAGAAAACTTCATAAGTTCTTCTGGTGATGCAACGCCCGCTGCTTTTCCAACCGCATCCCACATGTTTTCAAGTTTTTCACCTTCAAAAATACCAAAATTTAATTCTCGTAAATTTTTTCTTTTCTTAAGTTTTAACTTTGTTTGCTCACTATATTTTAATACTAAATTAGCAGTTTCAATCGCTCGGCCGCTATCACTACTATATGCATTCGCAAAATGAACATCTTTTAATCCCGTTCCTAAATTAGAGGCAACTTCCACACCTTTTTCTACTAACGGAGAGTCTGCCCAACCTTGCGCGCGATGGTTCGTATTTAATATTGTTTTACCGTGCCTTGTAACATATAACGTAACTACATTCTCATTGCTATCTGTTTCTCGATTCTTCATTCAATTCTCTCCCTTTACATTTCTATATCAATTTTACCACCTTAATTATTCATTGAGCAAAATATACGTAAGTAGATTTACTTAATAAAAAAAGCTATCTTTCTGTATATCCCTACAAAAAGATAGCATCTTTTATGATTATATTTTCAACCGATACTCTTACTCAGCAAAAGCACTCGAATATTGCACAACTCCTTCTACACCTTGCAGAGCGTTCTCGCTTAGCTCAATCACCATAAACACTTCATCTGGCACTTCAAATGGTGCTTTTATATTCCACTCACTTGCTTTCTTAAAGCCAAATTTCGGATAGTACCCTGGATGTCCTAACACTACAACTGATCCGTATCCAAGTTCTTTCGCTTTTTCTAAAGCAACCGTAATCAGTTTTCCACCAATTCCTTTCTTCTGATGGTCCCTAACAACTGAAACTGGTGCAAGTGCTAACGATTCTACAGAAGTTCCACCTTGTTCTATTGTAATTTTCGATAACATAATGTGACCAACTATATCTTCATCTACCGCAACAATTGATAACTCCGGAACAAACGCGTCACATTCTCTAATACGTTTTACAAGTGCATGTTCTGTTTTATCACTAAATTCTTCATGTAAAAATGCTTGTTGTACCACTTCTTCTGTTTTTCTATAATCGTTTTTTTGCTCTTGTCTAATCGTTACCATTCTATATTATCCTCTATTCTTTCTTATTTCTTTTTGGATTTTACGAAGCGCTTTTTTCGATCCGCGCTCAATATCGTGTTGCATTTTTCTTTCTTTATAATCGACAAATAGTGTATTTAAATCATATCCCTCTGGGTATAATTCCTTTGCTGCTACCTCTAACGTAATACGTTTTATATTCACTTCAACAAATTCACCGTTATAATATACAACAACGTTATAAAAATTATCTTTTTCCTTATAGATAATACCAAAATCATCATAATCTAATAAATTCACACGATCGCCGATTTTATACTCATAATGAAATTCTCTTTTTTCTTGTACAAATTTCGGTTTTCTAATTTTACTTTCATTCACTTTTTCTAAAGCGTACTCTTTATTTCCCATGTACTCTTTCGCTCTTTTCAGCACATGTTCTTTTACGCTCATTTTATTCGCAATCCAAAGTGCATTACTTTCTCCTGATTTTCCGATAACTAATTTATAAAGGGGCTCTAACGTTTCACTATTAAACTGCATCGCTGCGTTCATAAAATCATCATGCATTTCTGAGAAGCGTTTAATTTCACCGTAATGCGTACTCGCAACTGTAATACATCCTGCAAGATAAAACTCCTCTAAAATAGAAATTGCAAGTGCTGCCCCTTCATTCGGTTCTGTCCCGCTTCCTATTTCATCAAATAATAGTAACGTATTATTATTTGACATCCTCATAATCTCAGATAGATTTTTCATATGAGATGAAAATGTACTTAATGCATTTTCGATACTTTGATTATCACCAATATCTACAAATACATTTTCGAAAATAGCAATTTCTGTTTCTTTATCTCCGGCAATGTGCAAGCCTGACATTGTCGCTAATGTTAACAATCCAATTGTTTTTAACACGATTGTTTTCCCGCCTGCATTTGGTCCTGTAATAATTAAACTACGGTAATTTTGACCGATTTCAAAGTTTAACGGTACTACTTTTCCACTTAAAAGCGGATGCTTACAATTTACTAAATGCATGTAGCCATGATCATTTAATTTCGGCTCTATTCCATCGATTGATTTACTAAACTTCGCTTTCGCAAATACCATATCATATTGGCTAATCAATTCCATGTTAATCTTTATACTATAAATGTTTTCTAACACCATTCCTGATAAAGTCGCTAAAATTTGATATTCTTCAACCGCTTCTTCTGCTTTCAAACCTGCTAGTTCTGCATTCAATTTCGTAACCGTATGTGGTTCTATAAATACAGTAGAACCTTTTGCCGAGGCTTCAATAATACTTCCGGCAACTTGGTTTTTATAGGAAGATTTAATTGGAATCGTATAACGGTCATCCTTTTTACTAATAAAGAATTCCTGAATGAATTTCTTATTTGAACTACTATTTAAAAACTTCGTTAAACGTTCTTTTATTTTCCCATCTACAGAATCGATATTATTTCGAATTCGTTTTAACTCTTTACTAGCAGCAGAATCAATACTATTTCCTTTTATTGAAAAATTAATTTCCTCTTCAATACTTTTAAATTCAGTCATCGAATTTGCATAAGAAGCTAATACTGGCGCAAAAAATTCTTTATCTAACATAAACTTTTTAATCTTTCTACATCCGCGTAAAAAGTCTGAAACACTGACTAATTCTTCTGGATCTAAAATCATCCCTTTTTCTAATTTTTGAATTGTACTAGCAATATTAGAAATGCCGAAGAAAGGAACATGCCCTTCTGCATCTAATATAGCTCGTGCTTCTGTCGTTTCATTCAAGCGATTTCTCACTACTTTTATACTCGTACTAGGCTCTAATTTGTTTAATAATTCCTTACCTAATCCACTTACACAATAAGATTTCACTATATCCTTTAATTCGTTATATTGTAACTTTTCAAAAGTCATCGTATTCATTTTGTTTCTCCTCACTATGATTGATTTTTATCATAAATGAAGATACCTACTCATTAGATTCCAATGAGCCATATATAAAACTCCATAATTATACAATAAAAACATATACAAAAAAGCTGCGGGGATACCGCAGCTTTTACATTTACAAGGCATGTGTAATAACATATGAGGAAATAAGCCATAAAAAATAGATGGCAGTCCCTTATTACACGCTTTATAAAGTATTGTAGGTATCTTCATAGGTTTTGAAATAAATGCATGACAAAATTAGGGGTATGATGTACATAAAAATCCCCTGGTCTTATCCGATTTATTTCATTAAATTTTTCCTATTTAATACCTACCGCACTCACAAAAAGCACCTCTCATTAAGTTATATTATAGTCATTGAAATCTAATTTATTGAAATCATCATACTATATGTTACGTGAGAAGTAAAGGTGCCATACTTCAGTAGTACGCAACTCTACACTTCAATATTTCTTAAATTAGACCTATATTCGCTGAGGAGAAATTATAAGAAGCGCCTCCGCTATTGCGAATGTCATTTCCTTCCCCTAATACATTTAATAATTATGACAAGCAATGATAGGAGGTTACTATATGAATGAAGAATATAATATTTTACATGGACCTGCTCTGGAACCAAATTTAATCGGTCCCACACTACCATCAATTCCACCATTTACTTTCCCTACTGGACCTACTGGAATCACAGGCCCTACCGGTGCGACAGGTTTTACCGGAATTGGAATAACTGGTCCCACTGGGGTTACTGGTCCTACCGGAATCGGAATAACTGGTCCCACCGGGGTTACTGGTCCTACCGGAATTGGAATAACTGGCCCCACTGGGGTTACTGGCCCTACCGGAATTGGAATAACTGGTCCCACTGGGGTTACTGGTTTAGGGATTCTTCCCGTATTTGGAACAATAACTTCTGAAGTAGGAATCGGTTTTTCAGCAGTAGTTAATACAAATGTTAATTTTACAATCCCAGGACCTGCTAATGGAACTACTCTAAATCCATTAAATAATTCTATTACAATTGATACCACTGGCGTGTACTCTGTATCCTTTTCAATTGTATTTGTAATACAAGCTATATCGTCTAGTATATTAAATCTTACAATAAACGATTCCATCCAATTCGCAATTGAAACGCGAGTTAGTGGTGGTTCTGGGGTAAGATCAACATCTGCCAGAACTGATTTACTATCTTTAAATCAAGGGGATGTTCTTCGAGTACGAATAAGAGAAGCCACAGGTGATATTATTTATTCCAACGCATCTCTCGTTGTTTTAAAAGTCGACTAATTCGTTTATGAAAATAAAAATTTAAGAATGATAACAATATAAAAAGAAGAGGAAAACTTATATTTCAGTCTACCTCTTCTTTTTCATCACAAAATTACTGTTGAACATATATGGAAACTGATCCTCCACTTACTTGGAACTGCCCCCACCCATCCTTATTAATTGTTACAGTATTTGTTTGATTACCCGTAATATCGTACCATACTTCCCCTGCGTTATTCTTTCCAACATCCATCCACTTTGCCCCTCCTGGTCCATCAGAGATTAATGTTGCTAAACCAGAATTAGCATGTACACTATCACCTTCTCTTGTCCAGCCAATCACATCTGGATGGTCAAAATAATCACGCTGCGTACCATATGCAAAGTTTTTTCGTGCCGTCAAAATCGGATCAATTTTGTCCTTTAACGCTGGAATTTCATAGTTACTATTTCCTTTTGTACCATAGTAATCACCATAGAAAACAGAAGGATACCCCTCTGCACGCGTTAAAATAAATGCATATGCCAGCGGCTTGAACCAAGGGCTCACTACAGATTCCAATGACTGACCAGGCTGTGAATCATGATTTTCAACTAGAGTAACCGCAAGTGTAGGATGATTCGCAACTACTGTTCCTTTTAAAATATTTCTCATATCATAATTTCCATTTCCTGTTGAAGCATAATGAAAATTATAATGAAGTGGTGCATCGAACACAGATTGATTATAATTAACCTTCGCTAAATAATTATTTAAAGTCTGGATATCATTTTGCCAATATTCAGCTACTGTAAACATTTCTTTCCCTGTTTGCTGTCTAACGTGATTTACCCAATCGCGCAAATATTCATGATCAATATGTTTAACAGCATCTAAACGAAAACCATCTAAATTTAATTCATTCGCATACCACGTTCCCCATTTTTTCATTTCATTCGCAACATCTGGATGATCAAAATCAAGATCCGCATACATCAAATAATCATAATTCCCATTCTCGCTAGACACTTCCCAGTCCCATGCTTTACCTATGCCCCTAAATTTATAAATTCGGCTTAATTTCCTTCCTTCATCCCAATCCGTTCCGTCAAAATGATACCATTTCCATTTGAAATTAGAATAAGAATCTCCACGCCCTGGAAAGTTAAATCCCGTCCACGCACTAATTTCATAATCACCTGATACTTCAATATTCCGATTGCTCGGGTCTACCTCAACTGCTGTGACAGTTTCTGTATAATCAGCCCCACCTTTATGATTCATAACTACATCACCGTATACATCGATGTTTTTCTTATGTAAAGCGTCAATTGCAGATTTCAATTGTGCTTTCGTCCCATATTTCGTCCGCACTGTGCCCTTTTGATTGAATTCCCCCAGATCATATAAATCATATGCTCCATATCCTACGTCATTTTGCGTAGTTCCTTTATATGCAGGTGGTATCCAAACAGATGTAATTCCTTTTTGCGCTAAATTTTCAGCATCAGTACGCAAACGATTCCAATGATTCCCATCATTCGGAGCGTACCACTCAAAATACTGCATTAGCGTTCCATTGTTAACTGTATCTGCATATGCTCTACTCCCTCCATATATACTAGGTAAAAACATAACAATCGACAATCCGACTATTGTTATTCTTTTAAACATCTGTACACCATCCCTTTCCAAGAAAGCGTTTGCATAGTTTGTCAGAATTATTATAATATTACACCCATCTGTTAGTAAAGTATCAATCTCTCACTCTCCCACATTATTTTAAATTTCCCTTCAAATATTCAGCGTAGTTTTAATTTCACATCCCATCTAAGATTGTTTACAATTTACCTATATAAGCATAATGGAGGGATTTCTATGACCGACTTTCAAAAACATTTTTTTCAAGATTACATATAGAAGAAAAAGACACAGTTTTATTTGAAGATTTATCTAACATTATGTACGCAATGGCACAAACTGTTCCTTTTGAAAACTTAAATATTCTCGAAAAGAATTTTACAGAAATATCAAAAGAAAATTTGAAGGAGAAAATTTTAGTAAATAACCGTGGCGGTCTTTGTTATGAACTCAATCCTACTATGTATTACTTCCTGAAAGATTCAGGATTCGATGTTCATCTCGTTTCAGGAACAGTTTATAACGCTGCAAACTCCATATGGGCTGTTGATTCTGGCCATATCGCAACCGTTTTAACACATCATAATGAACTTTATTTAATTGAAGTAGGATTTGGATCATACTTACCTCTTGCCCCTGTCCCTTTCTCAGGTGAAGTCATTCACTCTGTTACAGGAGATTATCGTATTCGTAAAGAAATGACCGAAAAGGGAAACTACATTTTAGAGATGCGGAAAAACAATGAGTTCTTGGATCAATCTTCTGCTGATGATTGGACGTTAGGCTATGCATTTTATATAGAAGAAGTGGATGAAGAAAAAGCAAATACAGCACAAAAAATTATCGTTGAACATGAAGGATCACCCTTTAATAAAGTACCTCTCATTGTAAAACTAACTGAAGATGGGCATGCCTCTTTAACGAAGGATAGCCTTACAGTAGCGAAAAATGGTAAAAAAACGAAAGAAACCGTTACAGACATGCAATATACAAACCTTTTACATTCAAAATTCGGAATTACACTATAAGTAAGTAAGCCTTGTTATTTTAGCAGGGCTTTTCAATTTTCAGCAGGGATTTTTTGCAATTTGTTGTATTTCATAGTTATATAGAAATATAACTACATGTTTAGAAAGGAAATGATTATGACAGAACTTAAAGATCGATTACAAGTAGCTGATATAGAAAAATGGGATTTAACAGACATTTACCATACAATTGAAGATTGGGAAAGTGATTTTCATAAAATTGAAGTATTAACGAAGGAATTACACGAGTTTAATGGAAATATTCACGATGGCAATAGTTTATTAGCTTATTTAACGAAGAGTGAAGAAATTTCTAGCATAATATCTTTAATGTTCGCTTATGCACGATTACAATCTGACCTTGATACACGCGATACTGACGCGCAATCTCTTGTCGATAAAGTATCACAATTACACGTGAAAGTAAGTGCAGCTAAATCTTTCTTTTCCCCCTTCTTACTTAGCATAGACGAAAACACATTACATTCTTACATAGAAGAAACAGAAGGCTTACAATATTATAAAGAAGACTTGTTTGAATTATATCGTTATAAAAAACACGTATTGAATAAGGACCAAGAAGAAATTTTATCACAAATGGGTGAAGCTCTTTCCTCTCCACAGCACACATTTGGTATGTTGAATAATGCAGATATATTATTTGGTGAAGTGACGACTGACGATGGAGAGAAAGTGAACTTAACACGCGGAATGTATGCAAAATTAATAGAAGATACGAATCGTGAAAAGCGTAAAGAAGCTTATAAAGCATATTACAAACCATATGTTCAGTTAAAGAATTCCATCGCATCTACTTTATCCGCTGCTATTAAAAATAATGTTACTGTTTCGAAGCTAAGACACTATCCATCGGCGTTAGAGAAATCATTATTTGGCGATATGGTTCCGAAAGAAGTATATGAAAACCTAATTGATACAACGAAAAAAAACATTCAAACATTACATACATACAATGAAATTCGAAAAGAAAAATTAAACGTAGATGAACTAAGACAATACGACCTAGGCGTCGATTTAGTAGAGGGTGCAAAACAAGACATTCCATATAGTGAAGCATTTGACATTATGATTGCATCACTAGCTCCTTTAGGAGAAGAATATATTGAGACATTAAAAAGTTTTAAAGATAAACGATATATAGACGTAAGAGAAACACCAGGAAAACGTTCTGGTGCTTATAACTTTGGTGTATACGGTGTTCATCCTTTCATTCTTTTAAATCATCACGATGATTTAAACAGCCTGTTCACTCTTACTCATGAATGCGGGCACGGTATGCATACGCACTATTCACATGGATACCAACCAAGAATTTCTGCACATTATTCTATCTTTGTCGCAGAAGTCGCTTCTACAGTAAATGAAGTGTTATTAATTCACTATTTATTAAAAGAAGCAAAAGAAACGAACGTGCGTAACCATTTAGTTAACCATTTTATTGAGAAATTTAAAGGTACTTTCTTTACACAAATCATGTTTGCAGAATTTGAAAAAATCACACATGAAATGGCTGAGCAAGGTAAACCATTAAATGCCCAAGTCTTCAGTGAAATTTATGAAAAGCTATTTAAAGAATATAACGGTGATTCACTTGTATTTGATGAAGAAGTAAAATACGGATGGGCTAGAATCCCTCATTTCTACCGCCCGTTTTACGTATACAAATATGCAACTGGATTCGCATCTGCCATTCAAATCGCTGATAAACTATTACGTGGTGATCCGAATGCTCAGAAAAATTATATTGAATTCCTTAAAGGCGGAAGTTCAGACTACCCATTAAACTTATTGAAAAAAGCTGGCGTCGATTTAACAACGCGAGAACCGATTGAAAGTGCATTGAAACAATTCACTCAACTTGTTGAGGAGTTTTCAGCTCTATAAAAAAGAGCCTCTCGCTAGAGGCTCTTTTTTATATTCCCTTTCCTTCTATTAAATCATTCGCCATTTTCCTAAATTCTTGATTAAATGCATCATTCATACCATTTTGGACGTTAGAAAATAATATGACGAACGTTCGTTTATCCCAGTTAAAATTATTAAAAGTGTTCCAGCCAGCTAATACACCGTGGTTATGATAATAATCTGGGTAAATATAAAAACTAAATCCATATTTTCTTGCAGGTGATGCAGAAAACATATCTAATATACTTTGTTTAGAAAGTAGTTTACCATCCATAATAGCTTCATCTAACTTTTTCATATCTTCAACAGTCGTATACATTTCACCACAACCATACAGCCAGTTCATTTTTAAGCGAGGCGTGGCTATTAACTTATTATCTTTTTTCGTATACCCTTCTGCTAAGAAAATATCTTCTGGGAGTGTTGCGCCCATTCCAGATTCATGCATTCCAACAGGAGTCAAAATATTTTCTTTCACATATTCAGCAAGTGGTTTATTCGATATTTTTTCTACAATATATGCAAGCACCATATAATTATAATCTGTATATTTCCATCCTGTCCCTGCTGGAAATTGTAACGTTTGTGCCCCAATCCACGTTACTAATTTTAACCGTGATGCTGCGTCAACACTACCTTGTCCCTGTTCTGGTAATCCAGACGTATGTGTTAACAAGTTTCGTAACGTAATGTTTTTATCTGCTGGAAACGATGGGATATATTTATTTACATTGTCTTCAATGTTCAACTTCCCTTTTTCTTTTAATTGCATAATAGATATTGCAACAACTGTTTTCGTAATAGAACCAATGCGATATTTCGTTCTTGGCGTTGTTAATACTTGATCTTTCACATTCGCATAACCGTAGCCTTTTCGTAAAATGACATGATCTTTACTTGCTACAAGAACACTCCCATTAAATCCTTTATCTTTTAAATACTGATCTAATTTTCCAGCTGCAATTTCATAACGCTTTTTCTCATTCGCATCAACTTCCTGCTTAACATCTTTTTGCTTACTATTTACATTAGAAAATGCCTTTGCATCATATTTTTTTCCTTTATTTGCATGTATTAGTGTAACAACACTTCCACAAAAAACAGCAAAAATAAAGAAAATGATTAACCATTTCTTTAACATACTAGGAACCCTCTTTTATCTAGTTTCACTTAACGTATATCCATTCTATCTTTTAATTATCAAGTATATTATAATATTATTTAATATTCACTCTGTTAAAACTAGATTCCTTTTTCTCATTTTCAATTTTGACTACTCTCTATTGTATTTCTTTCTTGCAAAATTTCCAACATACAATCGGATGCATTACACTATAATTTCAAATTCTTTTGTAACATTTGTTACATACTAAAAAGAATGGAGATGTAATATGAAAAACACCGATAAACGCAATCGTTTAGATGATAAGGTGTTTCATTATCGGATAACAAAAAATAACATGGTATTAATTTAATATTACAGAAAACAGATTATGATATTAAAAGGAAATGATGCTGAAAAACTTTTAAATAAAATAAATCATGCAAATAACGATAATGAAAAACAGCTAATTATGGCTAAAATTACAGGTAATTTCAAAAGAGGCAATGAACGAAATTGAAAATGAATCTCATTTACATTTTGATTATACAACAAATAAAAAAAGAAATGTCGGTCATTCAACATTTCTTTAGACTTTCTTCATAAAAAATTTACATTGCTAACATTCCTTCATTTTCTATACTTCCTATATAAGCTGACCGCTGAAATAGTTAGTAATACAACTATGCATAACCACGCATACGTATATCCCTTCTTATCTACAATATAACCAAATAAAGCAGGCGCAGCAATAATGGCAATTTGATTTAATGTAAGTGCAAAACTCACTGTCATCCCTACCGATTCTTCACTTGCTGATTCTGCAACTTCAGTTATAAAAAGACTAAACCATCCAATTGAAAAGAACCCTAACAATGCACTTACACCATACAATACATTCGTTATTGTATGTATGCTCATTACTAATATTAGAATGAAGAAAATAGAAATACAAACAGTTATAAATAAGAGGGTACGCCTATTCCCCTTATAAAATAAATCACTAGTAGCTGCTAATATAACCCTACCAACCATTCCAGAAAAGAACATAACGGAAAATACTTTTCCAGCTAAAATTGGCGTGATTGATTGTTCCAATACTAAAAATTTTATAAAGTGTGCAACTAGAACCATTTGCAATGAAATCATACAAATGCCAGTTATATAAATTGCATACAACTCTTTTTTACACATCACTTCTTTTAACTGCATCCAAAAAGAAAGTTTACTACGTTCTTGTTTAACTTTCTCTTGAGTATATGGTTCCTTATAAAATATAAAAAATAAAAGCCCTCCAATTATACAAATGCATGCAATACTATTTACCGCATAGGCCATATTATATTTTATTGTAAGAAACGGGATCAATACTCCCGCTAATGTACCACCAATCGGTATACCGGCTTGTCTAATCCCCATCGCTAACCCGCGATTTTCTTTTGAGAACCACTTCATTATCACCTTACTTCCTCCTGGCTGCGAAACACTATAAAACGTTCCTACTAATAAAAGTACAAAAAGTAACCCATTAAATCCATTGACCATATTAGTCAGTAAAAACGAACCTCCTAGTAAAAATGAACTTATCGAAATTAACAACTTTTCATTGTATTGATCAAGTAGCCGCCCGACAAAAAGCATACAAAATAGCGGTCCTATATTTACAACACTTACTAACAATCCAATCTCCGTATTCGTAAGTGCATATTCTTCTTTCCAAAATAAAGCAAACGCTCCAACACCATACGTTATAAGTGTCGCTGTTGTTTGAGCAACCGTCGCAAAAATTAACATAACCCACTTATAAGTACTATTCACCCTTTCTTCCATTAACACAATAATCCCTCCACCCCCTTCCATTGTATGAAAGTTCTGATATCATATAAAATAAAGATTTATCATGTGATCCATCAAAAAAAATGATACCTTTTCTGGAGGGATGATACTTGGATATAAAAGATTTAACTGTATTTTACGAAGTTGCGAAAGAAGAAAACATATCTCACGCAGCTAAAAATTTAAACTATGTACAGTCTGGCGTAACAATGCGTATGAAACAACTAGAAAACGAATTAGGTGTGCCTTTATTTTACCGAAACGGAAAAGGTGTAACTTTAACTTCTAACGGTGAGATTTTATTAACATACGCCAAACAAATTATCCACTTAATGGATCAATCTGTTAAAGCAGTTCAAAGTAATGGGATCGAACCAAGAGGCACTTTAAAAATTGGATGTACAGAATCTACAACCGCTGTAAGACTTCCATCTATATTAACGGCCTATTATGAAAAATATCCAAAAATCGAATTGATTTTAGAATCAAATACGACGGAACAATTGATTAGGCTTGTACTAGAACGAAAACTGGACGGAGCGTTTATAGCTGGCTCTACTCAGCATGCCGAACTTCATACAAATATATTTCGTGAAGAAGAATTAGTTCTCATTAGCAAAAAGCCTTTATCTTCCTTTAAAGACATAGGAGACATGAATTTACTTGCATTTAGTCACGGGTGCTATTATAGAAATTTATTAGAAGATTGGCTTCAAGAAGAAGGAATTTCACCTAAGCGAGTATTAGAGTTTGGAACAATTGAAGCGATACTCGCATGTGTAAAATCAGGTATGGGCATAGCAATTATGATGAAGTCTATTTTAAATGGTCATCAACATGACATATCATTCAACCCTTTACCAAATAGCTTCAAAAAAGTTCCTACTACTTTTATTACTAGAAAAGATATATATCACTCTGCTGCATTACAAAAATTTATGGAGATGACTCACAATGCGTGAAAAGAAAATACGTGGTATGAAACGAAAAACAAACACTGTGATAAAGCAAATTGAGGAACATACAAAAACGTTCCCTTCTACTTTCTATAACGATGAATATTGGAATATGCTATTGCCAGTTTCGCAAGCTTTTATTGACTCTCGTAAAACACCTAGAAAAGTAAAACGGTTATGTATTCAAACCTTATTAAATCAAGCAAATCATTTAATAAATATGAAACCGAGCGATACACATACATATCGAGTTGTTGTTTTGATTTCTATAAATAATTTGTGGGATTCGCAAATCATTATATTTAAAAATGAGGACTACTTTCATAATTTCTTTAATAGAGATAGTGAATTTCAAAAATGGATTCTTCTTTCAAATGAAATTGATTTTTGGGAGACATGGGAAATTTCAGTTTATCATTCCTTCAAAACGCTTCACTTTCAAGAAATTATTTATGATGCAGATGAATGCTATGAAAAAGAGATTACGTTTATCGGGGAGTTAGATTAAAAAGGGTATACCTAAAACACTGGTATACCCTTTTCCACTTATTTTTCCTTCAATACACTATGTAATCGATCCGGATAATTTGTAAACATTCCTGTAGCACCCCATTTGATTAACATTCTCATATCTGGTTTCTCATTAATTGTATAAGGGTGAATTAACAGTCCATTTTTCCTAGCCATTTTCATATATGACTCATCAATAATTAGTTCTCCGTTATCATTACGTAAGTTTGGTCCAATACCAGCTGCATACTTTTTAATTTCTTGAAAATCATCATTCGTTACACTTTTCGGTTCATGTGTAATGCCAGACCATTCAACAATTTCATTGTTTTCATTTGGATAATACCAAAGCAATTGAACTAACGGAATATTTTCATTCATACTATGAATCTTTTTCAAACTATCTTTACTAAATGATTGAATCATAACACGGCTAGATGACATGTTTGGACCTACTAAATTATATTTATTTAACAATGCTAACAATTTCTCTTCCATTCCTGGATACACATCTGGTGATTTTGTTTCAATGTAATACTTCATGCTTCTTCCATACTTTTGGAAGATTTCTTCAAGAGTCGGAACTTTTTGCCCAACATACTCTTGCTTAGCCTTTTCTGGATACGCTTTATTAAACCACGTTCCTGCATCTAAACTCTTTATTTCGCTTAACGTTTTATCACGTACTTCGCCTGTTCCATTTGTAGTGCGATCAACTGCTGTATCATGCATTGCAATTAATTGGCCATCCTTTGTTAATTGAATATCTAACTCTAAATAATCCGCTTTCATTTTTTTCACTAAATCATAAGAAGCAAAAGTATGCTCAGGTGCATGTCCACTTGCTCCGCGATGTGCAATATTTAAAAACTTATTCGTATTCCATTCATGCTTCCCTTCTGCTTTCGCATGAACAGCTCCCCCAGCAAAGATACTTCCCGTCATAAAGAAAATAACTAAAACGCTAATAATCTTTCTCATCCTTCTAACCCTTCCTACGTTGCAAATTTCAACAAGCTAATGAGATTTACACGAAATAGAAGACACACTTTCATTATTTTTATAAACCTATATTAAAATTCCAATCTTACAAATATACTTTATCTATATTATTAATATAGAAAACTAGTATTATCCTATTTAATTTCTATAGCCCTCCTTTTCACATGTAACTCCCTATTTTGTACGGTTCATTCAATAAAAAAAGCCATAAATTATTTAGAATACACTCCTGTGTCCCTAAATAAATTTATGGCTTTTCTCAAATATCTCCGGCCTCTATTAACTTGTCGAATTTAATCATATCAAACCTATTGAAATTTGTGAATATTTTTTTCAGTACAGTGAAGCACATAAAACAATATTTCTGTAGTTACTTAAAAATCACATAATAAATTTCTCATTACCTCTTCCAATACTATATCTGGATTTACTACCGTTTTTTCCGAACGCCATCCGATAAAGCCATCTGGTCTAATTAATACAGCACCTCCATTCTCTATACCATATAATTTGCTAAAAATATCTTCTGGAGCAACAAAGTCTCCACTTAAACCAACACGATACCCTTTTATATTTATTCCTAATTTAGCTGAAACAGTATGTGCTGCCTCAGCCCAAGAACTATTTTCTACTCCTGTAAGTAATACAAAACTGTTACCGAATAAGTCTAATGTAGAAACTTTCTTCCCTTCATACGTTCCCCATAAATGTGGCGCTCGCGTTCCAGGTCTTCCGTTCAACTCTATGCTATCCATTCTATACGGAGTTACTGAATCATCTATAATCGCCTCTGAACAATACTGATATCCAACTGTAACAGCTAAACCATCCATATTATTCAAACTACCTTCCTCTCTATTCGCAGCACGAAACAGTAAACTACTTGCATAAGCTGTCGTTAATTTTGCAACAGAGTGTCTCTCCTCGTGATATGTTTCTAACAATTTTGGTTTTGCCTTCCCTTTTATAACAGCCGCTAATTTCCAAGCTAAGTTATGTGCATCTTGTATTCCTGTATTTGAACCAAACCCTCCTGTTGGCGGCATAATATGTGCTGAATCTCCAACTAAAAAGATTCGATTTTCTTGAAATTTCACCGCTGTACTTTCGGCCGCTTCCCACGGTAAAACACTTAATATTTCTGACTCAATATTTGTACTTCCAATTGCTATTTGAATAATTTGTTTACAACGTTCTATAGTGAAGTCCTCTAACCCCTCTCCTTTTAATGGATCGTAGGCTACATGATAAATCCATTTTTTTACGTTATCAACGGGGATAAGTGCACCAAGAACCTCCGGATGAAGTACCATCGAAAAACCGAATGCATATCCTTGTATAAACTCACTTAAATCAGCTTCAAAATAAATATTCATATAATAGCCACCAATGGTTCCACGACCCTCAGCTTTAATCCCTAACTGCTCACGTATTTTACTTTTCGCTCCATCCGCTGCAATTACATAGTCACAATGTATGACACTTTCTTTTTCTGTTTCACGATTTCGAATCGTTGCTTTTACCCCGTTTTCATTTTGTTCAAATGAAACTAATTCATGATAAAAAGATAGTTGCCCGCCTAGCGTTTTCGCTTCTTGTAACATCATTTCTTCTAAAATAATTTGATAACACGCAGTTTGTTTTGATGGACTAATCTTTTCTATTTTTTGAAGTAATTCTTCATCGTTTCCGTATTGCGTCGCTCTCATTTGTTCCAATTCTTCTTTATTCGCCTCAGCTATTGTATGAACTGCTATTCTTCCTCGGCAGTTCTCTAATGCTTTACCTGCCAATTTAATTTTTTGTTCCAAACCTAATTCTCGAAATAACTCCATTGTACGTAAAGTAAGGCCGCCTGCTTTCGGATGAATGGCAGTAGACGGATGCTTTTCAATAAGTAAGTACTCAATGTTATGTTTTGCAAGAAATAACGCAGACGCTAACCCAGATAATCCCCCTCCAACAATTAAAACTGGTACATAATTCGATTTCATATATTTACCCTCCACATCATTGTTCTGAGCTCAGTGTCATAAATATAATCAAAAAAAACATTAAAATATAGACTTATATTTCATTTTGAATTATCATATAGATAGATTACGCCCCAAAATCCTTTTTACCTTTTCATACATCTATAATCCACCTGAATTGTGTCTGTATGAAAGTGTAAAACAAAAGAACGTACTTTACGTTGAACTATGTTCTATCGTAAAAATCAAAAATAATGCAAACATTATAAGCGGTCGTAACCTTATCGATTATACAAGGTTACGACCGCTTATTTTATTGTTACATCATTTTTTGTTTTTAAAACTTCATCTATTGTGTTATATAGTCCTTCCAATCCCTTTTCTATCTCCCTATAATTTTCAAAAATAAAAAATTCATTCGTCTCGATTTTCTTTCCCAATATTGCACCTCATACAACAATCATGTAGCATTACCGTATCGATGTAATGGTTCATCATCTTAAACCTTTCGACTAATTACCAGGAGGTAAAGTGATTGAAATGAATAAACAAGAACAATTAAATGTTATAAAAAAAGATTTTATTGATTCTCAAAAAGTATTATTGGCAATTGGCGATGAAACACGTCAAGCTATTTTGTTAGTTCTCATGGAAACGGAATGTCAAACCGGATTACGTGTAGGAGAAATCACGAAACAAACACACCTTTCTCGACCAGCGGTATCGCATCACCTTCGGATTTTACGAGAAGCTGGTATTATTTTAATGCGAAAAGAAGGTACAAAAAACTTTTATTATATTGATATACGTACAAAATTAAGTTTATTAAAAAACCTTGTATTAGATATCGAAAAGCTATTACACAACTTTTATTGAAATGTGGAGGTATAAGAAATGAAAGCAATGATAATTGATAAATACGGGAAAGTTCCAATGCGTATGGCAGAGGTACCTACTCCTGAAATAAATGAGCATGAAGTGCTCGCAGAAATTCATGCAGCTAGTATTAACCCAATTGACTTTAAAATACGTGATGGAAAAGTAAAGATGTTACTTAAATATGAAATGCCCCTAATCCTTGGTAATGACTTTTCCGGTGTCATCGTGAAGGTTGGATCGCAAGTAACTCGATTTAAAGTCGGCGATGCAATATATGCACGTCCAAGAAAAAATAAGATCGGTACTTTCGCGGAATATATAGCCATTCATGAGGATGATATAGCTTTAAAACCAAAAAATTTAAGTTTTGAGGAAGCGGCGTCGATTCCACTCGTTGGCTTAACATCCTATCAAGCACTACATGATATTATGCATTTACAAAAAGGACAAAAAATATTAATTCACGCTGGGTCTGGTGGTGTTGGTACTTTCGCAATTCAGTTAGCAAAAATAATGGGCGCTACCGTTACAACAACTGCTAGTGAAGCTGGTTCCGATTTAGTAAAGTCTCTTGGCGCAGATCAAATTATTAATTACAAAACAGAAAAATTTGAAGAAATACTCAAAAATTATGATGCAGTATTTGATACAATCGGCGGAACAACACTTGAAAAATCATTCGATATTATAAAAAGCGGCGGCAACATCGTTTCCGTTTCAGGTATGCCGAATGCTCGCTTCGGTAAAGAATTTGGTTCAGGATTCTTTAAAACTCTCTTATTTTCATTAGCCAGCAAAAAACTTACTGCACTTGAAAAAAAGCATAATGCTCAATATTCATTTTTATTTATGAAGCCAAGCGGGGATCAATTACGTACTATTGCAAACTATATTGAAGCCAGAAAAATCAAACCGGTAATCGATCGAGTTTTCCCTTTTGAAGATGCGCAAAAAGCAATGAAATATTCAGAGTCTGGAAGAGCAAAAGGAAAAATAATTGTAAAAATTAAATAATAATAAAAACCTCCATTTTCTTAAAATGGAGGTTTTTAATTTGCTGTTAAATAGACATAGTGCAATGAAGTCCTTACAATAGATTGCAAGGGGAAATATTATATTATACTTTTAGTTAACTTTACAAAGAATACATACGTACAAATACATAACTTAAAATATAAAAAGGAGGAGATACAATGACTAAAATTAATGAAACAGGTTGGAATTTAGATAATAGTTATACGACTTTACCACAATCATTTTATACAGAAATCCCCCCTACTCCCGTAAGTTCACCGGAGTTAGTTAAACTAAACCATTCATTAGCGATATCTCTTGGCTTGACCCCTGAAGAACTGAAAAAGGAAGCTGAAATTGCTATTTTCGCTGGTAATGCACTCCCAGAAGGAGCTCATCCATTAGCTCAAGCATATGCTGGTCATCAATTCGGACATTTTAATATGTTAGGCGACGGTCGTGCTCTTTTAATTGGCGAACAAATTACTCCTTCAGGTGAGCGTTTCGATATTCAACTGAAAGGTTCTGGCCCTACTCCCTATTCACGCCGAGGAGATGGCCGTGCTGCACTCGGTCCGATGCTACGTGAATATATCATTAGTGAGGCAATGTATGCACTTGATATTCCGACTACTCGCAGTTTAGCAGTTGTCACAACTGGTGAAGCAACATATCGTGAAACAAAGTTACCTGGAGCAATTTTAACTAGAGTAGCTAGTAGCCATATACGCGTCGGTACATTTCAATATGCTGCAGCTCGTGGTTCAATAGAGGACCTGAAATCACTAGCTGACTATACGATAAAAAGGCATTACCCAGAAATTGAATCCCATGAAAACCGATATACTGCATTACTACAAGCAGTCATTAAAAGACAAGCCAGTCTTATCGCAAAATGGCAACTTGTTGGATTTATCCACGGTGTAATGAACACTGACAATATAACGATTAGTGGCGAAACAATTGATTACGGTCCTTGTGCATTTATGGACAATTACGATCAAGGAACCGTATTCAGCTCTATTGACACACAAGGCCGTTATGCATATGGAAATCAACCATATATGGCCGCATGGGATCTCGCACGACTAGCAGAATCTTTAATACCGATTCTGCACGAAGATGATGAAGAAGCACTAAAAATCGCTCAAGACGAAATTTCGAAATTTAGCGTACAGTATGAAAACAATTGGTTCCTTGGAATGAAAAAGAAATTAGGACTATTTAGCAACGAAGAACAAGATCAATCACTTATTGAGCAACTTTTAAAAATGATGGAGAAATATAAAGCAGATTACACTAATACATTCCGTTCATTAACTCTTGATACGTTAGAAAATACCCCTCTATTCGATAGTCCTGAATTTAAAGAATGGTACAAACTGTGGCAATCTCGATTAGAAAAACAAGAAGAATCGAAAGAAAACGCCTACGAGATGATGAAAAATAATAACCCATCAATCATCCCGAGGAACCACCGTGTAGAAGAAGCACTAGAAGCAGCTGTTACAAATGACGACTATAGCGTAATGGAGAAACTTCTTGAAGCTTTATCAAACCCTTATGCGTATTCTACAGATCAAGAAGAATACTGCATTCCGCCTGCACCGACGAATCGCCCTTATCGTACTTTTTGTGGGACTTGATTGTTTAATATATAAAAAGGTGCGTTCATATAAATTGTGTGAACGCACCCTTTTTATATCCCCCTACTCAACTAAAACTTTAAAATGCACATCCCCCGATGCCATTTCTTTAATCCAAAATAAATTCTACACTATTCCAATAGACTTACTCGTAAGCTTGTTAAACAAATATTGAGAAATATAAAACATCATTTCTAAATATTTTTATTTTTGATACTATATTTTATAAGAATATTCAAAAAGTGAGGGGTTTTCATGAACGTTCAACTACAAGGTAATGAACAAATTACAAAATTATTTAATGACTGGTATAGAGCTATGTTACAGCATCAAACTACCCATGCAACAAAAATAAAAAAAGATATTGAAAATATCATCTCTAATTCAGAAGAAGATACAAACCTACAATTGTATTATTCACTTTTTAATTTCAGATACAAAATTTTAACAGATGGTTTAAATATTAATAAAGATGATTTTAATAAAATTGATTCTTTCCCACTTCCAGAGAATGGGCTATTTTCTTATTATTATCATTTTTTCAAGGCTATTCACAATACAATTATTGGAAACTACAATGCAGCAAAACACCTTTTCGAGAACGCTAAAAAGCTGCTAATACACGTATCTGACGAACTAGAGAATGCTGAATTTAACTACCGCTTAGCTTCCTATTATTATCAAACATATCAACCACTAGTAGCAATCCAATCTGCAAATGAAGCTAAAGCGATTTTTTCAAAACATATAAACTGTGAAATTAATGTTGCTTTGTGTGATAACATCTTTGGTTTATCTTGTATTGATTTAAAACAGTTTGAACAAGCTGAAATTAGACTTAATTCAGCATTAAATATTCTACAGAAGTATTCAGAGGAGACTTTATCATTAAGAGTACGACATAATTTAGCTTGGCTATATGCAAGTCAAAACCTTTCAGAGTTAGCAATGCGTCATATTTCAGAGGTTACAACTAAGCAACCAAATCACTTTAAAGCACTTTTTGTTGAAGCACGTGAATACTACAAGCTTGGAGAATATACTCAGGCTAAAGAACTTATAAAAAAAGGATTAAACATTTCAAATAAACTAGAAAACAAAGAGTTTCAATATCGTTTCATGATTTTAAGAGAACTAAATAATAAAACTTCTATAAATGATTTAGAAATGATAATTTTGGAAGGAATTTCTTACTTTAAAACAGAAAACCTTTGGGAATGTATACAAGAGTACACTGATGTTCTAGCAAATATGTTTTATGAAAAAGAAGACCATATAAAAGCTAGTCAATACTTTTACATGGCCAATCAAGCAAGAAAAAAACATGAAGAAAAGGGAGCTTTGATATAATGAAAAAGATTAAATTGAGCATCATTGGCTTAGCTGTTATTAGCATCACAACTCTTGGATTAAGCTTCACCTCAGAAACACCGAAAACACAGTTAGGATATGTAGCATTAAACATTGGGGACACCCCTGCACCACAAAGACCTGACCTTGTTCAATCCGTTGACGTAAGTAAAGACTACAACTCAACAACAACTGAAAAAGCACTTTAAAAAACGGAAGACCTTCAATTAAGAAGGTCTTTTTAAATACGCTTATTTAGAATATTTCCCTTTCATGTAGGCTTTATTTTCTCATCAACTCCGCAATCCTCTTACTCTCCTCACTACCAACTTTCTCAAGTTTCTCCACAACTAAATTCTGTCTCTCTACAGAATGATTTTGACTTAACTTCGCTTTTCCTTCTATTTTATTTATCTTTATTTTGAATCCAACTATTCCCTTACTTAATCCTCCCATATAATTCGGATCTACATCATTAAGTGAGTAGGTGCTCTCTGGATCTTCATATTTATTTACTAAATCTTGAAGAGAATCTACTAATGTCTTCTCATCTTCAACAATTTCTAATTCACCATATACATGCACTGCAACGTAATTCCATGTTGGTACTGCATTGTTTGTTTCATACCATGACGGAGAGATGTAACTATGTGGTCCTTGAAATATAGCTAGTACTTGCTGAGTCCCAATATCTTTCCACTGTTCATTCGGCCGTGCGAAGTGACCATGTAAAGTAAGGGTCTCCCTATTTAATAACAACGGCAAGTGCGTTGCATATGGTTCTCCGTTATGTTGAGAAAATAATGTCGCAAAGCTATTTTGTTCCATTATTTCGTACTCCATCTCTTCATCTTGTATTGTGAAATATTTTGGTATGTACATAAGCTCCCTCTTTTCCGCTCTTTTCTATTTTATTTCCTATTATATTTAGTAACCGCATCAATCAACAGGGCCAGTTTGTATTTGTTTTATAATGGCAGCTTTCTATTTCAAAACAATAGGCAGCATGTATTCCATGCTGCTTTAGTTTATTTTTTCTAATATATTTGTAATAAATACGGTCTTACCCTCAATATAACTAGATCGATTTTTCATCTCTCTCGCTAACTCTTCCTTTAAACGTCCATATTCAGCAGCAACATCGTCATGTTCACGAAGGTAATCTCGAAACGCTATATGCCTTCTCAACTCTTCACTATTTTTATCACACACATATAAATGATGTTCCATCCAAACTGTATTTCCCTCGTTCCATGGAACGAACGCATCCTTTCTTCCAAACGCCTCTCTTCCTTTAAATCTCCATTCTAACTGATGATAGTACCCTATCTTCTCAAGTTTTTTTACTACCTCATGAAAAATTTCGAACTCTTCTATTACAACATCAATATCTAGTATTGGTTTTGATGCAAGCCCTTTAACAGATGTACTCCCAACATGTTCAATAGATACAATGCTGTCTTCCATTACATTGTTAATAAGAGTGTGTATTTTATTAAATTCACTTTCCCATTTGACATTATATTCTTCGATAGCAATTCTCTGCTTCAACGTACCCCTCTTCTCAAAACAAATTATAACCGTTGAATATGAGTATCCTTAAAATTCGTCTCATATTTCAATCCATATCCAAACATTCGATCCATTCCAATATGTGCTGTCCATATTAAGCCAATCATTATAACGGTATCTATCTTAAAATAGACACCTATTAGAACAATTAATATGGATATGATATATGTGTGACATACATTATATATTTTCGCACCAACGTGATTATTGATCCCATACGCTAACATGGATAAATCTGGCGCTAAAAGGAATACAAAAAATATAATCCAACTAAACTCATATATCAAATACATATAAATCGTGGCTAAAAATACAACCATTCCTTCAAAATGTACAATACGTTTTTGCATTATTTATCATTCCTATTTTTCTATATTTATTAATACATTTTCATCGCTGAAAGTATTCTTTGCATTTTTTGACCAGATGGTTGCTAAAATTGGTCCTGCAATGTTATGCCATACCGCCGCTAATACACTTGGGAGTGCAGCAGCAGGTCCAAAATGCGCTGTCGCCAGTGCAACACCTAAGCCAGAATTTTGCATTCCTACTTCTATTGAAATAGCCCTTCTTGTCCCTTCGTCTAGTCCAAGTACGAACGCAGTTATATATCCGAGCAAAAAACCGAAAGCATTATGGAGCATCACTGCAATAAAAATAAGAAGTCCTGAAGAAGTAATGCTACTTACATTTGCTGAAACAACTGCGGAAACAATAATAATAATTGCTACAACCGATATTAAAGGAATAACAGTCATTCCTTTATTAACGATACGAGGGAAAAACTTTTTCACTACTAGTCCTAAAATAATAGGCACAATAATGACTTGTACGATAGAAAGAAACATGGACATAGCATGTACTGGCATCCATTGCCCTGCAAGTAATAGTAAAATGAGTGGTGTAGCAATTGGTGCTAGTAATGTTGATAATGAAGTCATTGCAATAGACAACGCTAAGTTCCCTTTTGCTAAATAAACCATAACATTTGATGCAGTGCCACCCGGTACTGAACCGAGCAACACTAATCCAGCTGCTAATTCCGCTGGTAAATTCATAACGTAGGCTAGTACGTATGCGACAAGTGGCATAATAATAAACTGAGCACATACACCGATAATAACTGGCAATGGTTTTGTAGCGATGATTTTAAAATCAACAGCCTTTAATGTTAATCCCATCCCAAACATTACAATCCCAAGTAAAATCGTTATGTAACTAGTTAACCCTAGAAATGGCACGGGAATGAAGTATGCAATAGCTGCCATACAAATAACCCAAAATGCAAAATACTTTCCAGCTATATTACTTATCGCTTCTAGTACTTTCATCCAATCAGCCCCTATCTTTTAATTGAAACACCTTATTCGGATTCAAAATATTTTGCGGATCAAGAGCTTTCTTTATTTTCTCCATTACAAATAATGCCGCCCCATGTTCTTCTTCTTGATACTTTCGTTTTCCGATTCCAACGCCATGTTCTCCTGTACACGTTCCTCCTCGTTTAAGAGCATACAGAACGATACTTTCGTTTATTTCGTCCGCCTTCTTTACTTCCTCTTTATCATTTGTGTCAATCATTAAGAGTACATGGAAATTCCCATCTCCAACATGACCTAGAATACCGCCAATAAGCCCTACTTTATCTAATACCTCTTTCGCATGTTGAATCGCTCCAGCTAATTCCGAAATTGGCACACATACGTCTGTACTCATTAGCTTTTTACCAGGATAACTATGCACGTAAGAGTACGCTAAGTTATACGCTAAGTTATGTCTTGCATCCCACAGTTTATTTCTCGCTGCTGTTTCCGTCTCAAACGCAATTTCTATACATTTATGATCAAGAACGATTTCTTTCGTAAATTCAATATCTTGCTTTAACCCTGCTTCATTGCCGTGAAACTCTAAAAACAGTGTCGGTTCTTCTCTGTAACTTGTTTCATTGTAATAATTTACTTGTTTCATAGATAATTCATCAACGAGTTCAATTCTCGCGATTGGAATACCTGCTTGTAATATGTTAATTACAGCTTCTACTGCATCATTTATAGTTGGAAACGATGCCCTCGCAGCCATAACATGTTCTGGTATACCGTATACTTTTAAAGTTAACTCCGTGAAACATCCAAGTGTTCCTTCTGAGCCTACGAAAATACCATTTAAATGATAACCTGATGATGACTTCGCCGCTAAATTCCCGGTATGTATTACTCCTCCATCAGCAAGAACGACTTCTAAATCTCGAACTTGATCACGCATTACCCCATACTTTACCGCTGTCGTTCCGCTCGCATTTGTAGCAGCCATTCCTCCTAACGTTGCATCAGCTCCTGGGTCTACACTAAAAAATAATCCATACTTTTTCAATTCTTTATTAAGCTGAGAGCGCGTCACCCCTGGCTGTACTCTCACAAGAAAATCCTTTTCTCTTATTTCAAGTATTTTGTTCATAAGAGAAAAGTCCATTGTAATTCCTTTTTCGTAAGGAATTACATGTCCCTCTAAACTGGACCCTACTCCAAATGGAACGACAGCTGTTCCGTGCTGAATCGCTATTTTCATTATCGCGCTAACTTCTTCGGTCGTTTTTGGAAAAACAACTACATCAGGTAAACTACTACTATGGTAAGATTCATCTTTACTATGTAACTCTCGTACTGTCATATTTATTACTACTCGATCTTCAGGAAGTATGCCTTTTAATTCATTTACTACATGTTCAATTGTTATTTCCATAATCAACTCTCCTTTTTAATTTTAAAACAAGTATACCATCTTTATACAAAATAATTAGAAAAATAAGATTATTAAACCTGAACATACAAAAAAGAACCTGCAGCAGACGCTACAAGTTCTTTTTCACTACATTTTAAACGATTTCTTTATTAACAACATAAACCAAATTAAAGTAACTGCCATCAACGAATGAGAAAATCCTACAATATAAGTTAACCCTTTAAAGTCAGCTCCATTTAACTGAAGAAGCCCTCTCGCTGCTAGCGAACCTAACATTAATGTTAATGCAATATTATGTAAAACAAACCACTTATTAAACCCTTGCACTTCATGAAACGCGAATACTTTTGCTAATCCTAAAGCAATTAAAAAGAAGAAAAAGCCAAGTACAAGTGTATGTGTATGCAAAAGATTTAACAAAGTAGATCCTAAAATCCCTTTATACTTACCATACTCCCTAGCGAAAATCCCTGATAATAAACCGATAATCAAATACGTAAACGATGCATTATATAATTTCTTCATTATGTACCTCCTTGAGTAGAATGTGTAGTGTGTCATATTTAGTAATAATGATAGTTATATAGTAAAAACTCCTAGTCACCTAGGAGTCATTGTATAAGCATCTCACTCTTTACAATCAGTCCTAATTATAAAATATCTCTCTATACAAAACAAACGAACTTTATGTGAACAAACAAAGCCCCACTAAAATATGTTGCACTTTTGTTTTACACAATCCATACTAATTGTTATAACTTTTTAAAGATGGTGTAATCATTGATAGTTCTTGAAACCGAGCGTCTTAACCTTCGTTGGTTTGATATAAAAGACGCTCCTTTTATTCTTGAGTTAGTAAACGATCCTGCATGGATTCAGTTTATTGGTGACAAAGGAGTTAGAAACTTAGAAGATGCAAAAAAATATATTGTAAACGGTCCCATCGATATGTATAACAAACTCGGATTTGGCCTTTACTTAGTAGAACGAAAAGAAGATCTCACTCCACTTGGTATGTGTGGCCTTATTAAAAGAGATTCATTAGAAGACGTTGATATCGGATTTGCCTTTTTAGAGACATTCCGTTCAAAAGGATATGGCTACGAGTCAGCTTCTGCGACAATCGAATACGGTGTACAAAAGCTCGGCATGAAACGAATTGTAGCAATTACTTCTGTAGATAACATCGCCTCAGGAAAGCTTTTAGAAAAAGTAGGATTACGATTTGAGAAAATCATTTCAGATTCAGGAGAAGATTTAAAATTATTTGGGTATAACGCATAGTAAAGAAGGTCGCCGTGAATCGCGACCTTCTTTACTATTTTACTGATCTCGTCATAATACTTTTAGTTCCATTATAGTTTTGCAGTAATTCTTGTGATTACTACTATGCCTTTCATATCACATTTTTTGGAAATTCATAGAAATATAACTTTCACATTTAAATAAATTATTAATATATTAAATAAAGGAAGTGAGAATAAATGGAACAACCGCTATTTTTATTAGTTCTTCAATTCATTGCATTCATATTAATCATTTGTATCGTATATGGAATCTTGTACAGTACCGTATTGAAATTAAATATGCCTAAATGGACTGCACATATAGTAGCTACGGTATTTTCATTTGGTATCGCCTATCAAGCTTTTATAAATTTTATTTGAAAAAATTTTTTAGCAATTACTTCTACAAATATTGTTGATGCAGTAAAATTTTTAGAAAAAGTAGGATTGTAATTTGAAAGGATTATTTCAAGATCAGGAAATGTAACCATTTTTTATAAAGTCTGTCTAGCGCAAAATAGTAAAGAAGTTATTTCCGCTGAAAATGTGTTTGCATAACAAGGAATGAATTTAATCGATCCTGCAAAAATTTTATTTTAATTCTGGTTCTATTGTTTGGAATCGTTCTAGGGTACCATTTGTGTGGACTTTAAAAATTTTCATTTGCGCACCAAAATGTTGCGTTAAGTAAAATGTATCACTAGTTATTAAATTTCCAATCTTCCAATCAGGTTGATATGTACTTTCCATGGAACTTTCTAAATCCCCAATCATTATTAAATTTATATATAAGGAAATTTCATAAATCTTCAATCACAGTTTCTTAGTTCACCTAATAGAACGTATAAAGACTCATATCATCTTTTGATTATTTTTGGATGTTTTATTCTACGTATATTCGACACAAATTGATTGTTTTTTATGAATTTTCTTGAAAAATATTGTAATATCACTCCATTTTTTCTTCTATTTTGTTATGATGTTTATAATTAAATTGGATTAGGATTTTTTTAGAAAATGGGGGCGTATATTATGAGTGTCTCAGTAAAAGGAAATGAGCAATTAACCTCTCTATTGAACGACTGGTATCGATCTATGCTATCTCAGCAAGTTATAAAAGCTACTAATCTAAAAAAGAAAATTGATGAAAAAATTAATAAGTTAAGCATTGAACCGGAT